>CANMWJ010000015.1 GCA_947501565.1 uncultured Marinobacterium sp.
GAGATGGAAAGTATTGCAGCTGTAAAGCAGCTGGTTCTGGATCACAAGTTGATCACCACCATACTGTTTGTGGTGCTGGTTTACTTTTGCAAAGTAAAAGTGGCCGAGATCATTAAGCGCCGGGGTAGGGCTCAGGGTGAAGATAAGCGTTACTTAGCGAATATCGTAAAGAACCTGATCAACCTGAGTGTTGTTATCTGTGTGTTTATGTTCTGGTCTGCTGAGCTGCAGCAGTTTGCGTTGTCTGTTGCTGCATTCGTCGTTGCTTTTGTCGTGGCGACCCGTGAGTTTATCCAGTGCATTATCGGTTTTATTTACATCGTATCGGCCAGGCCCTTTCAGGTCGGTGACTGGATTCAGGTGGGTAAATACGCCGGTGAAGTAACCGAAACTGATTGGGCGAAGCTGACCCTGCTGGAGGTAGATATTGAATCTTACAGCCATACAGGGAAAACGTTGTTTGTGCCGAACAATGTGTTGCTGCTGAACACCATCAAGAACCTTAACTTTCTGAAACGTTACGCCACCCATAGCTTTACGATTACGCGAGAGCCGGGGGTGAATCTGTTCACCATTGAAGAGGAGTTGCTGGAGCGTGCGGCTGCACACTGTGAAGACTTTTACGAGGTTGCCAATCGTTACAACGCGTTGATTGAGAAGCGTCTGGATGTGACGATTGCTGGCCCGGCACCGTCCCTGTATATCTCTACCACTCAGAGTGGCGATGATCAGGCGCTCTTTACGATATTTTGCCCGTCAGAGCAGGCGTGGGATATTCAGAAAAAGATCACCCGTGATTTTATGGAACTCTGGCATCGGGAAAAACGGGCGTGGAGAATATCTGATACCGACTCCAAATCAGGGGTATCAAGCTCTGATGATACCTAGGGCGGCATCGGAAAGGTTCATTCGGGATTCCGAATGAACCTGGAACAGCGGTGCTAGGGCCTTATTGTTGGCATAACCAATCTTTAAACCGCATAAACGCATCCGACATGTCACGCTGTTTAGACCAGATCAGGTGATAACCAAACGCCGATGGTTTGCCCTGATCGGAGGCTACCACGAGCTGTCCATTCTCTATCTCTTTCGCGATCATCGACCGATCAACCAGCAGAAAATGATCGCTTAGCGAGCATACCTCAATGGCTTGCGCCGCCGTTTGTACCTGCATAACGCATATGCGGCGGTCGGTGCGAATATCGGCCTGTGCGAACCAGGCTTTCCAGCGATCGGAATGTGCCACCGCATCTACCAGTGGTTGCTGAAGCAGTTCTATCGGAGAGAGCGGGCCACCTAACCGTTCCAGCAGGCTGGTGCGGCAAGCAACAACCGGTTTCTCGTCCACTATCTTGACGCTATGTACATCGCTCCATGACCCATCTCCCTGACGTACCGCGCAGTCCAGGTTGCTGCTATCGAGATTGACCAGATCCGTTGTTGCCTGAATCGATAGCTCAATATCGGGATGTACCGACTGAAACTGATCGAGCTTCGGCATCAGCCAACGGGTTGCGAACAATGGTACTGAGCTGATTTGCACGGTGGGTGTGGGTGGCGTCAGTGCATGTTCTGATGCCTGGAAGAGTTCGTGAAGGGGCCGGTTAATGGATTGGAAAAGCTGGTGGCCTTCGCTCGTCAGGCGTACCTGTTTGTCCAGTCGCTCAAAGAGTTTGTAATCCAGCTGTTGTTCCAGCTTACGGATCTGATGGCTTACCGCAGACGGCGTGATATGCAGCTGTTCTGCGGCCAGCTGAAAGCTCTCTACGCGTGCGGCGCAGGCGAACGTGTTCAACATGTTGAGGGGGATTTTGAAATACATCGGATGAGTTTAGCTCATCTGTAGCGCGAGAATATACCTTTTGTGGCAAACCTGAGATCTCTCTAATCTGCACAGCAACAATAAGTGAACTCAGAGGCGTATTGTCATGGATTACACAGATAATGAGGATATTAGGTTCAAGGCGACCGAAACCGGCCATATCGACACCCGTTTCTATCTGGATAAAGCGCAGGTCGAGAGAGCACGGGCAGCAACGCTGGTCATGATTTATGCAAGAGATAAATTCATGGGTGTCGTTCGGTGTGCTGTGCGTGTTCTAAGGTTTAAACCATGCGGGCCCCCCGTACGTGGATGAGCGGGGAGGCTATATCTCTTTTCCAGCTGTAATTGCAGATTCTTATTGTTGGGCATTGCGTTGCAATGGCAAGCCTACCGTAATCGACCACCATCGTAGGTCAGCCATCGCGCAGCGATGCCTGACAGGGCAGGTTGGCGACGAGCGAAACGACTCCCAGCATCAGCGAGCTAGGATAAGCTTCTGTATCGCGGGGTTTGGGCGACAAACACAAAAAAAGCCCCTGCAAGCAGGGGCCGAAGAGGTCGCGAAAAGTGCATAGAATCGCGAGAACGTTAGGAGAGGTATTGCATAAGGTATTGCGAGATTAATATCCCATCAGCAGTTTCGGCAGGAACAGCGACAGTTCTGGCACGAAGGTGACCAGGAATACCATCGGCAGGTGGCCGAAGCAGAGGAATTTCAACGTTGGTTTGATGTAGCGATCCAAGGACAACTTACCAACCCCGCCTGCCATATAGAGCATTGGTGCACAGGGCGGTGATACGTTACCCAGACCCAGATTCACACCCACAACCGCTGCGAAGTGAATCGGATCGATCCCCAGCTCGTTTATGATCGGCAGGAAGATGATCGCCGCCAGTACACTGCCGGAGATGTCGTCGACGATCATGCCGATCAGCAATAACAGCAGGTTGATCAACAGTAACAGGACGTACTTGTTCTCAGAGACTGTCAGCAGCGCCTGGGCCAGGTCACGTGGCACCTGCTCCAGAATCATGGCGCGGCTCATGATGAACAGGAAGAACAGTACCGCCATGATCGAACCGGTCATGGTCACCGCACGCACGGTTACCGAACCCAGGCTCTTCAGTGACATGCCTTTGTAGATAAACAGGCCCACCGGAATCGCATAGATCACGGCAATCGCGGCTGCCTCGGTTGGTGTGGCGATACCGCTGTAGATGGCACCCAGAATGATCAGGGGCATCAGCAGGGCGAACGCAGCGTGGTAACCGGTTTGAGCTACGCCTTTGGCGGCGTCCTTAAACGGCAGTGGAGCTTCCACCTTGATATTGTCGTCGTTGCGCAGGAACCAGATGTTCAGTGCGCAGTAGATCAGTGTCAGCAGGATGCCGGGAATGATCGTGGACAGGAACGCTGCACCCACCGACAAACCACCGGTGATGGAGAAGACAATCATCGGGATACTTGGCGGAATCAGCAGTGCGAGTACCGAGGAGCAGGCTACCAATGCAGTGGCGTGACCTTCGGGATAACCTTCACGCACCATACGCGGAATCATGATCTGGCCCACCGCAGCGATCGCTGCAGAGGAGGAGCCGGAGATCGCACCGAACAGGGCGCAGGTTAGCACGGTGACTGCACCCAAGCCGCCTTTGATACGGCCGACGATAGAGTTTACGAAGTTCAGCAATCGCTCCGATATTCCGCCTTCCGCCATTAAAAGCCCGGCGAAGATAAACAGGGGCAGGGCGAGCAAGGCAAAGCCACTGGCGGTTTTGAAACCATGCGGAATCAGGAACGAGATGTTGTTGCCGGTGAGGAATGCGAACAGCACCGCACCGATACCGAAGGCAAACGCCACCGGGATTTCGATCAGAATCAGGACGATGACAATGAGCATCGAGATCAGAAATAACGTCATCGCTTAGACCTCCTGCGTTTCTTGTTTGCGCGCGCGACGGCTGCGACGGGTACGGCGCAGGTCACGGAATTCATTGATAGTTTCCAGCAGGAAGTAACCCACCATCATCGCAAAACCGACGATCATGCTGGCGCTCCAGAGACCACGCGGCCAGCGCAGGTTGACGGATACGCGACCGCGATCCAGCTCTTTCAACGCGTATTTGCAGGCGAAGTAGCCGAAGATAATTGCGGCGATCATGCAGGTAATGGAGCCGATAAAGCGGATAATGTTGACCTTGTACGGATCTTTGACCACCAGGCTGACAATGCCACCGTGGATATGTTCACGTTCGCGGGTGGCGTAACCCATGCCGAGGAAGTAGATCCAGACGGCGAGCAGAATGGAGGCCTCTTCAATGCCGGTGAACGGCGATTCCAGCACGTAACGCATGATCACCTGAGAGAACATCAGGAATGCCAGGCCGAGGCCTGCGCAAAGCATCATGGCACGGAACAGCCAGTTCAGCAGACGCTCAAAGCGTATCAGGTAGCTGTCTACCTTGTTGTTGGGCTGATCGGGAACGGCGTGCAGGTGCGGTGGAATCGGGTGTTTGCTCAGATCCGGATCGTAGTCGTAGATCTTCGCGTTACCCACGGATGGCGAAGAGGATTTTTGAGGTTCAGAGAGTTTTTCGTGTTGCATGGTACTGATCCTGAAAAGAGTGGCCGGGCGGCAGCGCCCTCCGATACCGTTTTGCACCTGCCATTGGGGGTAGACAGGTACAAAAAGGAGGGCGATACCGAAACGGTGAAAGCGCTATGGATCAGTTGATGCCGGCGATTTCGCGCATCATGGTCATGATTTCAGGACCTACGATGCCTTCCATGAACGGCCATTCGTTGGCGTACAGGATCTCTTTTGCTTTAGCCAGCTGCTCAGGGTTCAGCTCAACAACGTTGATGCCTGCGCCGCGTACTTTCTTCAGGAAACCTTCGTCGATCGCCTGTGCTTCATCCCATACTTTGTTCAGGGTTGCATCAGCTGCGGCCATCAGTTTCTGGCGCTCGTCTGCTGGCAGATCTTCCAGCCAGGACTTGTTCACTACCCAGAATGCATGTTCGAAGTAGTCGCGGGTCAGGATGTAAGAACCCAGTACGTCGCGCATCTGCCAGATCTCAACGGATGGACCGAAGGAGCGGCCATCAACGGTTCCCAGCTGCAGTGCGGTGTACAGCTCGGAGAATGGCATAGGAACAGCGGAGAAGCCCCAGTTCTTGAAGCGCTCGATACCGATCTGTACCGGTGGTACGCGCATCTTGATACCGGTGGTATCAGCTGGGAAGTTGGTCGGAATGCGGTCGACGCCTTTACGGATCGCTACGGAACCGAAACCGGTCGGGATGGTACCCAGTACAACCAGATCCAGGTCTCCCATGATCTCGTTGTAAACGTCGGTCATCTTGCCGTTAGGGCCGTACACTTTGCGCGCATCGTCCCAGTTATCGACTACGTAACCCAGCCAGGACAGATCCAGGCGTGGGTCGAACTCAGATGCACCGAAGGTCATGGACATCGGTACCACACCTTCCATGCTCTGCTCGAAGATAGACGCCCAGTCGCCCAGGTCGCCGCCCGGGTGGTAGTCCACTTCCATGCTGGAGCCTTTCGCCTTCAGCTGAGACATGAAGGTGTCGGATGTCAGGTGAAAGATGTGATCGGTTGGGTAAGCGTGAGCGAGCATAAACTCGTCACCTGCGTTTGCGGTTTCAATAGTCGGAAGCGTCAGCGCTGCGGTGATAGCACAAGCAGACAGGACAGATTTGAAGGTGGTTTTAATCGTCATAGTGACCTCTAATATTTTTTGTTGTGGTCAATCTTGTTCACCTCCCATGCGAATCAGCGAGAGAGCTGAGTGAAGGTGTGATAACGATTCTGTAGGAGCTCTTTGTTTCGTTAAATTTGAAATAATTTTCGCCAAGTTAAGCGAATAGTTAACTTAAAATGAGCGTTTGTTAAGTATTTGAATTGGTGAAGGAAAGGGATGATCCAGTATGATGAAATCTGAAGCAGGCGCTTAAGTCGCTGCAATAATTTCATCTGCAAGCCCACCAATCAGAACCTCATAAGAGAGCACAGATCATGAAAACCGTTGGCATCCTCGCAGCCGGAACACCCCCGGAAACACTGGAGCAGCAGTATGGTTCATACGCGGAGATGACGATGCGGCTGTTCGAAGAGGTTGAGCGTTCTTTCGCTTACAAAACCTACGATGTGCGCGAGGATCACTTTCCCGACAGCGCAGCTGACTGCGATGGTTGGCTGATTACAGGGTCGAAGTTTAATGTGGACGATGATCTGGCCTGGATCGATCGGTTGAGACAGTTGATCGTAGAGATCGACGAACGAGGTAGTCCGCTGATCGGCATCTGCTTCGGTCACCAGCTGATCGCCGATGTGCTGGGTGGGCAGGTGGAGTCTTTTGCGGGCGGCTGGGGTGTGGGCGCCCACCAGTATGAGGTGATGGCGGATCATCCGTTGAACGGTCAGCTGCCAGATGAACTGTCGGTGCACGCAATGCATCGCTATCAGGTTACCGAGAAACCAAAACGTGCCGAACTAATGATGCAGTCGGACTTCTGCCGCTACGCCGGGCTCACCTACGGCAACCGTATCCTTACCCTGCAACCGCATCCGGAGTTTAAAAAGCCGTTTGAGGAGGCGCTGATCCGCTCCCGTCGGGGGGATGCAATTCCGACCTCTTGCGCCGATAGGGCCCTGGATTCGCTGCAGGCCGAAGGTGTCGCGACTCATTCACAGATGATCGCCCGGATTATGGCGGATCTGCTGGACACCTGATCTGCGGGGCTGAGTGATTGTTGTGAGGTGTTCAGCCCCAGCCTTTTTCTTCGCAATAGTGTTTAAAGGCGTTGCGCAGCGCCGATGCCACGTTGTTGGCTTTGTGGCCCTTGCTGTAAAGGTTGGCGAGATAGCCCATCTCCCGACCCTCCAGCGCATCCGGCAGGCTGTGGAAGTGGGCCAGGCCGATAATATGACCGTCGGCGTTGCGCGCGATCAGCCCCTGCATCGGATGTTGAGGATCGATTAGCCAGTTCCACACCGTCACGATCTTATGCATCTCTTTACCGCAACGGTTACTCAGGCAATATTCGGCAAACAGGCTGGACCAGGGCTGGAAATCAGCAGCTTTCAGCGGTTGAATCTCACACTTCATAACGTAATCCGATGACCTAGTTTCAGTCACCTTAAAGCAGGTAGTCCGGGCTGAGTATCCACCGAGTGGGGGATATACCAAGTGTTGATAGCGGGTGTGATGACAAGGCGTGACAGAAAGTGAATGAGCTGAGATAAGTGGGTAATAGGAAGAGAGCAGTGGGGCGCCTCCGGCAGGGACCTGCCGGAGGCTGAGCGTCTTTTGTTAACAGCGGAACGTGCGTGAGCTTACACGTCGATCTCAGTGAAACCCTGTTTCAGTGCCGCTACGATCTTGTTCACTTCCTCTTCACCGATGGTCAGTGGTGGGGAGAGGATGATCTTGGTGCCAACCGGGCGCACGATTACACCTTCGCGCAGCGCGACAGCCGCCACACGGTTAGCGAAACCACTCATCGGATCGATCGGCTCGCGGGTGGTCTTATCGGTGACCAGATCGATCGCCACCATCAGGCCTTTACCGCGCAGCTCACCCACGGATGGGAAGTCATGCAGGGCGTCGATCAGTTTCGCCAGCAGGTCTGCACCCTGTTTACCGGCGTTCTCTGGCAGGTTCTCCTCCTGAACGATTTTCAGGGACGCCAGCGCCGCAGCACAGGCTACCGGGTGACCGGAGTAGGTGTAGCCGTGCATCACCGCACCGCTGAAGTTGTCGCAGGATTCAATCCCTTTCGCCACACGTTCGTTCACCACAGTCGCACCCAGTGGGATGTAACCGGAGTTGATACCTTTCGCGAAGCACTGGATATCCGCCGCAACGCCCCAGCCACGTACACCGAACATGCTACCGGAACGGCCGAAGCCAGTTACCACTTCGTCAGCGATCAGCAGTACGCCGTACTTGTCGCAGACTTCACGGATCAGCGGCCAGTAGTTGGCTGGCGGCACGATTACACCGCCCGCACCCTGTACCGGCTCAGCGATGAACGCCGCTACCGTTTCTGGGCCCTGGAACAGGATCTCAGCTTCCAGCTGTTTAGCACACAGCTGACCCAGCTCTTCAGGGTCTTCACAGTTCCATGGGTTGCGGTAGAGCCATGGCGTGTCGATGTGGATGCAGCCTGGCAGCATCGGCTCGTAGTTGGTACGGAATACGGTGTTGCCGTTTACGGATGCGCCACCGAAGTGTACGCCGTGGTAACCCTGCTTCAGGGAGATGAACTTGTAACGTTGGGACTGACCCACCGCTTTCCAGTACTGGCGCGCCACTTTCAGCGCAGTCTCAACAGCGTCGGAGCCGCCGGAGCTGTACATCACTTTTGCCATGCCTTCCGGCTTGGTCATCTCGATGATCAGGTCGGAGAGTTCGCGAACACGTGGGTGTGCGATGCCGTCGAAGATTTGGAAGTATTCCAGCTCATCCAGCTGATCGGTGATCGCTTTTTTTACCTCTGCGCGGTTGTGGCCCACGTTGACGTTCCATAGACCACCCACGCCGTCGACCAGCCAGTCGCCTTCGCGGTTCTGCACGTAGTTGCCGTCACCCTTTACGATTTCAATGCCGTTGCGAGAACGTGGATCACCCGGATGTACCATCGGGTTCCAGAATGTTTGATTTGCGGTGTTATCAGTCATCTATAACTCCTGAACGTTATTGTTATAGGAATTGCGGCAGCGACATCACACAGCTGCCGGGCATCTGATAACTAGTATCCGGCTGGGCGGAAAAGCGGGTATCAACCTAAAGGTTTAGCGGTTGTGGGCGGGTAGTTGCAGTTAATGGCATCGATCATGCGGGCAATGTTAACGATATTGCAGGTAAAGGGAACTGATCTCCCGTTTGCTGTTAACACCGATCTTGGCAAAGATGTTCTGCAGATGGGTTTTTACCGTTGCCAGTCCGCAGTCCAGATCGTTAGCGATGGTTTTATTGGGCAGGCCGTTCAGGGCCAGCTCGGTCACCAGGCGCTCCTTGGGCGTCAGGTGGTACTGGTCGCAAAACTTATCGAAGTTGGATTGTTGCGGCGATTCCAGAATCTGCTCCAGTGCGAACTGCATAAAGTGTTGTAGCTGGTACGCCTTCTTCAGATCAGCGCTGCGAAACTCCGGTTGCTCCTTGCTGGTGAAGAGGGCAAACCCCGCCACCAAACGATCATCCACACGCAGGAACAGTTCGATGATGTCACGCACGCCCCACGGCGAGATGAATTCCGTGTAGTAGGGGTGATTGAATCGCTCATGGGTGGCCACCAGATCGTTCATCTTCACCACGGTATCGTTCTGGTCCGAGAACTGGGTGGGGTAGAGCGGATCCAGCTTGTAGAAGCGCTCCAGATACTCCCGGTGCATGGAGGGGTGCAGGTGGTGCGTTTTGTAGCAGAAAGGGCGTGCCCGCTCATCCACCAGATAGGAAACCGCTTTGGACACCTCCAGCGTGCCGTTCAACAAGGACAGGCACTCGTCCTGAAACTTATAAAGTCCGGATGGAATAGTCTGTTGTTCTACGCGCATATTTCACCTGCCAGCCTGCTTGTTGTTCACGGAAATCTGGTCTGATCCTGTCCCCTATTTAGGTATATCAACAATATAATTAACATGCTAACTATATTGGGTATCAGTTTGTGCGGATATGTAACGGGATGTAACTGACGCAGCTGTCCAGGCCCTGCCGGGAGAGGCAGAGAGGCGGTTGATGGTGCCCATTCTGCCGCCGTTTGTGACAAAAAAATATCAACCATGTGGCCGATATTTTGCGAATGACGAAGCGATGACCATTGAAAGCGTCAACGAACAATAACAACCGGAGTCATTCGCATGAGCGAGAACACAAACTGGATCCCCGTCGATGAGTTATCCCATGGATTCGGTGCCAATAACCTGCCCAATGTTGAAGATCTGGCGGGCAAACGTTTCGATTTTCACTTCGAAAATGGCTGGGTGATCAACCACCACTTTACCTCTGCATCCGAACTGGTGTGGTCGATCAAAGGCGAAGCGGGCGAATTCGCCGAAACCTACAGCGCAGTGAACCCGCGTGAAGGCATCTACTTTGTCGACTTCGAGAAGCAGTCTGAACCGGGCACCACCGTATCTCTCGCGCTGGACCTGAACAAAGGCGTGGCGACCGCATCGATTGCGGTCATGCCAAGCCAGGAGGAGATCAACCGCCCGATTCTGGACCGTGCGCTGAGTGGTGACAACCTGCGCGGTGTGAAAGTGGATTTTGTCCGTGCCGTGCTGGACCGCGAGTTCACCGAAGACGATAAGACTATCCACCCCGAGACCGACGAGCTGTTGGGCTGGCGCGTAGAGTATTCCTACACCGACGAAGAGGTGTATGAGCATATCTACCTGCGGCAAAACGCCTACACCTGGAACTGCCTGAAGGGCAACGAGGTGGGGTTGTGCGACACCGATTACTGCTCCTACCGCAAGATCGCCGACAACCTCTACCTGTTCGTGTGGGAGGAGAAGATTATCCCGACTGTGGGCACCTTGCTGATCGATTTCAACGCCATGCGCACCTGCGGCAAGATCGTCGGTTATCAGGGCACCGAGACCGGCGCGCTGAGCAACTTTAAGGTCGGCGCTAAGGCGGTGAAACTCAACGCCACGGCTTACCCTTGCCTGCAGAAGTAAAAGCCTTTCATTCCGGAGGCGTTCGCCTCCGCTTCTCTCACTTCCCACAAGGGGAGGACTTTATGAATAACGTAAATTCCTACTATCAGGCCAGCGCTAATCTGGAACTGGACGCCGGTCCGCTGGACAGTGATCAGCGTGCTGAAGTCTGCATCGTTGGCGGTGGTTATACCGGTGTGAACACCGCCCTGGAGCTGGCGGAGCAGGGCGTAGACGTGGTACTGCTGGAAGCGCACGAGATCGGCTGGGGCGGCTCCGGCCGTAACGGCGGGCAGGTGATCTGTGGTATCGGTCACGACCCACAAACAGTCAGGAAACAGCTGTCGGAGCGTGATTTCAACAGCCTCTACAAGATGGGGCTGGATGCGGTGCAGATTCTCAAGAACCGCGTTGAGCGTTACGAGATCGACTGCGATTTCACCTGGGGGTACTGCACCGTCGCCTACGATAAAAAACGCCTGGCGATGCTGGAGGAAGCGCACGGGTTTCTACAGTCACAGGCGTACCCGTTTGAGACGCAGTTGCTCAAAGGTGAAGAGCTGAAACAGGTGGTCGCCAGCGACAAATACGTCGGCGGCTTGCTCGATAAAGGCTCCGCGCACCTGCACCCGCTTAATCTGGTATTGGGTGAAGCCCGCGCTGCACAGAGCCTTGGTGCACGTATCTATCAGAACAGTCCGGTCACACGCATCGAAAAGGGCGAAAAGGTTGTGGTGCATACGGCCCAAGGCAAAGTTACCGCCGATAAGCTTGTGTATGCCTGCAACGCTTATCTGGATGGGCTGGACGCACATCTCGACAGTCGCTTTGTCACCACCAACGCCTTCAGCGTGGCAACAAAGCCGCTGCCGGATGAGCTGATTGCTGAGATTTTGCCTGCCAATGCTGCGATCTGCGACAACCGCCCGGTGATCGACTACTACCGCATCAGCAAAGATAAACGTCTGTTATTTGGCGGAGCGACCCACTTTGTCGAATACCTACCGCAGGACCTGAAATCTCACCTGCGTGGCAACCTACGCAAGGTGTTCCCTCAACTGGCAGATGTGGAGCTGGACTACGCCTGGAGCGGCCGCATGGCGATCGGTGCCAACCTGTTCCCGCAGGTCGGTCAGCTGCCGGGCCACAACAATATCTACTTCGCACAGGCCTATGCGGGTTTTGGTCTGGGGCCGTCCCATCTGGTCGCCAACGCACTGGCCAACGCGATACTGGATAAACCGGGGCACTTCGACGTGCTCAGCAAAATTAACCATCCGAAGATCTTCGCCTCGCGCCCACTCAACAAACTCTGGGTAACCGCCGGTAAGTGCTGGCACCAGTTGGAAGCGCTGATCCACTGATCTGAACAATTTCACTTAGAAGGACAATTACATGCTGATTTTAAACGAGCAGGCTCTGAACACTGAACTGACGAGCTACGGCAGCGTCGCTAACCTAGGCGCCGAGGTGCTGGATGGCGATCCGCAAGCGAGCGGTGTCGTGTTGGTGGGGCAGGAGGGTGATCCTCAGAATCTGGGCATCTTCGCCTGCACCCAGGGCAAATTTCATGTTGAACACACCTTTGCCGAGCATGCGACCCTGGTGAAGGGCAGCGTTACGCTGGTGGATAAAACTAGTGGAGAGAGCAAAACCTTCGGCCCGGGGGAGTCCTGGTATATCGAGACGGGTGAGAGCATCGATTGGATTATCGAATCAGAGGAGATGGTGAAGCATTATCTGGCAGTGTTTTGATTAGTCTAACGGCGTCGGGCAATCCGGCGCCGTTTGTCGTCGTGTAGGTTGGCGACGAGCGAAGCGACTCCCAACAAACAATCCTTAGAACTGCACATCGATTAACCGCGTACCTATCGTAAATATCTGTTGGGTGACGGGACGCACAAAGCAAATATTGCGTTGATGGTCCTGCGGAATTGCGTCCCTTACCCAACCTACCGTAAGCCCATTCCCGCAACCCCGTAGGCTGGCGACGAGCGAAGCGACTCTCAGCAGAGCATCTTTTTTTGACGGGTTGTTGGGCAACGCTGGGGCGTTGGCCAACCTACAAGTGCTGATTATCACGTAGGTTGTCCATCGCGCAGCGATGCTCAACATCACTACCGCCGATAAAACCCCTTAATGCCACGTCTTATGCTGATAAAGCAGCGATGCAATCTCCGCCTTACTGTTCACTTCCAGCTTGCCGAAGATATGCTGCAGGTGGGTTTTCACCGTCGCGAGGCTGCAGCATAGATTTCGAGAGATGCTCTTGTTCGGCAGTCCCAACAAAACCTGCTCTACCACCATCCGCTCTTTTGCCGTCAGGTTGTAGCTGTTGCAGAAGCTGTCAAAGCTTTCCTGCTGTGGTGAGCTTAAACACTGCTCCAGCGAGAACTGCATAAAGCGGTGCAGCTGCTCCAGTTTGCGCATGTCTTTGGTCAGGAAATCGTTGTGGCGCTGTCCGACAAACAACGAAAAACCCGCGACGATCTCCTGCTGGTGGCGCAGGTAGACTTCAACGGTGTCCTGAATTCCCCAGCTCTTCATAAACTGCGCGCAGTAGGGATGGTCCGGGCGTTCGCCCAGATTCACCACTTCGGTGATGCGCAGGATGTCGGATTTCTCTTCGGTGTAGTTGCTGGGATGCAGCGGGTCGAACTGTTGGTAGTGATCCAGGTATTCGCGGTGCATGCCCGGTTGGATCTGGTGAACTTTAAAGCAGACCGGGTTGGCGCGTTTATCGACCAGATAGGAAGCCGCTTTTTCGATATCGAACATACCGGTGAGCAGTTTGAGGCACTCGTCCTGCAGGTCAAAGAGGGAGGAGGGTTGGGAGGTTTGGTTATGCATGGCAACCTCGTTTCCGCGTCTTGGGCGGTTTTTATTATTGTCGGTTGGCAACGTTCGCTTTGTATCTGATTATTGAGCGAACAAACCAGATCTTTGTAACACTCTAAGCGGGTGAACGCCGGCCTGCAACTGCATTCTGTTCAGGCCAGCGTGATAGATGCCTGCCCGGTCAGGCTGGGCTGAGGCGTTGTTGTTTGTGCTGTTTCGACTGGCTCCAGAGATAGATACCGATCGACAGTACGATGGCGATAAACAACGTCAGGCTGATCGGGCGGGTGAGAAAGATGCTCAGGTCACCGTCTGCGACACCCATCGCCTGTTTGAAGCGGGTCAGGAACACCGGCCCCAGTACCAGACCGAGGATGATCGGTACCGCCGGGATATCGTTACGGCGCAGGATATACCCGAAGATGGCGAATCCCAGCGCGATCAGCGCATCGGAGAACTGGTAGTTCTGGCTGTAGCTACCGATAAAACCCAGGATCAGGATAAAGGCACCGATAAAACGGCCACGGATACGGGTCAGGTTTACGATCCACTTGGTCGCCACCGACAGGTAGAGGAACACCACGATGTTCATCAGGAACAGGGAGATATAGAGGCCTGAGATGAACTCCGGACGTTCCGCAAACAGGGTTGGGCCCGGTACATAGTTGTGCACCATAAATACCGCCAGCAGCATCGCCATCAGCGCATCGGCTGGGATACCGAACGCCAGCAGCGGGATCATTACCGACGCGGTCACCGCGTTGTTAGAGGTTTCGGAGGCGATCAGGCCTTCCGGTGCGCCATCACCGAATTTCTCCGGTGTCTTGGAGAACTTCTGCGCCAGCGTGTAGGAGAAGAATTGAGAGCCAAATTCCCCCACGCCGGGCAGCAGTCCCATCACCACACCCAGCGATGCTGAGCGGATCACGGTGATCTTGTGTTTCAGCAGCACAAACATGCCGCTGAAGAAACCGTCGCCCTTGAGTTCGGTTTTCTGTGCGTCGTTGCCACGCTGAGAGAGCAGTACAAACGCCTGGGACATCGCAAACAGGCCGATCACTGCCGGTACCAGCGGGATGCCGTTGAGCAGCCAGTCCTGACCGAAGGTGTAGACCTGGGTGCTGTAGGAGCGGTCGATACCGATAGTGCCGAGGAAGATCCCCAGACCGAGCATCATCGCAGCTTCCACCACGTGTTTGCGGTGCGCCAGCACCACGAAGATCATGCCCAATGCCGCGAGCATCGCGAACTCGGCAGAACCAAACAGGGTTGCGACCTGCGACAGGGTTGGTGCCAGCAGAACCAAAGAGGAGACACTGATGATGCCACCGACGAAAGAGGCGGTGTATGCGATGGAGAGGGCGCGTTTACCGTCGCCGCGTTGCGCCATCGGGTAACCGTCGTAGGTGGTAAGCACCGCCACCGGTGTCCCGGGGGTGTTCATCAGGATGGCGGGTATAGCACCGCCGTACCAGGCACCTCCATAGACGCCGAGTAGCAGGGAGACGCCCGCCAGCGGCTCCATCGAGAAACTGAGTGGCAACAGGATTGCCATAACGCCCGCCGGTTCCAGACCGGGGATCGAACCGATGGTCACGCCGATCAGCGCGCCGATAATAATAGCCAGAAGGACGTTGGCCGTTCCGACTTCATTTAAACCAAGTAAGAGCGTTTCCACGGATAGCCTCCTTCACTCACAGATACTGGTTGGCGAAATCCGCCCAGCTGTCGGGCAGCAAGCCGTATAGCCACACATCCGGCAGCCACACGCTGACGCCGACACGGAAGATCAACACCATGGCGATCAGGGTGCACAGGCTGGCGATAAACCAGGTGCGGTCCAACAGACTGCAGAGCCAGAGCAGGGTGGTAACGAAGATCAGGCTGGCAAGGAAAAAGCCAAAAACAGAGAGTGTGTTGATGTAGAGAAAAAACAGGGCAGAGGAGATCAGGGCGACGCGGTAGTTACTGAAAAAGTCCGCCAGTATCTCCGCCGGGTTTTGCAGTTGTAGCAGTTGCTGACGCAGGGACTGTACCACCCGTACCAGCGAGAAGATCGCCATAATGCCCAGCCCCAGTGCGGTACCGAACATCGGTTGGGTATACCAGCCACGGCGGGTGTTCACCCAAGACGCTTCCCACGGCAGCATTGCCAGCAGCACCAGGGTAACGATCAGCAGGCCCACGTAGATACCGTAGCCTTTGTCGCTGACGGTGGTTTCGGTGTCCGGGGCAACGGTTTGGATCTGCGTGTTCTTATTATTCATCTTCAGCATGAGATCTGTAGAGACTGGCGGCCACGGACAGTCGCCGCCAGTGAGTGGGGGAGAATTACTGTTTCATGAAGTCGAGCAGGGTTTTCGCTGCTTCGAAGTCATGTTTCACAACAGTTTCAGCCTGTTCAGCACCGATCCAGAAGATGCCGGCGCCGGTGGTTTCACTCAGCTGTTTCGCCTTGTCGGAAGAGAGCGCTTTCTCGGCGATCTCGGCGATACGTGCTTTAACCGCGTCAGAGGTGCCTTTCTTCACAAACAGGCCGTTCCAGGTGGTCTGGGTAACGCCGGTCTGCTCGGCAACAGTGGCGGTATCCGGTGCGATGCTGATGCGGTCGCGGGTCATCGCTGCGATCAGTTTCACGTCGCCGGATTTCAGGCAGGAGAGGATCAGTTGGGTGGTGGTGTTGATCAGGTCCGCGTCACCGTTTGCCAGAGTGGAGCAGTCCAGCATGTCGAATGCTGCGTCGGAGGAGAAGTTGATCCCTTCCTGATCCGCCACCTTGAAGGTGATCGCGGTTGGCAGCGCCTGATAACCGAAGTGACCCAGGGTTACCTTGTTTTTAGCGGAGTAGTCAGCCAGTTCGGCGATGTTGTTGTATGGCGCGTCTTTTTTCGCCGCCAGAACGAATGGGTAGTCGAGGAAGATACCTACCGGCTCAAAGGTGTCGCCCTGATAAGGCGCGTTACCGGAGTGCAGGTGAGTGGTCAGGATATCCGCCACAAAAGAGCCGATGGTCAGGCCGTCGGGACGGGCACGGGCTACATCGGCTGCGCCAACGATACCTGCACCGCCAGGTTTGTTCACAACGCTGGCGGGTTTACCGGTTTCGTTTGCCATCTCTTCGGCGATCATGCGCGTCAGGATATCTTCCAGATCACCCGGAGGCCAAGGCACAACGAACTTAACAGGACGGTTCGGGTAGTCTGCCGCAACGGCAGGAGCACTAAAGATTGGCGCAGCAGCCAGGGCAGCAATAGCACATGCTTTTATTATTTTTTTCATAAAAACCTCTTACGGGTGTTTTTTGGTTGGTTCGTGAGTTCTAACGTTGCTCTTTTTTCAGTGGCACGATCAGTACCGGGACTTCACTGTGGTGAATGACTTTCTGGGCGGTGGAGCCGAGGAACAGGCGTGACATGGTGGAGGACTCGCGGTCGCCCATGACGATCATGCTGGCGTTGAGTTTCTGCGACGCACGCAGGATCACCTTGTCGGGGTTGCCCACCAGAATCCGGATCACCGGTGGGTGAGGCAGCTCGCAACCGGCCTCCAGCTCGGACTGCAGGAAGCGCTGGATACGGGCTTCGATCCGTTCCTTGTAGCTGTCCATCAGCTGGTCGGTGTGTTTCAGGTTGGCGTTTTTTGGCAGGTAATCCTCGATCACATCGGGCATCGGCTCGATGGCGTGCAGGAATACGATCTGTGCATCGTTGCGCAGCGCCTGCTTGATCGCCATGCGAAACGCCGGGCGACTGCCTTCGGAAATATCGGATGCGTAGAGAATGGTATTGATATCGGGAAGCATCTAATGAACCTATCCGGCTGACTTTTCTTAAGGTTCATTACAATTCAAATCCCAAAGGCTGAGTATCAACCGTACGGTTGACCCCTTTGGTTTAATGCGGTGTTGGTTGGATTTTGTTGGGCAACGTTTGGGGCGTTGGCCAACCTACGGAGGTCTTATGTAGGTTGTCCATCGCGCAGCGATGCTCAACATTCGTTGCTGGGAATGCTTCCCGCAGATTAGCAACGAGCACAGCGACTCCCAACACAAACGTTTGCGTCATGTAGGTTGTCCATCGCGTAGCGATGCTCAACATTCGTCGCTGGGGAAGGTTTTGCGCAGGTTGGTGACGAGCGAAGCGACTCCCAACGCAGCCCTGCCATCAAGAAAAAAAAGAGCGTCCCAACGGAACGCTCTCAAAACTTCAAAAATGAAGGATTTAAGCACTGTCCCGCGGAGCGGCGGGACCATAGCCAGTAAGAAAAAACCATCTGCACAGGCGACGCCCGCAGATGTGTTCTATTAGATCTGACCGGTTTAGTGGGCAATATCGTCCGAAAGGTTGATCCATCTAAATCTTTCGAACTTAATCCTCCAGACAGAGCAGGTGGAACTGCTTCTTACCGCGGCGGATCAGCAGATAGCGACCGTGCATCGTCTGCTCCCGTCCCAGCATAAACGCATCATCCTTAATCACCACTCCGTTCAGCTGTACCGCGCCATTGGTGACAAACTCCCGCGCGCGACGGCGTGAATCGGCCAGGCCGGTTTCGACCAGCGCATCGACAATGCCGAGTGGGTTGTCGATTTGCGAAGAGGGCATCCCATCCAGCTCCAGCTGGCGGAAAGCGTCTTGATCCAGCGCCTGAATATCGCCGTTGAACAGCGCTGTGGAGATACGCAGTACCTGCCCCAGTGCCGCTTCGCCATGTACCAGCCGTGTCATCTCCTCGGCCAGAATACCCTGTGCCTTGGGTTTGCCGGGGCTGCTCTGGTCTTCCTGTTCGATCGCGTCGATCTCCGCGACGGAGAGGAAGGTGTAGTAGCGCAGGAAGCGATACACATCAGCGTCGGCGGTGTTGATCCAGAACTGGTAGAACGCGTACGGCGAGGTTTTCTGCGGATCGAGCCAGACCGCGCCGGATTCGGTCTTACCAAACTTGGTGCCGTCCGCTTTGGTGATCAGCGGTAGGGTCATGCCGAACACCTGATTGCTGTTCAGGCGGCGGGTGAGGTCGATACCGGCGGTGATATTACCCCACTGGTCGTTACCACCGATCTGCAGGCTGCAATCGTGATTTCGGTTCAGCACGGCGAAGTCGTAAGACTGCAACAGGCTGTAGGAGAACTCAGTAAAAGAGATCCCCTGGTCGGGGCGGTCGATTCGCTGGCGCACCGATTCCTTGCCGATCATCGCGTTCACCGAGAAATGCTTACCCACATCCCTCAGGAACGCCATGATGTTCATACCGCCCATCCAGTCGCGGTTGTTGGCAAGCGTTGCAGGGTTTTCGGTGCTGTCGAAATCGATGATGCTCGCCAGCTGTTTGCCGATCGAGTCGATCCACTGATCGATCACCTCCACCGAGTTCAGGCTGCGTTCGGTGGCTTTAAAACTCGGATCGCCGATCATGCCGGTGGCACCACCGATCAGGGCAACGGGTTTGTGGCCCGCCAGCTGAAAACGTTTCAGCATCAGCAGCGGCACCAGATGGCCGATATGCAGGCTGTCGGCGGTGGGATCGAAGCCGCAGTAAAGCGTGCGGCTGCCCTGGTTCAGGTGTTCGGAGAGGGCATCATCATCGCCGCTCTTTTGGGCGATCAGGCCGCGTGCCTGCAGGTCGGATAAAAGGGTATTTGTGCTCATAGCTCTTAGTAGTTCTTATCTGTCGGATTGTTTCTGGCTGTTGTTTATGAGAACGGCTAGTCAGCGCCGCCCGTTGTCGGATATCAGCAAGACCACTCTGTATTGCAGCCTGATCGTTGGTTTGAGGTAATCCACCAAAAGGTTGAGGCTGGGAATTGGTGAGATTTTTGATGCAGAGGTGAGAAGAAAAAGCGCCCTGCGAACAGGGCGAAAGCTATTGGCGCAGGACGCGCTTCTAGGACACGAAAAAACAGAGCTTAGAACGGCATGATCGCCAGGATCTGAAAGTAGGTATTGGTATCGGTATTGCCCTGTGTGCTTTTGCTGGTTTCCGGCGTGTAGAGGCCGAGCAGCGGGCTGATAATCAGGTGGTCGTTTACTACCCATTCCGCCCACAGGTTGATCTCGTCGGCGTCGTTATCGCCGCTGCCACCCACCGTATCCTCAAACTTGAAGTACATTGCACCCAACGTGAGTGTTTCGGCCGGGGAGGCGGTAACGGACAGGTAGTGAATATCGGAGTCAGTGGCGAATGGTCCGGCGTAGCTGGCGCCAACTTCACCCTGGAACCAGGTGCCGTAACCGCGATTAAAACCGTAGAACAGGGAGTCGAAGCCCGTGTCGTAGCGGGTCAGGCGATAGTTAACGCTTGGGGACCAGGGCAGATCGGCAAAGGTCCAACCCGCTTCGGCGTACCAGCCGTTGGTTTCAGCGCCGGTGCTGCCATTTTCCTGCTGTGTGAGTTCAGCGGACAGGAACAGGTTTTCAATCCCAGCGTTGCCCTGATAACGCACGCTGGTGGTCTTCTGTCCGTCTCGACCCTGATGGCCGTTAAACGCTGCTTCCACAGCATCCACACCTAGGCCTTCCATATGCAGCAAGCCAAAAGTGCCGTGGTCGGCTACGTACTCCAGATTGATACCGGCCAGTTCCATGCTGGACTGGCCCGGGTTATCGGATTCAAGCCAGAAGATATCGGAGCGTGGGCCGCTGTCGCCACCAACACGTACCACGGCGGTCTTATCAAAGGCACGGCGGCCGCCCAGCCAGTAAGCACCGCCGCGGTTAAGGCTGGTACCGAAGGCATCAAATCCGGCTCCGAGGTTGAGTGCGTCTCCGTTCAGCAGAAAACCGTCGCCGATGGTCACGTTCTGACGGCCGCCAGAGATCTCGAACATGCCGGTGCGCAGGCCCGCGTAGAGATCTTCCACTTCGGTTTTACGCTCGCTGCCGTTGGTGAATCCCGCCGCATCGCCATCACCCCAGGTGGCGGTGCTCATCGTATTGGCGGCACCGAACAGGGTAGTGCCGTTGTCGAGTTCGATGCTGCCGGAAAAACCGTATTTGGCATAGGCTTCGGTCCAGCTTGGAGACTCTTTGGTATTTGAGCCGATCGGGTAGTTTTCGTCGCTGCTGAAATAACCCGCGATGATCTCCACATCCAGGTTGAGCTCTTTACCGTCTTCGTCGATCAGGTTGTACGCCGCCACCTGACCGGATGTCGCCGCGATGGCGGTACCGAGCAGAACTGTGGATAGCCGACGTTTAAAAGTATGTCTCATGGACATGATCCTCCAGGGATTTTTATTGTTTTGTCTCTGCATCCGAAGGTCACTGAAGGGGGAGGTGAACCCGAACTGCATTGGGGTTATTGCAGCGGTTTGCTGGGGTGAAAATAATCGGCCATGTGGCCGATGGGGTATGGTCTGGCTTGTTGGGATAGTAGGGGTAACAACCAGAACTGCGCTCTTTATAAACCTGAAAGCTGACAATACAGATCTGAGTGCTATGATCGGCCTCTTAACCGATAAGGATATTTCAATGATCTCAAGACGCCGATTTACGCAGGCTGCAGCACTCTTTTCGGGAGGCGCGTTTATGGTGAATGCCTATGCGAAACGTCCGGAAGGGCGCTGGCAGATGCCCGACGAGTCCGCGCCGCACAAACACACCTGGATGGCGTTTGGCGCCAGCGAGCAGATCTGGGGCTCTGATCTGCTGCCCGCCGTGCAGCAGAATCTGGCGGATATCGCGCTGACCATTGCTGAGTTTGAGCCGGTGTCGATGTTAGTGCGCAAGCATGACTATGCGCGAGCGCGTGAGTTGATGGGTGACGCTGTTGAGCTGGTGGTTGCACCGCTGGATGATCTCTGGATGCGGGATACTGGACCGACCTTCGTGCTCAACGGTAAAGGCCAGAAAGCCGCCATAGATCTGAACTTCAACGGCTGGGGTGAGAAGCAGGCCTACAGCCGCGACGCCAGGGTTGCAGGATTTGTCGCCAGACAGGCAGGTGTACAGGTGATCAATACCGACCTGGTGATGGAAGGCGGCTGTATCGAGGTGGACGGTGAGGGCACAGCGATCATTACCGAAAGCTGCGTACTTAACGATAACCGTAATTCCGGCGTGTCTAAGGCGGCGTTTGAGACCGAACTGAAACAACTGCTGGGGCTGGATAAGATCATCTGGTTGCCGGGTATCCGCGGCAAGGATATCACCGACGGCCATACCGATTTCTATGCGCGTTTTGTTCGGCCCGGTGTGGTGATCGCCGGGTACGAACCTTATCCCGATACCTACGACCATCAAGTAACCAAACGCCACCTTGAGATCCTGCGCTCTGTCACCGACGCGCAGGGCCGCAAACTGGACGTGCTGGTACTGGAAGGGCCGGAGGATATGCGCCAGACCTACTTCCACGACGGGTTCGCGTCCGGTTATGTGGGTTTCTACCTGTGTAACGGCGGCGTGATCGCTCAACAGTTTGGAGATGCAAAAGCGGACCGTGCCGCGAAACAGGTGTTGCAGCGCGCCTTTCCTGATCGTGAAGTAGTGCAGCTTAACGTGGATGCGCTGGCTGCTGGCGGCGGCAGTATTCACTGTGCTACGCAGCAGGAGCCGGTGGGGTGATGGGGGATCCGCGTTCGGCACAAAGCCGTCTCTATTTATTGCTGGATACACCAAGTAGGATGCTGTTAGCGAAGTGTTATTCACGATCATATGGTGAATGATGCAATACGCTCCGCTATTGCACCCTACGATAACGCCACTAGGTAGGGTGCGTTGTAACGCACCGGAAAACCTAGAGAAGAAATGTCGGTGCGCAAAGCTATTATTGAACCATCGCCATAATGGGTAACTCAGAGTAGTCGCGTTCCATTAACTCTGTGTTAGCCTATGTTTAGCAGTATCTTTTAGCACAATCGAAAAAGAGGTAAGTATGGCAAGAAATCCTAATGCTCGAGGACGATCAGGGTATAGAAATGCGAATCCCAAGAAGGTCGCTCGGGGAATAATGGAAGCTGTCAGAACAGAGGGGCCTTTTAACGACTGGGTGGGCATGCCTCAATACTATATCCACCACATTACAGTGGACTCCGAGGGATATAGCTATCTGTCGCCTGACAAGAATCTGGGGATTGAATTAGGTAAAAAAGTGACGTTTCGATACAAAGAAACCACTAAGGAAAAGATCATCGACAAAAACTCCCTGGGGGTAGTAATCGACCCGAGTGAGCTGATGTAGTCCCTAGCCCCCTTGGACAGCCAGGTATCCAAGGGGGAACGTTTGGACTGTATTGTCAGCCGGAGTTAAAGCAACTCTGCGTCTAAGGCCCGCTTCGGTCGAAAGCGGACTCTTTTCTAATTTCTCCACGCCAACACTTTCGTCCCGGGTTGTGAGGGCAGATTTGCTCCTCAAGCACAATATTGCCGCTTAGTCTGATTCTGTAGCGTGTTAAGTCTGAAAAATTAATTGGATGACTTACATGCAGACTGACTCTATCGGTTGCCAGCCACCTATAAACCAGGCAAGGGAATTGAAGTTGAGTGGGCTGGCTGTACTGATTGCTCTTTTAGCGGTTACGTTTTCAAGCAATGTGTTTGCTCATGGCGTAGCCGAATCCGATGCGTCATTTATTGAGAGTGCATCCGGGCAACAACTGCTGCCTTTTATCTATCTGGGCGCTAAGCACATGGTTACCGGCTATGACCACCTGCTGTTTCTGCTGGGCGTAGTCTTCTTTCTCTACCGTATGAAGGACGTCACCCTCTACGTGACGCTGTTTGCAATCGGTCATAGCAGCACCTTGCTCTATGGTGTGCTCAGCGGGACCGACGTTAATCCCTACCTGGTCGACGCCATCATCGGTTTTTCTGTGGTGTACAAGGCGCTGGACAATTTGGGAGCCTACCGACGCTGGTTTGGAGTTCGGCCTGATACGCGAGCGGCGGTGCTGATTTTCGGTTTCTTCCATGGGTTTGGACTGGCGACCAAGCTTCAGGATTTTACGCTGTCAGCAGATGGGTTGGTTGCCAACATTCTGGCGTTCAATGTGGGCGTCGAGATCGGTCAGCTATTGGCGCTTAGCGCCATCCTGATCCTGATAAATCTATGGCGCCGCTCACCTTCCTTTGAGCGCCATACATTCGCGACCAACGTTGCACTTATGACCAGCGGCTTTCTGTTATTCGGGTATCAGTTAAGCGGCTACTGGCTGTCGGCATAAGAGAAGAGGAAAAAGCACCATGTCTGATACACACAACCTCAGCCGAAATGACCTCCCATCATCCGGGCGTCTGATCAAGGCTACGATCGCCTCTGCCACCCTGGCCGGTGCGCTGTTGGTAACAACTGTTCTGCCTGCTGAATTTGGTATTGATCCGACCGGACTTGGCCAAACCCTGGGGCTGGATCGGTTATACCAAAGCAATGGAGAGACGCAGAACATTTCGGAGTCGACGCTTGTCGAGCCCGCGCAGGTTCAGGCCAGTACCTTGTGGAAAGCGGAAAGTACGCTCAGGTCGGATACGTTGAAAATTCCCCTGATGCCGGGTCAAGGCGCTGAAATTAAGTCGAGAATGAATCCCGGTGACAGTTTTGTGTTCAGATGGCAGGTAGAAGGGGGTGCTGTATCCTTCGATATGCATGGTGAACGACCCAACGCCAACGGCGCTTTTACCAGTTACTGGCTGGGCGAAAATCAGCGTGAAGCCAGTGGTACTTTCTCCGCGCCATTTACAGGTACGCACGGTTGGTACTGGGAAAATAAGGGTGACACTCCCGTCATGGTAGTGCTGAAGACACATGGCTTCTACAGCGCGTTATACATGCCCTAGCGAGACGGGTGCCGTTCTGAAAAAGAACTCGCTATCTCAAGAAATACGATCTGGTTTGTGTTGAGGCGTATCGCTGCATACATCGCTTCATTGGCCTTTGGGCCTAGCCTGAGTCTTTGTATGAATTAAAGGATTCGACCCAACATCACGCATCATTGCCACTGGCTGTAAAGCAACTCTTTAACAAGTTGATACCTCGCGGCCAGCGGACGATATTTCTTAGTAATTAGATAAACGGGTTCCTGAACCGAACGCTGCAGATTAACGATTTCGATCCGGTCAGTATGTGGGAACGCCTCTACCGATGACCTGGGCAGAACGGTAAAACCTAAACCTTCGGAGACGGGTAACAGGATCTGGCTCAACTGGTTGATATAGCCCGTCTTCGGCACCTTCTCTATCCCCCTGAACTCGTCCGGGAAGTTGATTGCCAGTAGCTGTGAGGCGTAGTGCTCTCCATCAGGGTGGTCAATAAACCCTATCGTCATTAGATCCTGCCATGAAGGCTTTATCTGCTGATTGCGCGGCACGATCAGGCAGAGATCATCTTCCCCAAGCCGAGTTGATTCGATATCGGGATCGCTCACTGGCTGAGTGGTTAAACCTAAATCGGATTGGTTGTTTTTGACCCGCTGAATGATGGCCGGGTTCGGTGCGGCTTCTACAGCGATGGTGAGCCCTGCGTACTGTTTCTGCAGCTTGAGCAGCTCAGGATAGAGACGCATCGCCATTGACCCGGAGCAGGCGATCTGACACACACCTTGATGAATGTTGTCTGAGGCCAGTGAGCGCACAAACCGCGCCTCGGTTTTGACCTGTTCCAGCCCATATCGATAGAGGCGCTCGCCTGCCTGAGTCAGTTCGAAGCTTTTCCCAAAGCGATTCAGCAACGCGGTGCCGAGCTGCTCTTCAAGCTTTTTAATGTGCTGACTCACACCGGGTTGCGTCATGTTTAAGCGCTTTGCCGTCTCGGTGAAATGGTGTGTTTCAGCCAGGCTGATGAAGGTGCGCAGATGAACTGGATTTAGCATAACAATAAATTATCATTTGGATGATTATTGATAATTTTATGTTAGAGGAGGGGCCTCTTAAACTCCATTGCCATAAACGAGTAATTGGAGAAGATCATGAAAATGAATCACGTCGGCATCATGGTGGGCGACATGGATAAAGCCGTGGAGTTTTACAGTAATGCGCTGCGACTTAAGGTCGTGATGGGTAATACCGCAGTTGTCGAAGAGCGCGAAACCGCTATCGGCAGAATGTGTATTGCGGTGTTTGGAGAAGGCTTCAAGGGGTTCAATATCGCTCACTTGGTAACCAGCGATGGTATCGGCGTCGAGCTATTTGAAATGGAAGATCGGCAGGAACGCCATGAAGTCGATTTCTCCCGCCTGGGTATTTTCCATTTCTGCCTGCAAACCGATGACTTTGAAGGCGCTATAGCCAGAACTGAAGCCTTTGGCGGTAAAGTACGAATGGACATCATGCGCTATCACCCGGAAGACGACAGTAAACCCGCAAAAATGGTGTATCTGGAAGATCCCTTCGGCAACCTCTTTGAGCTGTATTCACACACCTATGCAGAAACATACGCGTCTGATTATGAGTGATGTGGAGCCGAACCGATTCTCTCGTCTGCAAAGACGTTCGATTGTCTAAGAGGTGAAGTGTATTTGCCCCTGTGGTCAATGTACGCCAGCGCCACATATCGAGACCAACTATCCTGATGCTAGCGTTCGCTTGTTAAGACTCATGACCGTCTGTCATGAATTGATGAAATAAAGGAGATTTTGTTCATGTATCTGTCTAGGTATAAAACACACATCGCTCTGACATGACTACCGGGAAGTCGGGCAGAGCAAGAAATGAATTCAGGTTTTATATCAGAGAATTGGATAACAGATCACAATGAACAACGACTTCACATTTTCTATTAACAGCATCTCTTTCGATGAGAATTATCATCCCTCTGATAATACGCGCATCACGACCAACTTCGCTAACCTGGCCAGAGGCGAGTACCGGCAGGATAACCTGCGCAACGCCTTAAAGATGATTGATAACAGCTTCAACGCCCTGGCGCATTGGGACAACCCCAATGGCGACCGCTACTCAGTCGAGCTCGAAATCATCTCCGTTGATATGAATGTTGGCGTTGAGGGCAACGGTCATACCTTTCCGTCGATTGAAATCTTGAAGACCAACATCGTTGATCGTCAAACCAACGAACGTATCGAAGGCATTGTCGGCAATAACCTGTCCTCCTATGTGCGGGATTACGATTTCAGCATATTGCTGTTGGATCATAACAAGGACCAGCCTCAGTTCAGCATTCCCGATAACTTCGGCGAGCTGAATGGGAAGCTCTTCCAACATTTTGTGAGCTCAGAAGCGTACAAGCAGCATTTCAATAAGCCTCCGGTTATATGCCTCAGCGTTTCGGATAACAAAACCTATCACCGGACTGAGAATCAGCACCCGGTATTGGGTGTTGAATACCTGCCTAATGAGTCCTCTCTGACTGAGCAATATTTCAGAAAGATGGGATTGCAGGTTCGCTACTTTATGCCGCCAAACAGCGTTGCGCCTTTTGCGTTTTACTTCTTTGGTGACCTGCTTAACGACTACAGCAACCTTGAGCTGATAAGCACCATTAGCACGATGGAAACGTTCCAAAAGATCTACCGACCCGAGATCTATAACGCGAATGCGGTCGCAGGGACGTTCTATCAACCCAACCTGAAGAACCTCGATCACTCAGTTACTCAAATTGTTTACGACCGGGAAGAGCGCAGCCGGTTAGCAATTGAGCAGGGGAGGTTTGCGGAAGAACAGTTCATCAAGCCATACCAACATGTTCTTGAGCAATGGTCTGCCAATTACGCGCTTTAACTAATTCGGATTTACAGCAGTATTTACTATGAAAAAATTGTTACCCACTTCAACGGCAGGCAGCTTACCTAAGCCATCATGGCTTGCAGAACCTGAAACACTTTGGTCACCCTGGAAGTTGCGAGGTGAAGCGTTGGTTGACGGCAAGCAGGATGCGTTACGCGTGTCACTGCAAGAGCAGCAACAGGCGGGCATTGATATCGTCAGTGATGGCGAACAAACGCGCCAACATTTTGTGACTACGTTTATCGAGCATCTCAGCGGCGTTGATTTTGAGAATCGTAAGACCGTTAAAATTCGTGATCGCTATGATGCGAGTGTACCGACCATTGTCGGTCCTGTGTCGCGCCAAAGGCCGGTTTTTGTTGAAGATGCTAAATTTCTACGTCAGCAAACCACGCAGCCTATAAAGTGGGCACTGCCAGGCCCTATGACGATGATCGATACGCTTTACGACGACCATTACAAAAGTCGCGAAAAGCTGGCGTGGGAGTTTGCCAAAATTCTGAATCAGGAAGCGAAGGAGTTAGAGGCAGCGGGTGTCGATATCATCCAGTTCGATGAGCCTGCTTTTAATGTGTTTTTTGATGAAGTGAATGATTGGGGCGTTGCGTGTTTAGAGAGGGCAATTGAAGGGCTGAAGTGTGAAACTGCTGTGCATATTTGCTATGGCTACGGCATAAAAGCCAATACCGACTGGAAAAAAACGTTGGGCTCCGAGTGGCGGCAATATGAAGAGGTGTTTCCCAAACTGCAGAAGTCCAATATCGATATCATCTCGCTGGAGTGTCACAACTCGCGCGTTCCAATCGAGTTGCTTGAACTTGTGCGGGGTAAAAAGATTATGGTCGGGGCCATCGATGTAGCGACCGATACCATTGAAACCCCAGAGGAGGTTGCTAACACCCTAAGAAAGGCACTTGAGTTTGTTGATGCTGACAAGCTGTATCCGTGCACCAACTGTGGCATGGCGCCCTTATCACGCCGGGTGGCAACTGGGAAACTCAATGCATTAAGTGCGGGTGCAGAGATCGTTCGACGAGAACTTGCGGCTTAGTATCGGTTACGGGAAGTGCAGAAAGGCTATGCACCTGACCGCGCTTTCCATACCAACCTCTCTCAAGCAGCCGAATCGGCTGCTTTTTAGTCTCTGGTCGCTAATCCCGGATCACGATCCGTGTACGCCGATAATGGGTTTGAACAAGCGCGTCTAAATGTACCTGAGTACTGATATGTTCAAATGCTAATGGCTCAGCTAATGTCCCGTACAGTGGAGTTCCACCTCCCAATAGTATGGGGATCTGAGTCACGATCAGGTCATCCACCAGATCCGCCTCTAAAAAGCTCTGAACAGTTTTTCCGCCATCCACATACAAGTTGGAATATCCCCGGCCATTGAGGGTTTCAACAACGCGCGGTAATGGGCCTGAAATAAGCTCCGCTTTATCAGCATACTCGTCTGGGATAGCAGTCAGCGTATTGCTCAGAACAAACACCGGTTTGGAGTATGGCCACGGCACGTCAAAGCCGCACACTGTTTCGAACGTATTTCGTCCCATGATCAATGCGTCAATTCCGGCCATAAAATCGGCCCAGCCGAGATCCAGATTATCTGGGTTTGGAATGCTGTGAAGCCAATCCAGACCGCCATCTTTATCCGCAATATATCCGTCCAGACTGGTAGCGATATATACGCTGTTCGACATAAATTCCTCCGAAAATTAACACTCGTACAGGTCCAGAAAGATCGACACAGACTTGCACGAAATAGCTGCTGAACTTAAAATTCTACGCTGTAGAATAATGGTTATGCTAACGAGGTAGTGAAATGTCTGTCAAGGAGAGGAAACGTGGGCGACCGGGTCGGAGTCAGGGCCAATTGACCTCTGATCTTATTGTTTCAACCGCCCGTAGTTTGATGCAGAAAAATGGCAAGGTACCCAGCATTCGCCAGGTTTCCGGAGCGCTAGGGGTCGATGCGATGGCAATCTATCATTACTTCTCAAACAAATCGGCGCTGCTGGAAGCGCTCACCGTATCGTTGATAGATGACATTTACGAACCCACAGTAGACGGTAATTGGCAGGTTGAGCTGGAACGGTTGTGTAAAAGCTACCTGGCGCTATTGCAAACCTACCCAGGCTTACTAGAGACCTTGTTAACGATGGATACGTTTGGACCGGCACAGCGATTCAGTGAGCGTTTGGCGCTGGCACTCACGCCGCTTCGTCTCAGCGAGGCGACCTTCACGGACGCCCAGGATTTGATCGTTGATTACATGCACGGGGTTGCTTTAGCGATGCAATGCAATCCAGATAACTTGTCGTCGGATTGTATTGATGGCGCTCTGGGCTTGGTGTGTAAAGCGTTGGAAGTCAGTCGTTAAAGAGTTGGTGGAGGAGTGACCGCTTTGGAATGAAGCCGACCTCGTCGCCTAATGAATGGTGGGGGGCTGATTGTAGGGAACAAGATGATCGCTTATGGCACCAAGCGACCACTTCAGTCAGGGGTATTGTTAGATGAGCAACAACTTGTACCTTCCTGTATTGGAGGGCAAGGAACTGTGCCATAAGAGCAATAGACACAGCAGTCCCCGGGAAGTGGCTTCAGTAACGTACCGCACCCCTCACATTCATAAAACCATTGGCACGCATCGGTTGGCATGGATTCCATTTTTGAATGCCCGCACTCTGGGCAGCTAATAGTCGATTCCAAAATGATCTTGTTATTCATTACGGCTCCTTGCTTAGTCTAGGGGGTTGGCAAACTCTGTGGGGTGGTGAAGTTAGATCCCAAACAGCTACACCAAACATGAGCGCAAGTGCCGCATAAAACATGTTGGTGCTCCATGTGTCCGTCCAGAACAGGTATAAAGTGGCCAGCACCATAATGGGTCCTGCGATGGCCAAAATACCTCTCAGATGGCGTTTATGTGACCACCACGAGACTAAAGCCGCGACGAGTGCAATGGCCGCAAACAGCGGAAGTAAGGTATTAATGAAAACACCTTCAAATTGTGCCAGGAAACCCATTCCTAAGGCTGAGCCTAGAGCACCCAGCACGGGAAAACATGACGCGCACCCCATCGCTGAGACGATCGCTCCCAATGCCCCCAGCTTTTCGGTAAGTATTGATAACTGCATACCCAACATCTCAAAATCAATCGATACGTTGAGTATAAACTCCGTACTATGGTACGGAATCAAGCATGAATTATTTGCCCTGTGAAATGGCGTCAATGATTGGGCAGGAAGAGTTGGAGCTGTTGTCGTCACATGAACTGATGAGTGTCTCCAGCGTACTTGCGATTGCGCGAAGGTCTTTTATTTTCCCTTTCACATCATCAAGCTTACTGGATGCCAATTGCTTGGTTTGAGCACAGCTTCCATCTTCAAGGGAAAGTAGGGTCTTGATTTCCATAAGACTAAATCCGAGCTTCTTCGCGCGCTGTATGAACAGTATGTGCTGTACATCTTGGTCAGTGTATTTTCGATACCCAGAATGAGGCTTGGCAGGCTCAAGGATAAGCCCAATGCGTTGGTAATATCTTATGGTCTCGACACCCACCCCAGCCTCTTTAGCCGCTGTACTTATGGTCATTTTGTCCATTGCTTTTATTAACGCACCTCATTGATGGGGAACGGTCCTTACTATAGCTATAGCCTCCAATACTAACTCATAAGAACGTCCGCTTAGGGTCGGAAAGTGACTGTTGTGGTCAAGTAAAACTTGTCGTAATCCCAGTATTTTTGTTCTACCAAATTCGGTGGCGCCATCCCATTGTGTTGAAGACGCCGTTCTGGCTGTAATATCCAACGATGTCATCCGTGATTACACGCTTAGCTTCTGAGAAGGAGCAGGTGGGGGGAGTGGTGGTCCGCTTACGGCACAAACCCGATTCCTTCAATGGAAGGGCCCCAGCAATTTGTTACTGTCTGCTCTTAAGACTCCCTGGTGCTATTAGCCTTAGTAGCAGTCTGCCGCGCTTCTCTTAGAATTTGGACCCCACCGCGTATAACGATAAGCGAGATCACGCCACCTATAACGAGGTCGGGGATATGGTTACCTGTGATAGAGACAAGAATCCCGGCAATGATTACCCCGAGATTAGCTATCACATCGTTGGTTGAAAATATCCAAGAAGCTCGCATATGTACACCGCCATCTCGATGTTTAGAGATTAGAGCTAAGCACGTTAGGTTTGCGGCAAGGGCAATACCACCAACGATCATAATGAGTGTACTTTCAGGCTCGCTGCCAAAGTAACTACGCCTGAGTACTTCCACCATCACAGCGATGCCAAGTAGGACTTGTAAATAACCGCTGATCCGAGCTGCATCTGCCTGTTTTTTCATAGCAGTACCTACAGCAAAATATGAAATGCCGTATACGGCAGCATCAGCAAACATATCCAGTGAGTCAGCGATCAGGCCTGTCGACTGAGCAAAAATACCCAGTGCTAGCTCGATAAAGAACATCACTGCATTTATGGCGAGCAGCGCCAACAGAGTTTTTCTCTCAAGCCTTTCAGCCTGATCTGAACCACATCCACAACCAGACATTTGGAGCACCTAATAAGACGCACATCAGATTTTTATCATACACAGGAGGGCATATTCTATACACCGTAAAGGACAACAATGGGTCGGAAATGGACCACTTTACCTGAAGACTGGTTTTGGTTGGCCCCAGCGACTGGGACGGTCGCTTGTTGTCACTGAGTGGACATCAACAAGACCTTCGCCAAGCCTCAGCATAGCTTGGTAACGACACAAAGGAGACTCTTGGAATTAGATTTGTTCCCGGAAGGGGAGCTTTACAGAACCTTATAGGGAGATGGTATCAACGGCAGGACTCGAACTGGTACGCTCGTGAAGGAGAGGGATATTGAATCAAAGGGGGCATGGTATATATCAGTAGATTTTGGTGAATAGTGAAGGTGAATTCTTACAACCTTTCTGTCGCGCCTCAGATTCTCTTTTAGCTTGAATATATAGTCATGTACGCAGATCCGCACAGGGTACTTTTTTAATAGTCAGGGCCTTCCAGGATTGATTAATTTACGATATACCCTGCCGACTTACTCACTTTCAAGCTTCTGTAGATAACTCAATAGATCAGTCTGTTGCTTTAAGGTCAGCTTTTTGATCATCGCAGGCATTGGTTCGTTCATCCGGACCTTGTCAAGGTGGTGTCTTCTCATATTATTGCCACTGTGCATTTGTTTGGGGCCCATTTTTGAACCAGGGTGGCCGTTACGAATCTTGTGTAATACCTCCCATGGATTTCTTCGGGCCAGAGGTCCTAGATATTCGGGCTTAAGTTTTGACCCGAAGTTAAGGTCTTCTCCTTCATCTCCATGACAGCGACTGCAGTATTCTCCGTATAGTTCTTGGCCTATGATTGCATTCCCGTTGGCTTTTTTGCTATTGAGATCGATAGAGTTCGACATATTGATCTGGCCTTCGCTGACAAAGGTGGCAATCAGGTTTAGCGCATGCTTGTTCAGAAAACGATCATATTGATGGGTTGTATCGGTTAATAAGGCATTAATTCGGGCCAGGTCTTCGCCCTTGTAGGCTGAAATCCCCTTAATACCGGTAAAGTGGCTCCCTTTCCTATAGGCACCCTCTGCACCGGCATAATCCCATCCATGGCACTCTTTGCAACGCCAAGTGGTAGCTCCTGAGTTTTTAGCTGTAGTTGGGTAGGCTGGGTGTGTGATTGATGGTGCGGTAAGGTCTAGTTCTGCCCACCACTTGTCGTAAAGACGTCCACCAATTGCCGTTGGATTGTCTCGCGTGGCGGATTGGTCCCTACAACAATCTGCCAAGGAAGGTGTGCTAAACAAAAACAGCGCTGATATAAGCAAAGACGTTCGCTGACGTAGGCAGTTAAACATGGTCTCGGCTCCTGAAGTTCTGTCTATAGGAGTATAGTTGAGCTGGCGGTTGGATCGCTTTAGTGAACAAGATGGTCACCCACGGCGCAAAGCACCCATCTTAGCCCAAGCAAAAGGCATTCAGCTTATTGCCCTCAAGATCCCTGAAGTATCCTGCATAAAAGCCTTCCGCTCGAAATCCTGGGGCGCCCTCATCTGAGCCACCAAGCTCAAGTGCTTTTTTGTGGATCGCGTCTACTTCCTCTTTAGACTTGGCTCTGATCGCTACCATTACACCATTTCCAACAGTAGCCTTTTCGCCGTTGTATGGCTTAGTTATCACTAATCCTGGATCTTCTAAAGATGTACTCCAGAGTATGAAGGTACCAATGTCTATGATTCTGGAGGCTCCACACACTGCAAGCAGCGAATCGTAGAACTGAGCAGATTTTTCCAGATCGTTAACACCTAGCGTCGTATAACCAATCATCTTGGGCCCTTCGTTGAAAACTGTCGTGCGTAAATTTTGAGAAAACTATCCCACAAAGTCTACCCGGTACCTCCTGATAAGAACGTTACAAGCAGCAGATCGCAAGTGATCTGTCTTGGAAGGTAATTGCACACGGAGTCAAGCTTGCTCTCCAACTCTTTTGCGCTGCCAGAGTCGTCCATCGATCGCTGATAATCCCAATGCGATCAGCGCCATCCCTGCAAAGTGGGCGGGTACTAAGGACTCATCGAGAAATAGTGAACCAAGTAGAATCGCTGAGACAGGAATCAGTAACGTGACCAAAAGTAAATTGGTGGCTCCTGCGAGTTCGAGTATTTTGAAGTACAGGACGTAAGCTACCGCCGTAGAGAAGATGGCCAACCCGGCGATGGCGGCCCAGGTTCCGGATCTTGTACCTGTAATATCAATAGGGCCATCGACAATCAGGGCAAGTGGAAGCAAGACGAATGCAGAAGTTGTGATCTGCCCAGCGGCCGCGACAAGAGGATCAATCGCCATCGCTTTAAACCGGCGACCATACACGCCCGCGAACGCGTAAGATAACGCGGCTGCGATAACTGCTACTTGCGCAAGAACGCTACCGTAGCCCTCCATAACGGGCAATCCGATCATCACAGTAACGCCAGCAAGCCCGATGAGCACACCGACAAGTTTCAAAGGGGTCATGCGTTCGTCAGGCAGAAACATGCCTGCGGCTACCACGGTGAATATGGGCGTTGTAGCGTTAAGAATCGATGCTAAACCAGATGCAATTTGCGTTTGTCCCCAGACAATAAGCGTAAATGGAATCACGTTGTTCAGCATGCCCATCCCCAAGAGCACGCCCCACACCTTCAGCTCCTTCGGTGGGCGTAACCCCATGAGTAGCACCATGCTCCATAATGCCGCGGCCGCAATTCCGACGCGGAGCATAACGATCGTTAGTGGCGGAAGATCAGTTACTGCAACACCCACAAAGAAGAACGAGCCACCCCACAGTACGGACAGAACGATAAGCAATGTCCATTCACGAAGCCCCATTGAAGTGTTTATAGATGATGTCATGGTGATTGTTGCTCTAGCTGCATTGAATGATGTGGCTACTCTAATAGCCCATCAACGCATGACCCACCCGATTCTTGCGGTTTGAATGTCTTCTTTAGGTGTGAGGGCTAAGGGAGCACCGGTTAGTTTAGAGATTCAAACAATCAGTGTCCGACATCCAAGGCTGTAAGCTGGAAGTCCTAGGGCGCGAGGCACCAGAGAATACACCCTGATGGCAGAAATGTGTCAGTCTAAAAACGGTATAGATTAAGGAATTGTCTAGCTTCCACTGGGGGTAGAGGCATTAAACAGAGTCTTATCGTGCCCTGTTTAATCCCTCCGCAACGATTATTACGCGACCTTTAGATCAAAAAAACGATTAAAGTCTTTTTCTGAAATCCCTAGATCTGTTTTCATCAAGAAATCCTTGAATTCCAGTAAGTCCATGTCCCGTAATTCTGATTCGGTTTTGAAGCCTTTCATGTTGCTTATTATCATGCGTAAGGCAGATCCAAGTTCATAGTATCCCTTTCGTGCTTCTATTATCACCTCAATAGCTTGGAGAGCGTTGGAACTAGGGGTGAAGCCGCTGCTGTGGCCTGGATAAAGCATGTATGATAAAAAAGATTTTCTCTGGCACGCTGGATGTTTTTTGGTGGCGTTGATATATCTACAAGTGCGTAATATAAAAAATATTTCAAATACATGGAACCATAAGGTTGTATTGAAGTTTTGAACTCCAGTGTTGAGGCTTATATATGATTCATGAAGAATAAAAATCGGTAGTATTCCAGCTGAAAATAAAAATGCAGCATGATATACACCTGTTAACTTTCTTGGCAGTAGGAAGAAGAAAAAGATAAAGTTTGTAGCGGTGGCTGCTAAAAAGCAGAGTGCTATCATTTCAATATTGGGAAATCCTGCAGCGATGAAGGTGATAATAACTGCAAGTGATCCAATTATTAATGATGACTTTAGATCGCTAATGTATTTTTGATTCAATAAAATTGTTTCTGTCATGATGGCTTCATTCCCTGAATGTTAAGCGCTGGATAAGCGCACGATAAAGTATGTTAAAGAGTAAGTGGGATTATTTGTCTCTTAAAATATAAAAGTGTGGGTGAATATAGATACATGGATCTTTATCAGTCGCAAACTAAACTTTGAAGTGCAACATAACCGATATTTGCACAGTGCTCCGGAAAGTTTGTCCCGCTAGAAGAGCAGTAAACTAGAATGCCTGATTGAAACTTCCACAAAGTGCAACGTTTATGCGGATGGCTAAGAAGGTTTTGGATATAAAGATGGTGCTCTCTATTTATGAATGCTAGCCATTTTAGAGGGTTGTACATATATCTTGCGGAGTGAATTATCCGACAGAGGGTTGCGTATTTATTCAGTTCGACTAGAGAGCAGTCCTTAAGCTCTTCCCTTTGATGTATTTCTTCCATGTACAATATCCACCAGTTGCTTAAAAATACTTGAATACAAGCTCTGAAACAGAGCGATTGCCTTTCAATAACTGAAGCGTTCCTTCGCGGTCAACTTGGATGGTCAGATCTTAACCTGTCTTCGCAAGAATGACAGTAAGAGATGCGGTCACTACCAAGAAATGCTCTAAAAAAGACTTTTTGCTGGCCGAATCATTTAATCAAAATAGGCGAGGAATTGAATCCGCAGTATAAAAAAAGATGTTGGAAAACTCTATCCTTAGTCTGGGTGTTGGTCCGATATAGGGCTAAAGCTGGAGTCCATAAAACAAGATGATCTAGAGAAGATTTTGTGAATTATTCTATCACTTTTCAATCAAGATCAGCATCAGTTAGACAGGATTTAATGACGTCAAGCTTGGCTTTTATTAGCTCTGCTTTTCCGAGGTCCTCGATGGTTTCGGGCTTCGGCTCAGAAATAACCGCCAATTTATCTAATTCTTTGCTGAGTTGAGCGATATTGGATTTCAATTCGTTTTTTACACGGAGATCAATTTTTCCGTGCTCTTGAAGCACCTGTGATGCTTCATTAAGTAATGACGGTAATACGTCTATCAGGTTTAACTCGTCTGGTCGTTCCGTTAAGTGCTCTTGTAACTCGGATCTCGCCCTAAGCCATGCTTCTAACTCCTCGACTTCGGTAGGAAACAGTACAGCTGCCACGTGAGGTGCAACCTGATCAATATTTATATCAAAACTTGCTACCTCCTCATCTCCTTTTTCAGTTTCCCTTATGCATCTTACGCTAAAATCGGTTGTTACAAATTTCATTGATTCGCCATCACGGGTTTCAGGTGGTTACCGGAACTGGTTGTTAAAAGTATTCTAAAAAGTATAGATAATAATTAATATCTCGCAAGTGGCTGTAGGAGAACGGTTTGATCTTTGTATTTACTCTTTGTCTAAGCTGTCCACGATAATCGCCCCCATTGAGGCTGGCATGGTGATCACCAAAAGACGTTTTAATGCCACTGTTGGCTCTGACAGAAGGGGGAATTTATTCAGAGAAATAAGCACAAGTGCGACAACGCATCCCGCAATGATATAGGCGACAAAAATTCGGAAAATAAAAACTGGAATTCTCAGGCGTATGTCCCCTTGGAATACACTCTGGAAGGCGAAAAAACCTAAAAAAGCTACCGATAAGAGCAACAGGACTATCAGGTTTGTGAGAGGTAGAGTTTCGCCCAGCCTCCAAGCCTCTTCCGAAAAAGAAATCGGTACCGCCATAGCGAAAGCACCAATCGCGACTTGTCCGGCATCTTCGAGGTTAAATTTAAAATTCATAGGCGACCAGTATCAAGAATTGGTTAGTAGCTATTTTATAGCACAATAACATGCCCGCCTTTATTTTGTATTTGGCACTTAAATTGCTGGTTTTTAACAGTAGTAGTGGTTTATTGAACCCGGACACCAATTTTGGAGGTATAGCTTGATGTTGATGCCCGGGCTGCACGGGGAGCGATTGTTCACAGTGTTGCGTGGCAGGGGGCGGTGACGTGATCGACCTTTTCCACTCTTGAGACTCTTCTTGTGATGGCAGAGGCATCGTCAGTACTTTGCTGTCCGTGTTCAGCGCAAAAAGCGGACTCTTCCATCAGGGTGTTGCTGGAGATGAACAACAACCTGTGCCTTCCTGTATTGGAGGGCAAGGAACTGTTCCATAAGAGCAGTACACGCAACAGTCGCCAGGCAGTGGCTTCAGTAACGTGCCGCACCCCTCACAGCCATAAAACCATTGGCACGCATCGGTTGGCATGGATTCCGTTTTGGAATGGCCGCACTCGGGGCACGTAATAGTAGATTCCAGAACGATCTTGTTTTGCATTACGGTTCCTTACTCTGTCTAGCGGTAAGGCTGACTTGGTGAGGTGGTGATCTCATGTCACCTGACCGACCTCACTGCACTTTGCTCCTCTGGTTCCTCAAAGTCCCGTTTGCGCCGGTTCGGTTACCTTGGCTTCAACAAACTACTCAGCTTAAATTCCATATCCTCAACCTGCGTTTGCGTGGGGGAGATTCCCGCCGCAAGCAGTTTCCGCGCACTCATATGGTCGCCTGGGCGGTTGATACTGTGCACGGCGATCAGGCGGTGATCGCGGAAATAGAAGAGGGAGAAGCGTTGCTCCTCCATATCGCCGCGTTGGTGGACGCGGGTGTAGCCTTGATGCAGGCCCGCCATCTGCAGTTTGGTGCGGTGCTGGTCGGTCCAGAACCAGGGGATGGCATCGTAGCTGTTCTCTTTTCCTGCGATTACTTCGGCGACGATCTTTGCCTGATCGGTGGCGTTCTGCACCGATTCCAGTCGCAACTGGCGCTCGGCGAAACGGCTGATAAACTCCGTGCAGTCTCCGGCGGCGTAGATTGCGGGATCGCTGGTGCGGCAGTGTTCATCGACCAGAATACCCTCATTGGTCACCAGATCAGCTTGTTGAGCCAGGGTTATCTCCGGCTCCACACCGATACCCACCATCACAAGTTGAGCGGGCAGGGTGTCGCCACTGGCCAGCTGTACCGATTCGATCAGATCGTTGCCATTGATCATTTCTACCTGACTGTCAAAACGGACGGTGACGCCGTGTTCTTCGTGTACCTGTTGCATAAACGCAGAGATCTCTTGGGAGATGCTGCGTGCCATGAGGCGATCGCCGATCTCCAGTACGGTGACTTTCTTACCCAGCTGACAGAGGGTGGCGGCGCACTCCAGCGATATAAAACCACCACCGATGATCACCACCTGCTGCACCACCGGCAGATGTTTCTGAATCTGGTGCACGTCGTCCAGGTGGCGTATATAGTGCACGCCCTGCAGTTGTGCGCCGGGGCAGTTGAGATAACGTAACCTTGCGCCGGTTGCGAGCACCAAAGAGTGATACTCTCGCGTCTCACCGTTGTCTAACGTTAGTTGACGAGTCTGTCGGTCGATGGCGCTGACCCGCCTGCCAAGCAGCAATTCGATCTGGTGATCGGCAAAGTAGCTGGCGGGGCGGAAGTGCAGTCGATCGGCTTCGGTGGGGACCTGCAGATAGGTTTTGGTGAGCGGCGGGCGTTGGTAGGGCAGATGCGGCTGTGCGTCGATAATCGTGATTGGATCTGTGTATCCGGCATGGCGCAGCGATTCTGCACACTGATATCCGGCGTGGCCACCACCAACGATAAGGGTGCCGGGGGAAGAGCTGTCGTGCATAGAGTGGGTCTCCTGAAAGTGGCTCAGGACGAGTCGCGTAGTTTCAGTAAGTATGGCCCCTCTTGGCCCTAAGAGGTTCCGTCTGTTGGCACTTAATGGATTTCTGCCCACTTATTTATAGTGCTGAACAGTGGGGATGCCTGCGGCTGATGTTTTGTCGGTGCGGTGTCCTCCTTCCGGGTACATGGTCAGAGAGGCTGGTTGTGTGGTCGGGTCCTCTAAGCTTTGTTGTTTGGTGCCGCGCACTTTTTTCGTATGTGTTGTGTGCGTGGTCGCGCCGGCGTCTGGTCCTTTGACCAGACGCATTTCTCTAAACGGGCTTAGTGTTAGCTGCGAAAAGTAGGGAATTCTCATTTGGAGCTATTTCCTGATTTTAGATTTTCGCAGGAAAATTATTCTGATTTTGGTCATATAAACGCAGCAATTTTTCTGGTTTGGGTATCTCGAATTAGTACAATATTCGGTTCCGGTTTCATGTGCTGCTGAGAGGTATGTTGGATGTTCTACCGTGACACCTGGGTCGAGGTCGACCTGGATCGTATCGCTGCTAACGTAAGCAATATTAAACGCCACGCGGGGTTTGAGAACCTCTTTGCTGTGGTGAAAGCCAATGCTTATGGTCATGGCGATGTTGAAGTGGCACGGGCCGCACTGGACGCCGGTGCAACCCATCTGGCGGTAGCCTTCCTTGATGAGGCGCTGAACCTGCGCCGCGAAATTAAAGATGTCCCTGTTCTGGTGATGGGCCCGATCCGTCCGACCGACATCGCTGTGGCGGCTGAACAGGATATCGATATCACTGCCCACGATCTGAGCTGGATCGAAGCTGCAGCCGGTTACGACGGTGTGCCTGCCAACGTTCACCTGAAGATCGATTCCGGCATGCACCGTATCGGTGTGACCAACTCTGAGAGCTTCCGCAAAGCCTGCGAGATGCTGGATGCCGAAGCCAACCTCAACCTGATCGGTCTGTTTACTCACTTTGCGACGGCCGATGGTTGTGTGGATCACTACCAGAAACAGCTGGATAAAGTCGCTGCGATCACCGATGGCTACGACCTGAGTCGCTTCAAATACGTGCACCAGTCCAACAGCGCAGCACTGCTGCGTCACCCGCAGCAGACCGCTGCCAACGGCGGTCGTCTGGGTATCGCCATGTACGGTCTGGCGCCGAGCGACGAGTTTGAACTGCCAGTGCCGCTGCAGAAGGCGTTCTCCCTGCACAGCCGCATCACGCAGGTGAAACGCCTGCAGAAGGGCGACAAGGTCGGTTACGGCGCTACCTTCGAAGCTGAAGAAGATATGTTGGTGGGCGTAATGCCGATCGGTTACGCCGATGGCTGGCTGCGTTACCACCAGAACCGTCCCGTTGAGATCAACGGCAAAGAATTCCAGATTGTTGGCCGCGTGTGCATGGATCAGACCATGATCCGCGTTGACGAAAGCGTGAAAGTGGGCGATCAGGTGGATCTGCTCAACGACCGCTTCAGCGTTGATATGGCTGCCAGCGACCTGAACACCATCAACTACGAGATCGTCTGCTCCATCTCTGACCGTGTACCGCGCGTTTACAAGCGTGGTGGTGAGACCGTATCCGTACGCAACGATCGATTCAAATAAGGAATTTTAACGATGGCGATGACTAACGAACTTTCACCAGTTGAACTGCGCCGTGCAATCCGCGCAGGCGAATTCACCGGTAACACCTCCGGCGTAGCGCAGGGTTTTGTGCAGTGTAACCTGGCGATCCTGCCAGCGGACTGGGCCAACGAATTCCTGCAGTTCTGCCAGCTGAACCAGAAACCGTGCCCGCTGGTGGGCATGTCTGCTCAGCCAGGCGACAGCGGCATCCTGTCTCTGGGTGAAGACCTGGATATCCGCTCCGACGTGCCTAAGTACCGCATCTTTAAAGACGGTATTTTCGAGCAGGAAGTGGAAGACGTACGCGATTTCTGGCGTGACGATCTGGTGACCTTTGCGCTGGGTTGCTCCTTCTCCTTCGAAGAAGCGCTGATCGCCGACGGTCTGGAAGTACGCAACGTAACCGAAGGTGTGAACGTACCTATGTACCGCACCAACATCGCCTGCAAACCGGCGGGCCGTTTCAGCGGTGACACCGTGGTATCCATGCGTCCGATGAAACCGGCTGACGCGATCCGTGCGATCCAGATCTGCAGCCGTTTCCCATCGGTACACGGCGCACCGATCCACTTCGGTGATCCGGCTCAGATCGGCATCGCGGACATCAACAGCCCGGATTACGGTGACGCGGTCACCATCAAAGAGGGTGAAGTACCGGTGTTCTGGGCGTGTGGTGTAACCCCGCAGGTTGCGCTGGAACAGGCGAAACCGCCGTTCTGCATTACGCACAGCCCGGGCCACATGCTGGTTACCGATCTGCCGAACAGCCGTCTGTCCGTACTCTGATCTGGCAGATTTGAGATTTTAAGAGGTGTAGCGCGAATCTGCGCGTGCGCTGCACTGTTCCCGGAGGCCACCGGGTTGAGCTTGGAATAGGAATATAACAATGACAATCAAACTTAACTGCGATCTCGGCGAAAGCTTTGGTGCCTGGACCATGGGTCTGGACGCTGCCGTGATGCCCCACATCGATCAGGCGAACATCGCCTGCGGTTTTCACGCCGGTGATCCACTGGTGATGCAGCGTACCCTGGCGCTGGCAAAAGAGAACAACGTCACCGTGGGTGCGCATCCGGGTTATCAGGATCTGGTTGGGTTTGGTCGTCGCTCCATGAACTGTCAGCCCGCTGAGATCGTTGCACTGATGCACTATCAGATCGCTGCGCTGGACGGCATGGCCCTCACTCAGGGTCTGGAGCTGAGCTACGTAAAACCACATGGCGCGCTCTACAACGACATGATGGCGAAAGACAACGTGCGTGCCGCCGTGATGGAAGCTATCGCGACCTATCACCGTCCGATTGCACTGATGCTACAGGCGACTCCGGAGTGCGACCTGCACCGTGCGGAAGCGAAAGAAGCGGGCATCGAGGTTCTGTTTGAAGCCTTTGCCGACCGTTGCTACGACGATGACGGCAAACTGCTGGCACGCAGCAAAGCCGGTGCCGTACACACCCGCGAGAAGATGCTGGCGCAGGTTGAACAGCTGTGCCGCGAAGGCACCGTGACCACCGTGAGCGGTAACACCCTGAAGATCGACGCTGACACCCTGTGTGTACACGGCGACAACGAAGAGGGTGTGCGCGCCATCGAAGCGATCCGTGAGGTGATTGAAGCATGAGGGTAGAGGTTGCAGGCGAAAACGCCCTGATCCTCTATCTGGGCGAACACGGCGAAGCGGGTGTTGCAAACCGCGTAGAACAGGCGGCCCGTCTGCTGAAGCAGGAGCTGGGCGAGTGCCTGATCGATCTGGTGCCATCTTATGCTTCTGTGCTGGTGGTGTTCGACATGTTCCGCTGTGACCACCTGCGCGTGCGTCAGGGCATCAACAAGATCAAAGGGTTGCTGTCCGACGAATCTTCCGAGCAGGGCCGCATCGTAACCCTGCCGGTGTTCTACGGTACTGAAGCCGGTGCCGATCTGGAGCAGCTGGCGCGTAACGCTGAGCTGACCACCGACGAGGTGATTCAGATCCACCAGGCGGGTGAATACCGTGTTTACGCGATCGGATTTGCACCGGGATTCGCATACCTGGGTGACGTGGACGAGCGTATCGCAGCGCCGCGTCTGTCTACGCCACGCCAGCGTGTACCGCGTGGTGCCGTGGGTATTGCTGACCGCCAGACCGCTATCTACCCGGCTGTATCGCCGGGTGGCTGGAACCTGATCGGCCGCTGCCCGCAGCGTATGTTCGATCCGGATGCGCAGCCAACCATGCCGGTACAGGTGGGCGATCGCGTACGTTTTGAAGCGATCAGCCGTGACGATTTCTTTGCACTGGGAGGTTCCTTAGATGACGCATAACACTGCGAACACTTCGGGCTTTCTGGTACGCCAGCCGGGCCTGATGACCCTGATTCAGGATGCGGGCCGTTTCGGTCAGCACGGTATCGGCCTGACCTGCGGCGGACCGCTGGATGCGGAAGCGTTCAGCTGGGCGAACCGCCTGTGCGGCAACAACGAAGGTGTGACCGCGCTGGAAGTGAGCTTCGGCGGTCTGACGCTGGAAGCACAGGTTGCAACCCGCATCGCGGTTACCGGTGCCGAGCTACCCCTGAAGATCAATGGTCAGGAGCAAGAACTGTGGCGCAGCCACGCGGTGAACGCCGGTGACTTGATCGAGCTGGGTTACGCCACCAACGGCTGTCGTGCGTATCTGGCCGTAGCGGGTGGTTTTGACGTACCGCACAGCTTTGGTAGCGCCGCGACCGTATCCCGCGAATCCGTGGGTGGTCTGAACGGCGGTAAGCTGGAGCCAAACGATTTTCTGCCGTGCGCGGAAGCGTCTGCGAACGGCTGCCTGCTGCTGGCAGAGGATCATCGTCCGGCGTACGGCAAGAACGCACACCTGCGTGTGATTCTGGGTTATCAGAAGCAGGCGTTCAGCGACCTGCAGATCGCCCGTTTCTTCACCAGCGAATACGAAACAACCGATCGCAGCGACCGTATGGGCTACCGCCTGAACGGCCCTGAGATCAAACCTGCCATCGACGGCATCCTCTCCGAGGGGATCTGCCACGGTGCGATTCAGGTACCGGCGGACGGCCAGCCAATCATCTTGCTGAACGACCGTCAGACCATCGGTGGTTACCCGAAACTGGGTTCCGTGTTGTCGCTCGATACCGCCAAACTGGCGCAGCTGACACCGGGATCAACCATTACGTTTGAAGCGGTCACCATCGATGACGCTCACAACCTGAACCTGCTGACCAAACGCCGCAACGCGGTGATTGAACCGCAGGCTTGCTAAGAATAAGAACTGGAGAACGTTTGTGAATATGAAACAGAACATTACCCCACAGTCCCAGCTGCAAGAAGCGATGAAGCTGAGCCTGGAGATTGAAGAGCTGTTGGTATCTCGCAACCTCCGTGGCATGAAAACCGTACAGGGCATGATGCTGCCAGGTTACTGCCTGCGTGCAGCGATGATGATGCAGCAGTGCACCGGTACAGTACTGATCGGCACCGGTTTCCCGGTAGCAGGTACCTTTGAGACCGATGGCCCTGTAGGCGCGATCTCTCTCTACCGTGCTTTCGAAGCCTGCGGTGCAACCCCGATTCTGGTCTGCGGTGATCCGCTGGCGAGCAAACTGGAAGACGACTACCGTATCCAGAAGCTGCCGGTTGGTGAACTGAGCACCGAAGAGCGTCTGCGCGCTGCCGACGAGATCCTGGAGAAACACGCACCACAGCTGGTGATCTCCATCGAGCGTCCGGGACAGGCGGAAGACGAAGGTTATTACAACATGCGTGGTGAATCGATCACTCCGCATGCGGCCAGCTTCGACGAGATCATGAAAGAAGCGGGCTGTCCGTCTATCGCTATCGGCGATGGCGGTAACGAGATCGGCATGGGCAACGTACGCCCGGCACTGCGTAGCCTGGATATCACCCCAGCGGTAACCCGCTGCAGCGAGCTGGTTGTGGCAGACGTCTCCAACTGGGGCGGTCACGCGCTGGTTGCGCTGATGGGCTGGTTGCAGGGCGAAGACCTGCTGGCCGATTTCGACAACGTAGCGATTCTGCAGTACCTGTCTGAACGCGGCAGTGTTGACGGTGTAACCCGTGACAACACCCTGACCGAGGACAGCCTGCCAGCGGCAGACGGCGAAGCGATGCTGCTGGAGCTGCGCAAACTGACCGGGTTTGCCTGATTGAATTTTGATGCCTCTGCTTCGGCAGAGGTATGAGTGAGTCTATATTTTTGAAAAAGGTGGTCGCGTGGGGGGACTCGCGATGAGAGACCACCAAGTTTGGAGTTTGTCTTTATGAGTATTGTTTATCTAAACGGATCCTACATGCCAATGTCTGAAGCGAAGATCTCGCCAATGGACCGAGGCTTCCTGTTCGGTGACGGCATCTACGAGGTGATCCCTTCTTACGATGGCAAACTGGTTGGTTTTGGCCCGCACATCGACCGTATGGACGAAGGTCTGGGCTTCATCGACGTTAAATTCGGCTACTCCCACGCTGACTGGCGTGAAGTGTGCGAAAACCTGATCGAAAAGAACGGTGGCGGCAACCTGGGTATCTACCTGCACGTATCCCGTGGTGCAGACAGCAAGCGTTTCCACGCGTACCCGGACGACATCGAAGCGACCGTTTTTGCATTCGTATTCGAAATCCCAGCAGCGCCAGTTGCTGACAAAGAAGTTGCTAAGTCTTACAAAGTATCCAGCACCGAAGACCTGCGTTGGAAGCGTTGCAACATCAAATCCACTGCACTGCTGGGTAACGTAATGCACTTCCAGCAGGGTTACGCGTCTGGCAACAACGAAATTCTGCTGTACAACGCAGACGGCGAGCTGACCGAAGGTTCTGCATGCAACGCGTACATCGTTAAAGACGGCGTTGTAATCACGCCACCACTGGACAACCAGATCCTGCCGGGTATCACCCGTCTGATGCTGCTGGACATCCTGAACAAAGACGGCTCTATCAAAGTTGAAGAGCGCATCGTGACTATGGATGAAGTACGCAACGCAGACGAGATCTGGCTGACCAGCTCCAGCAAAGAGATCGCGCCAGTTATCGAACTGGACGGTCAGCCTGTTGGCAACGGTGAAATCGGCGACGTATGGGTGAAAGCTCAGGCGCTGTACTCCGCTGGTAAGTACGACTACTAAGAACCAGTTCTCTGGTTCCTCAGCTATCGAGCATAGCTGACTGTTTTGGTGAACCTCCCGACGGGGAGGTTCGCTGAACCCTCTTACCCTGACATGTGGTAAGACCCCGCGCTCCCGATGATGTCCGGATCACCTTGCGCAGATCCACCGGTGTGACGGTTCATCATAGTAGCGCCCTTGCTCAAAGGTTCAGTGACGAACCGACCTTATCTGAGGGGCCCAGCTGGGCCCCTTTTTTTACGCCTGTTCAGATCCTGTTCAATCGAACAGGACCAAGATCAACGCTATACCGCGAAAAGGGGAGCACTCCCGTCGTGGTGTGGTCTTATTGTCTATACTTGGTAGCGGTTTCCGCTAAGGGTAGGAACGATGCAAACGCAGTCTTATCAGGATCTGAAAAGCCAGATTCCACTCAGCTACTGTCGTGATCTGGCGATGTTCGGGGCTTTGCCCGACGACAGCCTCACCTACCTGCTGGAGCAGGGCAACCTTAACCACTACCTGCCGGGCGACAGGATCTACAGCCTGGGCGAATGCTCCAACTCCTTCTTTATCATCCTCAGCGGCGGCTCCCGTTTCCATAAGCCCAAAGAGGCCTGTGGTGCGATGGTAAAACTGCGCTACTACAGCCCCGGCGAGCAGATCGGGTTTGTTGGCATGATCGGCCTGCAGAAACGCCACGGCACCCAGTACATGGAAGACGAAGGCTATATGCTGGAGATCCCCGCCGACCTGTTCCACCAGTTCTGTGAAAAATTCCCCGAAGAGTTCAAGATCCTGATGATCAACATCACCCGCGAAATGAGCCGCGAGATCGCCGATCTCGACACCATGTGCACCGAGTACAAATAACTCTAATAATTGGGGACGGATTTATTTTGTTGGGCATCGCTTGGGGCGATGAACAACCTACCCGAACTCATCCTCGTAGGTTGGCGACGAGCGAAGCGACTCCCAACACCTCATCCCCGAAGAAATATAGTTCTGTCCCCATTTTCGCTTATGGTTTTTATGCAGGATCACAACTACTTTTAAGGCACCGATGTTCTTAACGCGGGGGCGCCCATGAATGATCGGATTCGAAAGTTACTTCTGCAGATCGAGACATTGAAACGCGAGTTGCAGACTGTTCTGAAGGAGCAAGAACAGGAGATCCTGTACCGGGTGGAAGGAACTCGGATTGAGTTCGAGGACAAACTGAAACAAACCCATCAGGAACTCAAGGAGGGCGTGTTTTCCTGGTTGAGATCGAGCGAACCCCGCAATGTGCTGTCGGCACCCTTTATCTACGGTATGTTTGTGCCGGTGCTGTTTATGGACCTGTCACTGACGCTCTATCAGCAGGTTTGCTTCAGGCTTTATCGTATCCCCAGAGTGTCCCGCAAAGAGTACCTGGTGTTTGATCGCCACCATCTGGCGTACCTGAACCTTATTCAGAAAATCAACTGCGTGTACTGTGCTTACGTCAACGGCGTTATCAGTTACGCACGTGAGATCACCTCCCGAACCGAACAATACTGGTGTCCGATAAAACACGCACGCAAAGTGGCCGATCCCCATGAACGCTACCTTTACTTTGTCCCATTTGGCGATGCGGAAGGGCTGCAGCGCAGGGAAGAGGCGTTGCGCGATGCTTTGAGTAAGGAAGAGATGCCCTCCGATCGATCGTCCGATCAAGAACCGCCGAAGTCTTAACAGATCGCTCGCTCTGGTTTTCTGTAGAGAGTCGCTGGCGCTCGTCCGCAATCTACCCATCCTGTAGGTTGGCGACGAGCGAAGCGACTCCCAACAAAAACACTCCCCGGTACGCCCTCCATCTCCCCCTGACAGGTTGCTGACAGCTTCGTTCGTTAGGCTCATCGCCAATGTATTCATTTGTATACATCTAACAACAAGCGGTTAAAACAATGACAAACCTGAACAAGACCTACGATGTGGTCGTTGTCGGTGGTGGCAACGTGGCGCTCTGCGCGGCGGAGGACGAAAAAAGGGGACTGATTTAATTTCAGTCCCCTTTTTGTTGTGGATGTTGGGAGTCGCTTCGCTCGTCGCCAACCTACGGAATGTCGGCTTTGAATGAGCAGGCGTTCTGCCCAAGTATCTTAAGCTTTCTTAACAAACGCCGCAGTAACCATCATCTCGCCAGCGCCATCTACTCGGCAGTCTAGCTGGTGGTCTTTGCCTTCAACGATACGGCGTACCAGCGCTTTAGTACCGATCTTCAGCACTTGGGAGCTGCCCTTTACCTTCAGGTCTTTGATCAAGGTGACCTTATCGCCGTCCTGCAGCAGGGTGCCGTTGGCGTCTTTGACCTTCAGGGCCTCTTCTTCTTCAGGAACTTCATTTGGGTTCCATTCATAGGCGCATTCCGGGCAGATCAGCATCTCCTGATCCTGGTAAACGTATTCAGAATTGCATTTCGGGCAAGGAGGCAGAGACATAACGTATTACTTCTTCAAATAGATTTGGCGTGCATGGTAATGGGACGGTCCAGTCTTGGCGAGTACTTTAGCCGAATTAGCGTGGATTTTCCGTCTCCTTTGGGAGCTGAAAAAGGGCGTTTAGCCTCAAGTGTCTATTGTTGTCTTATATGGCAATTTGGTCCTGTTGTTTCCTGTATTTTTAGATAGCTCTGGCCTGTATAAGATGTGAGCTATAAACCTACAGGGGTGCTTAACCGGGAGCCTGCTAATGTTCAAGAGACTGCTCGTATCCGCTTTTATGGCCTTAACTCTTACGGCCTGTTCTGCCAAGGAAAACGTAAGTGACCAACATGAGACACACACTATGAAACCGATCGAACTAGATACCCGCGTTGGCGCACTGGCGGCCAACCTCTACCTGCCCGAAGGCGTCGAGAATCCACCGGTAGTGATCGTGACCGGTGCCTGGACCACGGTGAAAGAGCAGATGCCGGCGGTGTACGCCCAGGCGCTGGCGGATAAGGGTTACGCGGCAGTGACCTTTGATTTCCGTGGCTGGGGGCAGTCCGAAGGTGCGGTGAAGTATCTGGAAGATCCAAGCCGTAAGACCGACGATATCCGCGCGATGATCGATGCGGTGGCTGGTCTGGATGGTGTTGATGGTAGCCGTATTGCAGGGCTGGGTGTGTGTGCGTCCTCCGGTTACATGCTGGATGCCGCAGCGGGCAACGACAAACTGCAGGCCGTTGCCGTGGTTGCGCCTTGGCTGCATGACAAGGCGATGGCGACCGCGATCTACGGTGGTGAAGAGAGTGTGAAAAACCTGCTGGCCGCTGCAGCGGATGCAAAGCACGCAGCTGAACCTGTAGTGATTGAAGCGGCAAGCCTGACCAACGAAAGCTCTCTGATGTATCAGGTTCCGTATTACACCGAAACCGACCGAGGCCTGATCCCTGAATACGACAACCAGTTTAACGTTGCCTCCTGGACCGGTTGGCTGAATTACGATGCACAGCAGAACGCAGCGACTCAGGACAAACCGGTGCTGATGGTCGCATCTGAAGCGATGGCACTGCCTGCGGGGGCGCACCAGTATCTGGAAGCGGCAGGTGATAACGTTCAGGCGGTATGGTTCGACGGTGTGAGCCAGTTTGATTTCTACGATCAGCCGAAAGCGGTGCAGGACTCCGTGAACGCGATCTCTGAACACTTCGGTGTGAACCTGTAACAGGTGCAGGTATGAGACTGAACTATCTGCTTATTTTATTGCTAGGAGTGATCACGATGACTGTGCAGGCCCAAACCCTAACCCGTGATGAGGCGCAGATTCGCAGCAATCTCACCAGCTTCTCCACGCTGGCTGATCAGGACGCGTATGAGTATCTGGGCCGTCTGTTCGCGCCGTCTGTGCGGGTGGATTACACATCGCTGTTTGGTGGTGAGCCGGAGAAGGTTGATCGGGCCGAGCTGATGAAACGTTGGGCGGGATTCCTGCCCGGTTTCGACACTACCTACCATGAGCTGAGCAACCTGCAGGTTTCGCTGCAGGAGCAGGATGCAGCGGCGACCGTCGATTTTACCGCCAGCCATTGGTTGGGCACGGATGGCTTCTGGGCGGTGTCCGGCCGTTATGACTTTGTGCTGATTAAGCGTGACGGGAACTGGCTGATCACCTCGGTGAAAGTGACCGGAACCGGCGAGCAGGGTAGTCGGGATCTGCTGGAAAAGGTCGGTGCATTTGCTGAAGAGAATCTCGAAGCCCGGAATGCACGTAAGGTGAGTTACCGGTAAACCCCATTCCATAACCTTGCATTCAAAGCCCTTTTCGAAGGGCTTTTTTGCGTTTGGCTTACTGGAAGCGATGGATATCGGTTTTCAGCTCTTCGATCACCATCTTTGCGATCCGTGACAGGGCGCGATTCGGATAGACCGCGTACAGGGCTTCATCCACGGGGATCTTCAGGTCGGGTAGCAGCTGAATCAGCTCGCCGTTCCTGATCTTCTCTGCCGCCATGAAGTTCGTCGGCACGTAATACCGGTTGCCCTGCATTACGCAGTCGTTGAGTTGCTCCGCATCGTTGATACAGAGGTTGGCGTTCACATCGAAGCTGCACAGCTTGCCGGTATCATCGAAGTAGCTGAACGTTTTGTTGGTATGGCCCTTACGCCCGTAGACGATGGCGGGCAGATCCCGGAGATCATCCAGCGATGTTGGCATGCCGTGCTGTTGTACGAACTCCGGTGCGGCGGCCAGCAGGAAACGCACATCCATCAGCTTCTGACCGATCAGATCGACGTCCCGCGGTTTCCAGACGCGGATCGCCAGATCAAAGCGATCTTTGATGATATCCACCTGATCATCATGCAACTGCAGTTCGATATTCACATCGGGATAGCGGTCGCAGATCCGCTCTATCACCGGAAAAACCAGCTTCCGTCCAAGGTACACCGCGCTGGTAATGCGCAGGGTTCCGCGTAGTTCGCCGGAGTAATCTTCGGAGATGGTGGAGACATTACGCATCAGCTCGTTGATCTGGCGGGCGTTTTCATACACCAGTCGTCCCGATTCCGTTAAGGCGATCGCTCGTGTCGAACGGTTCAGCAGTGTGGTTTTAAGCTCTGACTCCAGCTTCTTGATCTGACGGGTGATGTAGGAGGCGTTGGTTTCCCGGATATCCGCTGCGCCGGTAAAGCTTCCCTGGTCCACAACATCCGCAAACACCTGCAGCAGTTTGGGATCGATTTTCTTCACCGGTGTCCCCAACTATTTCAATTTTGGATAAGTTGATTGTTTAATTTATTGAATTTTTATGAAGTAAACAACCGGATACCATGCCTCCATTATCAATTTGAGGAGGACTCCTGATGATCATCGTAACCGTCGCGGGCAAGGTAAAACCCCAGTTCAGACAAACCTTTCTGGAGCATATGGAGGTGCTGGGCAACCTGGTGCGCGAGGAGAAGGGATGCCTTAATTATCAGCAGACGATCTCCGCGGACGATCCTGACCTGTTGTTCTTGTATGAGGAGTGGAACAGTCAGGAAGAGCTATTAGTGCATCTGCAGAGCGAACATATGCAGGCGCATCTGTCAGAAGCACGCCCCTGGTTTGAGTGGGTGGACATGAAAACCTACGAGGCTGAGGGGATCAGCTTGGTTTGATAGCGATGTGCAATTGAAAAGGGGACAGAAAATAATTCTGTCCCCTTTTTATACGTTAGGAGTCGCAATGCTTAAGTAGGTTGGCGACGAGCGAAGCGACTCCCAACAAATCAACAGATCAGCTCGCTACGCAGCTACGTACGGAGTTGTCTGCCGGTTTAGACTCTGCCGCTTTGTTCTCGCGTGGATCAACCACACGTACGGTTGCGACTTTGTTTTGGGTGAAGAAGTCGATCGCGTCTTTACCCTGCACCTTGTTGTTGCCCACCAGAGAGCCTTTGATACCGCCGAACGGCAGGTATGGGTGCGGTGCGCAGATACCGACGTTGACGCCGACCATGCCTACATCCGCTTCGTTGATGAACTTCTCGATGTAGAAGGCGTTCTGGGTGAAGATCACCGCGCCGTTGCCCATATCGTGGTTCTTAACCATACGCAGGGCGCCGTCGATGCAGCCCACTTTCATGATGCTCAGTACCGGGCCGAAGATCTCTTCGCGCGCGATCTGCATGCATGGCGTAACGTCGGTGAAGACGGTTGGGCCTACGAAGTAACCATCTTTGTTGGCGTCGCCGACCTCTGGGTTACGACCGTCCAGTGCCAGGGTCGCACCGCCTTCCACACCGATGTTGATGTAGTTCTCGATACGCTCTTTGGCGTTTGCGGAGATCACCGGGCCCATGAATACGTCAGGATCCATCGCATCACCCACGGTCACGGATTTGGACGCTTCCAGCAGGCGCTCAACGAACTCGTCGTAGATCTCTGGTACAACCGCGATGTTGGATACCGCCAGGCAGCGCTGACCGGCAGAGCCATAACCGGACATCAGGATGTTCTCGATCAGCAGATCCATCGGGGCGTCTTCCATCACTGCAGCGAAGTTTTTGGCTCCGCCCAGCAGCATGGTCTTCTTGCCATGACGGCCGCAACCCTCTGCAATCGCTTTTGCAGTTGGGGTGGAACCGACCAGACATACACCCGTTACGTTTTCGTCGTCGTACCAGGCTTCTACGGTTTCACGGTCGCCGTGTACGATGTTTACAACGCCGTCTGGCAGGCCGATATCCTGCATCAGCTGCATCATCTTCTGCATGAACAGCGGGGATTCAGTGGATGGCTTGTACACGAAGGTGTTGCCGGTGCCGATGGCGAATGGGATGAACCAGCCGAATACCAGGGCAGGGAAGTTGAACGGTGCCACACCGCAGAACACACCCAGCGGAGATTTGATCAGGCGGCCGTTGATGTTGTTGGCGATGCCCTGCACGGTGTCACCCTGGATCAGCGCTGGGATGGTGCACGCCATCTGCAGGATCTCGATTACGCGACCCACTTCACCACGGGCTTCAGCGATATGTTTCGCCTGGTCGATGGCGATGGACTCGGCCAGCATCTCTTTGTTGTCCTGCATCGCCTGGTACATTTTGAAGATGTAATCCATACGCTTCGGCAGTGGAGTTGCGCTCCACGCCGGGAAAGTTTCAGCCGCAGCAGCTACAGCCGCACGGGAGGTTTCAGGTGAAGACAGCGGTACTTCCCCGATCACCGCGCCGGTGGACGGGTTACGCAGCGGCTCGTACTGGCCGTTGCTCTCATCTACCCATGCGCCGTTGATGTGGTTTTTTATTTTGATGTATGGGGTCGTCATGAATCAGTTCCTGTCGTTAAGATTGTTGGGTTCTTAGCTCATGGAACCAATATAAAATCGCCGCTCACAGGACCTATAGACCCAACCCGGACCTGATCAGTGGTTCCAGGGGTAACTTTATGTTTTTGAATGATAAATTGGGTGGTTTGATGCGGGATTAAGCGTGCAGTGTGGGGCTAAAATCATAGCGGCGGATGCATGTGAACGGCATTTTAAAAAGCCATCACCCTGAGGGTGATGGCTTGGGCCTGACTGTTGGAAAGTTCTCCGAGTTAGATCCTTACCAGAAGCCGTGACATTGATTACCCATCTGCCTTAGAGGACGCGTGTTCGCTAACCTTATCGCCAACGTCTGACTCCTGTATCAGGCCGGACTCAACCTGCTGATGCAGCTCGGTCACGACACATTTCATGTATTGGCCATGATTTCTGTAGTCGCCATCGGTTGGGCAGTGCAGGGCGAGCGACTGATCGCTGGTGCAGCCATGACTGTTGATCTGCTCTAGCAGAGGTGTTTCCGGGCAATGGTCTGCAGTATCTGCAACGTTGTCATTGTCATCGTCGGTATCGCACTGATCGCCGTACTCATCCATGTCGAAGTTGGCCTGATACGGGTTATAGGTTTGCGGACAGTTGTCGCTTTCATTGCCTACACCGTCTTCGTCGATATCGTTGTCACAGGCGTCGCCGATACCGTCGCCGTCAAGATCAGCCTGGTCAGGATTTGGGGTGTAGCGACAGTTGTCCTGTTCGTCGAGAACGCCGTCGTTATCAGCGTCGATCACTGCAGGTTCGACAAATGCAAAGATAGAGAAGCCGTTTGTAATACCGCAGATTGTGTTGGTTGTCGTATCCGGATAACCCACCGATGTAATGTCTACCCAGTCGCATATGTTCTGAGCTGAGCATTCATAGTGGTAGAGCTTCAGGTCGGTTTCAGAGTCGATATCCAAAGGATCGTAGCCGAAACATACCTCTGCCGAATCAAATTCAGCGGTGGAACGGATATCAAAGTACAGTGGCACGCCATCCGTTTCTGCAACCTTAAAACCTCCCGGAGGGTTGGGACCTTCCGAAGAGCTGCTCACGGTTGTGGTCCCTTCGGTTGAGACGTTATCAAAGGTCAGGGTACCAATCTCACCGTTACTGGCGTCATAGAAGGTTTGTTCCACTCCGCTACCGCTGGGCGTGCTTTCCAGTTGGCCCAGGCTGACGGCCATCGGGATGGTTGATGTTGTGCCGCGTGTATCGATGATCGTAAGGCTTGGTCTGCGGGTATATTCGCCTGCTTCGCCACGTATCAGAATCGATAAAGGGCTGGTTTCCTGACCGGGTGCGGCTGTGTAATTCATGCGGATTCGTTGGCGGGCATCGCTGGTTTGCGCACTGTAGGCGATGGAGCTGATGCCGATCGGATCACCGTTGCTGTCTGTTTCTCCCGCGGTGATAATCTCTAGTTCAACAAGGTCGATAATGACCTCCGCCTCAGATGTCTGAACCACAAAGGGATCTATAAACTGAGTTTGCCGCTGAATTTCGGGTTCCACCGGTCCGGTCAGAGTGAACTGGATCGGGCTCTGTGTGGGATCACCCCATATATGTTGGTATTGCCACTGGCTGCCTTGCTCCGACCAGTTTACATACCAGGATGAGAGACTCGCCATCTCATCGATTGGCAGAACAGAAAAGTAGCCGCCGTATTGATTCAACGTGCTGCTTGAGGTTGCTAATCCATCGTAGGGCGGATAGCAGTAAGGGCACGCCCGTTGCCAGGTTTTCATATTAACGGTAACGCTGTGATTCACGTCTGTTCGAATATCAGAAAGATCCCATAGGCCTTCAAAATGCATATCGCCGCTTGCAGCACCCACGGTTCTTGTAAAATTAAGCGTGCCAGATTCGCCATCAGCCAGCGATATTGTGGTCCACCTGTTAGGGTCAAAGCCTTCAGTAAAAAAGGTTACTGAGTCTGAAGGTAAATCTCCGGCCGCAAAGGTTGTCGTAACCGTTAGCCTGTAGGTATTCGGGTCTAGTTCTGTATAGCTATAGGCTTCATCTCGCGGTAATTGGGTGAGTTGATAGCCGGGATACAACGCGATGCGGTGTGAGCGACGGACGACGTTACCGCCAAAGGTGTCCACGCCGTACAGCCTTACATCCCCGCTCAGGGAGGCTGTGCCAGCATGTGAAACGGTTAATCCAGGGGATAAGGTCGCAGAAAGAATACCTATACCAGACAAAAGTGCTTTGACGTTCATGTGTTCACTCCTCCTTAGTGGGCTGCGGATTGGCATGCACAACCGATTGAGTGACCCTTGCAGAACAGCTTGCAGTGTCAGATTACGGTGGGAAGTTTGGGGCTGCTTTAAATTTGTTGTGTGAGGGTTTTTAACCCTGCGGTTTATATATCCCTTTAAAACAGCTCGCTAATTAAGGTTTTTCGAACTCATTAATGGGGTGAGGTGCCATTTTAAGACAATGAAAACTCAACGAGCTGATTCATTGACGCTGGTGGCCTTTGAATGAATATTCGAAATATGTAGGTACAAGTTAGTCTTATATCCAGAGGGATACCTAGGACTATTTTGTAAATGCATAGCACTATTTTGACCGACCGATTTTAATTCAAATGGTATGTAATGCTTTTAACCATAAAAAAGCCCCCGCAGAGCAGGGGCAAACTGACTTCGCATGGTCAGAGAACATGAACGGAGAGGTAATCGCGTTCAGTGTCAGTATCAATATCCCATCAGCAGCTTAGGTAGGAAGAGCGATAGCTCCGGCACAAAGGTGACCAGGAACACCATCGGCAGGTGACCGAAGCAGAGGAATTTCAACGTGGGTTTGATGTAACGGTCCAGTGATAACTTGCCGACCCCGCCCGCCATATAGAGCATCGGTGCACAGGGCGGTGAGACGTTACCCAAGCCCAGATTCACACCCACAACCGCTGCAAAGTGGATCGGGTCGATCCCCAGCTCGTTGATGATCGGCAAAAAGATGATCGCGGCCAGCACGCTGCCGGAGATGTCATCGACGATCATGCCGATCAGCAGCAACAACAGATTAATCAACAGCAGCAGGACGTATTTGTTCTCAGAGACCGTCAACAGCGCCTGGGCCAGGTCGCGTGGAACCTGCTCCAGAATCATGGCGCGGCTCATAATGAACAAGAAGAAAAGCACGGCCATGATCGAACCGGTCATGGTGACTGCGCGTACGGTGACGGCCCCCAGACTTTTCAGCGACATGCCTTTATAGATAAATAGACCCACCGGGATCGCATAGATCACTGCAATCGCCGCCGCTTCGGTTGGTGTCGCGATACCGCTATAGATAGCACCCAGAATGATCAGGGGCATCAGCAGGGCGAACGCCGCGTGGTAACCGGTTTGGGCAACGCCTTTGGCGGCTTCTTTAAACGGCAGTGGAGCTTCTACTTTGATGTTCTGATCGTTGCGCAGGAACCAGATGTTCAGCGCGCAGTACACCAGCGTCAGCAGGATGCCGGGAATGATGGTCGACAGGAACGCCGCACCCACCGACAGACCACCAGTGATAGAGAACACGATCATCGGAATGCTTGGCGGGATCAGCAGTGCCAGCACCGAGGAGCAGGCTACCAGTGCAGTCGCGTGACCTTCCGGATAACCCTCGCGCACCATACGTGGAATCATGATCTGGCCCACCGCCGCAATCGCAGCAGAAGAGGAGCCGGATATTGCACCGAACAGGGCGCAGGTCAGCACGGTGACTGCACCCAGGCCGCCTTTGATACGGCCGACGATAGAGTTTACGAAGTTCAGCAATCGCTCCGATATTCCGCCTTCCGCCATTAAGAGCCCGGCGAAGATAAACAGGGGCAGGGCGAGCAGGGCAAAGCCGCTGGCGGTTTTGAAACCATGCGGAATCAGGAACGAGATGTTGTTGCCAGTGAAGAACGCAAACAGCACCGCACCGATGCCGAAGGCAAAGGCCACCGGAATTTCGATCAGAATCAGGACGATGACAATGAGCATCGAGATCAGAAATAACGTCATCGCTTATACCTCCTGAGCGACTTGCTTGCGGGCACGACGGGTGCGGCGCAGGTCGCGGAATTCATTGATGGTTTCCAGCAGGAAGTAACCCACCATCATCGCAAAACCGACGATCATGCTGGCGCTCCAGACGCCACGCGGCCAACGCAGGTTGACGGAAACACGGCCCCGATCGATCTCTTTCAGCGCGTATTTACAGGCGAAGTAACCGAAGACAATTGCGGCGATCATGCAGGTAATGGAGCCGATAAAGCGGATGACGTTCACTTTGTACGGGTCTTTAACCACCAGGCTGACGATACCGCCGTGGATATGTTCACGCTCGCGGGTGGCGTACCCCATGCCGAGGAAATAGACCCAGACGGCGAGCAAAATGGACGCTTCTTCGATGCCGGTGAACGGTGATTCCAGCACGTAACGCATGATCACCTGAGAGAACATCAGAAAGGCCAGGCCCATGCCGGTCATTACCATCATGGCGCGGAACAGCCAGTTGAGCAGACGCTCAAAACGCATCAGGTAGCCATCAACTCTGTTGTTGGGCTGTTCCGGAATGGCGTGCAGGTGTGGAGGAATCGGATGGGCGCTGAGATCCGGATCGTAGTCGTAGATCTTCGTCTCACCGACCGGTGTTGAAACGGGTTTGAGAGGTTCAGAGATTTTTTCGTGTTGCATGGTTCTGATCCTGAAGAGAGTTTCCGGAGAGGTATCGCCGCGTTCCTCAACCCGGCCAGTCGGGAGAACCGGGTTGAGGAGGCGATACCGGAACGGTTAAGACGACTTAGGATCAGTTGATGCCGGCGATTTCACGCATCATGGTCATGATTTTTTTGCCCACGATGCCTTCCATGTACGGCCACTCTTTGGAGTACAGGATCTCTTTTGCTTTACCCATCTGCTCTGGGCTCAGTTCAACCACGTTGATACCGGCGCCGCGTACTTTCTTCAGGAAACCTTCGTCGATCGCCTGCGCTTCATCCCACACGGTCTGCATGGTCGCGTCAGCCGCCGCCATCAGCTTGGTGCGCTCTGTGTCAGACAGGTCTTCCAGCCAGGACTTGTTCACTACCCAGAAGGCGTGCTCGAAGTAGTCCTTGGTCAGGATGTAGGCTTCGATGACGTCGCGCATCTGCCAGATCTCAACAGATGGCGCGGTACCACGGGCGTCGATCGTGCCCAGCTGCAGCGCGGTGTACAGCTCGGAGAACGGCATTGGAACCGGGGTGAAACCGAAGCTCTTGTAGCGCTCGATACCGATCGGGATCGCCGGTACGCGCATCTTGATGCCCTGGCCGTCTGCCGGGAAGTTGGTCGGTACCGCTTCGATGCCCTTACGGGTGGCGATGGAGCCGAAACCGGTTGGGATCACACCCAGCACAACCAGATCCAGGTCACCCAGAATCTCGTTGTAGATATCGGTCATCTTGCCGTTCGGGCCGTATACCTCGCGCGCTTCCTTCCAGTCGTCGACCACGTAGCTCAGCCAGGAGAGGTCCAGACGCGCATCGTATTCAGATGCACCGAAGCTCATGGTCATCGGTACCACGCCTTCCATGCTCTGCTCGAAGATGGACGCCCAGTCACCCAGAGAACCACCCGGATGGTAGTCCACCTCGATGGAGGAACCCTGTTTCTTCAGCTCGTCGGTGAAGGTCATGGATGTCATGTGGAAGATATGGTCAGACGGATAGGCGTGGGCGAGCATCAGCTCTTCAGCCGTCGCAGACTGTGTAGCAGGGAGAGTCAGTGCCGCGGAAATTGCGCAAGCAGAGAGTGCTTTTTTGAAGGTAGTTTTAATTGTCATAGTGACCTCTAATATTTTTTATTGTTGTGACACAGGTCCGGTACTAAGCGTGTGTTAAACACCCAGTATTCGCAGAGCGCTGCAGAACCCTTTGCGGTGTTCCGGTGGTTGCTGCTCTTGAAATCAATATAAATTTCGGCCGAAGAGAGCCAATAGACCCAACCCGAACCGAAAATGTAGTTCCAGGCTGGATGCCTTGTGGTTATTGGGGTGTAGAGGAGTGTGTGATCTTAAATTGTGCAGGTTGGTTGCTGAAAAAATGAGCTTTGGTACCAACTGGTCGCGGGGGTAAATACCAGCAGTTGGCCCGAGTAGAGGCCGGAAATTAAAGGCAAAAAGTGGTGGTTTTTTGTTCAGAGCGGGGATGATTCAGGTAGGTTGGCGACGAGCGAAGCGACTCCCAACAAAACAATCTTTGGGCGAGTGATGGGTAATAGGTAATTAGGTAATAGGTGTTGGGCTTCGCTGCGCTCAGGCCAACCTACGAGTGCGGAGTGATGCCCGGCAATTGGGGGGAGGTTAACGATTGTGTTGGGAGTCGCAGGCGCTCGTCGCCAACCTATTGGAGGTGTGGCGATTTGGATTATGTGTTGACGGGATTGAGTTGGGCTTCGCTGCGCTCAGGCCAACCTACGAGTGTGGAGTGATGTTCGGCAACTGGGCAGAGGTTAATGATTGTGTTGGGAGTCGCTGGCGCTCGTCACCAACCTACGTCAAGGTGTGGTGATTTAGATATTGTGTTGAGGGAATGGTGTTGGGCTTTGCTGCGCTCAGGCCAACCTACGAGTATGGAGTGATGCTCGGCAATTGTGCGGAGGTTAATGATCGCGTTGGGAGTCGCTGGCGCTCGTCGCCAACCTACAGGAAGCTGGATATTGTGTTGGGCTTTGCTGCGCTCAGGCCAACCTACGAGTGGAGAGTGATGCTCAACATTGGATGGGAGGTTAACGATTGTGTTGGGAGTCGCTGGCGCTCGTCACCAACCTACAGGAAGCTGGATATTGTGTTGGGCTTTGCTGGGCTCAGACCAACCTACGGAACAGGGTAGGTTGGCCATCACGCAGTGATGCCCAACATCTTAGGTCAGCCGACGGATAATCTCGGCCAAGCGATCAATACCCGGCCGGATACGCTCTGTCGCGATGGAGGAGTAACCCAACCGGAAAAAGTTAAGCGGCGGATCATCCTGCTGGAAGTAGATATCGCCCGATTCGATCACCACGCCTTTCTCCAGCGCCAGGCGTTTCAGCTCGCGCGCATCCAAGCCTTCAGGCCCTTTGACCCAATAACAGGAGCCACCAAACACCGGCGGTTTTGCCGATTCCGGCAGGCAATCCTGTAGGGCATCGCCAACCTCCTTCCAGCGCTCCTCGTACACCTGCACGATGCTGCGGATCAGGGAGTCGTGGTAACCCCGAGCCAGGAACAGGCCGACCGCCCGTTGGTTGTTCATCGGAGGGTGGCGCAGCATCATGCGGCGGAATTCGCGTAGCTCGCGGATCAGCTCTTTGGGGCCGACGATAAAGCCAAGCCGCAAACCGGGAGACAGCGTTTTCGACAAACTACCCAGATAGATCACCCGACCGGTCTTATCCAGACTCTTCAACGCGGGCGTGGGATTATCGGCAAAGCTGGTTTCACACTCGTAGTCATCCTCGATGATCAGAAAATCATCCTGCGAGGCTTGTTCCAGCAGCTCGCGCCGCCGTTCCATCGGCATGGTGACCGTGGTGGGGAACTGGTGACTCGGGGTGGTAAAGATCAGGTCGCAGCCCTTCAGTTGATCGCCGGTTTTCAGTCCCTGTTCGTCCACCTCCAGCGAGCGGGTGGTGGCACCGGCGTAGCAGGCCATGCGCACCAGATCGGGGTAACCGGGATTTTCCAAACCGAAGGTAGAACCTTTGCTCATCAGCAGCTGCATCAGCATATACAAACCATGCTGGGCACCTACGGTGATCAGGATCTCTTCCGGATCAGCCCAGACGGCACGGCGTGGTAACAGCCGACTGTGGATCTGCTCGATCAGCAGGGCGTCGTCATCGTCGTAACGGTCGCCCGCCCATTCGCCGATTGCGCCGACGGTGACCGATTCCTTACAACACTCCCGCCAGTGGTGGGTGGGGAACATCTTCGGATCAAGCTGACCGTAGATAAACGGGTAGGGGTAGTCGCGCCAGCGGTGCAGCTTGTTGAGCTTGTGATCGGTGGGGCGGTGTTTCAGGTAACGATCCCAGTCCGGCGCGTTGCCGGTGATAGTCTCGGCAGCCTCTGCATCAGGTTGGGCGCTGCTCTTCAGCATCTCCGGATTGACGAAAAATCCGGCACGGGCTTTGGAGATCAGATAACCGTCATCCAGCAGATGTTCGTAGGCCAGAATCACCGTATTACGCGATACGCCCAGCATTTCCGCCAGCTTGCGGGTCGAGGGCAACGCCAGATCGGGTGGGATATGCCCCTCGATAATGGCGCGGCTGATCTGCTCGCGAATCTGCTGCTGCAGACTGCAATCGGCATTCGGTGAGAGATGGAAGAGGTGTTGCAACATCTGATGACCCCTGAACCTGTGATTATTTTTATTATGACCTTAAAGTAGGCGCCGGGAGCATATATGAGTAGTACCAGCACTACCAGAAATCTGGTTCCATAACGGCGCTGAGAACCCTCAAAGCCTTATTTCACAGGCGCTGTAAGCCAGTCGACCAGCAAGCGCACACGTCGGGGCAGCAGCCGCCGACCGGGATAAACAAGGTACATGGAGCGGTCCTGCGGTGTTAAACCTTCGATCTGTATCGGGCGCAGCTCGCCTTTGATCATATTGGTGGGCAGCGCCACCAACGACAGCGCGCTGATGTTCCAGGCCCCTTATTACACCGAAAGCGATCGCGGCCTGATCCCGGAGTACGACAATCAGTTCAATCTGGCATCCTGGAAAGGTTGGCTTACCTATGACGCCCAGACAGGTGCGGCGGCACAGGATAAGCCGGTGCTGATGGTGGCCTCTGAAGCTATGGCGTTGCCGGATGGTGCAAAAGCCTATCAGGAGAAAGCGCTGAAATAATCACTGTCCTTTTAATAATGCAGACACCTTCTAATAGGCGATGTCTGCTATCGGCACAAAGGAGTCATGAGGACTCACGAAAATTGTGTTTAATTTCAACCTCTGTGAAATTTGGAAACGGACATTAGTGCCCCATAGTAAAAAACTTGAAATCCGTATTACCATGGGGCGAATAAATTTTAGCTTTCAGCCCTGAGCAAGAAACGCCTCATGGTAAGTTACCTCGCCTTTTGCTACCTCGCCATCGAAAGACAACGCCTGAAAGTATTCTTGTGGAACACCTGGCAGAACAAGGTTTGTGTTGGCTTCAAAACCAAAGCGACTGTAATAATCCGGCTCTCCCAGCAAGACGCAACCGGATGCTCCCTGCAATTTCAATAAAGTCAACACTTCATTCATGAGTAGTGATCCGATGCTTTTTCCTTGCTGCTCAGGAACAACCGACAGAGGACCAAGCCCATACCAATTCTGACTACTGTCTGTGATGACTACCGGTGAAACAGCAACATGTCCGACAACAACCCCGTCTAATTCAGCTACGAGCGAGACTGACAACTGCTGTGCTTTTCGTAGCTCGTTAATGATGTGATGCTCTGTATGGCTGCTATGGGAAGCATTCCGGAAAGCAGACCGGGTCACAGCTTCTATAGCTGATTCGTCACTCGGGATTTCACTGCGTATGTTTATTTTCATATTTTGAAACTCGTTGCATAACTGCGGATTCTGCGACACTGAAGATTCAGTGCGCAGAACTAGGTTATTAATAGTTAAAGTACTGGTTACCGACCTTTCTTACGGAACCTTGCTTCGCTTTGTACTGCACGATAGAAACGACTTTTTGAGCGGTCTCTTGCCCGTTTCTCTGCGAGGCTGGCACCATTGTGTGCCTGTTCACGCATCAGCTTGAGGTAGTTTGACAGGCGGCGCTGATCAATCTGTGATGCTTTAAGGGCCACCTGTACTGCACAACCAGGCTCAGAATGATGCTGGCAATCGCTGTAACGACACTGTGCAGACAGTGCATCGATGTCGGCAAAAGTCTCCTGTAGACCCGATTCGCAATCAGCCAGCTGTAGCTCACGCATGCCCGGTGTATCCAGCAAAATACCGCTGTTCGGCATCAGGTGCAGCGTACGGGAGGTAGTCGTATGCCTGCCTTTATTGTCTGAATTCCTGGCTGATGCTGTCTGCTGAGCCGCCTGACCCAGCAAGGTGTTAACAAGGGTTGATTTACCAACGCCAGAAGATCCAAGAACAGCTACGGTATTACCAAGTCGGCACCAGGGCTCCAATACCCGTACGCTATTGGCATCAAGTGCATTGATCGCTTCAACCATGAGCAATGGATCAAGGGCCTGAATTTGGCGTAGATAGCTGGCTGGATCGATACATTCATCCGACTTGGTTAACACCACCACAGCTTCTGCACCTGCTTCTTTGGTCAAGGCCAGATAGCGCTCGATCCGATTCAGGGAGAAATTGTGGTTCAGCGAAGTGGTCACGAACACCGTATCAACGTTGGCAGCAATCAGCTGCTCGGAGACTTTGCTGCCAGACGCCTTACGTGAGAATCGTGACAGACGGTCCAGTGCACGATGAAAAGCCCCATCGCCGTTCAATAGAATCCAGTCGCCGACTGTTAGAACAGGCATCTTCGCTGTGAGGGATAAGTCCTGCTTGCCTTGTTCGGTATAAAGTTCAAGATACGATCGATGCTGCGCGATAATTCTGGCAGGAACGTACTGCGTACACTCTTCAAGTGTGATTTGTTGCTGGAAAAAAGGAGTCCATCCCAGTTGGGACAGAGAATAAACTGTAGTCATAAGAACCCCTGACGCATACAAAAGTAGCGTCCGATAAATGATTCATCGGGGGCAAAGACGCCCCGGCTTAAAAACCGGGCAGAGAAATCAGGTTAAGCGAATTTCAGCTTACTGCCCGGAAGGTTTTGACTACAATCATGTTTACCCTCCAGCGTGATATTGGTTATTCAGGAGGCTGAATTTATCAGAAGTTGCTAGCTTGTCAAGGATATTCTTATGCTCGCATCTGGCGCTCACTGCGAATTTGAAGTGAGTACTGAGGTCCGCTTTCAGGAAATTTGACTTGATGAGTAGCGTCCCAGAATATTGAACGCAGGTGTCGCCTTTGGGTCGACAGCGGACAACCTTAGCTGCGATGTGGCCTTACAAACAATGCCAAACCAAGTCTGAGAGAGCACAACCCATAAACCTGGTTCAGCAAACAACGCTGACTTGCTGAACAAGACGATCTGTTCCACACTCCGCAGCATGATCAAGGACAAAACCGAAGCGCTGCTTCATATTCTTTCCTACCACGACGATTGGGATGATGCGATTGCCTATCTGTTGAGTTCAACAGAGGAGTGCGTACCCATTGCCGCTTCAAAAACCGCACTGATTCAGGTGCTCAGCAAATACGTATCGGGTGCTATCTGTTCTGATGATCTGGAGGAGTGGGCCGGTTTTATCGAGATGAGCGACGATATCGATCACAGTGCGATTGAGGATTATCTCTACGCCTTATCGAATCCCGAACTTATGGGTGAGATCACGGTAGATAAGGCATCACAGATGATTGAGCTGCTGAGTGAATGAGCCACCGCGGTGGCTCTTGAGTGTGAGTGTCAGTCTTCATGCAGTTTTGACGGGATTTTATGAATCAGCCAGTAGCCGACGCTCATGGCCAGTGCCACCGCCGCTAACCCGTAAATATAGGGCGGTGTGATCTCTTCAAAGTCCAGAACAATGACCTTCCTGGCAACTGCCATCAGTGCTGTCGCCATCACGATTTTTACATGGATCACATCATCCCTGAGATAGATGGTGATGTTGATCAGTATCTCAATGGCGATCAAAACTGCCATAAATGCACCGAACGTCGCCAACATGTCCGAGATCGTGAGGATAAAGACCGGTGGCTTGTTCAGCTTTTCATAGATGGTCCAGGCAACATCAATCACCCCCATGATGATGACGAACACCATCATGATAGACAGCAGTCTGACGCTGAACCTGACCGCAGAATAGAGTTTGTTGGTCAGCGCATCATCGGTGTATTTTTTCATAAACAATCCCCGTTAATCGATGCATCCGTGCAGCTGGTTGATGGGCGGATCTGGTTAAAGTACCGGGGAGACAAATCCCGGAGGTTTAAGCGCGATTACGGGTGAGTCGATCGACAGCAGGATATCTTCTGCGGTATTCCCGATCAGATAACCGCTCAGCCCCGAACGGGCAAAGGTGCCCATAATCAGCGCCTTAGGCCGACTGATATTGACGTAGTTGGCTATCGAATCGACAGCGTCCCCTTTGATCAGCAGGTGCTCAAACTCGCCGTGCTTGGAGAGAAACTCTTTCATCAGCTCAGACTGCCGTTCGGTCTCCAGAGTGATCATCTCGGCCAGATCTATATCATTTACCTTCAGAAATGGACTGTTGCGCAGCGCGTCCTCACCGTTGAGTTTCCAGCAGGAGATAACGGTGATCTCCAGATCTAGCTGATGCGCCAGCTGCTTGGACGCATCCATAATCTTGTCATTCAGGGCACGACCCTCTTGGGTGTACTCCAGATCCAGATCGATCGCGGCAAACAGCTGATTGCTTTGGTTCAGCGCTGCGTTGCGCAGTATCCAGATAGGCGTCTGGGTTTTTCTGAGCAGGTGCAGGTCCAGACTGTGTAAACGCTGGTGATGGATATCCTGCGTTTTGACGATGATGTCGAAGTCACCCTCGACACTCTCTTTGATGATCTCAATAAACTTAACGCCGGTTCTGATCCTGATGGCTAACTCCGCACCTTTATAGTTGGCGAGCTGCGCTTCGATATAGCTGCGTGTGCGTTCAAGCAGTTCCTGTTTTACGGCTTCATTTTTCTTCTGACTGAATATCCCATAGCCGGGGATATCGCTGTCATCGATCACCAGCAGTACTTCGATAAAGGCGTTGTTTTCACGCGACAGCCTGGCACACATCTCAAATGCGGGATCGTCGAGGATGAGGAAACCACGATTGACTACAAACAGAATCTTTTTGAGTTTCATAGCAACTCCCGGATTGGATAGGGTCATTCGATGCTAGCAAAACCGATTTCGAAGATGATTCGTAAATATGGGAGGACGTCTCCAAATAATTCGATGAGTCGTTTTCCGCGGGCCTGGGAATGGGGGCTGGGGGCGCTGGATCTGCCAAGAATTCATTTGACAAAACACCTACTGGATATAACCTACTAAACTAGTCGGGTATGTTTTTGGCCTGCTGTTTCCGTATCCTGTTATGGAGCTAACACCTTGAAACCATTGAACTTAAAGCATCTCTACTATTTCTGGCTTACCGCGCGCGAAGGTTCGATCACGCAAGCGTGCGAGATTGTGGATCTAGCGCCACAAACGCTGAGCACACAGATCTCAACGCTGGAAGAGAACGTGGAGCACATGCTGTTCAAGCGCGAAGGGCGCAATCTGGTGATGACGCCGATGGGGAAACAGGTGTTCGCGTACGCCAACAAGATTTTTGATATCACCTCACAGCTTGAAGAGGTGTTGCAGCAATCACCCGACAGCCGTGCCATCGACTTCTCGGTGGGTATCGCATCCACCGTACACAAAATACTTGCGTGGAAAGTGATTAAACCGGCGATGGAGATCCCCAATGAGGTGCAGCTGGTGTGTAAAACCGCCTGTGCCAGCGACCTGTTGCTGCAATTGAAACAGAAGAAGATCGATCTGCTGATCTCCGATTATCTGCCCCACGAGTGTGACCGGGATGGCCTGACGGCGCATAAACTGCTGAGTACGCCCATGTCCTTTTTCTACACCAAAGGGGAGGAGGCGGATCGGATGAAGGCGACGTTTCCTGCTAGCCTGAGCGAGGCTAGTTTCCTCAGCTATGGTCGCCAAACACCCTATCTGGGCAAACTGAAAGACTGGTTTAAGGTCAACGGTATCAAGCTCAATATCAAAGCGGAGATCGACGACAGTGCGCTGCTCAAAGTGCTGGGTCAGGCAGGGGAGGGGTTCTTCTCGGCACCGTCGGTGATCGCCAATGAGATCTGTGAGCAATACAACGTGGAGGTCATCGGTGTGGCGGAGACGATTACCGAAGATCTGTACGCGTTATACCGCGATAACAGCATGATCAATCCCGCGCTTGAGCAGCTTCTGAACTTCGAAGCGCAGGAAGCCTGAGACCACATAACCACAGGGAATATGGTGGTAAGGTAGGAATGTGAGAGCAGCCGGGGCTCCGGCGCTCTCTTTGCCTATCGCTGTTCTCTGATAGCTAACCGATATCCATCTGATAGGTCTGCCAATGGGTCTTGGTGGCAACCCGGTCATAGACGGCACGTGCCCGGTAGTTGTTCTCTGCCGTAATCCAACGCACAAACGGCCAGCCATGTGCTTTGGCTGCGTCATTCAGTGCGTCAAACATCGCATCTATGGCGCCATTGCCACGGTAGTGCGGCTGGATATAGAGATCATCCAGAAACCCAACAACCGTTCCACGCAGGGGGGAGGGCATTTCACGGTAGTGCATCAGGCCCACGCCGTTGCCCTGTTCATCTTTGGCGATCAGCGCGTAAAACGGATTCTTGCTGTCAAAAATCCAGGACCAAACCGTATCCAAAGTTTTCTGGTCGAGTGGCATGTTGTAGAACTTGCCGTAGGCCCGATACAGGGATTTCCATTCGGTGTAGTCGTCACGATCCAGTTGTGTGATTGCGAGTGTCATTCTGTGTACTCCGCTGCGTATTCCTGAAGTTTCTTTTTCTGCTGTCCGTCGGTATCGAAGTTGGAAGGTTCCAGCCACGCTTTAAACATCGTCTTAGTTGCCAGCCATTCGGCATCCGTAATCGAGAACCAGGCGGTGTCGCGGCTGCGGCCTTTGTACATGATCGCTTGCCGGAAGATGCCCTCAAAGGTGAAGCCAAAACGCGCTGCGGCTTTGCGGGACGGCGCGTTCAGTGAGTCGCACTTCCACTCGTAGCGGCGGTAGCCAAGCTCATCAAATGCGCGCTGCATCATCAGGTACATCGCTTCCGTGGCCAGTGGTGTTTTCTGCAAAAGCGGCGAGAAATGGATATTGCCCACCTCAATCACGCCATTTGCCGGGTCGATTCGCATAAAGCTGGCGACACCCACCGCACGTTCTGTTTCTCTATCGATGATCGCGTAAAACAGGGGATCACTGGTTTTGCTGATCCGTTCAACCCAGGCATCAAAGTCAGCACGGGTATCGAACGGACCATCAAAGAGGTAGGTCCAGTTTTTACCTTCCTTGTCTGTGCCAAACGCATCAAACAGCTGGTCGCCATGCTTGTCTGGGGACAAACCCTCCAGCCAGCAGTACTGTCCCAGCATCGGTTTGGGTGAAGGAAACGGACGGGGTGTCCAGTTATCTACCGCCATACCAATCGGTTGGCCAAATTCGTTGTGTTGCATGGTCATCGCTACGTCCTGATGGTTCTGTTTGTTCTGTCGTTGGGTAGAGACTATGAGATAAAGTGGGTTAAACAGAGATCCATTATTGGGTAACTGTATAGGCCCACATTAGATTGCATCTTACGTAGGGCTGATCAGGACCAAAGCCACATCAAGCTTTCAGGGTTTCAGGGGCAAGCAGCATAGGGAGGAAGGATAGAGGACAGCAGGATAAGAGCCATTAGGGTGGAACTAAAGATAGAGGACGCTGGCAGCCATCATACTATCTGCCAGCGGTGTACGGTGCGGAATCAGGCCGATCCGTTCGCAGGGTTGGAATCGAACCAGTGCCGGGTCCGATTGGCGAAGGCGACCAGCGAGAGCATGACCGGCACTTCAACCAGAACGCCCACCACCGTGGCCAGGGCAGCACCGGAGTGCAGACCAAACAGCGAAATCGCAACGGCAACGGCTAGCTCGAAAAAGTTAGAGGTGCCGATCATGCAGGCCGGCGCGGCGATATTGTGCGGCAGACGCAACCACCGTGCGCTGGCATAGGCCAGGGCGAAGATACCGTAGGTCTGGATCAGCAGGGGGATTGCGATCAGAACAATGGTCTGGGGTTGTTCAACGATGGTCTCCGCCTGAAAACCAAACAGCAGCACGACAGTCGCTAGCAGGCCGAGAATGGACCAGGGTTTAAGCGTCTGCAGCAGGTTGTTCAAACGCTGCCCGTCCCTGGATTGCTCGATCTTGTGGCGTGTCCAGATACCGGCAGCCAGCGGCAGCATCACGTACAGCACAACTGAGAGCAGCAGGGTGTCCCAGGGTACGGCGATATCGCTGACGCCCAGTAAGAACGCGGTAATCGGCGCAAAGGCGAACACCATGATAATGTCATTGACCGACACCTGAATCAGGGTGTAGTTGGGATCGCCTTTGGTCAGCTGGCTCCAGACGAACACCATCGCTGTACAGGGGGCGACGCCCAACAGGATCATGCCGGCGATGTATTCACCGGCGCTCTGTGGATCGACCCAATCACTGAAAATGACACGAAAGAACAGCCAGCCCAGCAGGGCCATGGTGAAGGGTTTGATCAGCCAGTTTACAACCAGCGTCAGGGCGAGCCCTTTAGGGCGCTTGCCAATATCACGCAGGGAGCTGAAGTCTATCTGCACCATCATCGGATAGATCATCACCCAGATAAACAGCGCCACCACCAGATTCACGTGGGCAAATTCAAGCGCTGCCACCTGCTGAAACAGGGCGGGCATCACATTTCCGAGGATCACTCCGGCCACAATGCACAGGCCGACCCATAAGGTTAAAAAACGTTCGAAGATTCCCATAGCGGTTCCGTTAAATCCTGTGTACGAGCAAGAACGCCAGGGATACGGTCAGCAGCCGCCCCTGGCTTTTAAAAGAGAGTAGGGTCCTTAGGTATAGCGTGCCCTGAGGAAACTGGAGGTTATTGTATTCGATATTTCGTATACGTTAATATCGACATATGTAGAAATAAATGATCGGTGCGTTTTGAAATTAAGCAGCGGTGGAGGATGGTGAAGCACAATCACGTCAGGGGGACGGGGTTGAATCTGTTGGTTCTATGGCAACGAGCACTTCTCAGGGGCGGTTGCTGGTCTTCTGCGGCTTCTAGCAGAAACCTCTCTATGAGCGGCAAACTCGATTGGTATACGCAGGACAATAAAAAAGCACTTAATATAAGTGCTTTTCTAAGCTGTTCGGGCTGTTACTGCTCGTCTTCTTTTGGCGGTATAAAGGCGATCAGGGTCGCCACAATCAGCACCACAGCACCGACGATATAACCGAAACGCGCCAGTCCCATTCCTTCCATACCATGCGCTTGGTAAAACAGGTACAAAGACAAACAGATCGCTACAATCGCACCAAGTATCTTCACATTCACCCCTTGGGATTTATTACAGTCATCAGGTAACGCATGCTACTCAGTTTAACAGCTATTTTGAACAGTCGTTCCCGCCTGCAGGGCTGCGAAATTAAATCATTGTGTCGAAGTTAGGCTGAGCATCAGCCTGCGTGCCCCACACATTGAGCGCGGGGTCCGCATGAAATTTATAGAACGTATAAAAATTATTTAGTACACAAAATAAATTGTACGGGTTAGGCTCAAGCTATGAGTAAACAGATGTCTCCGCAAGACTGCATCTTTCACCTGCTGGTGAAGAGCGCAAAAAGTGGCACCCAATGCTGGAAACAGGCGATTTCCGATCTGGGGGTTACGGCAGTGCAAGCAAAGGTGGTCTCCTTTATGTATGAATTTGGCGCCTTGTCTGCCAGTGAGCTGGGCAAGGTCGCATCCATCGACAATGCAACCCTGACCGGCATTCTAGACCGACTGGAAGCGATGGAGCTTGTGACGCGTCAGCACAGCGAAAGCGATCGACGCGCCATCACGTTACGGCTGACGCCGCAGGGGGAAGCACTCGCCGAAGAGCTGAGCAAACGGATGGAGCCGGCCAGCCAGACGTTTCTGGCTAATCTGTCTGAGGCAGAATCTTCGATGTTGAAGGAACTGCTACAGAGACTCTAAAAATTTATCTATATATTTCGTATGCAAAATATATCTATGCAAAGAATCGCCATAACGCGGAAATGAACCGCACCACACATGTGGTCAGTTCGTTGAGCGCCCTTATCTCTTAGGTTTTCTGGAGTTTTTATGAGCAATCTGATTCAGGTACAAGATCTAAACGAGCATATCCGGCTGATTAGTTTTAACCGGCCGAAGGCAAAAAATGCCCTGACGACGGAGATGTACGCCGAACTGGAGCAGCAGTTAAGGCAGGCAGACGCGGCAGATAACGTCAGGGCGATTGTGCTCTACGGTAACGCGGAGTGTTTCAGTGCGGGGAATGACATCAGTGATTTTCTGGAGTCACCACCGCAGCAGGATGAAAACAGCGCGGTGTTTAGCTTCCTGCGTGCGTTCAATAAGCTCCAGACGCCGGTTGTGGCAGCCGTAAATGGCGTGGCAATTGGTATCGGTACCACCATGTTGCTGCATTGCGACCTGGTATACGCAAGCCGATCTGCAATCTTCAGCACGCCGTTCGTGAATTTAGGCTGCACCCCGGAAGGTGGCTCCAGCCTGTTATTCGGTGAATCCATGGGGCACCGGCAAGCTGCGGAGTTGCTCCTGCTGGGTGATAAGTTCGGCGCAGAGAAGGCAGAACGTGTTGGTTTAATCACCGCCATCAGCAGCTCTGACGATGCTTTCGACGATGCACTGGCCGCGGCGAAGGCAATTGCGCTGAAAGCCCCGGGGGCTATGCAGGACGCTAAACGCATCATGAAATCCCATAAGCTGGAACAGATCGATCAGACCATCGTGACTGAAGCCCGTTTGTTTTGTGCACGCTTGAACAGCCCGGAAGCACATGAAGCGTTGAATGCCTTTAAAGAGAAGCGAAAGCCTGACTTTTCCGGCTTTTAATACGACAGAACACTTAACTCTGCCGCTCCTTGGTTGCAGAGATAAGAGGGGAGATATGCCATGAAAGTCTTTGTTGTCCACGCGCATCCGGAACCCAAGTCGTTCTGTACTGCGATGAAATCGACTGCCGTCGAGGAGTTTGAAAGGCAAGGGCACGAAGTAAAAGTATCGGATCTGTACGCGATGGGTTTTCAGCCGGTGGCCTCGATCGACGATTTCACGGAACGGGCTGACCCAGACTACTGCACCTATGCGCTCGAGCAACGTCACGGCGTGAAGACCGGCACCCTAAGTCAGGATATTCAGGACGAACTCGATAAGCTGCTCTGGTGTGACCTGATCGTTTTTGTATTCCCGATCTTCTGGTTCTCGACCCCCGCGATCTTAAAAGGCTGGATCGACCGGGTCCTGGTATCCGGGCAGGTGTATGGCGGTAAACGCTTTTACGACCAGGGCGGATTGAAAGGGCGCAAAGCACTGGTCGGTTTCACCATCGGAGGTCAGGAGCATATGTTCGCCGAGCAGAGCATCCATGGCCCGATAGAGGGGATGCTGAAACACTGTTGCAGGGAACACTGGCCTATACCGGTTTAGAGGTATTGCCTCCCTTTACCGCCTGGCATGTGCCCTACATCAGCGACGACGCCAGAAAGCAGGTATTGGAAGATTGGAAAACACGCCTGCAAAACCTTGAACAGGATACGCCGCTGCAGTTCCCCAGCCTGTCCGACTTCGATGACAAGTTGTACCCGCTTACCCTTCAGGAATAGCAAACTATTCGGTGTTCAATCAGCACTGCTGTGCCCGCTGTAATGACAATATGTGTCGGCTTCCGGGGTGAAGCCGGCAGTCTGTTTGATCAAGCGCGTGAGCGCTTGTATTCCTTCCCTTGATACAGATGGATGCTGCTCACTGTTTGCTGCGTCTGCACTACAAAGCACGCTTCTACCTGAACGATTTGGTTTTGATGAGCCTGCTAAGCCCTATAGTTTCTGATCTTGCTCTCACAAATGGTGCATGATGGATATATGTTGCACTGCGATGGGTTCAGCATGGGGCGTTTAATTCGGTTCTGAATCACTCGTTTTTTCGTTACCCCCTGAAAAGTAAGGATTTTTAATGTTTGGCACTCCTTATGCAAAAGCCTGCTTAGATCAACGGTGGTCTGAATACTGGTAAATAGGTCTGCTTGCCCGGTAAGCAGGGTTTATTTTTCCAGTATGTTAATTGCGAACAAATTTGTACCTTTCAGGACAACGGCGTCCTTACTTTTTCAGGTTTTTCTGACGGGGTTTGTGCGCTTTTTTTGTTTTTTAGACCGCCATAACGATTCAAGTTTCTTAATTGAATGAGGCTCTACTATGGCTTACTTAGAACCAAGTGAATTTGCCACAAAAATGGTTGATTCCGGTGAACAGAAAATCTTCATGTCCACCAAGGATACATTGGTCCGCGCTTACATGGCGGGTGCTATTTTGGCTCTGGCGGCATTTTTTGCCATTACGGTAATAACAAAAACAGGCAACCCATTACTGGGTGCGGTGTTATTTCCGGTAGGTTTCATAATGCTTTACCTGATGAAGTTTGATCTATTAACCGGGGTATTTACTTTGGTTCCTCTGGCCGTCATCGACAAGCGTCCGGGTTGTACCATGCGAGAGCTCTGGCGTAACTGGGGGTTGGTATTCTGCGGCAACTTCGCAGGCGCAATGACCGTCGCTTTCTTCGCGTCCTTTATCCTCACCTACGGCTATCAGATTGACGGCGGGGCCGTTGCCGACAAGGTGAGTACGATCGGTGAATCGAGAACACTGGGGTATAAGGAGCAGGGTGTTCTGGGTTGGTTCACCATCTTCATTCGCGGCATGCTGTGTAACTGGATGGTATCTATGGGTGTAGTGGGTGCGATGATCTCCACCTCTGCCGGTAGTAAAATGGCGGCAATGTGGATGCCGATTATGCTCTTCTTCTACATGGCCTTCGAGCACTCCATCGTTAACATGTTCCTGTTCCCATTCTCTATGATCATGGGTGGTGAATTCACTATTCTGGACTACCTGATCTGGAACGAGATCCCGACTGCTCTGGGTAACCTGGCGGGTGGTTTCCTGCTGGTTGGTTTGCCGCTTTACTGGACTCACGTGAAAACAAACAAGGAGCGTAAAGCAAAAGCTAACGAAGCTAAAACTGTCGCGGTTCTGTAATGCCAGTCTCCTATCGATAACTGCCTGTTAAATCCCGGTGGTCAGTATGACCGCCGGGTTTTATTCAAGGTTATGTTTACGTCCACCTCTTATCTTGTAATGCGCACAGGTTTTTAAAACCATGGCAAGCCATCTGAAAATAAGCACAGGGCAATTTAGCGATAAAGGTCTAAAAGAAGTTAATCAGGACTTTTACGGTGAAGTTATACCTAAAGAGCCACAGCTTAGTTTAAAAGGTGCTGTATTAGCCCTTGCCGATGGTATTAGCAGTAGCAGTGTTAGCCGGATCGCGAGTGAGACCTCGATAAAAAGTTTTCTGACAGATTATTACTGCACGTCAGATGCATGGTCCGTACATACATCCGGTATTCGTGTTGCTGAATCTATTAATGGTTGGTTGTTCTCACAAACCCAACGGAGCGATTACCGTTTCAATAAAGACAAAGGGTACGTTTGCACCCTGACCGCGGCGGTTTTCAAAGCCTCTACGCTACATATTTTTCATATCGGCGATAGCCGCATCTACCGTTTACGCGGCGAAGGGATGGAGCTTTTAACCAAGGATCATCGGGTTTGGGTTTCGAAAGAGGAAAGTTATTTAAGTCGTGCAATGGGCGTCAATATGGATCTGGAGTTGGATTACCAGACATCTGACCTGCATGAGGGAGATATTTACCTGCTTTGTACCGATGGTGTGTACGAGTTCAGCGACGCGAAGTTTATCTTCGAGACCCTGCATTCCTGCGCGGATGATCTTGATAACGCTGCCAGGCATATCGTTAGGCAGGCGCTTGAAAACGGGAGTGATGACAACCTTACGCTGCAAATTGCACGTATTGATCAGTTACCACAGCAGGAGGAAAGCGTATTAAAGCAGCAGATAGAGCAGCTTGATCTGCCTCCCTCGCTGCTGCCGCGAGAGGTATTTGATGGTTATCACATTCTCAGAGAGTTGCACGCCAACAGCCGTAGCCATGTATATCTGGCAGAGGATATCGACAGTGGCGCCCATGTCGTTCTGAAAACGCCTTCTGTCGATCTAAGTAACGATCCCGCGTATCTGGAAAAGTTTCTTATGGAGGAGTGGGTTGCCCGGCGAATTAACAGTGCGCATGTGATGAAGGCTTACCTGCAAAGCCGCGAGCGTAATTATCTCTATACCGTTACCGAATACATCGAAGGGCAAACGCTCGCGCAGTGGATGATTGATAATCCGAATCCCGATCTGGAAAGTGTTCGCAATATCATTGAACAGATAGCGCGGGGTTTGCAGGCGTTGCACCGCAAAGAGATCTTGCATCAGGACCTGCGTCCCGAGAACGTGATGATCGATAGCAATGGGACAGTAAAAATCATCGATTTCGGATCTGTTCGTGTTGCGGGGATTATCGAAGCGCAAAACACACTTACGCCATCGGAGATGCCCGGTACAGCGTTGTATATGGCGCCGGAGTATTTTGTCGGCGAGGTTATATCGACTCGCTCAGATCTTTACTCTTTGGCGGTGATTGCCTACCACATGTTATCGGGACGTTTTCCCTACGGAACCCAGGTGGCCAAATGCGCTACCGCTTCTGCGCAACGAAAGTTGACTTACGACACTGTGCTTGATGAGGACAAGGCGATCCCCGGATGGATCGATGTAACCCTACATAAAGCCCTGCAACCCAATCCTTATAAACGCTATGCAGAGTTGTCAGAGTTCATCTACGACCTGCGTACGCCGAATCCCGACTATTTGCGCCGCAGCCAACCGCCATTGATGGATAGAAATCCACTTATGTTCTGGAAATCGGTGTCTCTGGTGTTAACCGTGACGGTGCTGTTTCTGTTGGTTCAGCTGAACACCTCATAACCGAATTATTTCAATGTTAGGAGTGACCTATGATTAGTAACCGGGAAGAAGTCACCGCTGCGATTATCGCCGCGAAAGTCACCAAAGGAATCAAGTGGAGCGAAGTCGCAGCGGCCATCGGGCTTTCTAAGGAGTGGACCACCGCAGCCTGTCTTGGCCAGATGGCCATGAGTAAAGAGCAGGCAACCATCGTCGGCGAGTTGTTTAGCCTCTCGGATGAAGCCGTCGCCTGGCTCCAAATTGCACCTTACAAAGGCTCCTTGCCGACAGCCGTGCCAACCGATCCGCTGATCTATCGCTGGTATGAGATCGTCAATGTCTATGGTTCGACGATCAAGGAGCTGATTCACGAAGAGTTTGGGGATGGCATTATGAGCGCGATCGATTTCTCGATGGATATCCAGCGAGAGCAAGATCCGAAAGGAGATCGCGTAAACGTGGTGCTGTCAGGCAAGTTCCTGCCTTACAAAACCTACTGATCCGCAGCGCATGAGAAAACGCAGCCGGTCGTTGGCCGGGCTGCGGTTAGACCAGTAGGGCGCAGACCTCCGGCGGACGATTCTCTAATTGAACGCGCTAATTTCTGTTGCTAGTCTGTACAGACTTGTTGTTGGAAAAGGCCTCTGGAGATGACAGTCGATTCTAAAGCACAGCTATTAGATGAGATCTCGAAGTTACGCGCCGAACTCGCTTCCGCACAGCAGATCAAGGAAGAGCAAATTGCTGAACTCGTTAAAAGCGAACAACGGTTTGCCATGGCGATGCGCACTGCCAATGACGGCCTTTGGGATTGGGATCTGCAAACGGACACGGTTTATTACTCCCCTCGCTGGAAAAGTATGTTGGGCTATGAAGAGCATGAGCTCGGTCATCAGCTTGATACCTGGGCCACACTGGTCCACCCGGAGGATCGGGACCGGGTTCTGCAGCATGTTCAGGATTACCTTGCCGGCAAAACAGATCCCTTTGAAGTTGAGATGCGTATGCGGCATAAGGCTGGCCAGTATCTCTTTATCCGATCCCGGGCCTTTCTGGTTCGGTGCAACGCGACCAACAAACCCCTCCGCTTAATCGGCACCCACGTTGATATTACGCATCGTAAAAAAGCCGAGATTTACGACAAGCAGAACACCAAAATCCTCGAGATGATCGCCAAAGGTAATCCCGCTTCGGAGATCTATGACGAGATTGCGCTGCTCTATGAGGCGCGTCATCCGGGTATGCGATGTTCAATGCTGGAGCTGGAGGGCGACACGTTGCTCCACGGCGGCGCCCCAAGTCTGCCCAAGGAATATTGTGATGCCGTCAATGGTCTGAAAAATGGACCAGAGGTTGGATCATGTGGAACCTCGACCTACACCGGCAAGCGTGTGCTGGTCGAAAATATCGACACAGATCCCAAATGGGCGGAGATCAAACACGTCGCACTGCCTCATGGGATGCGCTGTTGCTGGTCTGAACCTATCAAGAACTCCTCCGGCAAAGTGCTAGGGGCGTTTGGTATGTACTATAACCACCCGGCGTTACCCAACGAGGAGGAATCAAACGATCTGACCTCTGCTGCACGTTTGGCAGGCATCATTATGGAGCGGGAGCACAATCAAAAGCGTATCCGTGACCTGGCCTACACCGATGAACTCACCAAGCTATCGAGCCGTGCGCAGTTCTACCTGAGCCTGGAAAGGCTGATCACGGAATCTGCCCGCAGTGACCGGCGATTCAGCTTGCTGTATATCGATCTGGATAACTTCAAAAACGTGAATGACAGCCTGGGGCATGATGTCGGCGACCTGCTGCTCAAAGAGTGCGCGCAGCGTTTACAGATCGCCTGTCGAGAGGGTGACTTTATCGCACGTCTCAGCGGTGATGAGTTCTGCATTATCGTAAACGATGTGATCGATGAGTACTGCGCAGGCAAAGTGGCGCAACGTTGTCTTGATCTTATATCGAAGCCTGCTGTGCTTGCTGGCAGGACGTTGGTTCCCTCCTGCAGCATCGGTATCTCTCACTTCCCCGCAGACGGAGATAACCTGCAGGCCTTGTTAAAGGCATCGGATACGGCTCTTTACGAAGCGAAAGATCTGGGTAAAAACCGTTACGCTTTTTATGATGAAGAGCTCACCAAAAGGGCGGAGTACAGGTTCAAGGTTGAGCACTACCTCAGAGACGCTATTGAGAAGCAGCTGCTGACGCTTGTGTACCAACCGCAGATCGACATCGAAACCGGCAGTATTATCGGGGTTGAAGCGTTGTCGCGCTGGTACCATCCGCTCTTAGGACATATCTCGCCAGTTGAGTTTATCGAGACGGCGGAGAGGATAGGGATGATCCCGCAATTAACTGAGTGGGCGTTGTATACCGCTTGTAAACAGGCTGCCAGTTGGCGGGATGCAGGACTGCCTCCGATCCGGGTTGCAGTCAATATATCCCCGAGCCACTTTCTGGATGAAGGTTTCGTACCGCTGATCGCGCAGGTGCTGCAGGATACGGGTATAACACCTTGTCAGCTGGAGCTGGAGGTGACCGAAGGGGTTGTGCAAACAAACCAGCGTAACCTGCTGACGTTCAAAAAACTGAAAGAGCTGGGCGTGACGCTGGCGATCGACGATTTCGGTACGGGCTACTCCTCTTTTGCTTCATTGAAGCACCTGAATATCGATGTCCTGAAGATCGATAAGTATTTTATTGACGATATTCTCACCGATCAGAAAACCCACCTTCTGGTGAGTTCTATGATCGAGATGGGGCATAACTTAGGGCACAAGATTATTGCGGAAGGCGTTGAGACCCAGGCACAACTCGAAATACTTGAACGCCTCGAATGTGAAATCGCACAGGGCTACTACTTCAGCAAACCGGTTGGCGCTAATGAGATTTCAGATCTGCTAAATACGAGTGTCCCAGCCTGATACTGTAAGCCCCTCGGGGCTGCAGTCTCAAAGTACAGCAGGACGGCTGAGCCAAAGTGCCCGGGCTTTTCAGGTTCATCACCGGCAGTAGTTAGCGTTATATTGATCCTTCCCGCTACCTCTCAATAATCGACAAACCCCATGAACCAGATCCATATCCAATATTACCCCACCGTATTCGGTGAACTGCTGCTCGGCGGCCTGGACGGGCAGTTGTGCCTGTGCGACTGGCGCTACCGTAAGGGCAGAGAAACCGTCGATCGTCGGCTACAGACCCGACTCAACGCCCACTACGTGGAGCAGGGTGATGCGGTGATCGACAGGGCTATTGAACAACTGGAGCAATACTTCAGCCAACAGCGCGAACAGTTTGATCTGCCCCTCTTGCTGGCAGGTACCGATTTTCAGAAAGCGGTGTGGGATCAGCTACTGAAGATCCCCTTCGGGCAAACGGCTAGCTATCTGCAGCTTGCAGAACGGATGGATAATCCGAAAGCAGTGCGCGCGGTTGCCAGTGCCAACGGGGCGAATGCGCTTTCTATCATTGTGCCTTGCCACCGTGTCGTGGGTAGCAATGGGGAGCTGGTGGGGTATGCCGGTGGGCTTGATGCGAAAAGGAAGTTGCTTGGGTTAGAGGCAGATCTGTTTGCTTAGACAAAGCCAAGTAACTGGGCGGCTAGGTACGCTTTGCGAGAAATGATCGGAATTCGTGTTGACTGCTTTCGGCACAAACCAGACTTCCCCAGCAATCTGGGGGTCATTTTTGCTGTTGATCCTCCTTAACTCGCAGCTAATCCTCACATTAGGCCTGCAAGGGACAATACACTTGAGTAATCAGGTACTTGCGCAAGGCTATCTGTTGGCAATTATTCTTCTCTAAGTCTACATTTTAGGTTGTCTCTGAAGCAGACAGAGATTGAGAAGGTGCTTATGGAATTCATTACCAAAGGCGAAGCGATTAATTGCATTCGTATTATCAAAGATAAAGAATTAGGTAAGGAAACCCAAGTCACGGTGGCCTCATTCAATGCCGGAGTTGACCGCGTCCCGCCTCACGTTGCGGCAGTATTATTCATCGACGAAGTAAAAGAGCTCGTGTCATGGCTAGAGGATCGCAAGAAGTTACAGTCCAAACTAGCGAAGCAAACTATAGAACACACGATACTGGAATCACTTCCCCTCCTGCTTCGCCAGGCAACTCAGGCACTTAACGATGTGGATCAGCTGGAGCTAATGCTCTTTCGTTCAATAAGGGAAAGGTTGGAAGAACTATCCGAGGCGCTAGATAACACTGAGCGTTTTACCGCTCCTCACAAAACAGGCTCGTCGCAGATGCAGAATAGCGAAGAGCAAAAAGAAAGATTGGATACAATCAAGAGGGACATCGAAAACAACGAATAATGCCCTTGTTAACGGTCTTTCACGTCTTTTTCTGAATGTCCGAGGGATCGGGGTAGAACCAGTCTGATCTGTAAACAGTGAAGCTTTAACGCAGGGAGAGATGATTATTTGAGGAAGCACAGCAAAACCATGCTCCCATCAGTCTTAGACTAAATGAGACCGAATTAAGACTTACAGAGGACGAATGTTCTCTGCTTGTGGGCCTTTTTGCCCTTGTGTTACAGAGAATTCAACCTGTTGACCTTCCTGAAGGCTTTTGAAGCCATCACCAGTAATTGCGCTGAAGTGAGCAAAAACATCGGGTCCGGATTGTTGTTCGATAAAGCCGAAGCCTTTCTCATCGTTAAACCATTTAACCGTGCCAGTCGTCATATTAGACATAATTTGTATCCTATTTTCGGAAACGAGTGGACCGCCTGAAGCAGGCAGAAAAAATGCAGGAATTTTTACGTTGTACTTATGAAAACAGGACGAGGAATTGAGAAAAACTTCGAAGTGACGTACATAAATAGGTAATAAAGCATCGAGCTGTTTAAATTTTATACAGCGAGTTGCTCTAGGTCAAACTATTTCTCTCCAGTTTCTATGGGAAGGAATCCCTCTGGTTGTCCCAGTTTTTCCACCTACCTCCTTGTTATAGCAGCCCCATCCACCTGAGCTAAAGGTGATTCGCGACAAGTATGATAGACGGCTAACGGCTTTTGGAAATAAATCCACAGTCGAAAGTGAAAACCCCTCCGCTAACCCATCCAACTTAATACCACCACTTCACCCCCGCAAATACTCCCCAAACGCCTCAATAAACGTCGATACCTTGGCCGACAGGTGTTTCCTGTGCGGGTAGACGATATTGATCGGTACGTCCGTCTGATTGTATTCGGCCATGACCTCAAGCAGTGAGCCATCTTCGATCTCGTTCTTTACCGCAAAGTCCGGGGCGTAGGTGATCGCCAGTCCGGTTGTCGCCATACGTGCGGCTGCGACGGCGCTGTTTACGCGGGCGATCACCTTGGGGGCGACCTCTGCAGTTTTACCGTTGCAGCTCAAACTCCAGCGGTTTCCCTGGCGCAGGTTGGTATCGAACACGCAGGGCAGGGATTCCAGATCTTCCGGTTTTTCCGGTGTTCCATAACGCTCGATAAACTTGGGCGAAGCGCAAAGCAACATTCGGATGGAGCCGATCCGCCGTGCGAACAGCGCGGAATCTTCCAGTTGCCCGATTCGGATCGCGGCATCGAACCCTTCGGCCACGATATCCACGTAACGATCATTGAGCAGCAGTTCTACGTTCAGTTGTGGGTTCTCCTCGACCATCGCTGCGATAAAAGGCATCAGTACCTGTTCGCCAAAGGTAACCGGGGCGCTGATACGCAGGCGGCCCACCAGAGTCTGGTGTTCCTGACGGACCCGCGCTTCCAGAGTGGCGATATCGTCCAGTACCTGTTTGGCCTCTTCGTAGTAACTCTGCCCGGTGGGTGTGAGCTGCATGCTGCGGGTGGAGCGGGTGAGCAGGCGAACCTCCAGCAGGCTTTCCAGCTGGGAGATATGGGTGCTAACCAGCGCGGTGGTTTTGCCCAATCGCTTACCGGCAGCGGTATAAGTGCCTTCCTCAACGACCGCGATGAAGGAGGTCATCAGGTTCAGTTTATCCATACTTTTAAATATTTCTTAATAATCACTTAAGTGTTTCGATTATTGTTTAGTGAGAGCGTTTGGTCAAAAATTCTTCTCAACAAAGACATTGATTACCGAATTTCACGAGGAGATCACCTATGAACACTCAAGCACAATACGCAGCAACTGTTCTTCGCCTGGCCCTGGGCGTCATGTACCTGTCTCACGGTCTGCTGAAGCTGATCGTTTTTACCCCGGAAGGCACCTCCGGTTTCTTTGAATCGATCGGTATGCCTGCCTTCTTTGGTCCGCTCACCATGTGGGTTGAGATCGGCGCCGGTATCGCCCTGATCCTGGGTGTTTACAGCCGCTGGGTCGCTGCAGCGCTGATTCCGGTATTGCTGGGTTCCATCGTACTGGTACACGGCGCAAGTGGCTGGTTGTTCAGCAACCAGGGCGGTGGTTGGGAGTATCCAGCGTTCCTGATCGCGGCATCTGTTGCGCAGTTCTTCCTGGGAGATGGTGCCTTTGCCCTGAAAAAAGCTAAGCCCGCCATCGCAAACGCCCAGACAGCGTAATCAAAGAGTTTAGGGGTCTGCTGTTTTAGCCAGCAGTGGGCCCCGTTTTTAGCCGTTAATACCCAGAACAGGAGGGTAAGATGCTAGTAAATGGTGTATGGGAAAAGCGTTGGGACCCGGTACAGAAGCAGGATAAGCAGGGGCGGTTTCTGCGACAGAGCAGTGCGTTCCGGGAGCGAATTCCAGCTGATGTAGTAGCGCATATGGCGGCGGGTGCGTACAGCGAACCGCGTTTTCATCTGTACGTGGCCTATATCTGCCCCTGGGCGACCCGCACCCTGATTGCACGCTCCCTGCTCGGACTTGAACAACATATCTCGGTCAGCGTGGTGGAACCGCAGTTAAGCGATTACGGCTGGCGGTTTGGCGGTTATCCGGAGAGTACGCCGGAAACCGATGAGACGGTGAAGTATATCCATCAGTTGTACACCCAGACCGATGCTGGATACACCGGCCGTGCCACGGTGCCGGTGCTTTGGGATAAGCAGAAAGCGGCGATCGTTAACAATGAGTCCGCTGATATCCTGCGTATTTTTAACGATGATCTGAAAGCACTGCACACGACAGAGTTGGATCTGAGCCCGGCAGCGCTTTTGCCGGAAACCGACGCCTTCAACGACAGTATCTATCACAGCCTGAACAACGGCGTGTACCGGGCGGGGTTTGCTCAGAGTGAGGCTGCCTATCGGGAAGCCTTTGATGAAGTGTTTACCACGCTGGATCGATTGGAAGCACATTTCAGCGCGAACGGCTTTGCCGTTGGCGGTCAGCTCACCGAAAGTGATATCCGGCTTTTTGTGACGCTGATCCGCTTCGATCTGGCGTACCATGGCTTGTTTAAGACCAATTTAAAGCGGATCACTGATTATCCGGCGCTGTCAGATTATCTGGAGCGGTTACTGCAAATTCCGGCGTTTCGTGACAACACCAAGGTGGATCATATTAAAGCCGGTTACTACTCGATTCAGGCGCTGAACCCTACAGGCATTGTGCCGGCCGGGCCGGAGCTACCGTGGTTCAGATTGTTGGAGGAGGAAGAGGTATGAGTTCACGCGCACCTGTAATGTTTATTGGTCACGGTTCGCCGATGTTCGCGGTGGAGCCGGGCAGGACGGGTGAGTTGCTGGCGGGCTACCGTGAGCATCTGAAGGATCTGCGTGCGGTTCTGGTGATCTCGCCGCACTGGATGAGTCGAGGGTTGGAGGTGATGACCTCCGTACAACCTGAGACGGTGCATGATTTCGGCGGCTTTCCCGACGTCCTCTACCGATTGCAGTACAACGCGCCCGGTTCTCCTGCGGTTGCTGATGAGGTTGCCTCTTTGCTTCGAGCCGAGGGATACACGCTATCCGAAAATCCAACCCGTGGCCGGGATCATGGTGCCTGGGTGCCGATGATCCATCTGCTGCCCAATGCGGATCTACCCGTGTTGCAGCTCTCGCTGGATGCAACCATGAACAGCGAAGAACTCCTCAATCTGGGGCGTTCGTTGCAAGCCATTCGGGAGCAGGGTGTCGCGATCGTCGCGTCCGGTAGCCTGACCCACAATCTGTACGATGTAGGTGGCCCCCAAAGTGAGCCACTTGAGTATGCAGAACGTTTGCAGCAGTGGATACGAGATAAAGTGTCGGGCCGGGATCTGCAGGCACTTGCAACGCCACAACGCTACTGCGCAGACTTCAAACGCGCGCACCCCACTGCTGAACATTACCTGCCATTACTGATCGCTTTAGGCGCCAGTGACGCGTCCGATCAGTTAACCATTCTGGATGGCGGCGTGGAGTATCGGGCGATCTCGATGGAGTCTTATGGCTGGCATTAACAATTAATTGTGAAAATTAGGGATTTCCCGCAAAAAAGTTTAAATTTTTTTTGTGCTCTTTTCTGAACGGGCATCAGATTATCAGGCCCTATTGTGGTGCGTTTGTCGGTGAAGTTGCGGTCATAATTTTTGAATGCATTAATCCTCTATTTAGTAACGGTTATTCCACAAAAACATTACATTAGGACAGTCTAATGTGATGGGTTGTGGCCCGGCGTATGGCGTTGTAGTCTTCACTGGGCGGTCATTCTTGAGCCGCTTTTTTAAAACAAAAACTACGATCGGATTGGATGGGAGAAAAGCGCAATGGCAGTCGAATTAGGGACTATTAAGTTTCTGGAGGATTCGGAAGATCAGGCCATGATGTTGCATGGAATTCTGGCGGAGGAGCTGTTGTTCCCCACCCATAAGCGTTATGTGATCTGGGCCACTGTAATGGCCGCGCGCTGCACCGATCTGATGTCTCTGGCACAGGATGTTGCCGCCGGTCTGGACGACGTTTCCAAACGCGATATCCGTTTCGCGCTAAACCGCATGTCGGTCACCAATCCTTATTTCTTCAGCCGTAACTACGCGCAGGTCAACGCGGGTGGTTCTCTGGATGGCCTGAATCTGCGTCCATTTGACGAGATCAACGTGAACGACGAAGTGGGCTACCACTACGCCTGTATCGCTATTTCGATGGTGAACGGTGGTTACAACTGTTTCCGCAGCCATGTCGCCAGCCTGCAGCAGCTGGGCCAGAACGACAGTGCAATCGACCAGGCGATGCGCCTGACCTCCGCGCTGATGGCGATGCGCCAGATCCTGTTTACTAAGAATCAATGGGATGCTGAGTAACAGCGACAGTACCTGAAATACTTGCTGCACTCTGTAAATACCCTGACCTAACAGACGCTACCACGGTTTGCGCTTCAGTGTTTAATCTGTGGCGCAAACGCGAAGATGTGCCTGTGTGATGGCTGAGGGTGGCTAAAGCAAGATTGGCTACCGAAGAACGCTTGTATCGCTCAACACTCGTACTCCAGAGCTAGTCTTAATCAGTCCCCTTTGCTGATAATCTCCTTTAATGGCTTCTATATCGGTGGACACCGTTATCCTGATACGGTCATATAAACCCATTTTAAAAAATGTTTTGTAGGCCACAGTATATAATCTTCTGGGTTCAGGTCAGGATACTCCTCTGCATTGAAGGAAAATGTGTTTAAGGAAACAGTTTCTATGAGTGATAAAGCAGCAGTGATCTATAGCACCACCATCAAACCCGAGTGGCTTGATTACAACAACCATATGAATGTGGCTTATTACGTGCTGATCTTTGATCATGCCGGCGAGCAGCTGGCGGAAGATCTCGGCCTGGGTGAGGAGGTCACACGCCAAACCGATATCTCATGGATGGTCCTGGAAAACCACATTACTTATGACAACGAAGTGGTGCTGGATCAGCCTGTTGATGTGCGTATGCAGCTGGTGGATTACGACCGCAAACGCCTGCATCTCTACTTTGAGATGTATGCTAAAAATGAAGATGGGACTGAATATCTGGCCTCAACTCTGGAACAGATGGCGATGTGTGTGGACCTGAAAGCTCGTAAAAGCGCTGAATTCCCAGAGGCAGTTATAGCAAATATACAGCGACTGGAAGCCGAACAGGCAGATATTGGCAAGCCTGAAAACATCGGTCGGAAGATTGGTATCCGTCGCAAGTAACGGCTTTAAAAGGCTTGATTGAAAGGAACCCGCGTTATGCGGGTTCTTTGTTTTCTGCGAAGTACAGCTTCGTTTGCTGCTATAACCTGTTTACTGTGCTTTGTTACACTTACCGTTGCTTATTGACTGAGCCTTATAAACACCCATGATTAATCCCCTTCAGTATCTTGTTGCTCGTTTCGGGCAGTTTGTTTCCGCGTTTGCGTTAGGTGCTGTCCTGCTGGGAGCGTTTGCACCAGCAGTGAATGCTGATGGCCGTCTGGTCTCACTGGGTACCGGAGGGGTGACTGGCTTGTATTACCCGGCGGGTGGTGCGCTATGTCGTTTGATGAACATAACCCGTGCGCAACATGGTATCCGTTGCGAGGTGCGCAGTACGCCAGGTTCGGTGACCAATCTGAAGCGGGTGATTGGCGGTAAGTTGGATGTGGGCATTGCCGAGGCGGGGCAGCTGCATGACGCAGTAACGGGGCAGGGGAAGTTCACAGAGCCAAATCCTCAACTAAGAGCGCTGTTTAACCTCTACCCGGAATATATCTCGGTGTTGAGTCGCACCGACAGCGGGATCAGCAGCTTTGCCGATCTGCGTGGTAAACGGGTGAATATCGGCAAAGAGGGCAGCAGTCAGCGTATTACCCTGGCGATGTTGATGTCGGCGCGTAAATGGCGGCTGGGAGATTTCTCCGAGGTTCACCAGTTGGCACCGGCTAAACAGGCGAAGGCACTCTGCGAAAATAAGATTGATGCCACGCTGTATGTGGTGGGGCATCCCAGTGGTGCGATCAAGGAAGCGATCCGGGATTGTGATAGCGCGCTGATCAGTCTGGCGCCCGAGGATATCGCTGCGGTGATTGCGCACAATCCGCACTACCAGTCACTGACTCTGAGCGGCCACTATTACGGCGAAGGTCAGGCGGATGTGCAGACCGCAGGTGTGAACGCCACGCTGTTTACCCGCAGCGATATGCCGGAAGAGGTCGCGTATGCCATGGTAGAAGCGTTGTTCTCCCAGTTTGAAAAATTCCGCCGTTTGCATCCCGCGTTTGCCCATCTGAAGATCGAAGATATGGTCGGCACGCCGTTGGCAGCGCCGATGCATCCCGGTGCAGAGCGTTATTTTCGGGAAGCTGGGATGCTGTGATAGCAGGTGGTGTTGGGCAACGCTTGGGGTGTTGGCCAACCTGCGGGGCAGGGATGTTGGGAGTCGCTACGCTCGTCGCCAACCTACGAATAATAAAGCTCTGTAGGTTGTCCATCGCGCAGCGATGCGCAACAGCTTAGTTTTCGGTTGCCGCCATTGGCAATGTCATACGGAAATGCGCGCCGCTCTTACTCGGCATACAGTCGATATGCCCGTCCAGCAACTGGCTCACCAGGTTAAAGGTGATGTGCATCCCCAGTCCGCTGCAGCCCTGACCGCGTTTGGTGGTCATGAACGGCTCGAACACTTTGTGCTGCCACCCCTCCTGAACACCTACGCCGTTGTCGCGGTAGTCGATAATCAGTTGATCCTGCCCTTGGTTGATATTGATCTGGATCTCGCCGCCGGGTTGGTTCTCAAATCCATGCAATAACGAGTTCAGAATCAGGTTGGTGAAGATCTGGTAATAGGCACCGGGGTAGCTGTCCAGCTGCAGGTGATCCGGACCGTTGATGTGGATTGCAGGTTGGCAGCGTTTCAGGCGCGGTTGCAGGGAGGTGAGGATCTCATCAAGATACTGGATCAGGTCGAAGCTGCGGCGCTGTTCGCTGGACTGGTCAACGGATACCTGTTTAAAGGCGCTGATCAGCTGGGCGGCGCGCTCGAGGTTCTGGCAGATCATCTGACTGCTCTCTACCGCTGTATCCGCCAGTGGATTGTCCGGGTTGAGCTGTTGCTGCAGTTTGGCCTGATCGGCGAGGAAAGAGGCAGCGGTAAAACCGATGCCGATCGGTGTGTTGATCTCATGGGCGACACCGGCAACCAGACCGCCTAGTGCGGCCAGTTTCTTGGATTCCACCAGTTGCTGCTGGGTGGCCTGTAGTTTCGCCAGCGTGTCGTGCAGCTCCTGATTACGTTCCTCCAGCTCCTGCGTACGGTCGGTCACGCGCTGTTCCAGCTCCGCATTCAATCGCTCAAGAGCATGCTCCGCCTCGGCGCGTTTACTCATATCCTGCAGCATCGATTCACGCATGCCGTTCATCGCGTCCACCACCTGACTCAGCTCATCGTCTCGCTTTTTGCCAGGGCGTTTCAGAATCAGAGGTCGGTCCAGATGGTCTAGTTTCAGGCGGCGGGCGTAGTCGGCCATGGTGCCCAGATGCTGGGTGATTAGGCGATGGAAGATGGTGAGGATAAAGATCGACACCAGAAAGGTTTTGATCCCCTGGGAGGCCAGGATTACCAGTACCTTGTCACCCAAGCGGCGGTAGACCTCGTCCAGGCTGATGATCAGTGTCAGGTGGCCCACATCAAACAGTGTGCCGTTGCTGGCGCGGTGCTGCAGGTCGTACTGACGCTCCACGATCGGACCGTTCTCCGGACGGCTGCCCGCAGCGTAGAAATCACCGAACTGGGAGGTGATCTCCAGATAACGAACGTCGGGCAGTTGGTAGAGGCCGTCTAGCTGTACCTGAATCTGGTCGGGGCTGATCTCCCACAAACTGTTGGAGAGGCTGTTCAAAGAGCTGGCTTCTATCTGTAGCAGGCGTTCGTCGATGGCGGAGAGTTCGTAACGGTAGTCGAGCCAGAGCTGGGTGCCCGTAGCGATCAGTGTGATCGCCGAGCTGCACAGCAGAATCGCCGCCAGCAGGCGCAGGCCCAGTGGCTTGTGGAATCGAAACTGATTGAAACGTTGCAGCAAGCTCATAGCAGATCGTCAATGGGTACTGGTGTTGGAAAACAGGTTGATCACCGCGACACCCGCGATAATCAGGCCGATACCGATCAGGGCGGGTAGATCCAGTGTCTGTTTATAGACAATTGCTGCCACAGCGCTGACCAACACAATACCCAATCCGCACCAGATCGCATAGGCGATACCCAGTGGCATCGTACGCAATGTCAGCGAAAGCGCCCAGAAGGCGATGCCGTAACCGACCACAACCACGAGCGAAGGCCAGAAGCGGGTAAAACCTTCGCTGGATTTCAGCGCGGTGGTGGCAACCACTTCGGAGGAGATGGCAACGAGCAGAAACAACCAGTTCTTCATAGGGATCGGTTTCCTGAGGGGGATCGCAAGGACCGAAATTTTTTCACAGATCATCGGGCGTAAACAAGCGAGATTTCTTAGGGCAGGGTAGCCGCTTTTCTTATGCGGATTGTTACTGAATTGAAAAATGGCACGCGAGGAGGTTTTGTTGGCATGGCAGGCGGTCTTGGCGGTGAAGTGTTTCCCATATGTTAGAGCGGTCTCCAAACGACAGCCCGCCTGGATAAGTCGGTGATGGATTGAGAATGAAGGGGCCATCACCGATCCAGGCAACAACGCAGCAGCAGCGATGCTGCTGATAAGAACTTACTCATACCCGGTTACGGGTGAATAAAGATAAGAAGGGTTCCCATGTCCATTAAGAACAAACTTGCAACGACACTTCTCTCCTCCGCAGTGGGTCTGGCAGCATCGTTCTCTATGACTGCTAACGCAGCAGATCAAACCTATGTGACTATCGGTACCGGTGGTCAGACAGGTGTGTACTACGTAGTTGGTCAGTCTATCTGCCGTCTGGTAAACCGTGAAACCAAAGACCACGGCATCAAGTGTACTGCTCCTTCTACCGGCGGTTCCGTAGCGAACATCAACGCTATCCGTCAGGGTCAGCAGGACATGGGTATGGCCCAGTCTGACTGGCAGTTCCACGCGCTGCACGGCTCCAAGCACAAGACCTTCGTGGAGCAGGGTAAATTCAACAACCTGCGTGCACTGTTCTCAGTTCACAACGAGCCATTCACTGTAGTGGCACGTGCGGACTCCGGCGTTGAATCTTTCGACGATCTGGAAGGTAAGCGTGTAAACCTGAACAACCCTGGTTCCGGTACCCGCGGCACCATGGAAGTGATCATGGCTGAGAAGGGCTGGACTAAGGACAGCTTCAAACTGGCGGCTGAGCTGAAAGCGGCTGAGCAGGCACAGGCGCTGTGTGACAACAAACTGGACGTAATGCTGTACTCCGTTGGTCACCCATCAGGTGCGATCAAAGAAGCGACTACTTCCTGTAACGCAAAAGTGATCCCTGTAACCGGTCCGGTAATCGACAAGCTGATCGCTGAAAACGATTACTACGCGAACGCGACCATCAAAGGTGGCCTGTACAAAGGCACCGACGCAGACGTTGCAACCTTCGGTAACGCTGCGACTTTCGTAAGCTCCGCTGATGTAGATGCTGACACTGTGTACACCGTAGTGAAAGCGGTATTCGACAACTTCGACCGCTTCAAGCGTCTGCACCCTGCATTCAACAACCTGGACCCTCAGCAGATGATCTCTGGTGGTCTGTCCGCTCCACTGCACGACGGTGCGGTTCGTTACTACAAAGAACGCGGCTGGATGTAATTCAACCGGAAGCTCTGTGTTGATGCCCGCCGACAGGTTGGCGGGCGGTAGGACCTGAACTTATTCGGTACGCTGCGGGCTCGGTTGGTCTCGCAGCTGCCGCTCTTATCCCCCCCAGGTTCAGGCCAGACCACCGCTCCCTTGGCGCAACCTCTGATGTCGGAGGTTGCATCCTGCAGCGGGCTAAGGCGCAGATCTTCAGTTCTTAACGTAGAGGGCGTGGGCAACTCAGTGGCCCGCTCCCGCCGGAGATCGCTGTTCGTCTCCTGTCGTACTGATGTGCAGATCAGCACGACAGGGGCGGGCAGGGGTCTCTTTTTTTAATTCTGAATTTGGGAGCTGACATGACGAATCTGCAAAGCAGACAGGATCAGGTCGACGAGAAAGAACTGCAGGAGATGGTGGCCGCCAACGACACCGGCGCGCGTATTCCTGCTGGCTTTCCGGGTAAGTTGTTGCTGGCGGTTGCTTTGTGCTGGTCTCTGTTCCAGCTGTGGATCGCATCCCCACTGCCGTTTTACGACTGGCCGCTGATCGGTAGCTTCGGTATTTTCAACGACACCGAGGTGCGCTCCATCCACCTGGCGTTCGCGACGTTCCTCGCGTTCACTGCATACCCGGCTTTCGCGCGCTCGCCGCGTCACCATATTCCGCTGAACGATATCGTTCTTTGTGCACTGGGTGCCTTCAGTGCCGCTTATATCTTCCTGTTTTACGAGCAGCTGGCTGGACGTCCGGGCCTGCCGAATACCCAGGACCTGATTGTGTCCGTGATCGGTATTGTGCTGCTGCTGGAAGCGACCCGCCGTACGCTGGGACCGCCACTGATGATCGTGGCGATTGTGTTCCTGACCTACTCGCTGGCCGGTCCTTACATGCCGGACCTGATCGCGCATAAAGGCGTCACACTAAAAGAGCTTGTTAACCACCAGTGGCTGACGACAGAAGGCGTTTTTGGTATTGCGCTTGGCGTATCCTCCAACTTTGTATTCCTGTTTGTACTGTTTGGTGCGCTGCTCGATAAAGCGGGTGCCGGTAACTACTTTATTCAGGTGGCGTTCTCCCTGCTGGGTCACATGCGTGGCGGTCCGGCAAAAGCGGCGGTTGTATCTTCCGGCCTGACCGGTCTGATCTCCGGCTCCTCTATCGCCAACGTGGTAACCACCGGTACCTTCACCATACCGATGATGAAACGTGTCGGTTTCACCTCCGAGAAGGCGGGTGCAGTTGAGGTGGCGTCCTCCGTAAACGGGCAGATCATGCCACCAGTCATGGGTGCCGCAGCGTTCCTGATGGTGGAATATGTGGGCATCTCCTACGTAGATGTGATCACCCATGCTTTCCTGCCCGCGCTGATCTCCTACCTGGCGCTGATTTACATCGTGCATCTGGAAGCGCTGAAACAGAACATGCAGGGCTTGCCGCGCCGCGTTGAAGTGAAAGCATGGCAGCTGCGTTTGCTTGGCCTACTGACCGGTTTCCTGATCACAGCAGCGATTGCGGCGGTGGTGTACTTCGGCATCGGCTGGATCAAACCGACCTTCGGCGACTACGCCAGTGTGGTGATCGCTGTGCTGTTGGGGGCGACTTACCTTTATCTGGTGCGTTACGCAGCCAGTGTGCCGGACCTGAAGCTGGACGATCCAAGCTCACCGATGGTGCAGCTGCCGGAAGTAGGGCCGACCGTGAAATCTGGTCTGCACTTCCTGCTGCCGGTTGTGGTGCTGGTGTGGTGTCTGATGATCGAACGTCTGTCACCGGGGTTGTCTGCATTTTGGGCCTCTGTGCTGATGATCTTCATTCTGGTGACCCAGCGTCCGCTGATTGCGTACTTCCGTAAGCAGAACGATCTGAAAGCGCGTTTGCGTCAGGGCTTCAATGAACTGATCGACGGGCTGATCGTGGGTGCACGCAACATGATCGGTATCGGTATCGCGACTGCGACCGCGGGTATCATCGTAGGTGCAGTCTCCCAGACCGGCGTTGGCTCCGTGCTGGCGGATCTGGTTGAGGTGCTCTCCATGGGCAACCTGCTGTTGATGCTGATTCTGACGGCGATCCTCAGTCTGATTCTGGGCATGGGTTTGCCGACCACAGCGAACTACATCGTTGTTTCTTCTTTGCTGGCTCCGGTGGTGATCTCACTGGGTCAGGAGTCCGGGCTGATTGTGCCGCTGATCGCGGTGCATCTGTTCGTGTTCTACTTCGGCATCATGGCGGACGTGACCCCTCCGGTGGGTCTGGCCTCCTTTGCCGCGGCAGCGGTTTCCGGTGGTGATCCTATCCGGACCGGTTTCCAGGCGTTCAGCTACAGCCTGCGTACCGCCGCGCTGCCATTCCTGTTTATCTTCAATACCGACCTGCTGCTGATCGATGTGAGTTGGGTTGAGGGTATTCAGATCTTCATCGTGGCGACCATTGCCATGCTGATCTTCACCGCTGCGACCCAAGGTTACTTCTTTGCCCGCAACCGCTGGTATGAAACCGCACTCCTGCTGCTGATCGCGTTCTCGCTGTTCCGTCCGGGTTTCTGGATGGACCGCATCGTGGCGCCGTATCAGCAGATCAGCCCGACAGCGCTGGTGCAGGCGGCGGATGATCTGGCGCCGGGTACGGAACTGCGCTTCTGGATCGACGGTGAAGATGATGTGGGTAACCCACGCTCCTTTGTAGCGAATCTGACGCTGGGTCAGGGTGATGACGGTCTATCCCGTCTCGCCGATACCGGTATCGAACTGATCGACAACGATGGCAAAACCGTCGTGGATTATGTGGCTTATGACAGTGCGGCGGAACATGCCGGTCTGGCCTTCGATCAGGTGATCACCGGGGTGGAGGCGCCACAAGCGCAGCCACCGAAACAGCTGATCTACATTCCGGCCATCGCACTGCTGGCCCTGTTGATCGTGCTGCAGCGTCGTCGCCGTAAAGAGGAACCGGTAACCGCACAAACGGTTGCCTGCTAAGGGCTGTTTTTCAGTCCCAATCGAAGTGCCCGGCTGTACCCCGGCCGGGCCAAATCGGAGAGAAAGCCGATGTTTGAGAAAGTACTGGTACCGGTGGATCTGGAGGAGCCAGAGTTCACTGAAAAGTCCCTGCAACTGGCTCTAAGAGAGGTCCGCGAAAACGGAGTAGAGTTGCATTTGATCACGGTTGTGCAAGGTTTTGGTAACTCACTGGTGGCATCCTTTTTCAGTGAGAAAGAGCACAAACGTGCGATGACCGAAGTGGCTCGTCATCTGAAGCAGTATGCCAGTGAAAAGCTGCCGGCAGAGCTGCACCCGGTGTTGAAGGTTTACGAAGGTTCACCGGCGGATCAGATTGTGCAGTATGTGAAAGAGCAGGCGATCGACCTGGTGGTGATGTCTGCGCACCATCGCTCGCATGTTGAAGAATTTCTGCTGGGATCGGTGTCAGCAAGGGTGGTCGAAAGGGCCAATTGCTCGGTGCTTTTGTTGAGAAATTGAGCAGAGAACTTTCAGGTAAGAATTGCGATTAAAAACAGGATTATGTCCTGTTTTTAATATCAAATTTGGTAAATGAAACTAGGCTTTAATCAGCATTAAGCTGTTAACGCTACTATACTTGCATAACAACAAAACTAACGCCTATACAGGATAAAATAACCAAAAATGTCCGACCGACTCTGCGACAGCAGTGTGTTGCTGTCACCTCTTACCGACCTTCTACAGCAACGCCTGTCTGCCGAAATGGCCACGCAGGTGACCGACTTTTCAAGTCATTACTATCAGACCGCAACCCACGAAGAGCTGAACGAGCGCTCGCTAGAGAACCTGTACGGTGCAACCCTGTCGTGCTGGCAGTTCCTGCAGGCGTTTAACGACGATGAGCCTAAGCTGCGTCTCTACAACCCGGATCTTGAACAGCACGGCTGGCGCGCCCAGCACACTGTGATCGAAGTTGTGCAGGCGGACATGCCGTTCCTGGTGGACTCGGTGCGCATGGCGCTCAACCGGCGCGGTCTGGTGATTCACACCATCCACAATGCCATCCTCTACACGCGCCGTGATGATAAGGGTGAACTGTTGGCATTGTGTGATAAGTCGGACACTGATGCCAAGGCAGAATCGGTTATCTATCTGGAAGTGGACCGCACCAGCGATGATGCGGAGCTGAAAGAGATCCACGCTGACCTGATCAAGGTCCTCAAACACGTGCACATTGCGGTTGCCGATTACCCGGCGATGCAGGCACGCGCAGCAGCGATGCTGGAAGAGCTGGATAAGCAGGGCGCTCAGGAAGATATTCAGGATTTCCTGCGCTGGATGCTGGCCGACCACTTCACCTTCCTCGGTTATGACGAGATCCGTATCGACGGTGATCAGGTGGTGCCGGTAGACGGTACCGAACTGGGTATCTTCAAACTGGATAAAACCGGCGCGTCCGGCCGCCGTCTGGAAGAGCTACGCGACTCCGAGCGCGATTTCCTGCTGGAGCCGTCTCCCCTGATGTTCGCCAAGGATGCCCGCAACTCGCTGGTGCACCGTCCGGCTTACATCGATCGCATTGTGCTGAAGCAGTTTGACGATGAGGGCAACGTGATCGGCAAGATCCGTTTCCACGGTCTCTACACCTCCGCGGTGTACTCGCAGCCGATGTCCGCCATTCCTGTGGTACGTGACAAAGCCAACGCCGTACTGGAACGCAGCGGTTTCGACCGTCGCAGCCACAACGGTAAACACCTGCTGCAGATCATGAACGATCTGCCGCGTGACGAGCTGTTGCTGACCACCGAACAACAGCTGCTGGAGATCGCCATGGGCATCTTCAGCCTGAACGAACGCCGCAAGGCGCGACTGCTGGTGCGCGCGGACCGTTGCAACCAGTTCATGACCTTCCTGTATTTCGTACCGCGTGACATCTTCACCACCGCGCTGCGTCTGCAGGTGCAGGATCTGCTGGTGAAAGCGACCGGCGCGACCGGCACCGAATTTACCACCACCTTCACCGAATCCGTGCTGGCCCGTGTGCAGTTTGTTTTGCGCATCGACCCGGACAATCCACCGGCAGTGGATATGGCGAAGCTGGAAGCGGACGTGGTGAATGTCTCCCGCGACTGGAGTGATGAGCTGCACGCGGCACTGACCGATATCTGTGGCGAAGAGCAGGGCAACCGCCTGCTGCACAACTACCGTTATGCGTTCACCAGCGCCTACCGCGAGCACTTCGGTCCGGCCAGCGCTGTGTATGATATTCAGCGCATCGAAGCTCTGGGTGAAGGCAAACCGATCACCATGAGTTTCTACCGCGTGCTGGAGCAGAGCTCCGAGTTGCTGCGCTTCAAACTGTTCAACGCTGATGAACCGCTGGTGCTGTCCGACGTAATTCCGGTACTGGAAAACCTCGGCATGCGCGTGGTGGGTGAGCACCCATACGCGGTACGTCGCGCGGACGGCAAACAGTTCTGGATGCACGACTTCACCCTTATCTATCAGGGCGGTGAGCCGGTGGTACTGGAGGAGGTGCAGGATGTATTCCAGAACGCCTTCGCCAACATCTGGAGCGGCCGTGCCGAAAACGACGAATTCAACCAGCTGGTGATCGGCGCCAACCTGAACTGGCGCGAAGTGGCGATGCTGCGTGCCTACGCACGCTACAGCCAGCAGATCCGTTTTGGTTTCTCCCAGCCGTATATCGCCGGTGCGCTCTCCAGCCACATTCAGGTGACCCGTCTGCTGGTGGCGCTGTTCCGTGCCCGTTTCCAGCCGAGCCGTCAGGACAGTGATAAGGTGACCGCGCTGGCGTCACGTATCGAATCCAGCATCATCGACGCGTTGGATAAGGTTGAGAACCTGAACGAAGACCAGATCCTGCGTCGTTTCCTGGAGCTGATCAAAGCGACCCTGCGTACCAGCTTCTTCCAGCGTGACGCGCAGAACGAACTGAAAGATTACTTCTCCTTCAAACTGAGCCCGCAGCTGATCAGCGACATCCCGCTGCCGCGCCCGATGTTTGAGGTGTTTGTCTACTCCGCTCGCGTTGAAGGTGTTCACCTGCGTGGCGGCAAGGTCGCCCGTGGTGGCCTGCGCTGGTCCGACCGTCTGGAAGACTACCGCACCGAGGTGCTGGGTCTGGTGAAAGCACAGCAGGTGAAAAACTCCGTGATCGTGCCGGTGGGCGCGAAGGGTGGATTCGTCGCCAAGCAACTGCCAACAACCGGTGGCCGTGAAGCCTGGCTGAACGAAGGGATTGCCAGCTACAAGATCTTTATCAGCGCGCTGCTGGATATCACCGATAACCTGGTAGCCGGTGAAGTGGTACCTCCGGTGGACGTGGTACGTCACGATGAGGACGACCCGTACTTCGTAGTCGCAGCAGACAAAGGCACCGCGACCTTCTCCGATATCGCCAACGAGATCGCCGAAAGCCGTGGTTTCTGGCTGGGTGATGCGTTCGCGTCCGGTGGCTCTCAGGGTTACGACCACAAAGGCATGGGCATCACTGCCCGTGGTGCCTGGGAATCTGTGAAGCTGCACTTCCGCGAGCTGGGTATCGACACCCAGACCCAGGAGTTCACCGCCATCGGTATCGGCGATATGGCCGGTGACGTATTCGGTAACGGCATGCTGCTCTCCGAGCATATCCGTCTCTGTGCGGCGTTTAACCACATGCACATCTTTGTCGATCCAAATCCGGATGCGGCCAGCAGCTACAAGGAGCGTGAGCGTATGTTCGCACTGCCGCGTTCCAGCTGGGAGGACTACAACGCCGAGCTTATCTCCGCCGGTGGTGGCATCTTCAACCGTGGTGCCAAGTGGATCGATATCAGTCCGCAGATGAAAGAGCGCTTTGCGATTGAGGCTGACCGCATGACGCCGAACGATCTGATCAACGCGCTGATGAAAGCACCGGTGGATCTGATCTGGAACGGCGGTATCGGTACCTACGTGAAAGCGACTCACGAAAGCCACGCTGACGTGGGTGACAAAGCTAACGATGGACTGCGCGTGAACGGCAACGAACTACGCTGCCGTGTACTGGGCGAGGGCGGTAACCTCGGCTTCACCCAGCTGGGCCGTATGGAGTTCTGTGCTAACGGCGGTAAGTCCAACACCGACTTTATCGATAACGCTGGTGGTGTGGATTGCTCCGACCACGAGGTCAACATCAAGATCCTGCTCAACGAAGTGGTGGCCAACGGCGATCTGACCGTGAAGCAGCGTAACGCGCTGCTGCGTGATATGACCGACGAAGTGGCGGATCTGGTACTGCACAACAACTACGAGCAGGCGCAGGCGATCAGTATCGCGCAGAGCCATGCGCGCCGTTCCATGGATGAATACACCCGCCTGATCAACCGTCTGGAAGATGAAGGCAAGCTGGATCGCGCACTGGAGTTCATCCCGTCCGAAGAGCAGCTACAGGAGAACAAGATCAACGGCCGCGGTCTGACCCGTCCGGAACTCTCCGTACTGATCTCCTACGTGAAGGCTGAGCTGAAAGAGGGCCTGATCGATAGCTGGATCACCGGAGATGGTTACCTGAGCCGTGAGGTGATGACTGCCTTCCCGCAGACACTGATCGATGGTTACAGCGAGCAGATCGACCAGCACCGCCTGCGCCGCGAGATCATCGCGACCCAGATCGCCAATGGCATGGTGAACACCATGGGTATCACCTTCGCTGAGCGCCTGAGCCAGATGTCCGGCTCTGCCTTTGAAGAGGTGGCCGCCAGCTACGTTATCGCCCGCGACGTGTTTGGCATCCGCCTGCTGTGGGATGAGATCGAAGCACTGGATAACAAGGTCGACGCCGCGCTGCAACAGCAGATGATGGCTGACCTAATCCGTATGGGACGCCGTGCGACCTACTGGTTCGTACGCCATCAGCGTCCGGGCATGGACGTGTCCGGTGCTGTCGAGCAGTTCCGTCCGGCGGTACAGCAACTCAGCAATCAGCTGCAGACCCTGCTGAACGGTGAGCCGCTGGAGCGCTGGCAGCAGAAACACGACGAGCTGACCGCTGCCGGTGTACCGGCTGAGCTGGCGGCTGTTGTCGCGGGTGCCGACAGTCTCTACGCGCTGCTGGGTGTGATCCAGGCGGCGGAAGAGACCAACCAGCCGCTGGAGAAAGTTGCACAGATCCACTTCGGTCTGGGCGACCGCCTGCAACTGCACTGGTTCGACCACCAGGTGAAGGAGCTGGAGACCAGCAACCATTGGGAGACCATGGCACGCGACGGTTTCCGCGAAGACCTGACCCGGCACCAGCAGGCGATCACCGTCAGCGTGCTGAGCGCGCAGGTTGAGACCTGTGAAGACGCACCGGAAGCAGATCAGTGTGGTGAAGCGCTGGTGGATCGCTGGTTCGAGAGCAACGCAACCCTGCTGAATCGCTGGCAGCGTCTGCTTAACGACATCCGCAACAGTGCGCAGCAGGATTTCGCCATCTACACCGTGGCGATCCGTGAGCTGCTGGAGCTGGCGCAGGCGAAATAATCCCGCAAGACGATAAATGACGATCAGTCAGTAACGGTTCAGTTCTGGACCGTTACTCTTCCTGAACAGTTAATAGAAAACAGCGCTACGACAGGCAAAGGGTTTGTCGTAGCAACTTGAATGTATAACGAACAAACACAGACGTGATGCCATCATGACTACTCAGAACCTGTTTCGCCCGGCAAACCTGATTCAATTCGCGCTGAAAGTGCGCCAGATCGCTGAAGACAGCTGGTGGGTATACCGCTACGAGATCGGTCGCAGCGGCAAACTGCACCCGAAATCCCGCGTGGTTTTCTTCGGCCAGAGCCAGGATGAAGCCAACAGCTGGATCGCACGCCAGAAGGAAGAAGCCACCATCTACGTGCTTTCCGATAACTAAGGCGGAGCCTGCGAACAAGTCCGAAACGCCTCTGGCTTTCAGAGCAATTCGAGATCAAGGCAGCGATTACAGGCATGCTGGTTGCACGTCGAAAATCGCTAACGCAGAGATCGTGTTGCCCGTGTGACGGACCACTGAAAGCCCCAAAGGGCGGGTGCTAAAACAGCCTCCTGCTTTGTCAGCCAGCTTGGAAAGGACCAGTCATTCCACTGCGCTGTCTTTCGCGCATGAGGCTGTTTTATCGCCCGCAGAGAAAGTCTCGGACTTATTCGCAGGCTCCTTGTTTTTCAGGAAAACCAACGTGTTAACGATTGGCCTTCGCATTGCGGAGCCCGACGTTGATCTGAACGTTCTCCGTCGGGTTTCGCGGTGTCTTTTTTGGTCTACGCTTAATCGACACGGTCAGGTTTTCTGAACCAGATTCGGGAATAAAAAAATCACCTCGTACTTGCTCGCGGGGTGGCCCTTACATGTTCCCGTTTCAACACCGCTTCGGCTCTTGCGCATATGCCGGAGCGGTGGAAAGCAACTTTATCCGCGTTGCTTTCTCCCCAGGCAGCCGCACCGGCAACGGTGTGGCTGTTTTTCTTTGTATGTCTCTTTAATTGGGTGGACCCGTCAGGCATCGCTGCGCGATGGCTGACCTGCGTTGATCAGGCATGTTGTCGTAGGAGAAACCGACGAATTACACGATTGGATAGTGTGTTGCGTTGGGAGTCGCTGGCGCTCGTCGCCAACCTACGGGTACGGAGTAGGTTGGCGACGAGCGAAGCGACTCCCAACATGGTGTTTTAAGCGGGGTAGGTTGGCCATTGCGCAGCAATGCCCAACATCTGAGTCTAGAGAGGCAACAACACCCGAATGGCGCCGTTGTCTTCAATTTCCAACAACTGGCCCTGTAGCTGCTGTGCCAGCTTCTCAATCTGTTGCAACAGGTGCTTGGCCCAGATATCACGGCTGAATATCGCCTGACCGATGGTTTGCTCTACGGTCAACAGGAGGTGATCCTGCTGCGCTGACGGTTGCATACTGATCTTCAGATCGTTGCCGCTGGCTTGCACGATCACCAGTTCAACCGCGCTGGTAATCAACTGGCGCAATAGCTTGAGGTCGGTTTTGATCTGCGCGGGCAGTTGCGGATCGATGCTGTAATCCAGTAGCCAGCCGTCTCGGCGGCTCTGGGGCAGGAAGGTGTGCAACACCTCGTTCATCAGCGTGATCGGTTCGACCATCTCCGCCTGATAAACCCTTTCATCCTCTTTCAGCAGGTTGATGCTGTTATGCAGGCGTTGGTGCTGGGCGTGCAGATTGGCGCTGATATCTTTAGCAACCGGGTTGAGGTCGAACTGCTGCAGACGTTGGCTCTGCTGCATGATCGGTTCGATCTGCTGATCCAGTTGCGCAGCTGCGGTTTGCAGAAGTTCGTTGTCTGCGGCGGCGCTGCCCGGTGCGGCTGCTGCTTGCTGACGGGCGCTTTTGATGTCGCGGTAGGAGCGCAGGGCAACAACCACGGAGGTTAACAGGCGGGAGGCGGACAGCTCTGCCTTGCTCAGATAATCGTTGATGTCGTAGTTAACGATCACCTGCGCTTCCGGCGCGTAACCGGGGTGGCCGGTACGCAGGACGATACGGATATCGCGGTTGTTCAGTTCGTTGCGGATATATTCAACCAGCAGCAGACCTTCATTGTCGGTCTCCATCACCACGTCGAGCAGGGCGAGAGCGATATCCGGATGTTGCGCCAGTTGCTCTTTGGCTTCGGCGCTGCTCATGGCGCTGATCAGCTCAATCGGGCGTTGTTCAAACTCGTACCCGCGAAAGATCATGCGGGTAATGCCGTGGATCCCTTCTTCGTCGTCAACGACCAGTACTTTCCAGGGTGTCATATGCTGCTGATAGCTTCTTGTAAATAGTTATTATTTGAACGTTTATTTTGCCAGTAAAGCGAGGCGCTGTGCCAGTTGTTTTACCTTGGCGCGTGCGCCCCATTTCTCATAGAACCAGCGCGCTTCGTTAAAGCAGAATCGCGCCAGTGTACGTTGATCCTGCGCGTCGAGATAGTCGGCGTAACGCTCGAAGATCAGTGCCCGGTGAAAGCTGAACTGCTGCTTTTCTGTGGCACTCAGTGCCTGCTCGAAAAACTGCGCCGGATCGCTACCGTCCAGTCGCGCTTTCTCCGCCTGCAGCAGGTAGAGCTGGCCGTTGAAGTTGGCGGGGCAGTGGCGTGCCCAGATCTCCAGGCGGGACTCCAACCGCGCCACCTCGAGCTGGCGGCGTTTACTGAGGCCAGATTGCTGCTGACCCTGTATCAGGCGCATCAATGCGGTACAAAACAGCGCTTCGCTCACACAGAAATAACCGGGTAACTCGTTCTCCAACGAAGCCTCCCAGCTATAGAGCTGCGGCCAGAGCTGCTGTTCATCCAGCAACAGGGCAGAAGTGATCACGGCAACCGCCTGCCAGCCATCCTCGTAGACCGGGGTTGCACACATCGGCTGGTCACCGGTCAGGCAATCGATCATACGGATGATCGAGCGATCGAGGCGGTTGGCCTGATGGTGCTGCTGCAGCTGGAGCATCTGTGCGTGCTGTTGCTGCAACTGGGCACGTTGGTCGGCAAGGGGGCTATCGCTGAACAGATCGAGCTGCGCGCGCAACTGGCGACACTCACTCTGCATCAACCATTGCCCGTTGCGCTCTGCCAGCGTTTCGAGTTGGGCGAGCTGGGTTTGTACCTGATCCAGCGGGCTGAACCAGTGTTGCACCTGGCTGCTGTGAAGTAGCGCTGCACTTAGCGCGATCTTCGAGTTTTCTTCGGGATCGGTTTGCTGCAGGTTGCCGTAGCGATTTGCCAGCTGCATGCCCTGCGCAGAGAAGGTTTGCGCGAGGGAGTAATCGGCGCAGAACCAACCCGCAACCCAGGCGTAGCTGACAAAGGCAAAGGCCGTAAGGTCACTGCGACCATGACGCAGACTGATCTCTGTCATACACCCAATAGCACAGGCCGCAAGCAGAGGTTGGCTCTGGCTGCGGGCAAGCAGGCTGATCTGCTCGAGAACCTTTAGGCAGATCTGTTGTGTTTCGTCCGTCAGCGGCTGCACGTCCACCAACGCCTGAGCGTTGAACTCTTCAGTAATAAAGTCGAGCTGTTTGAGCAACAGCGCGAGCTGGGTGGTGCTGTCTTCGGGTAGCGCCTGATCGAGCAGAGGGAGTTGATTGAGCAGCAGTGATAGTGCGTTTTTAAGATCACCCTGTTGCTGCTGGATTCGTGCCCGCAGCAGTGCGGCCCGTCCGGTTTCAGTGGCGGTCTGCGGGCGTTGGCTGAGCGATCGCAACCGGTCCTCTGCCGCGTCAATCTCCCCGGCTTGTATCTCCAGATCGGCACAGAGCAATAAGCGACCGTTGACGTTCGGCAAGCCTTCAAACTCCGGTAGTATGCAGGCTTGGTCCATATACCCGCTGGCTTCGGCGTATTGGTGTTCGCTACGGGCGATCTCTGTAGCTTGCAGCGCCAGCTTTAGTTGTTGTTGCAATAGGGTTGGCGTCAGCGCTGCGCTCTTGGTGTGCGAAAAGTGATGCAGCACCGCAGATAGCTCAGCAAGTGTTGGCGTTTCAGGCAAAGTCACCAGCAGGCTTTCAGCAAAACGCCGATGGTGATCCTCACGGTCAGACGTGGAGATCTGACCGTAAAAATGCTGCCACAATGCCTGGTCGGCAAAGCGGTACAGGGTTTTATCGCTGTCCTCACTCTGCGCCACGATCAAACCGATCTGCTCGCAGGGCCAGAAGTGAATCGCCAGACGTGCCAATGGGTTGTCGGTTACCTGCGCCAGTGTATTGAGGTCAAACTGCTCCCCGGCAACCGCCGCCCAATCCAGCAGCTCCCGGCTGAAGTGGCTCAGACCGAACAGTTTAGGTTGCAGCACCTCATTGCGGTCCTCCGCCTCCAGCCAACTGACATCCTGCGCTGGAGCGGATGACGGGGTAACCGCGCCTATCTCAACGGGTTTGACCTGTGCGCGGTATTCGCTGGGGGCGACACCCATCCAGCGCTTGAACGCTTTCTGGAATGCCGATTGGTTGGAGAAACCCAGTTGGAAGGAGATTTCGCCAAAGCTGAGCTGACCACGCTGGATCAGCTGCAGACAGACTTCGCGTCGGGTCTGATCGTAGATCTCCTGAAAGTTGCTGCCTTGCTGGCCGAGTTTGCGCTGCAGGGTCCGCAGGCTCAGCCCGACGGATGCCGCGATCTGCTCACGGCGCACGGTGCCGCCGCCCTCAGCAAGTTGCTGACGGATAAGGTTTCGGGTCTGCGCCGTGAGCGCGTTTTGCAAAGCCGCTTTCGAAAGTAGGGAATCGGCAAACTCCCGGTGCAGGTGATGCATCTCGCTGTTGGCATCGACGCAGGCCAGGTTCATATATTCGCTGCCCAGCGACAGTTGGTTACGGGCTGCGCCGAACTCCACCTCGGCGGCGAAGAACTGCTGGTAGGGCTGGGTATTGTCCGGCTCCGGCAGCGTCAGGCGCACGTAACGGGCCGGTATCTGGTGGCCGGTGAGCCAGCGGGGCCAGTTGATCAGGCAGGCGAGAAAGTACTCCACCACATGGGGCGCATTGTCGTTGAGCTCCAGCGTCAGCTCCGTCTCCTCAACCCCCTGTTCCATCTGCAACACCGCACCTTCAAACAGCAGTGGCAGGTAATCGATCAGCGTCTGGTAGGCCTGTTCGAGGGTAGGGGAGGTGGACATCAGGAAGCCAATGGAGCCGAGCATCCTGGGTTGGGTAGCTTCGCCGAGGCTGAGCGCGATCAGCGGGTTGTCGCTGATCTCTGCCAGTCGATCCAGTATCTGCGGATAGTGTGAGGCCGGAAAGCGAGCGCCGGGTTTGGTAAACTCCTGCTCGGGTAGTGCGGCGATCTCCAGAATTTGCGACGGCAGATCCAGACCGACCGGCTGGCGGTAGTGACGGGCCAGTTGCAGAACCGGTTCCAGCAGTTTGGCGGAGGCGGTGGTGGATGGCATGTAAAGATCAATCGTCTACCCTATGATGATTTGTAAGATTAACACAGAGTCTTTTTGAATTATGTCCTTGCGTGCCAGTTTCAGTCTGTCGTCTCTCTGCAAACGCTTTTCTGTGCGCTTTGCTAAGAGCCTTGTGTGGGCGTTGGCGCTGACGGTTATGTTCAGCCCGTTATCCTATGCCGGGAGTCTGCGGGTAGGATTGCCGATACCGGGACAGATCCCGTTTTTCTGGCAGGATGAGGCAGGTGAATACCAGGGCATCTACGTGGATACGTTACGCCGGGTGGCAGATGACCTGAAGGTGGATCTGGAGTTTATCCCACTGTCGCAGGCGCGTTTGCGGCGTCACTTTATCGCCGGTGAGATCGATATCGAAACCGGGGTATCGCTCAATCTGGAGGTGCCGCCGGAGCTGGAGGCCGTTTCGCTCTACAGCCGGCCGTGTGGCATCGTCAATGAGGTGATTATCTACCGGCCGGAACTCTCTTTTCCGGTGTTTATTCTGAAAGATCTGGAGAATCGCCGTGTTGCGACGGTACGCGGTACTTCCGTACCCGACAATCTGATCCGCGAGGATTTTGCCAACCAATGGCAGATCGCCCAGCGGGTGCACCGGGGGTGGAACGATGTGGGGTTGATGAAAGAGGTTTTGGCGTTTCGCTATCAGCGTGAAGGTGGCCTCAACTATGAGATCTCACTGCCTTACGAAAGTAATCCGGTGGTATTCCGCCTGCATACCGCCAGAAAGAGCCTGTTGCAGCCGATGAACGCCAGTATCGCCCGTCTGGAAGCAGAGGGCGAACTGGAACGTCTGGTGTGCAAGTACCTGTGTGGCACTGCCAATCTTGATCATTGACCATTGCGGTCAGTCACAGGTGAGCCGTTTGTAATAGCTGCGATTATCGGTTGTCAGATTGCGCTCCTCCATATCCCGATAGTCGTTGTGCACCTGAATCGAGCGGTCGCGGCTGTTCAGCAGATAGTTGCCGTGTTTATCTACCGCCCAGAGGTAGTAACGACTGTTCCGGGTTTTGATCGCACTCATAAAACGTTTGTCTGGTGGCAGCGTGAAGTAACCCTGGGTTTTCCAGTTGCCATTCAGATCCTGATAGCGGTAGGCGAGATACACGCTGCGGTGGCATTCGTTCCGAAACTCCAGCGACGTATAAGGTGCTGGATCGATTTCAGTCGTTGCAAACATCTCAGGATTGGAGATGGATTGTTTTTTATCTGCGATATCTTTAATGGTTCTCCAGCGCTCCTTAGTGATGCGAGCGGCGTAGTTGGTCCCTTCAATGTCTGAGAAGCCGGTGTGGATCGCTGTAATGTACATCTCTCCCCGTTCTGGCGTGAATCTGGGATGCGGAGTGAGCAAGGCCGCACCGGAAGAACCGGAGGAGGTATCGCAGTCGTGCCGATATGCGAGGTCTGATATTCGTTGCATCTGGCAATCATCCTGATGCCAGAGAGTGTAAAGATCTTTATCGCCGGGATAGCTGTAGATATCGACGCTCCAGATATTGTAAGCGCCACGCTGAATGTTTTCGTACTTATCGCTGTAGAAAAAGTGTGCGTTCCAGCCCACATTATTGTTTTGCAGGTTGTCCCGGTCACCTCCGTGGTTATATACCCGTAGCAGGGCGATGTCATAATCCCAGCGAGAACGGAAATGGGCTTCTCCTCTGTCTATCATCTTTTTGTATCCCGACATCAGATAGATCTTGTCGATAAACTCGACGCCCCACTTAGTGGTGTTGATGTCCAGCCGTTCAGGGTAGAACTCAACTGATGTGGGATAACCGCTTTGTCTGCTGTATACGCAGTGGGCAGCGGTGATCAGCATATTGGAACCGATGTAGGTCGCGGTGCAGTTGTTCTGCTCGTCCGGTTCGTAGTGAGGAAACTTGACCACCAGGGCGCCGGTACGGCGACTGGTAACGGACGATTCAGTTATCTGGTAACGGGAGTAATCATCATCGATGATGCCGCGCTCTTTCACCTCCAGGTCCGTGGCCACCTCTTCAGCTTCGCTGGAAAAGGTGACTGTTTCTTGTTCCTTGGGGTGATAAACAGAAGCTTCAATACTGCAGCTGAACAGCAGTGGAAGGATTGGAAGGGCGTGTTTCATCTGTCGCTCCGTCGTTGCTAGGTCCTGATCTGGCTGGTCGCCCGCGAGAGTCATGAAATTGTTACATCTTATAGCGAAAATTCTCTGTGTTCCTAGATGCAGGTTAGGCTTTAATCCCCGGTTTTTAAGCACTCATCCAGACTTTTCGTCTTCAGAAGACCGGGCGCATCATCATCTTGATCAAGATCCTGTTATTTTGCGCTGCAACACGTTATAAATCACACCAGATACGTATTTCCCTGATGGAGTTGTTAATGTCCCCTCGTATTGCCCATAGCCCTGAAGATGCCGTTTCCTCAATTAAGGATGATGAAGCGATCTGGACGCATAACATGGCTGCTTCACCTGATGTGTTGCTGAAAGGCCTCGCTAAACATGCACTGTCACGTCGCAACCTGACCCTGCTTCAGCTGCATACGGAAGGTGAAGGCGCAGCGATGATGACGGCACCTGAGTTGCGTGGTCATCTGCGCTGCCGTTGCTACTTTGTCAGCGCGGTAACCCGAAAAGCGGTGCAGGCAGGCGATGCGGACTATGTGCCTATGCTGCTGGCTGAGGTGCCGAAATTGATTCGCAACGGTGAGCAGCGGGTGGATACGGCGATTATTCAGGTGAGCCCACCGGACAAACACGGCAACTGTTCGCTGGGTGTTTCGGTAGAAGCGACCCATGCGGCACTGGAGAAGGCCGGTAAGATTATCGCCCATATCAACCCGAATATGCCGCGCACCCATGGTGATGGCATCATCGCCTATAAAGACTTCCATACCGTGTATGAAGAAGCGGCACCGATCAGCTGTCATGCTGCAGCTGCTCAAAGCGAAATTTATCAGGCGATCGGCCAAAATGTTGCCGAGCTGGTGCAGGATCGCGACTGCATACAGACCGGTATCGGTGCGATTCCGGATGCGGTACTGGCGTGTTTGGGTGACCGCAAAGATCTGGGTGTTCATACCGAGATGTTCTCCGACGGTGTACTGCCACTGGTTGAAAAGGGCGTGATCACTGGCGCCTACAAAAAGAACCACCCGGGTAAGATCGTGACCAGTTTTGTGATCGGCAGTCAGGCGCTTTACGACTTCGTGGATGACAACCCGATGGTGCAGTTCCTGGATACCGAGTACGTGAACGATATGCGCAGTATCCAGCGTAACCCGCAAGCGATGTCGATCAACAGCGCGATTCAGGTAGATCTGACCGGTCAGGTATCGGCGGATTCCATGGGCACCAAGATCTACTCCGGATTCGGTGGGCAGATCGATTTCGTGCGCGGTGCATCCCTGTCTGAGGGCGGACGTGGTGTGATTGCGTTGCCATCCACTGCAGCGGGTGGTTCGGTCTCTCGTATCACCACCACCCTGAATGACGGTGCGGGTGTGGTTACAACCCGTGCCCATGTGCATTACATCGCCACTGAATACGGCATCGTCAGCCTGCGCGGTCGCACCTTGCGCGAGCGCGCACGGGATCTGATCGAGATTGCGCACCCGGATTTCCGTGAGGAACTGAACCGTGAAGCCTTTGAAAAACTGCATCTGAGCCTGAACTAAGCGCCAGAGCAACTCGATCCAGTCAGATCTATACGCGTCTCTGATTCCAGAGGCGCGTTTTTATTTCTCTTTCTTGAAGAGTCCTTGGTGCCTTGCACAGATGGTTCTTCGATCCAGAACTTTCCCCATAGCTGTCTGCCTAACCAACTAGGTACCTTTCGGTTCCCATTTTCCATTTCCCGTTATTCGGGAGCAGGTTATGTCAGTTTTCAAATGGTTCATCGGTGTTTTATTGCTGGTCTTCTCTGTGGCGCTCGCGCACTCAGAAGAACGCGGCGAGCAGCTGCAGATCCGTAATGATGCCGAGGCGCGACTCTTCAACGTGCGCATTGAGCGGGATGGTTACAAGCAATGGAAGCTGCGTGGCCGGGTGACGCATGCGGATAGAGATGTGAAAGTACCCCAAGGTAAGGTAGTCACCGTGGTGTACGGCAAAAAGGGGAAACAGCTGCACAGCTTAACTTCAAGCTACAAGCCTAAGTTCGTTCACCGTAAGAAAAATCGCGCTTCCTACTTCACCGTGTATCTCCCCAAAGATGTGCCGTCTCGGCACAGTACGATCAAGGTTTATTACCTCAGCGATTAACATCTCTGCATCTGCCATTCTGTGAGGGCTATCCAGAAGGAATGCTGTCCAGCTGCAGGGAGCCTTCATCTCGTAACCGTTGTGCCAGCAGATCGATAAAGGCACGTACCTTGGCCGAAGAGTAGCGGCCTTCACGATGCACGATATGGATCGGCTGAGGAGAGGGTTCATACTCCGGCAGGATAATCTGCAAACGGCCATCGGCCAGAAAGGGCGCAACCTGATAGGAGAGCACACGGGTGATGCCAAATCCGCTGGCTGCCGCTTCGATGGCGCTGTCGTTGGTTGTGACGTTCAACCGTGCCTGGATAGGAATCTGGATCTCACGGCCCTGATCGTAAAAACGCCAGCCACCGGATGCGGTGGCCGACATGCTGCCTGCTTGCGAGGCGATGAGCGTATGCTGGCTTAGTTCCTGCGGGGATTGTAACGCGCCTTCGCGTTCCAGGTAGGCGGGGGAGGCCACCAGAACCTTGCGTACTGCGCCCACTCTTAGTGCCCGCATGCTGGAATCAGGCAGTTGGCCGATACGTATCCCAACATCCAGCCCCTCCTCGATCAGGTTAACAACGCGATCAAGCAGCAGGGTGTCTACGGTCATTTCCGGGTAGCGGTTGAGATACTCCAAAACGCCGGGCATCACATACATACGGCCGAACAGGAGCGGTGCGGTAATCGTCAGGTGGCCGCGGGGTTCGGCGTTGACACCTGTAACAGCTTCATCGGCGGCTTCCACATCCGCCAGAATCCGGCGGCAATCTTCCAGATAACGTAAACCGGCATCGGTTACCCGCACATAACGGGTAGTGCGGTTAAGCAGCTTTACGCCGAGACTTTCCTCCAATGCTGCAACCATACGGGTGACTGCAGGAGGTGACATGCGCAGGCGGCGGGCTGCCGCGGCAAAGCCTTCCTCTTCGGCGACAGCCACGAATACCTGCATCTGGCGTAAACGGTCCATCTAAGTATTCCACTATTGGTAATAATCAATTTCTATATTAGGTGATTCTTCCTGATTTTGGAATTTGTCATAGTGGCTTTACCGATCAGGGCGCAGCGACGCAACGCCCGTTCCGAGGTTAGGAGATAGCTATGGGGCACAAATTTTCAGAGATCGCGTTCACACCGATCATTCGGCAGTTGCAGTTTGCTGCCGGGAGCCGGGATGTCTACGCCGATATGGAGCGAGGGGATGACTACAACCACCGCCTGCGGGCGAGGGAAGTAGCCTTCATCACCGCACGCGATAGCTGCTATATGGCGAGCGTGACCGAGACCGGCTGGCCCTATATCCAGCATCGTGGAGGTCTGCCGGGATTTATCAAAGTACTGGACGACCGGCATATCGGCTTTGCCGATTACTCCGGCAACCGCCAGTACATCAGTACCGGCAACTTTACCCATGACGAGCGTGTTGCCCTGTTCCTGATGGACTACGCCAACAAACGCAGGCTGAAGCTGTTGGGGCGCGTACAGATCGTAGCGGCTGACGATCAGGAAACCATGGCGAAGCTGACCGATGAGAGATACAGCGCCCGGATCGAACGCGGCTTTGTTATTGAGGTCGAGGCGTTCGACTGGAACTGCCCGAAACATATTACGCCACGTTATTCCGCCGATGAGGTTGAAGCGATGCTCGCACCGCTGCGCGAGGAAAATGAACAGCTGAAAGCCCGCCTTGCGTCTGCCCAAAGCAACACACGATAAAACAGGATATCTGAGAGGAGAGATTCGATGAGCAGTTTTGTAGAAAGTAGACCGCCGTTGCCGCCTTTTACGCGGGAAACAGCGACCCAGAAAGTGCGCCTGGCAGAGGATGGCTGGAATCGCCGTGATCCCGAGAAAGTTGCCCTGGCGTACACAGCGGATAGCCGTTGGCGTAACCGCGCCGAATTTCCGGTGGGTCGTGAGCAGATAGCGGAGTTTCTGACCCGCAAATGGGCGAAGGAGCGGGAGTACCGGCTGATCAAAGAGTTATGGGCTTTTGACGAAAACCGCATTGCGGTGCGTTACGCCTACGAATGGCAGGACCACGACGGCAACTGGTTCCGTTCTTACGGTAACGAGAACTGGGAGTTTGATGAGCGTGGCTTAATGCGTGAACGCCACGCCAGTATTAACGACCTGGCGATCAGTGAAGAGGAACGTCTGTTTCGCTGGCCGTTGGGAGTGCGTCCGGACGACCATCCCGGCTTGAGCGAATTGGGCCTTTAACCGCGTCATCAATAACCTAGCTATTGGTAACTTAAGGAGAGATGAAAATGGCAACACTAACCCTGCACCGACACCCGCTTTCGGGCCACGCCCACCGCGCTGAACTGTTTCTGTCCCTGCTGGGGCTGGAGGCAGAACTGAACGATATCGATCTGGCGGCGGGTGAGCATAAACAGCCACCATTTCTGGCAAAGAACCTGTTTGGCCAGATCCCGGTATTGGAGGATGGCGACACGATCATCGCAGATGCCAACGCAATTCTGGTGTATCTGGCGCAGAAGTACGACAGCACAGGTCAGTGGTACCCAACGGATGCAGTTACCGCCGCTGAGGTGCAACGTTTCCTCTCAGTTGCTGCGGGGCAGATTGCCAGCGGACCGGCCGCCGCGCGTTTGGTGAATGTGTTTGGCGCCTCCCTGGATCAGGACCGTGCGATCTCCATCGCTCATGCTGTGCTAGAGGTGCTGAATACCCATCTGGACGGGCGGGAGTGGCTGGCCGCTGAGCACGTAACCATCGCTGATATCGCCAACTATTCCTACATCGCACATGCGCCGGAGGGGGACGTATCGCTGGAGCCATACCCGAACGTACAGGCGTGGTTGGCACGTATTGAAGCCTTGCAGGGATTTGTACCGATGCAAAAAACGGCTGCGGGATTGAGTGCGGGCTGATAAAGAGGTGATTAGGTGAAGATGGCTGTTGGGAGTCGCTTCGCTCGTCGCCAACCTACAGGCGGCACTTGTTGGTTGGCGCAATACGCAACATTGCCCAACATCTGGCAGGCTTGTTGAGCATCGCCTGGGGCGATGGGCAACCTACATCGGAAAGGGAATGGATTCATACAGCCGCTGCGGGATTCACGGGCAGATAAAGTGGTGATTGGGTAAAGATCGCTGTTGGGAGTCGCTCCGCTCGTCGCCAACCTTCACGCGGCACTTGTAGGTTGGCCAATGCGCAGCATTGCCCAACATCTGGCAGGCTTGTTGAGCATCGCTTGGGGCGATGGGCAACCTACAACGGAAAGGGAATGGATTCATACAGCCGCTGCGGGATTCACAGGCTGATAAAGCGGTTATTGGGTAAAGGTTTCCGTTGGGAGTCGCTTCGCTCGTCACCAACCTACAGGTGGCACTTGTTGGTTGGCGCAATGCGCAGCGTTGCCCAACATATTCACAGCAACAAAAACGAACGAAAAAGGGGACAGATCTATTTACCGAAAATAGATCTGTCCCCTTTGTGTTAACTGTTGAGGGATCAGGCGTCGAGCACGTTGTTAAGCGCTTTCTCCAGCTCCGCAACGGTGCGGTCGATGTCGGTCAGTTTATCGAGACCGAACAGGCCCAGACGGAAGGTCTGGAAGTCGGCCGGTTCGTCACACTGTAGCGGCACACCCGCGGCGATCTGCAAACCCTGAGCGACAAACTTCTTACCGTTCTGGATCTCCGCGTCACGGGTGTAGCTCACGACAACGCCTGGAGCGCCGAAACCGTCGGCCGCTACGCTCTTAATGCCTTTCTCTGCCAGCAACGCACGTACGCGATCGCCCAGCTCCTGCTGTGCTTCTTTAATCCGCGCGAAGCCCATATCTTCGGTTTCCTTCATGACATCGCGGAAGCGGGTGAGGGAGTCGGTTGGCATGGTGGCGTGGTAGGCGTGGGCGCCGGACTCGTAGGTCTCCATGATCTGCAGCCACTTTTTAAGGTCGCAGGCGAAGCTGGAGCTGGTGGTGTCGTCGATCATCTGACGTACGGTTTCGTTCATCATCACCAGACCGCAGCAAGGGGAACCGCTCCAGCCTTTCTGTGGGGCGCTGATCAGGATGTCGACGCCGGATTCCTGCATGTCCACCCAGAGTGTGCCGGAGGCGATGCAGTCCAGTACGAAGATACCGCCTACCTCGTGCACAGCGTCAGCAACGGCGCGGATGTAGTCGTCAGGCAGAATCATGCCGGAGGCGGTTTCCACGTGAGGTGCGAATACCATATCCGGACGTGCGGCTTTAATCGCAGACACCACCTCTTCGATCGGTGCGGGTGCGAAGGGTGCGGTGCTTTCGTCGGAGGTCTGGCGTGCTTTCAGCACGATCTCTTCGGATGGCATCTTGCCCATCTCAAAGATCTGGCTCCAACGGAAGCTGAACCAGCCGTTGCGGATTACCAGGCACTTCTTGTTGTTGGCGAACTGGCGTGCGACGGCTTCCATCGCGTAGGTGCCGCTGCCGGGTACGATGGCGACGGAGTGCGCGTTATAGACCTGCTTCAGGGTGGCGGAGATATCGTTCATCACCCCCTGGAAGCTTTGGGACATATGGTTCAATGCGCGGTCGGTGTAAACCACGGAGTATTCGAGCAGACCCTGCGGGTCTACGTCTGGCAGTAATCCGGGCATAGGTGGCCTCTTAAATAGTGTGATTATTATTGTTGTGTCTGATTGGAAATCAGTTTTATGCGGCGGTGATCAGGTGCTGCAGGAAGCAACGTCGCTGCCACCAGTCACTGCCTCTTAGAATTTGGTTGATGATCTCCAGCTCGCGTTTCTCGCCGTAGAGCGCGGGTGGAGCAGGGCTATGGATATGCGGCAGCGCGCGGGCGAACTGACGACGACAGGCGGCGTGGAAATCGGCGTAATCGCTTTCAACCGCCAGATCCTGTTTGGCTGCCAGCTCCTCTTTCAGTGCGGCATGCATTGGGAATACCGGCAGTTGCGGGCAGAGGTAGTAGAGCAACCAGCTGGCGGCTTCCGGCTGGTGGCTGCTGCCAAGTACAGTCGCGGCGCATTTATCTACCAGCTCGACAGCGAGCTGATGTTTCGGGTCGTGGTCCAGCTCCTCAAACTCCGCCCAGAGTGGCTCTAGTTCGGCGCGTACAAACGCATCAAGTCGGGATGCCAACTCGGTCGTTGTCACGCCGTTGGCATCCAGTTCAGCCGCCTGCAGGAGGATGTTGATGTAGGTCTTGTCGACCAGCGTACGACCGGCGTTTAACCAGTCGAAGCGGGATGCCCGCTCCAGACTGCCGTACATGATGCTGAGCAGACCGTTTTCGCTGCTGCGTGCGTCGTGACCGCTGCCAACCAGCGGGCTTGGGGTTGCCCAGTTGTTGATGATCAACAGGGCGGCGTTTTCATGGATCTGCGTGTTCATGGTGCTGGACATCCCGTGCATAAAATAAGGAGCAGCAAACACTATAGAAATTGCGATATGTGGCTCCAAGCGCCAACCTTCGCGCCTGCTTAGGGCCAATTCTTGAACGTACGACTAAGGAATATGTACAAAATATGCTCAGATTTTGGCTGTATTTCTCCATCTAAATGAAGCAGTTAGCTTTTATATTTCTAAAAGAAATAATAAAATCATTTTTTATTCGTTTACATGCTTTCACAGTTCCCTATACTGGCACCATCAAGTTAACCGAACTGGCCTCATCAGAAAGTGGAGGGTGGGCCAGCGATAAACCAGCAAATACTGTGAGGCGCTTATGTCAGCTCAAACTGCAGTTCAACCATCTGTTACTGTCCGCAACAACACCCAGGTTCCTACTGTGCGTGTCATCCTGAAGCCGGAACAGCCAATGATGCGTGAGCCAGCGAAAGCCAAGCCTCAGGTAGAGCAGCCGGTTTACGATTTCGTCGGTATCGCCGGTTAATCCGAAACAGTTTCCCCGAAAAGAAAAAAGCCCCGTTTCCAGCAAGGCGGGGCTTTTTTTGTGCCTGTGTCCCGTCCTGAATAACGTTGACACTTTTCGATCATCAAATCGGAAGGTGTTATGAAATCAAGAACTAAGCGT
>CANMWJ010000016.1 GCA_947501565.1 uncultured Marinobacterium sp.
GTACGCTTAGTTCTTGATTTCATAACACCTTCCGATTTGATGATCGAAAAGTGTCAACGTTATTCAGGACGGGACAAACTCCATAAAAAAAGCCCCAAAACTGGGGCTTTTAGATTTAAGGGCGGGTCAGCAACCGTTGTGCTTATTTCTCGTCTAGGAAGTCCCAGTTTGGCGTATAGTCCTCCCGTTCCTCATGAGCGATCTGCGCCTGAATCAACACCTCCTGAAGTTGTTCAGCCTTCTTAGCACTGCCAGCAGAAACCCAAGCCAGCAAGCTACCTTTCTTATCTTTCACGATCACGGAGTTATCCGTTTCATTCACGTTGATAGATCCCACCACCTCTAAGCGGAAGTAGGAGCGTTTTGGGATACGAATTGAATTAATCATGGTTAAATCCTCTTACTCTTCAGTTAGTTAATTTCTACATTTTCAAGCCGCTGCTGTTCCCACTGCGCCAAAAGGTCAGTCGGGAAACGCACAACTCGATCAGTAATCCGCACGTAGGGCGGCAACTCCGAAGGCGCATACAACATCGCCTTATCCACAAATGACCTGGACACCCTCAAGTGAGCCGCAAGCTCAGCTCTCGTCAGATATTTATGTTGATGACCCATCGTTCTCTCTCCTTTCAATGCCTTGATGTTCAAGGCATGGCGAGTAGATTACAGGCAAAAAATCGCTCCCTTTTCTGTAGAGAGTTTTTACGGGGAGGGGTCACCTAAAACGGTAGTTACTACCCCTTCCCGCAGCTTCGCCTGATCCACTCGCCGATGCCTGTGACACCATTAAATAACGGTTTTGATGGACTACTGGGTGACAGGGAGTTTTTACGGGCAGGGGTCACCTGCTATCGGAAAGATTTTTTAAAAGAAGAAGTATTAATCCCGCTTTTCCACTGACGTGGAAAAGCGGGATTAATACTTAAAACGGGGGCGGTATTACAGACGGGGATTCCCGTCAGGATCTGGCTATACAGCAAGCTCCAGAAGCACTCAGAAGGGCTGTTACAGGACTAAGAGCTAAAGACATGTTCCGCTGTTTTCTGGAAGGCTTCAGCCATGACTGATTCTCGTGGCTGGTAGTAACGGGAGGTAATCGCCAGATCAGCATGGTTAGCAGCGCGGCTAGCGGCATGGGTACCAGAAGCTTCAACCATGTTAGTGATCGCTGTTCTTCGGAAATCATGAAACCCAATACCTTCAATACCAGCCTCCCGATACAACTTCTCAACACTTGTACGGATATCAGTGATGTGCCGATCTTCTCGTCCAGGGACCGGTGACGGAAATAGATATTGGTTATGGGACAGCGCTACCCGCCGCTTGATGACTTCAACCAGTTCATCCGGTATGTAGATACGGTACGGGCGTTTACTCTTGTTCTTGGGTATCAGGATCGATCGGTAATCATCCGCAACATCTTCAATACGGATAGCTGCACATTCAGACTTACGCAGAGGCGTAAACAGCAACACCGATAGGAAGTCAGCGGCTAAGGTTTGTTTACGCTGACAGACTTCGAACAACGCACGACTTTCAGCATGCGTCAGGGTACGAGTACGTGCATTGTCTGGGTTAAACAGCTTGATCCCGGTAGCAGGTGACTTCATCAAGTAATCATGATCAACAGCATTCTTGAGTATCTGCTTCACCAGTCGGATCACATGGTCCGCATACGCGTCAGAGTACCCCTTGGTTTTCATGTCTCGCTGTAGTTGTTCGATACGGCTGCGACTGATTTTACGTAAGGACAAGTTCCCGAATGCGGGGTAGATAAAATCTCGCAGCATCTGTCGATACTTTCGCCCTTGATCGGACAGTCGTGGTGTAACAGACGGTAGAAATACATCTGTCGTGAAGGCTTTAAATTTGATGGAATCCTTAGCACTGAGACCACCCCGCTTGGCTAATAGACGCTTTTCAGTCGCTATTGCACGCATCCGGGGAATAGCATCATGCGGAAACTCGCCGATGGTTTCAAAACGACGATCACCATCAGCACAGGTACGTACCCCAAAACTGATCTTGTGACGGTATTGGATAGCCCGTAACGCCGGTTCCACGTCATCAGTCCATTCTCGCTGGTCCACACCCTGAGGCAAAGACACCAACTCACTCAGTGCTTTCTTGGTGAAGTTAAATCGCTTATTCATTCGTATAGTCCTCCACAATATCGAAAATGAGGCACAATACAGACCGTTGTAGGGATAGTAGGTTGAAAGGGAGTATTTACGGATATGAGTACACTGGAACGAAGCTGGACAATAGAGCAAGAACAGATGCTCAGGGATGTCCATATCAGCGATGATCTGCGCCTGATGCTGATGCGGTTGTTGGAGCTTGGGCCTGAGGCCAGTGAATCTGAGTTTCAGACGAAGGGGTTAATAAAAGAAGCGCCGATTAAAGGACTGGATAAGGAAGATGAAGAACTAGGTGCCCTACCGGTTGGTATTCTGGAGTACTTGGTCAATAAAAATCCGTTAGATCACAGAGGTGCAGATCACCTCAGCCTGACAGCCGACTGGAGGCTTGTGAGATCAAACAATTACGATCAAGTTCCTCCAGGAGAAGAACCTATTAAGTACTTCGAAAAACACAGCCATATGGAGTTGGTCTATGGCTGTCATGAAGATTTCGAAGTTTTCCAGGCAGTAATCGATCGAATAGCACCGCTTCAGCACGACCATAGCCAACACTCTCGATTCACCATCCTTATACCCAACCAGAAAACAGACGGTGATGTCGATGCGACCCGTAACGGGCTACGCTGGGATAGTTATTTGCTGACTGTAGATAAAGATCCTCGGATCGAATACCTTCTTCGCATCATAACAACGCTGCAACTTCTCAACCTGTACAATCCTTATCCAACCAAAGCTACAACTCTGAGAGAGCTAATGGTTTTGCTCTCAGAGAAATCCAATAGAGACACCAAGATAGACGGCGCCAGTAATCGATTCTGCATCAGACTCCCAAAAGAACTGGTCGATTCAGTACTGCGCCAATTGGGTTATGAAAAACTTAAAGATCAAGCCTACGTAAACTTCAAGTACGAAGATTCTCATCTGACAGATAATCGGCTAATTAAAGCGAATCAATACCCTGCTCCCATTCGATCAAACAAGGGGTCACAGCGAGATCCCAACGCAACCGATAACGATCTGAAGCGCATACGAACTGCCCTTGCCAATCTTATTACCCATACAGGTGGTATCGCTATCACACTAGATGTTGAGAACGTGGCAGGAGACGGCCATAAATCACTAGCCACGCCATCCATAGCCCTACCAGATGAATGGATACAAGCGCTCAGAGCGTTGAGGCTCAGGAATGCTGCACCAGAATCGGGACAAAAGCGGGCTATCCATGTAGGAGTGAACTCTTCCCTCGATCAGAACAGAAGATATGAAGAAGAAGCAGTGGTGCATTCGATTCCTGATCCGAATCCACTGTAGACGCAACCGGCGAAATGAAGGGGTGGCGTCTTTGTGTACTCCCCAATGGGGAAAGTTCACCACCCCTTAAGCCTCCGCAGGACAAGTGCTCTATCAAATTAGAACATTCACACAAATCAATAACTGCAATCCATTTATTAGACACAACCTGTCTTTCAAGTTGGATATGATGTATAAAGTCCGAGCATGGAAATAAGGCCTAGTAGCCGATCAGCAAGGATAAGCTGAAACAGATGAGCAACTCACCGCACGAAAAACTCGCATTTCGACTAGCAGACATTCTCGCCCGCGCATATCAGGGTGAGCCTTTGATACCCGCTGATATGGCTGAAAGGTATCAAGTCAGTCTCAAAACAATCCAACGCGATCTGAAGCGCCTGAACTCCGTGTTGGAGAAAAGTGATGAAAATGGCGCATGGAAGCTAATATTTCGCCCAAATTCGCTACTAAATCGAAATGATATTAAAGCATTAATCCACTCACTGGGAGTCTATCAAGCCAGTCCTAAAAAGGTGTTAGATCTCGTTAGCGACCTCGTTAACACTAGAACGCCTGACTACTATCATTTTTCGACCGCGTCCGTTGATCCAGCCAACCCCTTGGCCCACCATCACTCCATTCTCGAAAAAGCAATTAGAGAAAGGCATGTGACCACGTTTACCTATAAAGGTAAAACACGGCGTGTACACCCTTACCTTATGTTCTATCACAACGGACTGTGGTATCTGCGAGCAACAGAGAAAGCTGTCTTAAAATCTTTCTACATTGGTGACCTGAAGCTTCCTCGACTCATCGCTGAAAAATTTGAGCTGGACCAAGTAACTTTGGAAAAATTCAGAGCCTGCAATTCCCCCTGGATCTCTGGCACAGATGTTGAAATCAAGCTTCGTATAGCTGCAGAGGCGTCTCATCACTTTGTTCGCCGTCCAATGTTCACATCACAAAAAGATTCACAATTTTCTGAAGACGGCTCAATGGTTATTACACTTAACGCTACTTGCCATGCAGAAGTACTCCCAATTGTGCAGTACTGGCTTCCTCACATTGAAGTAATTAGCCCTGTAGCCTTGAAAAAAATCGTTCTGGAAAATATAGAAAAATATTTAATGAACCACCAAAGAAATTAAGAACACCACACAATAAAAAATTAATACAAAGACCTCGACAAAAACATGTCTTTTATATCATTAGACCGATATTGACCGAGGCATCATAGTGAACGAAAAAATAGATCGAAACTTAACATTTAACTGAAATATCTTTCATAATTTAGAAAGGAAATATCTATGAGTTTTTGGAAAAAAGCAGGTTGGATTGCAGCAGGTGTAACAGCAGTCGTTGCAGCTCCTGTGACAGGAGGTGGATCAATTGCCGCACTGGTTGGAGCAGCTGGAACAACAACAGCAGCTGGCGTAGCAATTGGCGCTGCAGCAGGCTTAGCTGCAAGTGAATTAACAGATGACTCCGTAGATCGTGCCCGTTCAGAAGGCCGGAATGAAGGGAGAGCAGAAAACGCCATTAAAGTAAAAAAAATAGAAAACATACTATCAAAAACTCTTGAAAAATTTGATAAAAATCAGGATCGAGAAGACTATCTTATGGCCATAATTACTGTCGGGATGGCCTGTGCAGCATGTGATGGCGAGATAGATCCAGATGAAGAAAAAGACATTAAAGAGTTCGTGCTGGGTGCTTGCCAACTTGGTCTATCAGAATCTATTAAAAACCGCATTAAAGAGGTCACTGAGTCATCACCCTCACTCAATACTGCATTCGAAATTGCCAAACCGTTCATGGATACCGAAGAAGCCAAACAAAATTTTCTGGATGTCATTGAATTAGCAATGCATGCTGATAATTTTGTCTCTGAACGCGAAAAACGTTTCTTAGAGTCTTGGAAAAATAAAGTAGCTGCTTAAATTTGGAGATAGCCTTATGTCTAGAGTTGAAAGGTTTCGTAAGCGTAAAGCATTACTTATCGAGTTAAATTCCAAGCCTGATATAAGGCTCGCTAGGTCTCCATCTGATCTATCTGAATTCTTGGATTCAGAAGTGGATCACGCGCTAATTGAATCACAGCAGAAACAGTCAAACGAATTCTTCAATAATGAGTATGACCTGACCGTTTCCAAATCAGATGTACGATCATATTTGGATGCAGTTGAATCAAGATTTACAGCTCAGAAGTACGATGCTCTTTTTGAATCAACACGGGATGTTTTGATCGATCAGCTGCTAAAACCTTTTGAATTAAGCAGGGCAGATATAGCTAAAAGTGACAGGGACTTTAGCTATAACCGTAGTCACTATACTTGCGCTGCATCCAATGCAGGGGGAGAAGGTCAATCCTTTGAAAGTAAAAGAATTAAAGCTAAAGCAGAGGCTACCAATGAACATGGGCAAATCCAAGATGCAAACACGGGTCGCTATCACGACGCAGCAGAGATGGATTGGGACCACATCAAGCCAATAAAAAATGCTCATGACGAAGGCGGCTTTATGTTATCTAAAGTGGAGAAATCATCTTTAGGTACTGATGAAGACAATCTGATGTTCACACACCGGAGTATCAACCGTTCGAAAGGAGCACAAACACAGGAGGATTTCATCGAGAAGTCGGATAACCCGAATCTTGATGGCCGTCGAACCAAGCCTGCCCATAACAGAGGAGAAAAGGCAGTAGGAAAGTATATCCCCCAAGATAGTACGGAGAAAGCAGCTTGGGTAGCCAAACGAGGCCTAGGGGATGGTTTAAAAACGGGTAAATCGCAGGGAATCCAACAAGCATTAGGGGTCTGCATTTCCGAACTCATATCCGCCCTTTTTGCGGAGGTTAAAGACTGTTTAGCTAACGGGTTTAACCCAAAAGACAATGATTCATGGTTAGAGTCTTTAAAGATCCGATTTAAGCGAGTCGGAAAAAGAGTCACTTCAAAGTGGAAGCTTGTACTTGAAGCATTTGGACAAGGCTTTTTATCTGGTTTAATTTCCGGCGTTACAACAGCTTTACTAAACCTTATTGTTCGAACAAGCAAAAACATGGTTCGGCTAATTCGTGAAGGCTTCATGTCCCTTATGAAAGCGTTACAGGTTTTACTATTCCCTCCAGATGGAGTGACTTTAAAGCAAGCAGCTCATGAAGCTAGTAAGTTGCTAGCAACAGGAGTTGTGACTAGCGGGATGATTCTTCTGGGCGAACATCTTGCAAATCTTTTAGCGGCTATACCTTTCTCAGATACCATATCCGTAGTTCTTACAGGTGTACTTTCAGGAATAGGGTCCCTTTTGGTCGTTTACATGTTAGACAAGCTGGATTTGTTCGGTGTTAATTATGATGAAAAGCACGCCTTTATCCAAGGGGAGATAGAAGCAGACTTCGACAAAAGCTATCAAAGTGCCGAGGAGATCATAAGAAGAATGGGAATAGTTGAGATTTAAAGACTGTGATTTTAACAAGAACCCATAATATCAAAGGGATAGAGGAGCTACCTCTATCCCTTTTAATTTTACTTCAATGCCTACTGTTTTGGGTAGAAAGCCATATACCTAATAGCCATATAATAAACTCTTTCCAGATAATTATAGACTGGCTATTTTTAATCGACTTAGGAATCAAGTCTAAGGCCATAGGAAAAGAATACTGGAAAAGCCCATTAAATATCTTTGACGCCGCTATTGTTTTAATAAGTATTGCAAGCCATGTCGTTTTAGAGCAAAGCCAGACACTAACAGCCTTGAGGGTTTTAAGGCTTCTAAGACTATTCAGGATAATGAGGTTAATCCCGAATTTTGAACACATAGCAATCGGTATCAAGAGAGCTTTAAAAGCCTCTCGCGGGGTTTTCCTGATGTTAGCGATCTTGATTACATTCTTTTCAATTTTAGGTTATCTACTATTTAGCAACACTATACCAAGCCATTTCGCTGATCCCATGCTTTCCAGCTACACTGTTTTTTCTTTGTTTACTGTAGAAGGATGGAATGAAATACCGTCATTGGTAGAAAGAGACACTATTGACTACTACTTGGTTAGAGCATATGTGATCTCTGTAATCGTATTTGGCAGCTTCTTCGCTCTATCTTTAGCTAATGCAATATTCATTGACGAGATGGTCATTGATAACAACAACGAACTGGAAGAAAAGATTGACAATTTAACAAATCTAATAAACACCCAAAACAAACAAATTGAAGAACTAAACAAAGCAGTAATCAAAATATCAAGCACTAAATAATAATCAGGATCAAAACCATACTTAAGAAAATACAATACTACCAAGAGATATATTATGAATATAAATATTGAATGGGCTGGCGGTTTCACCCTAGAGGAAGTTAAAACTCTAACAAACGAAGACGATTATGGGCTATATCAGGTCTACGGAACCCACCCTGTTTACGGGACCGATGTGTTGCTCTATATAGGCCAAGCAGATAGACAAAAGCTAGGGGTTAGAATACCTCAACATGAAAAATGGATTTATAACCAAGACTCAGAAAACGTAAGGGTATATGTAGGTCGCTTGGGTGGTAACTGCGCAGTTTCTGACGAAAATTGGTCGTACCAAATAAATATGGCCGAAAAACTGCTAATTTTCACACATAAGCCCGCTTACAATTCTTCTAACATCAATACCATTCCAAACATCCCACTCGATATCCATGTACTAAATTGGTGCAATTACCGAAGTTTAATGCCAGAAGTATCAGCCTTCAGATACCTCTCTACTGACGAGGAACATTTTTCATCATTTCAAACCTTTGGAAGCCTCCCCGAAGAGGAATGCGCCTAACTCTCTACAGCGAATAAGTCAGAGTGAAACCTGTGGTAAGCCCTTAGCTTTCTAGACAGGTCATAGCTTCAATGTTCCCTTTAGGTTACATAGAATCGACTCCCTGACTAAAATGAATTCAAGCACAACTATTGATTAAAGCGGTCGTCGGTAAAGATTTTCTCAGACAGGACAAGGAATGATTAAACACCCCGAATGGACTTCAATCGACGAACGTAAGGGCATAGATCCGCTGGGGATGGCAACCAGCTGCATTAACCTCTACCAAACTTTGCTGCCCGGCCTTAGCAACATCACACCCCGCATCCGACTCTATGGCTTTTATGCCTGGCTCATCGACGAGTACAGCACACGGCATAATCCCGACCCTGAAGAATGGCGGCAACATGTCCGGCGCGCAGAAGCTTTGCTTGCACTCATTTCAGCGACCCACGGTAATGAACTGGGCATAGGCGGTGCACTTTGGGCTAATGACGCTCTGGAAAATGATGCATCGGTTATCGATTTAAGAGCCGCGACCGAAAGCGCCGAACAATACCTCAACACCCGCCGAAGTGTGTTCGCCGGTGCTTATGCGCCACAATTGAAGGTGTTGGATATTATTTGCATGGCGGAAAATCACGATATCGAACTCATTACTGAAGGCCTTGGAGCTGAGCTGGCTAGAGGGTTCCGCGAAAGTGTCGGCGAGCACAGTTCCGTGTTCATCCAAACCGTTGATCAAGGAGAGGTTGATCGAGAGACCTTACTTGTGCTTCAGTCTTTCTCACCCTCCGAAATCAATTTCGAAAACGGAGAAGTCGATAGCTATAAAGGACTGCTGTTTACAGCCGAAGATTCGACGCCTGAATCCCTCGCACGCACACAGAGCATGCGACTGCTATTGGAAGTAGGCTTATATGAAGAGGCTCACTTTTCAGTGGGCTGTGTAAGATGGCATTGGCTCAAAGCGGCTTTAGCTGAACCTAAAACCGACGATACAACCTTACGCTATTGGGCGATCTATCACTTAAATGACATGCTGCAAATAGCCTACAACAGCCTGTTTGCACTGGCGCTGGATCGACTGGACAGCTACCCCGCCGGAGCGGCAATTGATCAGTGGATTGCCGCGGTTGTCGCAGAGTTGTTTGATGAAACTGGCACGGCATCTGATTGGGCCAGCTGGACGACGGAAAGCCAATGTCTGCTGTCGACGCTACGACAATACTTAAATCACCTGACTCGATCAGGTCTGACTCATAATGCCGAAGAAGGTTGGAAAGCGCTGACTCTCATTGCTCAAGCACTTCACCTAGGGGCAGCAATGCGTAGCGATATAGATACAGTGTTTGATGCCAATTCACATATCCACTCTCTGGCCACTGAGATGGCGTATTTTGATAACCAGCAAAAACGGCCGCTGAAGGCAGTGATCACAGACCTGATCAACGAGCGTGTGTTACGTCAGCACTTGGCGGTGGCCATGCGCAAGCTGAAGGATCAAGGCACTCATACCTTCTTGTTTGAGATGGAGATGGGACGTGCACGCCTACGGCGTCGAGCTGCAGTTGCTACAACCAACCCCCGCTTGGAAACTGCAATCAACTTTATTAAAGACCTCAGATTAGTGAAAGACAGCCAGCTCACGGACTTTGGTCGGGCGACACTGAAGGATTGCCCATGAGATTTGCGGACGCCTTATCTCGACGTGGCTACCACACCGCGATAATCACTAGTTTCGCCTATGACCCACCGGCGTTCGATGACCTGATTGTTTCTCGGCTGCGCAAAGCAGGCTGTCGGAATATCATCCTGATTGTCGATCAGGGCATGCTAAATCAAGCCCTGAATGAGACCTATACTCGAACGCTGGACATGGGCAATTTTTATTCCATTATCCCCGCCAGCGGGCGTCAGAATGGTGTTTTCCACCCAAAAGTAATACTTCAAATAGGCATTTCAGATGCACGTATGTTGGTGGGCTCTGCCAACATGACCTCCTCCGGCATCAGTGGAAACTACGAACTGGAGGGTGAAGTGAAGTGTGACGATAGCCTCTCCCCTGAACAAGCCATTATTGCAGCCGGGTGGGATTACCTGGCAAGTTTTCTGGATACAGCTCAAACAAGCATCATCCGACAGCTGCAACATATGCACGAACTCTCACCTTGGCTTGCCCGCGCTAGGCCAGCAGAGGGTCCCGTGACGCTGGAGGATGGACAGAAAATCGGGTTCTTCAGTCCCCAGCAAGACCAAGGCATTCTGGCTCAGTACCAACAAGCCGTGGGCGACACTAAGATTGATACCCTGACGGTCATGAGTCCTTATTGGGACAATGAACTGGAAGCGATTCGGCAGTTGGTGGCAGCCTTCCAGCCTCAACGGGTGCGCATTCTAATAGACCCTCGACGACAAATGTTCCCGGCCGCACGACCCGATCTTGACTCAGCCGTCACCGTCCATAGCCTTGCGGAATTTGCACAGCGCAGATTTGTCCACGCCAAGCTGTTTGTAGCCAGTAGCACTGAGACGGACCATATCCTGTATGGCAGCGCCAATTGCAGCCTAGCAGCATTGGATAGCCCACGCAGAGCCGGGCGTAATGAGGAAGCCTGTTTGTATCAAACAACTGAAGCGAACAGCCTGGTGGTCTACCTGGGATTGCTGGATGTATTGGAAGAAGGCGAGCCCATAGAGTCGGTGACATTGCCAGCCCCCATCGAAGAGGAGCATCCGGAATTTGCAGGGAGTACGACCAACGATGCCGCAGGCAGTGTTGGCACATTTGAATGCAATACCGCTGTTGTTTCATGGTGGCCAGGCCAAGCCCTTCAGGGGCTTACCGTTACATTGACGCTGCTGGATGATGAGATGAACATCCACACCGTCGTTGAACAGACCGTCGACAGTGAGTGCATCACCCTCCGGCTAGCCGACGACGTGCGCATTGCCTGTGTTGATATTGATGCGGGAAATCTGGCAACTCGAAGAGCGCCGGTCAACTGGGTCAGTGGTATCCTTTACGAGGCTCGAAAGGCTAGCGGTCGGCGTTATAACGGTCTGGAAAAAGAATTGATCAACTTGCCTGCAGGTGACTTCAGGTTACTAGAGCTGCTACATAAACACGAGCTGATCCTGCCGCTTGACACAGCTGACACAACAGGTGGTCGGAAGGCAGATTCGACAGATAACCCTGTCCCAGTTAATTCGGAGCCCACTGAGTCTGAGCCAGTAAACATGTCTTATGCTGAATTCATGCAGCGTCGGCAGAGTCACAAAGGAGGCCTTGGGCGCGGGCGAAACAGCCTCTCAGGCGCGCAGGAATGTATAGAGGCTGTGTTGCTGGAGAATATGCATCGCTTGGCGCAAAAGCACGCTACGAAGGACGAAGATGACCGGGAAGAAGCCGGTGTTGATAATTCAAACACCCCGTTTCCTTACAGCATGGACATGCCGGCAACAGTCAACCATAACACCTACGCCCGACTCAAACAGCATACGAAAAAGCGCTGCGAAAGCGCTGTTAAACACACTGCAGAGAGGATGAGAGACATTGCCGAGACAGGCAATGTACTCACCAGCCATCACCTGTTAGAGCTACGTATATTGCTGGAAAGCCTGATGATCGCGGCTTCCCCTCACAACGGCAAAACACTAGCCGAAATGGGCGAAGAAGCCGGCTGGCAAATCTTGCCAAAATCCGGAGGAACATTAAAAGACTTAACTTGGCCATTAGCCGTCGGCCGGGCGCTCTATGCAATGTTTGGCGGCACAAAGCCTGTGTTTGAGCAATTATCCATAGACGCCTACTACGGCGACCTCTCCGACGACATGTCCATGGCGTTTGCCAGTTTTGCGTTTGCGCTGCAGCTCAGCCTGCTCGAGGCGGATGTAGGAACGCGCGGGCGACTTGAGAAGCTAAGTATTCAGTTTTACAAACTCACCGCATTGAGCCATGAAGACTGGAATGATGAGCGAATCAGGACGCATTTCAAGCTTTTGCATGATGCGCTGATGGAGCGGCTTGGTTATGATTCAGGACGTCTCAATCAGCAGCATGAAGCGGCCATAATATAGTTAACTTAAGTATCTTCATCAGGGGCAGGGGATAGGGCCGCATAAGACGAATTCTGGCCAAGAAATTTTGATGACGATGCAAAATTAAACTTGAGCTCGGCACCTTAAACCCACAAAGACTAATACAGCAGCCCCCTATAATGACGGGGAAATGGCGCAAGAAAGATGCGTCATGTTTCCTACGCCAATCCGAACCTACGCCACCTCCAGATCTTTGGATCGCGATTCATTCACCACCGATAGAAGCTCAACGTCTACAGCTCGCCCATTGGAATCAGCGGCATTCGCAGCACTGTTATTAGGGTACTTAGACACAGCAAAGCGCACCCGATCCCCCTTTCTGAAGCGGTGCGTCCGATGTTTACTCTGCACATTTGGCTTCGCGAAGTAATAGCAATCCTCGTTTACCTCTATGAACCCGTAGTGAGATATCCACTTAGTAACGCTCCCTTCCAAGACTTCGTTGCTACCCGCCTTTACCGCTTCATCCTTCAAACGAAAAAAGAATCGGTCATTAGTTTCACTGACAGTTTCAAAGAGATGATCATTCGCTTTGATGAGAGCTTTTAGGGTTGGAAACGAGTAACTTCTTGGATCAAACGCAGGGTCAAACCGTTTCAACTTGCTTCCCATCTCACCTAGGTAAACGGCACTCCCTTCCACTTCCGCAGCTTCATAAGACCTGATAAGTAAATCATCGAGACAAACCTCGTCAGCCCCTTCTAGCATCACAGGCTCTTGTGACTCGGATTCTATGAGATCGGTATAAACAAAGTGGTGACAAGCCCTCCGAAGGCGCTCAGGAGTGTTTCTCTTACCAACCCCCATCACATACAACCCCTTCTCTCGAACACGTAAAGCGAGCGTGTGAAAGCCCCCATCAGACGAAACGATGCAAACAGCATTGAGGCGAGGAGTATCCATAATTAACTCAATAGCATCCATGATCAAAGCATGGTCAGCAGCATCTTTCCCATAATTAAACTGCTGCATGGGCCGAGCACCCGTTTCGTGCAATACATCCTTCCAACCAGATTGATGAGGCATCGTCCAGTCGGCGTACACCCTCTTCAGTGCAACATCGCCCTTTTTCTCAACCTCACGCAGAATCCCAATAAAATCCTTTGGGCTGGCATTCTCACCGTCTACCAATACAGCAAACGTTAAACTTTCCATTCATCACTCCTTGATCATCGGGCTGAATCGTAACAGCCTCCACTTCCACACTTCCGACACCTGTGTTCGTTCACACTTCAAGTAGGAAACGGCTACCTATCAAGACCCTGGGAGCACCGTTCCCACGCCCCGGCCCGACATGTATAAGCGTAGAACCCCTGTAACACTGGTTAACTCAATCAATCTTCCATAGAAATACAACTGTATCACCATAAAGGGTATCCGTGATCACCCCTTACCTATTGAAATGAGGAATCTAGCAGGAAGCTTCTTTACACGTTCCCCAATAGAGAAATACCACCATAGCCGTAAACCAGAGATCATAGGCAATTGAAGACCATAGACTTTTGCAAACAGCCTAATCTGTGAAGTCTCTAAGCAATTATCTCAAGGTAATTGCCTTTACTTGAGACGCCCATCAAACTAACAACTTCCCGCTAGACATATGTAAAGACCACTCAAAACCTATTCATCGTTCGAAAGGATCTCGAATGCCCGATTCAAAGCACCTTTTTTTCCCGAACCTCAATCTTTTCCAAGAGATGACGGGAAGACCACTCGGGGTTGGAATGATCAAGTATGCCGCCAGCTGGTCAGATCACGCAGTATCCCTCGACCTAGACGACAAGACGATTCGCAAGCTCATTAAAGGCGAGCGCGTTACCCGGAAAACCCTGAACAAATTCACTCACTTTCTTTCAAGACGTGTCGGTACTGACAATCCATTAGAGGAACTGGCTCCAGATAGGGACATGCTGATAAACCATGCTATTTGGCATGTCCACTTTGGTGCGATCAGTCTTACCGAAGGTGAGGAGCAATGCACCTTTCTAAAAGTCGGTCGACACTTGCTGGATTGTGAAATTCTTTTAGCGAATCAACTCCAAAAGCTGCCAACTAACAACATCAAGAATTTATATATCGTATTCAACTCTCCTTATGGTAAGTATCTACTAGCTGACACTGCGCAAACCACCAGCACCCCGTTAGAAAGCCACATAAACCAACCTGCAGAGGAGCTGGTACAGAATGAATCTGCTCTACGTGAAACAATGATAAGCGGCATGATCAGCCTTCAGATGTGCTTATTAGCAGCACGTGAGATTGATCTGCAACGATACCTCTTATCAGATGGACCTAAAGAAAGCTGGCTCGCTAGGTTTCTACCTCAGTTAGATTCAGAAGACGAACTAATCCAGCCACTCAGAACCTTGTTTGAACACTGGAAAGAGATCTACCAAATCCAAAGTTGGGAAAAGCTAGCCACGTCAATGCCGACACTATTCGGCACCTCAATAAACAACCGCACACGTAAACTCTACTCATGGATGGACGGTAGCTATACGCCTGACGAAGATATAGATGGCACTGCTCAGTGGATTCAAGCACTTCAGCATGAAGGGATAGAAGACCGCCACCGTGATTGCGAAATTCAACTCTACTCGTACATTTACGTCTGTAACTTTCAGCGGATATTACAGGTTCTGTCAGTGTACGGAGGAGTACAACAGAATGCTCTGATCGCAGCGTTTTCCAGCTATCAACGTCACTTTCAGAGCATCCTTGATGACGAACTACCTATTACTGATTAGGGTCCATCTGAATCGCTCGGTTATGCTGAACCGCGGCGTATTCTTTGTTAACGCCAGGTGTGCGTTTGTTAGCGTTCTTCTGGTTCGTTTTATGATTAGCTTGCGATTTCGTCAGCGTTTTATTGGATTTCTTAGTCATGAGATTACTCCGGTTTCAAAGTTAACGATTGGCTTGCAAGCACGACTAATTTTCACTGACGAGAGCGTAGAAAAATACTGATGTGAGGCGGGAATTTCTAAGCGAGGCCTGGCCTTAGACAGGCAACAGATGTTGCACGAAGTCACTTAATCTCTGGAACGGCACTTAGAATATTGAAGATCAATCCATCTACCAGCTAGTGCTCCCTTACAATCCCAGGCATGCGTTGAAAAATGCATGTGCATATTGCTGGATAATCAGTCCTATGAAACTCATAACAAACATCTCAGATACCAGTCACAGGCATAGACTTGTAGAGTTAATCTCAACAGCGGACAAAATCGTACTTTGTTCCGGTTGGATCAATCCCAAAGGCCTTAAAACCATTCTTAATCCACTTAAATCAGCTCTAGAGAGAGGAGCCGACGTAAGGATTTACACGAATAAGAAACACACGCCCAAAAGATGCATCAACACACTATCAAGAGCTGGTATTAACCACAAAATCGTAGATAACGAAACCAAGTACCTACATTCTAAAATTTTCTATTTCACTGAAGGGAAAAGTTACACAGTACTGATAGGGTCAGCAAACCTGACATACGGTGGTCTCGTGGATAACGAAGAGCTATCTGTCGAAACCACAGGCCTGTTACAGAGTGTGGAACATCAAAGGCTATATGAGCATATCAAGTTTCTAGAGAGCTACATGGTCTGAATGCCAAGCGCTAGACGGTACGTCACGATCCTCACTTCCCTATAGGGAAACCATGTGATGATGCAAACACTGAGATGACGGCCATCCTATGCTGCGCACGTACGCACCGAGGCAGCTATGAATCTGTAGTCATTCAATGTCATATGAAAGCTTGGGAAACCGTTCGGACATACGGTCGATAAATCCATTAATATTTCCGATCCCCCAGTTTCTTGCGACATAGTACCCAACGCCTTCGTACACTATTTCAGGCTCTCCTGATACCCGATATCTACTGTATTTCCGTTCATTATCAGTAACCTCGTCTTCTCTCTTCAGGAGTCGGAAATTACAGGACGTGTCTTCTCGTAAGAACTCCAGTGACTCAGTATTCATAAGTCCCGCTTGCTCAACCGCCAGGACAGTATTTATCCCAATATCAGATTTCTTAAATCTGGACTTGAAGATCTCACCATCAATAGACAGCGTAAGAACAGAGCGATCCTTAGTGCTAGCTCTAGAGCCCCTTTCCTCCCTGCGTTTCTGGCGCACCTCGACCTGATAACCCTCGGCCTCAGGCAAGGGGATTATTTGCTCCGCATTAAGGAGCAGCTGCTCTCCTGACCGATAAAGACCTAACCTGACACAAGTAATGTCCAGATCCCGTTCGTTCAGCCAAAGAACAGAGGTAGTAATCTCCTTAGAGAAATCACCTGCTGCCAGAATTATTCTTACATTCTGGCCAAAATTATCTTCCTGGGGACGATCCCAGCCAAGAAACTCTAACAAAGAAGATTCAGCATCAAGCTCAGTCCCATTCGCTTCCAGATACCTACGATAAGCAAATACAGCATGATCCCATGTCATATTGGCCACCATAGAAGCATACCTAATCGCCTGTAACTCCATATGCCCACCATCACCAGTACGCTTCAACTCGATAACGACCAAGTTTGCATCCTTATCGACAGCCAACAAATCAATCCGACGATTAGAATCAGCAAAATCACCGAACTCTTCAGCAATCACCAACGTATCTGGACTAATTACAGAGATATTTTGCTTTAACAGCCGTTGAAGATCCTGACGTTCCCGAAGGTTCTCATCCTGAAAGCTAGTGTTAGATAACCGAACGAGTGACGAAGAAGTAAGCTGGTAGAGAGGCATGAGCATTCCTTGCGAAGTCTATAACTGGCGTTAAGTATAAGCCTATCTGTGCGAGATCTGTGCGTCTGGAAAGGCAAAAAGAAGCAACTCCATCCAAGTCCAGGACCATAATGACCAAGATTTCAGGCTACTAGATCCAACTTCATACAACGCCAGAAAACAGCCTTCCCAGTATTCAAAATCCCCCGCCTTAACGGGTGTGCCGGTTCGAGTCCGGCCGCTGGTACCATCGACTCTCTCATAGCGATGAAGAGTCAATAAGATAATCGAGCGCTTAGTAAAGCCCTCGATTTTTTTATGCCTGTAATTTACTCCTAAAGCTCAATCAGAGCTTTCCAGAACATCTCTCTAGCAGTTTTCTGATACCCCGATCCAACACTTACGTTCAGGCCTCCAACAGGCTACTCATGATGGAGGTGAAGTATTTGTTCTGATCGGCAATCTGATTAACGACACCAACCAGAGTGATAAATAGGCACGGCTCCATGGTGTGACAGTGTCATATCAGCGGCTGGTAATTTAGCCCCAAAGCTTGCGGTAACTGCCTCTCCGCAAAATATCTCTGGAGACTGTTGGTGAGCTTCTTCACCGCCAGATCCGGATCGACTGAAGAGGCGGCTTTCAGATTGATGGCTTGGGCTCTCACCAGCTGTTGTTTTTTTCCCATAAACCGGAGCTGCACGCCTGCGGTCGCAATCACTATTCCCGCGATCTCCCGCGTTGATATTTCAGAGGTAACCCGAAGAATCTGAGCCGTTGGATCGGTAGCGGCGGCTATCTGAATACCCGCTGCCAGCAGAGCCTGGGTAACCACATCACGGAACTGTTCACTCTGTTGGTCAGTCACCAGACGCACACGCAACCGTTTCTCTACATCCGCTAACGCTTCCGCTATTGCTACCCGGTTATCGGCGTAGCTCGTGCCCTGTTTTTCTGGTCGTTGGCCGCTTTGCCGCGCCAGATGTTCCCGAATGCCATTTTTCTTGGCAAATCTGTTGATGCGTGCTGCAGAGTGTCGCAGCGCCAACCAGCGAGAGATCGGGTCAAGGTTTTGCGATTGATCAGTGTGTCGCCTCACCTCCCGCAACAGGTCATCGTATTCCTGTTGCAGAACATGAAGTAGATCGGAGGTACTGACCGACACCATCACCACGAGGCTGCGATCAGCCAGTTGCTCATTTTCGAGTACCTGATAGTTCGGTAGCTGCAGCTCCAGACTGCGACTGGAGAGGTGATCCTTTATTTCTGTCTGCGTGTACTCACGGCTATCACGGTAGGACGTTGATGCGCGCGTCCAGGTCGATTTGATGGAGACCGACAGTCTCTCAATAAGGTTTCCCAGCGCCTGCTTTTCTGCAGACTGCCTTTCGTCAGCGATTCCTGTACCGAACAGTTGGGTCGCGCTGTTCTGCGGAGGGTTGATATACCACTGTGGCCAAGGGGATAGTTTGCTGTCAGCGATCCTAGGCTCTGATGCACATCCACTCAGAAGCAGCATCAACAGACAGCCTGTTATCTGGATCAATCGTAAGATCATAACTGCCGCTGTATAAGGGTCTGGTTGGAAATCACTTTCTGGATACGCAGCACCGCGTCATCAATCTCTTCGATGGGTTTAATCGTCAGGCGGTCTGCCAAACGGTACAGGCTTTGCGCTTGCATGTACTGCCCCTTGAGCTCTTTGACTAAGCCCAGATCATAGGCGGCCACATAACAGCGATCAGCGGTGCTCGACAGTAACTCGCTCAGAAGCAGATCCGCTTTGTCCAGACGCCCGTTTTTCAGGTGCTCAAGCCCATACTCCAGGCGAGCTTCCTGATCATCGGCGTAATCGAGCTCCGGCTCGTCTAACAGGGACACCTCAAAGCTAACGGGATTAGGCGATACCTGACGCACAAACTGCCCGGCGACGGAGTGGCTCAGCCGATCCAGCACCAGCCCACTGGGCGGCAGTCCACCACTCTCATCAATGCAGTGATCGTATTGCAGTTCTGCCACAAAGTTATCTGCATAGATGATCTCTCCCTCGCTTACGCCCACCATACGCATAGTTGCTGCCAGATAACCGGTCATCTGGGTGCAATCGACGTAAAACTCCCTGAGTTTCTTACAGTTTTCATCGGCACACTCAGAACGCGTCTCGAGGTAACTGCGATAGGCGATGGTTTGCGTATTCACCTCACCGCTGATCAATCCCTGCGCGCCGGTTAAACGGCCGATCTCAATCGTTGTGGCTTCATCGACCAACCCGGAATACTGCAGTCGGTGCTCCTCCAGCAGGTGTTCCAGATTACGACGCACTACCACGGTGAAAAACGGTTTGCCTTTAACGACCTTATTGGCCAGTAAGGCCTCAAGTTTTTCTGATAGCCCGGTTGAGTCATGCATGAAAGGGATAACCGCGATCACTTTGGTTTTTGCCGCACGATCAACCTTCGCAGGTTCAAGAGACTCAATGACCACGGTATTTGAACAACCACTGAGAAAAGCAGCCATGAAGACCATGCATAACTGCAGAGGATACCGCCACGCGTTCAGCACCATTACAACTCCCTGAGCGCTTCCCGCGCATGCTCAACTTGCGTAGGTATGGTTGTGTCTGTCACTTCCTCCGTTGACGCACAGCCTCCCATCAATAAAAGACTGCTTAAGACAAATAGAGATGACAGCTTCGTAAGATATTGCATCTAACAACTCCCTGTCAGCGCAGTTTGGCAGCGGCAGAAAGCCCCGCGTTTTTGTGCTGGAGCGCAGTCGCGGCGGTATCTGATTGATCAAGGTACTGATCAATCGCGCGATCAACCAGATCTTTGCTCATGCCGATCAGCAGATGGACGGTTTTCTGCTCCAGATCTTCCCAATAACTGATCTGCTGCGTATCCCGCAGGACCATTTCGCTGACCTGCCGATTCACTTGTGTGACTACGCGCTCAGCAACCTCTGCTTCCGCATCAATAGAGCGTTGATAGGATTCGACTTTGCTCTTAACCGCGACCTGAATCTGTTCGGCCAGCGCTGCCCGCGCATTGGCCAGGGCCTCTTTACGTGTGAAGTGATAACCCAACTTACTGAGCGGCGCAGAGCCGACCGCCACATAACGATCCGCTTCCTGATGGCCACCACACACCCAGAGCGGAACTGAGGTCCGTCCCTGACATGGACCCTCCACAAGATTCGGTTTGTCAGCGCTTGAGCTGCAGCCAGTGAGCGTTACACCGCAACAAAACAGAACCAACAAAAAGAGCACGCGATTATCCATAATTTCTTCTCTCCAGATTCGGACAAGCCTGGAGTGTAAGGCTATCAGGCGTGACTGAATCTCTGCTTAATACACATCTTGATGCTGATTAAGCAGCTAAAAACAGGAGGCGAATCACCGCTTATTTTGAAACCACGGTGTATCAACTGGCGGGACAGGCAAACTTGCTCTGGCAAGTAAGGGGATCTTTGGCGGATACCAACAACGGAACCGCCTACAACAACGAAAGAGGGTGAGGGCTGGGTAAGCGCCTTAGACTCAGTAGAAAGGGTTTCGGGAAAGCACCGCCTTAATCGGCCAGTACTTTCTCAATGGTTTCGGACAGCTCTGCTTTCTGGAACGGTTTAGCCATGTAGTAGTTCATGCCTGATTCCAGACAGGCATCCACATCCTTCTGCTGAACGTTCGCGGTCAGCGCGATGATCGGAATACTCTGATCCCTGTCGCGAATCCGTCGGGTAGCTTCCAGGCCGTCCATAACCGGCATCTGCATATCCATCAGCACCAGGTCGTATTGATAACTTTCAACCGCGTCCACCGCCTCCTGACCGTTGGCCACAGCATCAACGCTGTGTCCCATCGATTTCAGAATATGGACCGCGACCTGCTGGTTGATCTGATTATCTTCTGCCAGCAACACACGAAGCTTCTGCTCCGTCACGGCGTTATCCGCTGTGCCCACCTCTTCGGCAGAGATGCCCGGCGCCTGCATCAGCAGTTCGTTGATTGAGTTGTACAGGATGGTCGAGCTCACCGGCTTAAGCAGTACTTTGCGAACCCCCAGCTCCTGCAATTGGGCGCGATCAGTTTCGGTGATGCGGGCGGATGACGCGATCAATACTGGGATATCCTGTATCTCCGGCTGCGCTTTAAGTAGTTTGACGAAAGTGAGCCCGCACTCCTCAGGCATCACATAGTCGCTGATGATCAGGTCGGGCAACCGGTTCAGTTCCCGCATCTTGGTCAGCGTTTTTAGCGCGATCGCCGCGCTCCGGGAGATCAGAGCCTTGCCGCCCAACTGCTCCAGATTATTTTTGAAGACCTCTCGATTCACCTTCTGATCATCAACAATCAGGAAGTTTTTACCTTCGAACGAGAGCGTCTCAGCCTCTTTGCTGGCAAAGCTGGATTGATCTGTAACGGCCAGCGGGAGTGTTACAGTGAAGGTCGAACCACTGCCTGGAACGCTCTCAACACTGATATCGCCCTGCATCGCATCCACGATCCGTTTACTGATAGCGAGGCCCAGGCCTGTGCCACCAAAACGTCGCGATATGGAGGAGTCGGCCTGTGAAAAGCTCTGGAAGAGAGAACCCAGTGCCTTCTCGTCCATCCCGATCCCGGTATCCTGGATACTGATACGGACGCTTTCATTAAGACCGTCCTGGACAGTGTCCACGTCGATCTTAACCTCGCCGTCCTCGGTAAACTTGATCGCGTTACCGATCAGGTTAACCAGAACCTGACGTATCCGGCCTGAATCGCCCATATAGACCCGGTTACATCGGGCCGAGAACAACAAGCCAAATTCGATATTCTTCTCCCGTGCCTTAGGCGCCAGGATATCGACGACACTTTCCAGCAGACCGCGCAGCTCAAAGGAATGCTCTTCCAGTGTGAGTTTGTTGGAGTCGATCTTGGAGAAATCCAGAATGTCGTTGATGATGGTGAGCAGGGATTCACCGGAGTGCCGGATGGTCTCGGTAAAATAACGTTGCTGATCGTTAAGTGGGGTATCCATGAGCAGACCGGTCATCCCTATCACCCCGTTCATCGGGGTTCTGATCTCATGGCTCATGGTCGAGAGAAAATCAGATTTCGCTTTGTTCGCTTCCTCTGCTTTCTCTTTTGCCTGACTCAGCTCTTCCGTGCGCTGCTCAACCATCGACTCCAGCTTCTGGCGATACTCAAGGTTAAACAGTGCCTGGTTGGTAAGCGGCGACAGTCGCTCCAATAACCCCACGTGCTGCTTATTAAACTGCGAGAGTTTAGAGTCCAGACAGACAAAGAGCGCTTGCCCCTGCTCAGAGGCCAGCGGTGTCAGCAGCGCCGACTTGATCTGGTCAGGATTGCGGGTCAGGAACGGTTGCCACTCAGGGATCAGACTGACGTCAAACAAGGCGACGGTGTTGCCCGCCAGAACACGCTTAAACAGTGCTCCTGCCTGCCAGGGAACCTCTGTCAGGGACTGCATGGTGCTGACCAACGGGGAAAACTGCTCACCATCCTTGGACACCAGAATCATCCCCTCCTCAAACGATATAAAATCTTTGAGGATCTTCATCAGGCTGCTGAACATCTCCTGCGTCGACTCAGAATCATTCAGGATACTCAGCCCGGCCAGTAAGCCTTCCGCCTCATTACGTAACCTTTTATCTTTCTCATTGATACGCACCTGCTCGTGATAGGCTTCAAGCAGCTCTTCGTAGCTCAGGGCGTTATTTGAGTCGGACATATATTCTGGTCGCTCTCAGGATTCACATCGCAAACTGACAACCTCGCATTGAGGCTACTTCAGTCAGATTAATAGCTTACTTACCAAAGACAACGGTGGAGATCATAAGATTGCCGTGGTCGTTACCTGCGTCAACAAAACAGCCCTGCTCTCCGAAGGTAAACGCTCCCAGATAAGGCGCATCGCCCAGAGCCGCATTCACCGAATCCACTACGCTGCTCATCGAATCCTTTACGGTAAGCATGCAACCGGCGCAGTAGATGATCAGCGCTCCGCTGATCTCATCACGTTCAAATTCACCCATCGTGAGCGCCGCCGATGTTACACGGCCCGCCCGGGATGTCAGGCTGTCGATGGAGCCGGTCATCAGCACCAGCTGATCACCTTCCTGGATATCTGAGAACAGCGTCAGACCACCACCCGCAGTAATGGAATCAGGGTGTGAAAGCTTAAACTGCTTGATGGATGATGATTCACCAACGTGCCGCCCCAGCGGATGCAGGGTAGTGCTGGCGAGGATGTTGCCGCCCTCTTTGATCAACGATGCTTCAAACGGCTCACCGCACCAGCGGTTATACACTTCCGCGGCGGGCTGGTTATCGATCTCGTAGATCGTCCGCCCCTCGGCCCGGGTAACCACGCCGGTGGTTTCCGTCGGTGAGTAACCACTGTGGAAAGCGTAAGAGAGCTCAACGCTAGGATAGAAAAGGGTTACCACGACGCCGCTTGTATCGCTGCTATCGGCGTCAAAAATGGTCCAGTCACCGGCGACGCTATTGTCCGCCGCACTGCCGCCCGCAACAGGTACATCTTCCCCGACCAGACTCTGGATGCCCTGCAGCAGACTCTCTTCACAACCCGGTGTCGAACTAAACCAGATCAGATCGGGCAACTCTCCGGGACGGCCTGTCTTTGCCATCGCCTTTTCCACCGCTTCCCTACCGGTCGCTAATGGATCGTCTCCAAGGGGAACCAGAGCCGTACCGTAGCTGCCGCCAGGATCGCTGACTGCCCAGATACCGAGCCCAACACCTTCGTCGCTGTGGAAGCCTTGATTAGACATAACGCCCAGGCAGGAAGAGGTGCCATGTATGGCCGCATCGGGCAGGGTTTCAGACAAATAGCTGTTTAATACAGCGGGATCATGATTTTCGGTGTAGTAGACAATCAGTAAGTCAGCATCTTTATCTAACTGTGTTCGGATCTCTGAGACCGCTTCAGCCGCAGCTTGTGCTGTATCGCTACTCAGTGAGAAAGCAGTAGCTATCTGCATCATGAACTCCCGGGTTATTTTTATACTGTGAAGGACGAGTACTCCAAAGCTAACACATTAAAAAAGATAAGAATATTCCACTCAGCCCTCTCGCCATCGGGAGCCGGCTTTCGGGCTTACGCCGTATCAGAAATAGTACTTCGCGATCACGTTTATCTGCTGACCGACAGGGCGCTGAGGATGATTCCGGTTGTCCTCATCACGCCACTCAATACCGAAGTCCACACCCTGTACCCTAATCCATCGTGTAATTGAAAACCCACTCAACTCTGCCTATCGTCGCGGTCAGATCCGATAAAGCAGATTCGCAATGAACAAAACCTCCAGCACAGAATCACTCGCCCCCGATTACTTCAGGAAAGGCAGCCTGATCATGTTTTTCAGCGTGTTCGCGGGATTTCTGGCGGATTACCTGTTCAACCTGACACTCAGCAATACCCTGTCGGCCCACGAGTACGGCGACTACAAAGTGGCCTACGCCTTTGCGGCGCTGATGAGTGTACTGGTGTTGCTGGGGGGCGATCGGGTAGCACCGCGGATTCTGTCCGCGCCGCTGGCGCAGGGGGATAACCGCTGCGTGTGGGAGTTTCTACGCTTTTATCTGCTGATAGCCGCCGGACTTTCTCTGGCAGTGGTGATCTGCACTGGCGTCGGCGGCATGTTGCATCTGGGTGCGACCGATCTGGAGGATCACCACCCGCTATTGATGATCTCCTTTGTGCTGCCACTGATCGCAACCGGGGCACTGCTGAGCCGGATACTGCAATCCGCTAAGCAGCTGGCGCTCTCCAACCTGCCGTGGCGCATCGCCCTGCCACTGATCAAAATCGCACTGATCCTGCTGATCTGGGCGTTGTTCACCCGGGTTGAGCTCTGGCAAGTGATCGCCTCCGGTGCAGTGGCGGTCTGCCTGATTATTGGCTGGCAGTGGCGCAAACTGCGCCAACTCGATCTGATCACCCTGCAACGTGCGCCAGGCACCAGGCCGGGCAACAGCTGGCTGAAGCTGTCGATCCCGATGATGCTGGCGATGCTGATCACGCTGGGGTTGAACCAGATCGACCTGTTTATGCTGGAGCTGCTGGCCGAAGAACATGACGTCGGCCACTTCGCCGCTGCTGCCACCACCGCCCATATGCTGCCGATCGCGCAGGTCACCCTGGCCGGTTTGTTTCTGCCCCTGATCGCTCCCGCAATGGCGCAGGGCGAACGCGCTGCACGCACGCTGTTCTGGCAGGGGCAGAAGATGATCACCCTGGTCGTCATCGTGCTCGCTACCGCACTGATCATCTCCGGCGAGTGGCTGCTGGCATTCTTCGGTGAGGATTTCCTACAGGCCACCCAGGCACTGACCTACCTTACCTTTGGTTACGCAGTCTGGGCGTTGGCGGCGTTCTCCTCGACCTGGCTGCAGTATGCCCACAAGGGGACGTATGTGGTTGTGATCGGCGCTCTCACCTTGTCTGTTGATGCCGCCTGCAACTTGTGGCTGATCCCCCGCTATAACATCAACGGCGCCGCTATCGCCACCCTGATCGCCATGAGCCTTGCGGCCCTGATGACCTGGGCGGCCTATTACTGGTATCAGGTGCAGACCAGCCTCAAACTGCGGCAGCAAACGATCTGATCCTCTACTGCGCGGTCCAGCCGCCATCCATCGACAACGAGGTGCCGGTAATCGATGCCGCCGAATCGCCACAGAGGAACAGCACCGCTTCGCCCAGCTGTTCAACGGTGACAAACTTCTTGGTGGGTTGCGCCTTCAGCAGTACGTCGCGTCGCACCTCCTCTTCGCTGATGCCGCGCGCTTTGGCGGTATCCGGAATCTGCTTCTCCACCAGCGGTGTGAGCACGTAACCCGGACAAACCGCGTTTACGGTCACTCCCTCTTCCGCAACTTCCAGCGCCACACTTTTGGTCAGCCCGATCACGCCATGTTTCGCCGCCACATACGCAGACTTGTAGGGTGATGCCACCAGACCGTGGGCTGAAGCCAGATTGATAATGCGTCCCCAGCCCCGCGCTTTCATGCCCGGCAACAACAGACGGGTTGTATGAAACGCACTGGAGAGATTGATCGCCAGAATCGCATCCCACTTCTCAGGCGGAAAATCCTCCACCGGCGATACATGCTGGATACCGGCGTTGTTGACCAGCACATCAATCTGCCCGAACGCGGCCTGCGCCTGCTCCACCATCGCTTCAATCGCAGCAGGTTTACTCATATCCGCGTCCGAGTAGAGCACATGCACGCCATAAGTTTCCGCCAGCCCTGCACGAATCTGTTCGATCTCCTGTAAATCGCCGAAGCCGTTCAGCATCAGGTTCATCCCCTGCCTGGCGAGTGCGGTGGCAATGCCAAGGCCAATGCCACTGGTAGAACCGGTCACGATGGCGTTTTTAGGTTGGGTCATCTGAGAATCTCCGTTAGGTCTTTTTATTGGTCAGAGTTATCCACACCTGTGCCTGTCGGTAGACAGGCTGTTGTGCGGGAACCAACAACAGAGCAAGACAGATGCCAGAGCCGTAAAGTCTTTACGTTACATGGAGTTAGGTATTTTGCAGATATTTTATGATGTGCTTTGCGAGTAAAAAGCGACAGAAAGGTGAGACAGATGGACAGACAGTGTGTCTGGGCTTATAGACAGCCAGACGGCAAATTAAGATCTTAATATGGCGGTATTGAAGATACGCGAGACACCAAACCTCCTCCCGCTCCCTAACCTGTCAAGGGAGAGCGGCTGCGCTCTCCCTTAACAATCCCTCCCGCAGCCCCGCTACTTGCGCCGCTGCGCGTCGTACCCTGCGCGTTTCGGCTGCAATCGGCGCTGCGGAACTCGTCGCTGCGCTCCTCAAACAGTCCTCGCGCTTATCGATAGCATCCTGCAATGCTCGGCTGCGTAGAGGGGGAGAAATTTCGTGCCAGCTCCAACTTTCGAGTCCCATGATGACGTTAGTTTTGGCACCGACTTTTACCCTTCTGTGCAGCTGAGCATTGCAGATTTTTCGTGACTTAAGGCGAGGACTGTCTGAGGACGCGAAGCGGCCGAGTTCCGCAGCCTCACGAAAAATTGAAACGCGCAGGGAAGTTGGCGAAGCCAACCAAACAGGAGGGCTGCCGGGGATTAATAAGGGGGAGGCAGTTTTCCCCTTATCTCGTCCGCCAGGACGATAGATAGAATGAGAAAGTGAAAATTTTGCACGAGAGTGAAAGTATCGCCATCACTCCCCAACAGACAGACACAAAAAAGCCGACCACAAGGTCGGCTCTTTAACTACCTGATCAGGAGTGATCAGACCAGACGGTCTTCCGCCGGTGTTTCCGGCATCGCCTGATCGAAGAAACCTTCGGTGTGGATCATATCGTCCTGTGCACCCAGCGCCTTCGCAGCAGCGATACAGTCATCCACAAACTCAGGGCTGCCCGCGATGTAGATCGCGTGCTTGGACAGATCCGGGTACTGATCCTTCAGGATCGCCGGGATACGGCCGTGCAGGATGCCCTCTTTCTCTTCGCGGGTCAGAGTAGGCAGGAACTTGAAGCGACGGTGACGTACGTTCCACAGCTCCAGCTGACCTTTACAGTAGATGTCTTCCTCTTTCTGTGCGGAGAACATCAGGTGTACCGGTTTGTTGAAACCACGGCGCAGGGCGGCGTCGGCCAGGCCCATAATCGGTGCCAGACCGGTACCGGCTGCCAGACAAAGTACCGGTGCATCGGTACTTGGATCGCCGATAAAGGTACCGTAAGGACCGGACAGGTTCACCATGGAACCCGGGTGTACTGCATCGTGTACCCAGTTACTGGTCGCACCGTTCGGTACGCGGGTAATCTGCAATACGATCTCGCCATCCGGACGTGGTGCGTTGGCGATGGAGTAGGAGCGCGGTGTTACAGAGCGCGTAGTATCGGTGAGGCTGACATACTGACCCGGCCAGAAACGGATCGCTTCGCCTATAGGGCGCAGACGGATCTCGGCGATACGCGGTGTACGTTCGATACGGTCAACCACCATGCAGCGTACGTTCTCTTTTGGTGGGAACAGTTTCGGCATCGCATCGTCGGTACCCCAGTCGATCTCCAGGGAGTCACCCAACGGCTTACACATACACATCAGGCCGTAACCTTCCGCGCGTTCTGCCTGCGACAGCGCCATGTCCATCACCAGACCCTGGTCGAACTCACCGTCCAGTACCTTAACCTTACACTCACCACAGGCACCGGCACGGCAGTTGTTAGGCAGGGCGTAACCCGCGTTCTCAAGGGTTTCCAGTACGGTTTCACCGGACTTAGCTTCAACCTCTTTACCAGATGGGGATAAACGTATCGTTGTCATACTCACCTCCGGGCGCTGATCTTATTCAGCCAGCCCTAAAACAGCATTTGAAAGATATAGCAAAGCAGCCGACCCGGAAGATCCGAGCGGCTGCGATGTGGCGTACAGATAGATCAGGATCAGAAGATCGGGATGATATCTGCAGAGTCCAGATCAGCCTGAGTCACTTCCTGACCGGTGATGCCCACTTCTGGGATCGCTGGGAATGGAGTGTCGTACTTATCCAGTACAGCTTTCAGGTTGAGCATGGCGTCACGCCAGTTCTCTTTCTTCGCTTCGTAAGTTGGGATACCGAAGCCAGCTTCACGAGCGATCGCTTCCGCTTCACGCTGAGTTTCGATGAAGTCTTCTGGCAGGTCCCAGAACTCTGCTGGTGGCTCGAACAGTACCGCAGACAGGAACAGGTAACCCGCACGGATCTGCTTGGTGATTACGCTACGGTCTTCCTTGGACAGGTTCGGGTAGTCACGCTCCATCAGGGACAGACAGATCGCCATGTGGCGGCCTTCGTCACGACCGATGTTTTTGAACGCTTCCTGGAATACCAGCTCTTCACAGCTCTGAGACATCTGCTTGAAGATGGTCGCCGCAGCGATCTCACCCATCAGGAAGGAGCTGAACAGTACCGCCAGGTTGTACTTAGGCACAGCCTGTTTGTAACCGTTCCAGTAACGACCACCGTTGTAGTACAACCATGCAGCGTTACGCTTCAGACGTTTACCCAGGTCGGTTTTTGGTTCGTATTCCAGCGGGCTGTTGGATTCCAGCAGCTTGGTGATTACCAGACCACACATCTGTTCGTGGTTCTGCTCATCGCGAGTTACGGAGAAGAAGCAACGACGGATAGCGTCTTCTTCGTGGTCTTCGTAAGTCTTGATGAATGCTTCTGCAAATACAGGTGGTGCAGATGCGTCGAATACAGACAGCAGGGTCCACCAGTACGCCATCGCTTCACGCTCTTCCCAGGAGTAGCTGGAAACGTCGAAGGTATCCCACGGCAGATCTTTCGGGTTCCAGGCTTCACGCAGAGAAGCATCCCAAATCTCTTCCGCTTTAGAAGTTTTAGTTTCCCAGCTCAGCGGGTAGATGTTCGGCTGAGGCGTTTCTGGTGGCATTTCCATGGTGTTAGCGATTTTGTCATGCATAAGGCAAACCTCTGAATGGGTGTTCTTATTCTTTAAGTCCACGCCAATTTATCATTTGTGATACATAAATCAACCACAACAAGAATCATTACGTATCACTTAGCAGGCGCAGCAATAAAAACACATAAAATTATAACTATATGTTTTTTAAACACTTTAATTGCAAACAATTCTCACAATCATTAAACGCGCACAAAATACACAGGAAATTAGGACACACTTATAAAATTTTATGATCACAAAATTGACTCATGTCAATTTTTGCCATCAGCTTACGCAGATTCAGCATCAGACACCTGTCCTATTGCTCCACTCTCAGCAGGACCTGAAAGCTAAATCCCGGCCGGAAATTTCATTTGCTAACCTAAATACACTGCAAGAGAGAAGGATTACGCGCCATGCGTTTACGTACTTTGCTCTGTTTCCTATGCCTGAGTGGTTTGCTGGGCACCGCCCTGCCGGCAGCTGCACTCACGTTAACGGCTGAAGAATCCCGCTATCTGGAGTCCCGTGGTCCGGTAAAGATCTGCGTTGATCCCAACTGGATGCCATTTGAGGCGATCAACCGCCAGGGGCGCTTCACTGGGGTAAGCTCGGACTTTATGGAGGAGTTTGCACGCATGCTGGGTATCGAGGTTGAACTGGTACCCACGCGCAGCTGGAGTCAATCAGTGCGCAATGCCCGCGATCGCGTATGTGACGTGCTGCCACTGATGAACCGCAGCGAAGAGCGCGAAACCTTTATGAATTTCACCGAACCCTACGTCAGCATGCCGGTGGTGCTAATCTCGGAGCAGAACACCAGCTATCTGGATGGCCTGAAAAGCCTGGAGAACGCTACGCTGGCACTGCCAGTGGATTTCATCTTTGTCGATCACGTGCGCAACAACTATCCACAAGTAGAAATCTTGCAGGTACCCAGCCTGCTCGAATCCCTGCGGGCAGTCGCCAAGGGGGATGCACTCGCCACCATGGCCACCCTGCCAATTGCGCTCTATCAGATCGAACGCCATGGACTCAGCACCCTGAAGATCGGCGGACACACCGACTTCACCATCGAGTTGAGCGTGGCGATCCGCAACGACGATGCGCTGCTGACCAGCGTCTTCCGCAAGGCAGTGCTGGCACTGCCAGACACCCTGCACGATCAGCTCCTCTCGCGCTGGTATCAGGTGAACGTGGAGCAAGCACGGGACTACACCGTGTTGCTGGTCTTGGTGGGTATACTCTCGGCGGTTGCCGCTTTCCTCTTCTACCGCAACCACCGCAACCAGCGCTTTAATGCACAGCTGGCCAAAGTAAACGCACGCCTGAGCGACCGCAACCAACGGCTGGAGCAGCTAGGCAAACGCGATTACCTGACCGGTATCTACCACCGCATGAACATGGATTCGGAACTGGAGAAGGATATCGACCACTGCACCAGCAACGGCCATCCGCTCAGCATCATCCTGTTTGATCTGGATAACTTCAGCCGCATCAACGTCGAACACGGGCATCCGGTGGCGGACCTGCTGCTGGTCGAGCTGAGCCGTCTGATTGAGGAGCGCCTGCCCGACAACGTGCATTTCGGCCGCTGGGGCGGCGACAGCTTCCTCATTCTCTGCCCGCAAACCTCACAGGAGGAGGCGTTCACCATCGCCGAAGCGCTCAACACCGGCATCGCCAGTCACCGCTTCAGTGAAAATATCCACCTCGGCGCGACGTTCATCGTCGCCGCCTGCCACCCCCACCAGCAGCAGGCGAAGCTGATGAAGGAGGCCGAACGGCAGGTACGCCTGCAGAAAGAACACAGCCCCGGACAAGTCTGTCGCTTAAGCGAGGTCTCCGGCGCCTAAGGCCTCAGCCAGGCGCCGGATACTCAAACGAGAATCTGACAAATCAGCTTCATAATTACACTTAATAAACAATATGCTAAATGCAAATACTTATTATTGATCAAACACTCTTGATCTAAGTCAAGAAGCGCTCACTCCTTCCGTCTCTCTCCCATCGCCGGCCAAAATCCTGACTATCCTTCCCTCCAATTTGTATCTGTAACCCAACGGTGAAGATCCGTTTTAGATAGTTTGAGTCCCGATGTACCCGTTTCCCCTTTCCACCGTCGGCCGGGCTTTGCACCGGCTGATTGCGTTTATACAGCAGACGCTCAGCGGCAAGAGCACCCTTTTTAAAACCGCTGCCTTTGCCCTGGTATACGCGTTGTGCGGCCACCTCTCACTGGTATTTGTCGCAATTGATCCCCAACTGCCTAACATGTGGATCTCCACCGGACTGGCCGTCGCCATCCTGCTGATAGCCGGCAGAGATTACTGGCCCGGCATATCACTCGGTACGATTCTGGGTGGTATCTGGTGCACCGGCCCGACAACGTTGCTGCTCGGCGTTGCCTTGGGCAACACGCTGGGCGCGCTGGCGGCGGTCACCTACCTGCAACGCAGTTATCACACAGATCTGCGCATGCAGAGCTTCAACGACTACCTGCATATCGCACTGGCGGGCGCACTGGCTGCCTCCGTCGCGTCGCTGGCTGGCGCGCTTTCCGTACAGATCGCCGCCCCCGCCCTGTCAGCCGGTTTTATCTACGATCTGGCTCACTGGTGGCAGGGAGATCTGCTGGGTGTTCTGGTGATCAGTGTATCGGTACTGGTGTGGCGCACTCCGCCCGGCATCGCATTCGGGCGCCGTCTGATGAGCGAAGCCCTGTTTTTTATCGGCCTGACCCCAATCACCGCCCTTGCGATCTTCTCCGACGGCGCCAGCGGCTGGCTCGAGTCCTACCTTATGTTTGCGTTTGTCGCCTGGGGCGGCGTGCGTTTCAAGATGCATGGCGCACTCTACGTAATCACCATATCGGCGCTGTTTGGCGTTGCCCATCTGGATGAAGCCAGCCCGATCAGCGGTGTTCTGCAGCCGATTCAGGGGCTGACCAACCTCTGGCTGTTCCTGATGGCCCTGGCGATCATCGGCACGGTACTGGCGCTCTCCATGCTGGAGAAGCAGCGCATGGAGAGCGCCGCATTGGCCCGCAGCGAGGTGCTGCAGAAACTTTATCAGGGGGCACCACTGCAGGAAGTCCTGGCATTTGCCCTGCACCTGATCGAACGCAGTCATCCGGATCTTCGCTGCTGCATGACCACCTCCAGTGAAGGTGAAACCACGCTTGAAACCTTCTGCTCCCCGGAGTTCAGAGCGCAAACCGACAACGATGCACTCAACACCCTGGTGGCGCTCTGCCTGACCGGCTGTCGCAAACAGCGTGTGATCATCAGTGACGTCAGCTGCGATCCCGATTGGCGCCGCCACCGCGATATCACCACCCGTCTGGGTATCCAATCCTGCTACTCGCACGCCATTATCGGCAGCAACGGCAAACAGCTGGGCGCGTTTTCTATCTACAAGCGATACGCAGGACGCCCCACCGCCAGCGAACGCAATCTGGTCGCCCGTATCGCCACCCTACTGGCGCTGGTGATCGAACAGAACCGCCTGGCAGAAGACCTACAGCTCGCCTCGCTGATTTTCGGCAACAGCAGTGAAGCGATGACCGTGACCGATGCCAACGGCATCATCCTGGCGGTCAACCCCGCCTTCACCGCAGTGACCGGGTACGAGCAGGCGGAGGTCAAAGGCCTGAAAACCAGCGTACTCAGCTCCGACCTGCACGACCGTTCCTTCTACGAGAAGATGTGGCACTCACTGCAGGAGAGCGGTGCCTGGCAGGGTGAGATCTGGAACAAGAAGAAAAATGGCGAGCTGTATCCCGAGTGGCTCACCATCAACACCGTCTACAACAGCGATGGCCAGCCCCATCGCCGCGTCGCGCTGTTTTCCGACCTCTCCGCACAGAAAGAGTCGGAGAAGCTGATCTGGCAGCAGGCCAACCTGGACCCTCTGACCAACCTGCCCAACCGCACCATGCTCTACGACCTGCTGAACAGCACCATGTGCGAAGCAGATTTCTCCGGCCTACCGGTGGCACTGCTGTTTATCGACCTGGACCGCTTCAAAGATGTGAACGACTCCCTCGGCCACCATCAGGGGGATGAGCTGCTGCAAGAGGTGGCGAAGCGCATCAGCCACTGCGTGCGGCAGTCCGACGTCGTCGCCCGCTTGGGGGGCGATGAGTTCACCGTGGTCCTCAAACAGATCTCGGACACCAGCAGCCCTGAGCGCGTTGCCGCCGACATCATCGCGGCACTCTCCTCCCCTTATACGCTGGACGAGGGCGAGGTGAACTACCTCTCCGCCAGTATCGGCATCAGCCTCTACCCCAACGATGCCAAAGACGCAGAGACCCTGCTGAAAAATGCCGACCAGGCGATGTATATGGCCAAACGGCAGGGGCGTAACCGCTACCAGTTCTTCACCCCTCAGATGGAGGATGAGACCCGCGAGCGTATCCAGCTCACGTCGGACCTGAAGACTGCCACTCAGAATCAGGAGCTGGCGGCCTACTACCAACCGATCATCGATCTGCAGAATCACACCATCTACAAAGCGGAGCTGCTGATCCGCTGGATCCATCCCCAGCGCGGTTTTGTCAGCCCTGCGGATTTCATCCCGCTGGCGGAGGAAACGGGCATCATCACCGAGATCGGCGACTGGGTGTTCCGCGAAGCAGTGCAGCAGGTAGAGCAGTGGCGTACCCGTTTCGATCCGCGCTTCCAGATCAGCGTCAACGCCTCGCCGATCCAGTTCCAGGACGCTGAAGGCACACTTTCCCAGTGGACCGGTCTGATGACGGCGCAGGGAATTCAGGGCGACGCGATCTCCATCGAGATCACCGAAAACCTAATGATGGAGTCCGGCGATCAGGTCACCGCCATCCTGCAGAGTTTCCGTAACGCCGGGCTCAACATCTCACTGGACGATTTCGGGACGGGTTACTCCTCCCTCTCCTATCTGCGCCAGCTCGATATCGATTTCCTGAAAATCGATCAGTCTTTTGTCCGCAACCTGAGTCCGGACTCCAGCGAGCTGTCGCTGTGCGAAGCCATCATCGTGATGGCACATAAATTGGGTATCAAAGTCATTGCTGAAGGTATTGAAACCAGGGAACAAGAGCAGCTGCTGATGCAGGCCGGGTGCGACTACGGACAGGGTTACCTGTTCTCCCGCCCCGTGCCCGCCGGGCAGTTTGAAGACTGGTATCAAGACTACGAAGTTGCGCCCGAAGCAGGGCAGGTATTCAACATAGATGAAAAATAAGATCGCACCCACTAACCATGAGCGGGTACTGAAAGCCGGGGACTTCATCGTCTCCAAAACCGACGCCAGCGGCCGTATCACCTACTGCAACGAGATTTTTATCGAACTGTCCGGCTACTCCGAGGAGGAGTTGCTGGGCGCACAGCACAACATCGTGCGTCACCCGGATATGCCACGCGGCGTGTTCCATTTCCTCTGGACCACCATCAAGGAGGGCAGAGAGTGTTTTGCCTACGTAAAAAATATGGCGAAGGACGGCAGCTTCTACTGGGTGTTCGCCAACGTCACCCCGGATCCCGGTCCGGATGGACACCCCGTGGGTTATTTCTCCGTACGCCGTAAGCCACGCCCGGAAGCGATCGCAGTGATGTCCGGCATCTACGCCGAGATGCTGGCCGAAGAGCAACGCGTTGGCCCGCGTGAAGCGATCGATGCCTCCCTCACCCTACTGACCTCTAAACTCGAGCAGCTAAACCTGAGCTATGAAGAATTCATCCTTTCTATCTAAAGCGGTCTACGCAGTCGTCTTTCTGAACCTGCTGTTGTTCGCAGCAGGACTGGCAGGTGTCGCCTCCCACGGCTGGCAACCGATGGACTGGTTCTGGCTGGCGGGACTGATGCTATTTGGCATCGGCAGTGCGCTGCTTTACCTGCATCAGCTTAAAACCGCCCTGGCACCACTCGGCGAGATCGCCCGCGTTGCCCGCGAGATCAGCGACGGTCAGCTTGGCTCACGCATCACCCATATCCGCCACCGCGATAGCCTTGGTGAGGTATGCTGGCATTTCAACAACATGCTGGACCAGCTGGAAACCTGCTTCCGCGAACAGTCCACCGCACTGAAGTTTGCCAGCGAAGGCAAATACTTCCGCAAGATGCAGACCTCCGGCCTGCACGGTGCTTACCGTGAGGCGCTGGAACAGGGTAACCTCTCGCTGGAGATCCTGCTCGACAACCACACGCGTGAGATGCGCAACAAACTGCTCTCCAATCTGGGTCACCTCAACGCCGAAAATCTGCTCAAAAACATGACCACCAGTCAGAACGATATTCTCGGTATCGTCTCGGCTACGGAGGATCTGGAAGCACTGTCGGCGAAAAACGCTCAGGCGGCAGAGGACAGCATCCATTCCATGTCGGAGATGAGCGCTACCTTCAGCCATCTGCTGGAGAAGATCGATCAGACCGCCAAAGCGGTGGAGGACTTCAACGCCCGGCAGGAGGAGGTCTCCAACTCGGTCAACCTGATCACCACCATCGCTGACCAGACCAACCTGCTGGCACTCAACGCGGCGATCGAAGCGGCCCGCGCCGGTGAACATGGCCGCGGTTTCTCGGTGGTGGCCGACGAGGTCCGCAGCCTGGCGGAGCACTCGAAAAAAGCCTCCACCGAGATTTCAGAAGTGATGCAGGCACTGCGTCAGGACTCCGCCCGGATGCTCAGCAACACCTCCACCATGCGTGAGATGTCGAGCACCTCCAGCAACACTCTGGGTCAGTTCGAACAGCACTTCAGCGAAGTGGCGCACGCTTCCAACAAAGCCCTGTCTCGCATCAGTTATATCCACGATGTCAGCTTCACCTCACTGGCTAAGCTGGAGCACTTTATCTACAAACAAAACGGCTACACCGCTGTGAATCTGGGCCTCAATTCGGAGAATGCAGCCGCCGCACACGTGCACGATCACCAGTGCCGACTGGGCCAGTGGCTGGCCTGCGATGACGCCCACCAGCACTTCGGTAACCTGAAAGCGTTCAACGCTATCCCGGCACCGCACAGCTCACTGCACGAACAGATGCATCAGGCAATGGCGTTAGTAGGAGAGAACTGGGAGAAAGATATGGAGCTGCAAAACCGCATCTACAGCGCGTTTGAGCAGGTGGAGAGATCAAGCGATACAGTGATCGATACACTGGATGAGATGGTGCGCGCGAAGCATGGTGTAGGTGCCTCGCAAGCATCACAGCCTGCAGAGCCGGTCTTCACCTGAACACAACTACCACCGGAAAGTGATGGATGGGGTCAGTGAACAATTGAGCGTACACGACCCCATTAACTGCTACTTAAAGATGCTGAGCAGCAGCTCCCAGGTACCTGGCTTGGTTTTCTTATGGTATTCCTTGCGTAGGTCATCAAGGCTTTTGAGTTGCTGCTGCAGCTGAGCCAGATTATCCGCTGTCGCGGGCGGTAGCTGGGTGACAAAACGCTCCACCTTATTCAACCCTTCCAGAGAAATCGCTTTGCGCTCCGGCGAGAAGTCATAACCTTGCGCGCTGTCGAGGTGCGTTTTGAATTTGGCGATATGTTGATTAAAGCTCTCAGCTGAGCCAGTCTCCAGCGCTTCCTTATACTGCAGTTTCATCTGCTTCATGGTCTGCTTTAGATTAAGCGGTTCACCGGCACTGACATATCCACTGGTGGTTAACAGTGCGGTGAGGAGCAAAGAACTTAGTAATGACTTTCTAGCTGAGAGTTTCATATACAGAATCGGCCTACATTGAGATCGGTGTATTTTTCTGGCGGCTAATATATCAGATCTGTTTCAGGGGGAGAGCCCTTAAGCCACCTGAAAACCATTCAACTCACGTCCTCCCCGTCCTGCCCGTCCCTCCTGCCTCTACTCATCAGCTGCTACTCCGCTCCCCTCTCCAAATAACATCTACTAAACGCACCTTCCATGCTTCAACACCCTCATGCTGACTGTGCCTACCACCCCTCGGCGTTTTCCAATGCCCATAGAACTGCCGCTATACGGACCCGAAGCAGACCTGCATCAGATGCACTCAACCGCTCATCCGCTCATTTCCCCTCACAAACAATGTCGCAAATGTCCTTATAGTCACATTTGACTTATCAAAAATGCCATCTATTCTTCTATAGGCTCAACCGAATAATCATATTTCCGTTGGTTTTATCAGCTCTATGAGAGGCGCTTGAGGCCTCAACACTTGAAGAGACAGATGAAGAGCGAGGAGGTGGGTTTCGACCGGCACTGCAGAGAAGCCCATCGGAACACCCATGCGACTGCGACTAAGAGTGTTCTGACAGATCGGAAATTATTAGCGGGGACTGAGACCTTATGAATGATGATGAACTGGACCGCTGCGCCTGCTGCAGCTTTCTTACTGCGCGGGAATGTAAATCAGGCCAGCTTATTAAGACGGCAGAGATAGGCACACACACGATCTATGCCTGTGACGCTGGCGGGCTTACATTTTGTGTAAAAACTGAAAATGAAGATGGAACAACATGTGATGAGGACCCATACGCGGAGGAAATTGCATGCGCCGAGCTGAAGAAATGATTCACCAGTGCAAACACCGCTAACGGCGAAAAAACGTTCCAGCTGCTTTACAACATTCACTCCACCAAGCAGAAGAGCAATTGCTATCCCGTTGATAGGTATAGGTGTTTTTGTTTAGGCATATCCCTTGCTGCACTCTGGGTGATTACACCCACAAAGTGAGTGGATAATATGAAACTTCTACTTCAGATCCCCCTGCTAATCCTCGCATCCTTCACGCTATCCGTTAACGCTGCTGGCATCGTTGATCTCCCTGCTAAACACAGCCCTGAGTCGGTCGTAACCTGCGCCAGTGCAGGTACCCATCTGGTTTTAAGTCGCTCCGTGGCTGACGGTATAAATGCAGACCTCTGCCGAAGCTGGTCACCAAGCAACGATCCGGATCCGTGCGCACCCTGTATCACCTCGCTGGAGGTACAAGGCTGCACCGTGATCGACGTTGTCACCACCAACTCAGCCGTAGCCAGAGATGAAGGGGTCGAGATGAGTTCCATCTCAACCTATATGCTCTCATGTGCAGCGCCTTAGGCGCCTAGTGCTGATCCAGGGCTGTCGTCTGCTTTCTTACGGTTAGCGACAGCCTCGAGCATCCGTCTCGGGCCTTACTTGTACCCTTTGCTGTGCCCTTTACCTTTATGCGCTTTACCCTTATACCCTGCCACTTCCGCGCTCAGGCGGTGGTACTCACTCCAGTCGATCTCTGACCAGCGACCCTTATCTGCCAGCGATGCGGCGTTGCGTTTGATCGCCGCCATACGCGAATAGGCGCGGGCTTTCTCATGCTGTCCCTTTGCGCGGGCCTGTTGCGCCTGCGCCGCGTACCTTGCTGCAGTATTGCGGAACTCATCGCCCCCTTTACCGCTGCCTTCCGCCATCGACACGCCCGACAACGCAAATGCCAAAACGCCCGCCAACAAATACTTCATCACTACCTCTCCTCGCATCTGATTACCCGTCCGGCCTCAATTACCGGGCGATCCATAAACCGTCCAGACAGCGTAGCAGAAGTTAGAGAAAGCGGAGCGGGAATAACCCGTTTTTACTTCCCATAGACATAGGGTCCGACCACCAGAATACCCCTATTATTTGCAGGTCTTACGCGGTGAACTATGCTTCGAAGGTATCGCCTTAGGTTTATTTGTAGAGCTGAACACAACAGGTATCTGTTATGCACTTTGCAACCACCACCAAGGACGAACACGCTGCTACGGTCACGCCCAACCTGACCAATTACGCAGAGACCTATCGGGATTTCGACTGGCAGGACGCCAGCTCCTGTATCGACGGCTTGCCCGGCAGCGCCATCAACATCACCTACGAAGCGGTCGATCGCCACCTGCAACACGGATACGGCGATAAAACCGCCATCCGCTGGTTACCCAAAAGCGGCGCCCCCCAAACCCTGAGTTATGCAAAGCTGGCGGAGCAGACCAGCCGTTTTGCCTCCGTGTTGCAGATGCTGGGTATCCGCAAGGGGGACCGGATCTTCGGGCTGGCGGGCCGCACCCCCGGCTTATATGTCGCCCTGCTGGGCAGCCTGAAATACGGCGCGGTGTTCTCGCCACTGTTTTCCGCCTTCGGCCCCGAGCCGATCCGCTCACGCATGAGTATCGGCGACGCCCGCCTGCTGGTGACCACCGAACGTCTCTACCGCAAAAAAGTGATGCCCTGGCGTGACCAGATGCCGGGCCTGCAGCACGTGCTGCTGATCGACACCTCCGACAACCTGCCCGAGGGCTGCCACGATCTCGACCGCCTGCTCGCCAGTGCCGATCCAACCTTCCCGGTGGAAGCCACCGATCCGGAGGATATGGCGCTGCTGCACTTCACCAGCGGTACCACCGGCACGCCGAAAGGTGCGGTACACGCCCATCAGGCGGTGATCTATCACATTCTTTCCGGCCGTTACGCGCTGGACCTGCACCGGGACGATATCTACTGGTGCACCGCAGACCCCGGCTGGGTGACCGGCACCTCCTATGGTGTGATCGCCCCACTCTGCCACGGCCTGACCATGGTGATCGATGAAGCAGAGTTCGACGCCACCCGCTGGTATGAGATCTTGCAGAACGAGCAGGTCAGCGTTTGGTACACCGCACCCACCGCGATCCGCATGCTGATGAAAGCTGGCGACGACCTGCCCGCACAATACAACCTGCCGCACTTACGGTTTATCGCCAGCGTTGGCGAACCGCTGAATCCCGAGGCGATTCTCTGGAGTGAGCGGGTACTGGGACTGCCCTTCCACGACAACTGGTGGCAGACCGAAACCGGCGGCATCATGCTCGCCAACTTCGCTGCTGCGCCGATCAAACCCGGCGCCATGGGCCAACCCCTGCCCGGTATCGAAGCGGCGATCGTGCATCGCGATCGCGACGGGCAGATTCACTTTTCTGACACGCCAGACGATGTCGGCGAACTGGCCCTCAAGTGCGGCTGGCCGTCGATGTTCCGCGCTTACCTCAACGCTGAGGAGCGTTACCACTCCTGTTTTCAGGATGGCTGGTACCTGAGCGGCGATCTCGCCTACCGCGACAGCGAAGGTTACTTCTGGTTCGTGGGTCGCGCCGACGACGTGATCAAGTCCGCCGGGCACTTAGTCGGCCCGTTCGAGGTGGAGAGCGTACTGATCGAACACCCGGCCGTAGCCGAAGCGGCGGTGATCGGCATCCCGGACAAGGTGGTCGGCGAGCAGGTAAAAGCCTACGTGGCCCTCAAGGGCGATTACAAACCCTCCGAAATCCTGCGCAAGGAGCTGATCGGCCACGCCCGCAAACATCTGGGCGCTTCGATCTCACCCAAGGAGATCGAGTTCCGCGACAACCTGCCCAAAACCCGCAGCGGCAAGATCATGCGGCGTCTGCTGAAAGCGCGGGAACTGGGTCAGCCAGTTGGCGACATCTCAACTTTGGAGAGCGATGAAGATGGCGCACGCAAATAAAGAATCTCATTCCCAACCTCATCCCAAACCCCACTTGAGACGCAGCCACCTCCTGAGTTTGCTAAAAGGCATGATCCGCATCCGGCGTTTCGAGGAGAAGTGCGCCGAACTCTACACACTGGAGAAGATTCGCGGTTTCCTGCACCTCTATATCGGTGAGGAGGCGATCGCCGTGGGCTGCAACCAGGCCCTGCAACCCGAGGATGCGCTGATCTGCACCTACCGCGAACACGGTCACGCACTGGCCCGTGGCGTTTCCATGGCGGCGATCATGGCGGAGATGTACGGCAAGCTGAACGGCTGCAGTCGCGGCCGCGGCGGCTCCATGCACCTGTTCGATGCCGGCACCCGCTTCTACGGCGGCAACGCCATTGTAGCGGGAGGCCTGCCGCTGGCAGTGGGGCTGGCGCTGGCCGACAAACTGCAGAACCGTAACCGGGTCACCGCCTGCTTCTTTGGCGAGGGCGCAGCCGCCGAGGGGGAGTTTCACGAAAGCCTCAACCTGGCCGCACTCTGGCAGCTGCCGGTGCTATTTGTCTGCGAAAACAACCTCTACGCCATGGGCACCGCGCTACAGATCTCGGAATCGGAGCAGGATATCCACCGCAAAGCGGCAAGCTACAACATCGAATCCACCGCTGTGGACGGCATGAACGTGGTAGAGGTGGAGCAAGCAGCCCACACTGCCTGCGAGGCGATCCGCAACGATGGCAAACCGCGTTTTCTGGAGTGTCGCACCTACCGCTTCCGTGCCCACTCCATGTTCGACAGCCAGCTCTACCGCAACAAGGAGGAGATCGAAGCCTGGCAGAAGAAAGGTCCGATTGTGCAACTGGTACACTGGCTACGCGACTACCAGCAGTTTAACGATGAAGAGCTGAGCGCGCTGGAGCAGGAGGTGACACAGGAGATCGATCAGGCGGTCGCTGCAGCCGAACAGGGCGAGCTGGAACCGATCGGAAAACTGACCACAGACGTCTACACACCGCCCCGGGGTGAAGGAGGTTCGGTATGAGCCTGCAGGGGATGATGAGTTATCGCGACGCCACACGGGAAGCGTTGCGCGACGCCCTGACCAAGGATTCACGCGTGTTCCTGATGGGCGAAGATGTGGGCCACTACGGCGGCTGTTACGGCGTATCCAAAGGTTTACTGGATGAGTTTGGCGAAGCGCGCATCCGCGATACACCGCTGTCGGAGTCCGGTTTTGTCGGCGCGGGGGTTGGTGCAGCCCTGGGAGGCATGCGCCCCATCGTCGAGGTGATGACCGTTAACTTCAGCCTGCTGGCGCTGGATCAGATCGTTAACAACGCCGCCACCATCCGCCATATGTCCGGTGGACAGTTCAGCGTACCGCTGGTGATCCGCATGGCCACCGGCGCAGGCCGTCAGCTGGCGGCACAGCATTCCCACAGTCTGGAGTGCTGGTACGCCCATGTGCCCGGCCTCAAGGTACTGGCCCCAGCCACCGTGGCCGACGCTCGTTATATGCTGCAGATGGCGCTGGACGATCCCGATCCGGTGGTGATCTTTGAACACGTGATGCTCTACAACAACGAAGAGGCTGAACCCAGCGCCGAACACGTGCCACCGATGGAACAGGCAGTGGTCCGCCGCGACGGCAGCGACCTTACCCTAATCACCTACGGCGGCTCCTTACCCAAGGTGCTGGCCGCCGCCGAAGCGCTGGCCCAATCGGATATCGATGCGGAAGTGCTGGATCTGCGCTGCCTGCGTCCTTTGGACAGCAACGCCATCGTTGCCAGCATCACCAAGACTCACCGCGCATTGATCGTTGATGAGGGCTGGCGCACCGGTTCGCTGGCAGGCGAGATCAGCGCCCTGATCATGGAGCAGGCGTTCTGGCAGCTGGATGCACCGGTCGCTCGTATCTGCAGTGAAGAGGTACCGATCCCCTACCCCAAACATCTGGAGGAAGCATCCCTGCCCCAACTGAAAACCATAATCGCAGAGGCACAACGCATCATGGGGGCGGCATGAGCGAACTGACCATGCCCTCTTTCGGCGCCGATATGACCAGCGGCATCCTCAGCGAGTGGCGGATCAAACCCGGCGACCGGATCAGCAAAGGCGACATCATCGCCGTGATCGAAACCGCCAAGGGTGCCATCGATATGGAGGTCTTTCAGGCGGGCACCGTACACAGCCTGCAGGTCACACCCGGCAGCCGGGTCCCGGTCGGCGCACCGATCGCCACCCTTGTAGGCGATACCGAATCCGTTCCCGCAGCGCCTACCTCACCCATCACACCCGCTGCTCAAACACGTATCAAAGCCTCACCGCTGGCGCGTTCGCGGGCCAAAATGCAGGGTATCGACTTGGGCAGGCTGAGCGGCAGCGGTCCCGATGGTGCGATTATCGCGGCAGATCTGCCCGACACGACGGACACTACCAAAACAGCGTCCCCACCGGCCGCGCCCGCAGCTGATCCTGCACAGATGCGTCGTGCTATCGCCACTGCCATGGCCAGCTCTAAACGGGAGATTCCCCACTACTACCTCGCCAGCACCATCGACCTGCAACCCGCACAGACGTGGCTCACCCGTTACAACCAAGACAAGCCACCCGAGGCGCAGCTGTTGATGACCGCCCTGCTGCACAAGGCGATCGCAGTAGCCCTTAAGCGCAGCCCGGAGTTGAACGGTTTCTACCGCAACGACCGTTACGAAAATGCGGAACAGATCCACCTCGGCATGGCGATCGCAATCCACAACGGCGGGCTGATCGTCCCGGCACTGCACCACACCGACCAGACCGAGCTGCCGCAACTGATGCAGCAGATGCGCGACCTCACACTACGTGCCCGTCGGGGTGGATTGCGCAGCTCGGAGATGACCGATGCCACCATCACCGTCAGCAGCATGGGAGATCGCGGTGTAGAAAGCCTGTACGGTGTGATCTATCCCCCGCAGGTGGCGCTGGTCGGGCTGGGTACACCACAGATCCGCCCCTGGGTGGTCGACGGTGAGGTACAACCTCGCCTGTTGGTCAACATGACACTGGCCGCCGATCACCGCGTCAGCGATGGCCATCAGGGCGGTCTGTTTCTGCGCCGTGTGGATAAGCTGCTGCAAAAACCGGAGACCTTGTAGATAACGCGGAGAGGATATGGAGAGGAATCAGATCGAAACCGTTGTCATAGAGGAGCTGCAAAACATCGCACCCGAGATGGAGGCTGACCTGCTGGATTGGGACGAAGACCTGCGCGAAGAGCTGGATATCGATTCGATGGATTTTATGATACTGACGGTGGCTTTGGGTAAACGCCTGGGCGTCCAGATCCCGGATCGGGACCACCATCTGATCACCAGCTTTAACAAGTTGGTGGATTACCTGCAGCGATCGCTCAGCTAAACCTCTCACATTACCAAAACCGTATTATGTTGGGAGTCGCTTCGCTCGTCCCAACCTACATAGAGATTCGTAGGTTGGCGGCGAGCGCCAGCGACTCCCAACAATAAGAAAAAAGGCCACCCTGCGGCAGCCCTCTTACTGTATTAACCGTTGATCTACTCAGATCACTGTGGCCATTTCATCTCACCTTCCAGCACCTTAGCGCTGATCTGCAGGCTACCGATTCCACCTTTACCCGGATAGTGCTGCTGCATCGCTTCGATCAGTTCACCGGAGTTCTGTGCTTTGGCGCTGGCCTTCTCAAAAGTCGCTACATAGTTACGGGTGTGCTTCACCGCGCTCAGGTCACCTTCGCTCTCACCCAGGTAGTGGCCCGGAATTACACGCTCCGGCTGCAGGGCTTCGATGGAGGCCAGGGTGCCGCGCCACTTGTTGCGAGAATCCAGGGTCTGGGTGTCGGCGATCCAGACGTGCATGTTCTCGTACAACGCCACGCCACCGAGCACGGTTTTGCTCTCCGGAATCCACAGGAAGGCGTGGGACGGATCAGGTCCGTTCAGTCCCTTCACCTTGATGGTTTCGCCGTCCACGGTAAGGGTGTCGCCCTCCAGTTTCTTCGGGATCACCAGCATCTGCGGTGCGTTTTCACCCAGGATCGGCCCCCAATAGGCTTCCTTGCCAACGATGGTCTGCTGGATCTTCTTGATGGTCTCGGCGCTGGCCAGCACTTTTACGTCCGGGAAGTTCGTCTTGATAACATCCAGACCGAAGTAAAAATCCGGGTCGGCGGCGCTGATGTACACAGTGGTCAGTTTCTTGCCGCTCTTGCGGATCATATCCACCAGCTGCTGTGCGTCGTTGCGCTGGAACTGTGCGTCCACCAGCAGCGCTTCACTATCACCGGTGATCAGGGTGGAAGTCACCGGGAACATGCTGTTTTCGCCCGGGTTGTAGACCTGCAGTTTCAGGTCGTCGGCCAGTGCATTAACAGGGGCGTAGGCAAGCGTGGTCGCCAGCGCGGCGGCGGCACTGCGTTTCAGCAGTTTGCTCAGGTTCAACATCGGTATTACCTCTCAGGAATGGAAAATTAATCTGTGAACAAATCCGTTGAGACCTATGCTAGATTTCATTCAAAGAAACAAAAACCGCATGCCGCGCAATGAATAATTGCGTATTTCGGACATATAAGCCCACTACCAGATCACGATCAGGAGCAGAGAATGGATCGCCTCACCGCCGCCGAAGTGTTTATCACCATCGTTGAACGGGGCAGCATGATCGGCGCGGCCGACGCGCTGGATATGTCGCGTTCGATGGTGACCCGTTATCTGGCGCAGATGGAGGCGTGGGCCGGCACCCGCCTGCTGCATCGCTCCACCCGCCGTCTGAGCCTGACCGCCGCCGGTGAGAAAGCGCTGATCCAGTGCCAGCGCCTGCGCGAGATCTCGCAGGAGGTCGGCAGCGGATTGGGCGATGCCGAGGAGCACCCCCGTGGCCAGCTGCGCGTAAGCTGCCCGCAATTTATCGCCCAGACCATCCTGCCCACCATTCAGGGTTATCTGCAACGCTACCCGCAGGTATCGCTGGATCTGCAGATTCGCAACGAGATGGTTAATCTGGTGGAGGAGCGGATCGATCTGGCAATCCGCGTCACCAACGAGCTGGACCCGAACATCATCGCCCGTCCGCTGGGACGTTGCCGCTCGGTGATCTGTGCCAGCCCGGGATACCTGCAGGCACGTGGGACGCCGCAACGGGCGGAACAGCTGAGCGAACATAACTGCCTGCTGTACGCCAACTTCGGCAAAGCGGTGTGGCCGCTGGACCATCAGGGAGAGGCAGTCGCGGTACCGGTGGCGGGCAACCTCAGCGCCAACGACACCACGGTATTGCTCAACGCCGTGCTCAACGACGGCGGTATCGCCATGCTGCCCGAACTCTCGGCAGCCCCCTACCTGACTTCGGGGCAGCTCGTGTCGCTACTGCCGGACTATATTCCCCTGGAGCTGGGGGTGCAGGGGATCTACCGCTCACGTACCCATATGCCGAAGGCCTTACGACTGCTGATCGATCAGCTGGTCGAAGGATTCACCAACACCGCAATATGATTCAATAATTGGATCAAAACCCACTAAAACCGCATCATTTCCCTGATATTCCGGGCTTTCGGTTACATTCGCAATCCGGGTATGTTTAAATCATTGTTTTTCAAGGGGACAACTCGTTTGTCCGTTCAAATCGCGAGGCAACGCTTTACGCGCCTTGCGTCTGATTCGCAGCACCCAGTCTGCGGAAACTCACCTTCATCGGCGGAACTCTTCGCGATGAACTCGAAAAAGCTGGCCAGCACGGCTGCTTTGCAAAAAAACACACAATAAAACACTCTTTTAAGGAGGCATCTTGGAAACGCTCGACTTCCTGATGCAGAACTATGACAAGGTGCTGGCGCTTACGCTGGAACACCTGATGTTGGTCAGCATTGCCGTGGGGCTAGCGATCATCACCGGCGTACCTTTAGGCATCGCCATTACGCAGAATCAGCGTGCGGCTGATATCGTACTGTATGTAGCTTCGGTGATTATCACTATCCCTTCCATCGCACTGTTTGGTCTGATGATCCCGATCCTGTCGATGATCGGACAGGGCATCGGTTACCTGCCCGCCATCATCGCCGTGCTGCTCTACTCGCAGCTCCCCATCATTCGTAATACCTACACCGCCATCAACAACGTCGACCCGGCCCTGCGCGAAGCGGCCAAGGGTATCGGCATGACCTCCATGCAGCGCCTGAAGATGGTAGAGATTCCCCTGGCGATCCCGGTGATTATGGCCGGCGTACGTACCGCCGTGGTGATGAACATCGGCGTCATGGCGATCGCTACCTACATCGGTGCCGGAGGCCTGGGCACCTATATTCAGCGCGGGATTTCACAATCCGATCCGCGCCAGCTGATCATCGGCGCCGTTGCCGTCAGCCTGCTGGCCATTGTGGCCGACTACGCCCTGCTTTGGCTGCAGCGTAAATTCACCCCTAAAGGCATGTCGATTCAGTGAGTAAGGAACGGTAACGATGATTAAACTGGATAACCTGACAAAGATTTTTGACACCCCTGAGGGGACTGTAACCGCTGCCGACCACATCTCCATGGAGGTGCCCAGCGGTGAGATCTGTATTCTGCTTGGCCCGTCTGGCTGCGGTAAAACCACCACCCTGAAGATGATCAACCGTATCATCACCCCAACTTCGGGCAAGGTGTTCATCAACGGCGAAGATACCACCGCCATGAACACCGTCGATCTGCGCCGCAACATCGGTTACGTCATTCAGCAGATCGGTCTGTTCCCGAACATGACCATCGAAGAGAACATCAGCGTGGTGCCACGCCTGCTGGGCTGGCAGCCGGATAAATACAAGGAACGCGCCAAAGAGCTGCTGGATATGGTGGCGCTGGACCCGAATCTGTTCCTCAAGCGCTTCCCGAATGAGCTGTCTGGCGGACAGCAGCAGCGTGTCGGCGTAATCCGTGCCCTGGCCGCCGATCCACCGGTGATGCTGATGGACGAGCCGTTCGGTGCGATCGATCCGATCAACCGTGAGGTGATTCAGGACGAGTTCCTGAAGATGCAGGCGGAACTGAAGAAAACCATCATGTTCGTCAGCCACGATATCGACGAAGCGGTGAAGATGGGTGACAAGGTCGCCATCTTCCGCGCCGGTAAGCTGGAGCAGTACGCCTGCCCGGACGATATCCTCGCCCACCCGGCCAACGACTTTATCGCCGGTTTTGTCGGCAGCGACCGCACCCTGAAACGTCTGCAGCTGGTGCGTGCGCATGAAGTGATGAGCCGCGAACCGACTTTCGTTCGCCCGCAGCAGAGTCTGGACGAAGCGCTGACGATCATGGAGCGCAACGAACACAACTGCATCACCCTGGTGAACGAGGCCCAGAAACCGATCGGTATCGTGCTGCGTGACGTAGCGCAGAATCACAAGGGGATCTGCGGCGAGCACTACGACGGCCTGCACGGTATGACGCGTCAGGACGATGACCTGCGTACTGTGGTCGCCAAACTGTTCAGCGCCGATGCCAGCTGGCTACCGGTGGTGGATGAAAACGGCGTACTGGTGGGCGATATCACCCAGCGCGGCATCACCCACCACCTGGGTGCCACCTACCGCACACAGGGCTGAGGAGCACAGGGATGATTTTGTCTAGCCTACGCCGTTACCTCTATTACGGCCTGCTGTTCCTGCTGTTTGTGTTCGGTGCCTGGGCCGAACGCAGCGGTTTTATCGAAACCATGCTCGAATACGAGGAGGACGTGATCTACCTCGCCGTCGAGCATATGAAACTCACCCTGATCTCCGGCGGCCTGGCCGTGCTGATCGGGGTGCCGCTGGGCATCCTGCTCAGCCGCCCCGCCGCCCGCGGTTTCGCCGAGAACGGCATGCAGATACTCAATATCGGTACCACCGTACCGACGCTGGCGCTGCTGGCGCTGTCGATGAGTTTCCTCGGCATCGGCAACGGACCGGCCATCTTCGGTCTGCTGGTCGCCACCCTGCTGCCGATCGTGCGTAACAGCTACACCGGCCTGCTGGCGGTACCGGCCCACCTGAAAGAAGCCGCTGAAGGCATGGGTATGACCGCCCGCCAGATGCTGTGGAAGGTGGAGCTGCCCAACGCCCTTTACGTGATCCTCGCTGGTATCCGTACCGCGCTGGCGATCAATGTGGGCACCGCGCCGTTGGCGTTCCTGATCGGCGGTACCAGCCTCGGCGAGCTGATCTTCACCGGTATCGCCGTGGATGATCAGGCGATGATGCTTTCGGGCGCAATCCCAACCGCACTGCTGGCGATTATGGTGGATTTTGTCCTGGGCGTACTCACATTCATTCTGGTCAGCAAAGGGGTAAACCCGCTGCGCCAGCGTTAAAATTTCAATAATAGATGTCGTCTCCGGGACGGCGTTAATAATTAAGATCGAACGGACGGAGAGCACAATGAAAACAACTACATTTGGAAAGCTGGCCGCGACCGCGCTGCTGGCTACCAGCACCACCGTAACCTACGCTGCCGATCTGGTCGTGGGCGGTAAAGGCTTTACCGAACAGCTGATCATGTCCTCCATGACCGCACAGCTGCTGGAAGCGAAAGGTTTCGACGTTGAGAAACGTGACGGCATGGGTTCCACCGTGGTGCGTAAAGCGCAGATCAACGGCCAGGTTGACCTGTACTGGGAGTACACCGGTACCTCCCTGCTGAACTACAACAAGGTAAAAGAGCCGATGGACGCGGCAAACACCTACAAAACCGTCAAAGAGCTGGACGCTAAGCTGGGCCTGGTATGGCTGCAGCCATCCAAAGCGAACAACACCTACGCACTGGCGGTACGTCAGGACGATAGCCGCACCAGCAACGTGCAGAGCCTGACCGAACTGGCGGAGCTGCTCAACAGCGGCACCCGCATGACCTTCGCGACCGACATCGAGTTCCCGGTACGCCCGGATGGCCTCAAGCCGTTCCAGAAAATGTACGGCATGAAGTTCAAGCGTTCCGAGATCAAGAAGATGGATCCGGGTCTGACCTACAGCGCCCTGAAAGAGAAAGAGGTGGATATCGCGCTGGTATACGCGACCGACGGTCGTATCGGCGCATTCAACTTCAAGGTACTGGATGACGACAAAGGTTTCTTCCCGGACTACGCGATCGTACCTGTAGTACGTAAAGACACCCTGGCGAAATACCCGAAACTGGAAGGCATCCTGAACGAACTGTCCAGCAAGCTGGATAACGCGGTTCTGACTCGCCTGAACGGTCAGGTAGACGTGGAAAAGCGCTCCATCGAGAACGTATCCCGCGACTTCCTGAAAGAGCAGGGCCTGCTGTAAACCACAGCCCACGCTAAGCAATACCCAAACCTGTGGCAGGTTCTCCTGTCACCGGTTTTTTATGGCAGATCCTTGTGTTGGGAGTCGCTTCGCTCGTCGCCAACCTACCCGGAGACTGAACATTCGTAGGTTGGCGACGAGCGCCAGCGACTCCCAACACCAGCACGCGATATAACTCCAGACCTTGATACAGCACCTTTTTTCTACGCCCAATTTACGGTAAAACGTGCACTGAAAAACACTGGCACATCACCTGTTGCCCAGCTGGCTGTAATCGGGACTTTTTAGCTCTGGTATCCTGCACCTCTGCCTATTCCACCGCACCAGCACCTCGCGTTCCTGCGAACAGATCAAACCTCAGAGGCCGGGGACGCCTCTAGCAAAACACATTTGATTGGAGAACCACCGATGATCAAAAAAGCATTCGGCACACTGGCCGCTACCGCGCTGTTGGCTACAACGGCAACTTTCGCGCAGGCTGCAGACCTTGTTGTCGGCGGTAAGGGTTACACCGAACAGCTGCTGATGGCGTCCATGACCGAGCAGTTGCTTGCCGCTAAAGGTTACGATGTGGATAAGCGTGACGGCATGGGTTCCAGCGTGTTGCGTAAAGCCCAGCTTAACGGCCAAATCGATCTGTACTGGGAGTACACCGGTACCTCCCTGCGCAGCTTCAACAAGATCAAAGACCGCATGAGCGCGGAAGAAGCCTACAACACCGTGAAGAAACTGGACGGTGAACAGGGCCTGGTATGGCTGAACCCTTCCAAAGCGAACAACACCTACGCGCTGGCGGTACGTAAAGACGATACCCGCACCACCAACGTTTCCACCCTGAGCGAGCTGGCCGACCTGATCAACAGCGGTACCCGCATGAGTTTCGCCACCAGCATCGAGTTCCCGGTACGCCCGGACGGTCTGAAACCGTTCCAGAAGGAGTACGGCGTGAAGTTCAAACGTCGTGAGATCCGTAAGATGGATCCGGGTCTGGTGTACAACGCACTGAAAGAGAACGAGGTGGATATCGCGCTGGTCTTCGCCACCGACGGCCGTATCGGTGCCTTCAACTTCAAGGTACTGGACGACAACAAAGGTTTCTTCCCGGATTACTCCATCGTACCGGTGGTACGTCAGGCAACTCTGGAGAAAAACCCGGAACTGGCAGATATCCTCAACGACCTTTCCGGTCGCATCGATAACGAAGTCATGACCCGACTGAACGGTCAGGTAGATGTGGATAAGAAGTCGATCGAATCCGTGGCGGAAGGTTTCCTGAAGGAACAAGGCCTGCTGTAAGTTTCAGCACGTACAAATAAGAAAGCCGGCACTATGCCGGCTTTTTAGTGTGCCATCGTAACCGCCGCTAGGCATCGCTGCGCAATGGAGAACCTACTTGACGGGTAGGTTGGCGAAGAACGAAGCGACTCCCAACATCGCCATATCAACAGATGCTTTAAATAACGGTGGTCGCAGGCAGTCACAAACGTTCCGTTGGGCATCGCTGCGCGATGGCCAACCTACTTAACGGGTAGGTTGGTGACGAGCGAAGCGACTCCCAACATCGCCATACAACAGATGCTTTAAATAACGGCGATAGCAGGCAGTCACAAACGTTCTGTTGGGCATCGCTGCGCGATAGCCAACCTACTTGACGGGTAGGTTGGCGACGAGCGAAGCGACTCCCAGCATCGCCATATCAACAGATGCTTTGAATAACGGCGATAGCAGGCCGTCACAAACATTCCGTTGGGCATCGCTGCGCGATGGTCAATCTACTTGACGGGTAGGTTGGCGACGAGCGAAGCGACTCCCAACATCGCCATATCAACAGATGCTTTGAATAACGGCGATAGCAGGTAGTCACAAACGTTCCGTTAGGCATCGCCATATCGACAGATGCTTTGAATAACAGCGGTCGCAGGCAGTCACAAACGTTCCGTTGGGCATCGCTGCGCGATAGCCAACCTACGAGGCGCTTAAGCGTTTTCCGGACAGAGGCGCACCACATTGTCCGCGCTGCTGGCCCGGCAGTAGGACACCAGCTCTTCAAACGGCAGCGGCTTGGAATAGTAATACCCCTGAATCTCGTGACAGCCCTCTCCCACCAGGAAACTCAGCTGGTGATCGGTCTCCACCCCTTCGGCGGTCAGCGCCAGATCGAAGCTCTGCGCCAGGCTGATAATCGCCCGCGCAATCGCAACGCTGTTTTTATCGTTAGGCAGGCCATCCACGAAGGATTTGTCGATCTTCAGGCGGGTAACCGGCAGGGTTTGCAGGTAACTCATCGCCGAGTAACCGGTACCGAAATCATCGATCGCCAGGCCGATGCCCATCTGGCGGAACTTACGCAGGGTACGTACCGCTTCCTCAATGTCGGTGGCGATATAACTTTCCGTAATCTCCAGTTCCAGCTGCTCCGGACAGATACCGGTACTCTTCATAGTCCGCAACAGATGGGTACTCAAACTATCGTTGCTGAGCTGGACGTTGGACACGTTCACGCTCACATGGTTGAGCGAAACCCCGGCAGCCATCAGGCGCATAAAGTCGTGGCAGGCCTGATCCAGCACCCACTCGCCGATCGGGTTGATCAGCCCCAGCTCCTCTGCCAGTGGAATAAAGTCCGCCGGTGACACAAAACCCAGCACCGGGCTCTGCCAGCGGATCAGGGCTTCCATCGATACCACCGCGCCAGTCGTGGCGGATACTTTGGGCTGGTAGAACAGACGGAACTGATCGCCATGCTGAATCGCCTCACGCAACGCACGGGTCATCTCGGTACGCGCCTTCATCCGTGTGGAAAGGTCGTCGGAGAAGAAACAGTATTTGTTGCGGCCGCTCTCCTTGGCTTTGTACATCGCCAGGTCGGCGCTTTTAATCAACGTGACGCTGTCGTGACCATCCAGCGGATAGATCGCCACGCCGATACTCGCGGAGATGTTGATCTCCTGCCCGGCCACGCAGAATGGACGTGTGAACTGTTCAAGGTAGTGTCGTGCCACCTCCTCCAGCTCTGCGGCACTGCTCACCCGCTCCACCAGAATGTTGAACTCATCACCACCGATACGGGCCAGGGTGTGATGGGGTGCCACGTTGGCGCGTAAACGTGCGGCCACTTCCAGCAGCAACGCATCCCCGACGTCGTGCCCCTGGGTATCGTTGACCTGCTTGAACTGGTCCAGATCGATAAACAACATCGCCATCTCGCGGTGTCCGGCGGCGGCATCCTGCAGCATGGTATCCAGCTTCTGGCCCCAGAAACGGCGGTTGGGCAACTCGGTCAGGACATCGTGGTTGGACAGGTATTCCAGCTCCTGCCTGGAGGCCTCCAGCGAGTCCTCACGTTCGCGTACCGTTTGCGCCAGACGGTTGATACTCTCGGAGATGGTCTGCAATTCATCGCCACTGCTCACCACCTCGGCTTCCTTGTAATCCTGTCGGGCGATCCGGCCGATCTGCTGCATCAGTTGCGATAGCGGTCGCTCCAGGCTGCGCTGAATCATAAACCGCATCAGCACCAGGGTGACACCCGCCACCAGCAACAGGATATAAAACAGGTGCGTTCGGTTTTCGGCCAGTACCCGGGTCAGCGCCGCACGCTCCAGATGGGCGGTAATATTGATCAGCCCCTCCAGCCCCACCAGATGCAGCGTACCCCGGTACTCCAGCTCCGCTTCATCCACCTGCAGGCGGTTCAGCGCATCACCGTCAAATAACGAGCGGATCAGATTGGCATCCGCGACAGATGCGATGGTGAGTTCAAAATTCACATCCAGGTCTTGAGACAGACGAGTAAAGTACGCCGCATCCAGCACGCGAGTCATCTCAATATGCGCAACCTCCCGCTGCTCTGCGCTATCGAACAGGCTGGCGTGGGACTTCATCACCAGCGTCTCATCCATGTAGCTGTAGGTCACCACACTGCTCTGGCGCAGACGGTTGGTTGTATAGTTCGGCTGATGCATCAATTCAATCTGGTCCTGACGCAACAGTTCAAGCGGGACCGACTGGTACTCCTGCTCGGATTCGTAGCGCCGCAGCAGGCGACGCCTGTTATCGGCGTAGGAGATAAAGTTGAGGTGATACCCGCCCTCATCCTTGGCGACGTAGGCGATCAGTTCACCCGCGCGGTTATAGAGGGAGATATCGTTGTTGAAGGAGAGCTTGACCCGGCTGAGCAGCTCCTCAGCGATCGTCTTCTTCTCTTCGTCGATCAGGAAGGTGTTGTAGTTGTTTTTATCTTCGTAGTTGTTGACCAGATCGATGGAGGCGAGGGTCGGCTCATGGCTTTTGATAAAGGCGATACCCTCATGCAACCCTGATTCGATGTTGCTGATGTTGTACGCCAGACGCTGGAAACCGTGGCGCATGCGCGTCTCGGTATTTTCCAGAAAGTTCTGCTTCAGAAAGCTGTCGAAGTAAACGCCAAGAGCAGCCAGGATCAGAATCCCGGCTGCTGTCATCAGCAGAGCGAAACGAACTGCGAGGTGGGAATTAGGCCGGCTACCGCTTACATCAACCATGGCTTATCTACCTGCTCAGAAGATCGGAGCAACGTCCTCCACGTTTTCACGGGAGATCAGACGAACCGGGTTGCTGATGTGGCTCGGCACAACTTCGCCAGCCACCAGTTTCGCAGCCGCATCCGCTGTTTCCTGTCCGCCGAGGGGAAAGTGAATCGAACCGGTCTGCGTGCCTGCCCGGATCGCCGCACGCGCTTCGCTGGTGTAGTCGGTGCCCAGCATGATGATGGAGCCTGGATCGATGCCATATTTCTCCAATACCGGGCGTACGCCGCTCAGCATGCTGTCGCTTTCGGCATAGATCGCATCCACGCGTTCGCCGGATTTCAGCAGTTTATCCATCTCAATCAACGCATCCTTACGCAGGTAGTTACCGGTGCGCTTCAGAATACGCAGCTCTGGATACTGTTTCATGACAGCCAGGAATCCCTGACTGCGCAGCTGCGTCACATCCGCAGTCTGAATGCCTTCCAACAGCAACACGGTGCCTTTGCCCTGCAGCTGCTCAGCGATGTAGCGCCCTGCGATGTCGCCAATCTTCACGTTGTCGGAGTTGATAAAGGTGCTGTAGTTCTCGGTCTGCACGCCGCGATCCAGAATGATCACCTTGATGCCCGCCGCGTGTGCTTTGCTGATCACCGGCACAACCGCATTCTCATCGTTGGTGCCCACCACCAGCACTTCCACCTGCTGCGCGATAAACTGCTCGATCTGGCGGATCAGCAGGGATGTTTTGCCCTGCGCGTCAGAGTAAACAAACTCCAGCTCCGGATACCCGGCCACCGCATCACGCACGGCAAACACCTGCGCTTTACGAAAATCGTTTTTCATCGTGTCCTGTGCGAACGCGACTACAGGTTTGTCACCCTGCCCGGCCTGACCCAATGCGGGCAGCAGGAGACAGAAGCTCATAACCAACACCTTAAAAAACTGCATCCGACCCCCTTCGCAAAACGCAAAATTCAAACAGATAAATAATACCCATAAGGTTTGTGCATATTACACAAAAATATCAAAAATGGCACCAACACCACAAAATACGGGCACCTTTAAAAATACAGCCTGACCTGAATCAAACAAAAAAAAGCACACCCGAACAAATTTCAAACAAAAATTAAATCAAATACATTTTATAAACGTACCCGTTTACGCCTGTTTTTTCCCCTCCTGAGCAGATCCTGCAAACGCCCTTAGAGGCGTGATTCGCCGGAACACCTCGCGCCCTGAACCCAACTGAAACGGGAGAGGAAAACCTGTATGAAATAGAGAGCAACCCACTGAATCACATCAATTTTCCCACCTTTTACATCCTTTTACCGCCGATAGGCTTCTGATCCGATCAATCGTCGTGCTAAGCTGCCGAAAAGATGATGAGTGTAGTATCAAGAAAGAGTGATTTGATGGCAGGCCTGAAAGTACTGATTGTTGATGACGCCCGTTTTATCCGAGATCTGGTAAAAAAAATCGTTACCACCGGCTTTCCCGATTCTCAGGCGGATGCCGCCGAAGATGGTGAAGCCGGACGCAAGCTGATGATGAACAACAGCTACGACATCATCCTGTGCGACTGGGAGATGCCGGGCATGTCAGGGCTGGAACTGCTGCAGTGGGCCCGTCGCCAACCCGCCTACCAGAAAGTCCCTTTCCTGATGATCACCAGCCGTGGTGAACGCGACTACGTACTCAAAGCCGTGCAATCCGGCGTGAACGACTACATCGGCAAACCCTTCGAACCCAAGCAGCTGATCGAAAAGATCAAACAGTGGCTCGCCCGCGGTGGTGAAACCAGTGCTGCCGCCCGCCGCCGTGCGGCTGAGATGCTCGCCGCTGAACCCCGTGCACAGAAACCGGCCGCACAGAAACCCAAAGGCCTGGCTCAGATCCGTCTGGGCAGCGGTTCCAGCCGTTGTGCCATCAAAGACATCACCCTGCAGCAGGTGAAAGTGGCGGTGAAACGCGAGGAATCCCTGCCCAGCATTCTGGAAGCCGCGGTAGTGGATATCGAACAGGCCGCCGGAGGCAGCATGGTGCAGCTGAACGGTTTTGTGCGCGCCATCGAAGCTCACGAACCTAAAGCCGACTCCACCTTCCTCAACGTCGAGGTTCGCTTTGTCGACAACGACCCGGACAAGCTGGACCTGCTCTCCCGCTATATCGAACGCATGAACAAGGCGGGTTAAACCCCGCCTGATAAGACCACCACCCGGTGCGCAAGAATCGGGTGGTCAGCTCTCTCCTACTGCTGCACACTGATCCTACCTCCCACGTTTCAGGCCGTTGTCGTTATGCAGCCCTCAGATACGCTAACCTCAGATCAGCCACCGGCAGATTTAACCGCCGAACAGCAGCGCCAGTACGACCTGGTGGCGCAGGCGATTCACTTTATCCACAGCCACGCCCGTCAACAGCCCTCGCTGGCTGAGATCGCCGCGCATGTGAACCTGAGTGAATACCACCTGCAGCGCCTGTTCAGCCGCTGGGCGGGGATCTCACCCAAGCGTTTCCTGCAGTTCCTGACCAAGGAATACGCCAAAGGTGCGTTGCGCCGTTCCGACGACCTGCTCAGCACCACATTAGAGAGTGGGCTCTCCAGCCCGGGACGTTTGCACGATCTGATGGTCAGCTGCGAAGCGATGACACCGGGTGAGATCAAGCAGCAGGGCCTGGGGGTTACCCTGGAGTACGGCAGCGCCGAGACCCCGTTTGGCCTTGCCCTGCTGGGCTGGACCGCGCGTGGGTTATGCCATCTGGCGTTTTACGACGGTTCCGGCAACGCAGCGCTGACTGAGCTTAGGATGCTCTGGCCCCTGGCCGAGCTGGTTGAGAACAACCGGGGCGCCCAAGAGATGTGCAGCAAAATCTTCCCCACCGAACCCACTTCCGGTCGCCTGCATCTGCTGCTCAAGGGCACCAACTTCCAGATCAAGGTGTGGGAAGCACTGCTCAACACCCAATCGGGGCAGTTGCTCTCCTACGGCCAGCTGGCGCGACTGATGGATTCGCCCAACGCCCAGCGTGCCGTTGGCAGCGCGGTGGGCGCCAACAAGATCGGTTTCCTGATCCCCTGCCACCGGGTAATCCGCGAAAGCGGCGACAGCGGCCAGTATCGCTGGGGCAACGAGCGCAAACAGGCGATTCAGGTCTGGGAGGCAAACCAGATCAATCCAGAAGCTGGCACCACCACTTCATAAAAGATTCACGGGCCTGTAACCTACGCACTGGTTAATATTGCGCGCGTTTTCACGCTAACCCGAGCCACGGGTGGCGTTATCCACAGCGGTCAGGAGGTTCAATGGCAGTTCGCAAGACGGTTTCTTCTCTTCAGGTGGTCGAGTACCTGAGGAACTGCATTGAGCATGGCGACCTGCAACCGGAGGACAAACTGCCGTCCGAACGGGTAATTAGTGAAACCCTGAAAACCACCCGCGTCACCGCCCGCGAAGCGCTGAAACAGCTGGAAGCGGAGGGGGCGATCTACCGCTCCAACCGCCGCGGCTGGTTTGTCACCCCGCGCCGTATCAACTACGACCCGAGCCGCGCCTCCTTCTTCATGGACTATGTGGCCGATCAGGGCTTTGTGCCCTTCAGCCGCGAGCTAAGCAAGAACCGCATCGACGCCAGCGATCGCCTGGCGAAAAAGATGAATGTCAAAGAGGGCGACGAGCTGGTCGAGCTGGAGCGCGTGCGCGGCGCCAATGGTCGCGCGGTCTATCTGGAAAGCATCTACCTCAATCCGCAACTGCTGCCGGGCATCTACGATCAGGATCTGGAACACTCAGTCAGCACCGTGGTGCGCAATATCTATTCGCAGGAGTTTGCCACCACCGAGTTGGATATCACCGTGGGGGCGCTGACCGCCGAACAGGCCGAGCTGCTGGATGCACCGTCCGGTTATACCTGCATCTGCGTGCACCGCATCACCCGTAATCAGAACGGCGATATTCTGGAGTATGATCGGGAGTTCTGGCGTCACGACTCGCTGAACATCAACGTGCTAATCCAGGGCCAGTGAGCTGACTCCCGCCATGATTCCAAATTGGTCGTTCACAAACTTTTTTTGTAACTGTCACGGAACCGTCAAATTCACTGCTTAATCTATGCGCATCTTCTGGTCTAGACCAGAGCATTTTTTAAGATTGAGGAGTGTGACGATGACTTTCAAAAAACTGCTGGCTGGCCTGACCGCTGCAGGTGCAATGACTGTAGCAGGCAGCGCTCTGGCTGCTACCGAACTGACCGTATACACCGCATTCGAAGCGGAAGACCTGAAACGCTACGCGAAAGAGTTCAACAAACAATACCCGGATATCAAGATCAACTGGGTACGTGACTCCACCGGTATCGTGACCGCAAAACTGCTGGCAGAGAAAGAAAACCCACAGGCTGACGTAATCTGGGGCCTGGCGGCAACCTCCCTGCTGGTGATGAAAAACGAAGGCATGCTGACTCCATACGCACCGAAAGGCGTTGAAGCACTGTCTCCTAAATTCCGCGACAACGACAAGACCCCATCCTGGATCGGTCTGGACGCATGGATCGCCGGTATCTGCTTCAACACCATCGAAGCGAAAAAGCACAACCTGCCTAAACCGACTTCCTGGGAAGATCTGACCAAGTCTGTTTACCAGGGTCACATCATCATGCCTAACCCGAACTCTTCCGGCACCGGCTTCCTGGACGTAGCGTCCTGGCTGCAGATGTTCGGCGAAGAGAAAGGTTGGGACTACATGGACCGCCTGCACAACAACATCGCCCGTTACACTCACTCCGGCTCCAAGCCTTGTAAGCTGGCAGCAGCAGGTGAAGCGCCAATCGGTATCTCCTTCGCCTACAAAGGTGCCAAGCTGAAGAAGAAAGGCGCGCCTCTGGACGTAGTCTTCCCGAAAGAAGGTCTGGGTTGGGACATGGAAGCGGCAGCAATCGTGAAAGGCACCGACGACATGGCCGCGGCTAAGAAGCTGATGGACTTCGCGGCATCCCGCAAAGCGAACGAGATGTACAACGTTGGTTACGCTGTAGTGGCGATGCCGGGTGTTGCTAAGCCGGTTCAGTACTACCCGGAAAATCCGGAAGCGATGATGATCGACAACGACTTCGCATGGTCTGCTGCAAACCGCAGCGCCATCCTGAAAGAGTGGCAGGGCCGCTACGACAGCAAGTCCGATCCTAAGAAGTAAGTTCTTACTTACTCTGCACGGGGCGCGGGATTACTCCCACGCCCCGTTTCCGTTTGCTGTCTGCCTACCCAACACCCTGACGCGCGTTACAAGGAGCCATCTCATGAACCACGCCTACCTCAGCATCCGCCAGCTGTATAAGAATTTTGGCGATTTTGTCGCCCTGAAAGATATCTCACTGGACATTCAGGAGGGCGAATTCGTCTGCTTCCTGGGTCCATCCGGTTGCGGTAAAACCACCCTGCTACGTGCCATCGCCGGGCTGGACCTGCAATCCGAAGGAGAGATCTTCCAGGGCGGCAAAAACATCTCCTGGTTGCCACCGGAAAAGCGCGACTTCGGCATCGTGTTCCAGTCCTACGCCCTGTTCCCGAACCTGACTGTGGCGGAAAACATCGCCTACGGCCTGCGCAACCAGCGTACCCGCCGCGCTGACATCAAAAACCGCGTCGACGAGCTGCTGAACGTGATCGGCCTGCCCGATTCCGGCCGTAAATTCCCAACCCAGCTCTCCGGCGGTCAGCAGCAGCGCGTGGCGCTGGCACGCGCGATTGCCACCAAGCCGGGCCTGCTGTTGCTGGACGAACCACTGTCCGCACTGGACGCCCGCGTACGTCTGCACCTGCGTCAGGAGATCAAAGAGCTGCAGCGCAAGCTGGGCGTAACCACCATTATGGTGACCCACGACCAGGAGGAAGCGCTGTCGATGGCGGATAAGATCGTGGTGATGAACCACGGTGTGATCGAGCAGATCGGTACCCCCGAAGAGATCTACGCCAAACCGGCCACCGAATTTGTCGCGTCCTTTGTCGGCACCATGAACTTCCTGCCCGCGGCACGTCTGGACGACGATCAGGTACAGCTGGGCAAACGCACCCTGAGCTGCTGCCCGCCCCTTCACGACGAAGCGGCCGAAACCACCGCCGCTAATCCATCCACCGTGATCAAAGTGGCGATCCGTCCGGAAGATATCCGCGTGCGCTACAACGGCGACGCCACCAACGTGATTCCGGCCGACGTACAGCAGATCGAGTTCCTCGGTTCCTTTGTCCGCACCGAACTGCTGCTGGACGGTGTTAACGAACCGGTTGTCGCAGACTTCTCCATGAACGATGTGCGCGACCTGGATATCCGCGTGGGCGCCCAGCTGAAGCTGGACCTGCCTGAAAACCGTCTCCACCTGTTCGAGCACTGATCATGGCTATTGCACTCTCTCCTCCGGGTTTCCTGGTTAAAAAACGTCAGCGCCAGCTGGGTACCGACCGTGCGCTGCAGGTCCTCGGCCTGCTGATCGGCATCGCCTTTCTGGTGGTGACCACCGTACTGCCGCTGTACGCGATCCTGTCGAAAAGTGTCGAAAACAAGGCCGGCGATTTTGTCGGCCTGACTAACTATCTGGAGTACATCGACAACCCCAGCCTGATCAACTCGATCACCAACTCCCTGACCATCGCCGCACTGACCACGGTGGTGGTGATCTCGCTGGCGCTGCTCACCGCCTACGCCCTGTCGCGCACCTGCATGCCGTTCAAGAACGTGATCCGCGTGCTGATGATGGGCCCGATCTTCGCACCGTCGCTGCTGCCGGCGATCTCGCTGGTTTACCTGTTCGGTAATCAGGGCGTGCTGAAAAGCTGGATGTTCGGTGAATCGGTCTACGGCCCGATCGGTATCGTGATCAGCCTGTCGTTCTGGTGTTTCCCGCACGCGGTGATGATCATCATGACCGCGCTGAGCAACACCGACGCACGTCTGTACGAATCGGCCCGCGCCATGCGCACCAGCCCGATCCGCACCTTCTTTACCGTCACCCTGCCATCAATCAAATACGGCCTGATCAGTGCCGGTTTTGTGGTGTTCACCCTGACCATCACCGACTTCGGCGCCCCCAAGGTGATCGGCGGTCAGTACAACGTACTCGCGACCGATATCTACAAGCAGGTGATCGGCCAGCAGAACTTCCAGATGGGTGCGGTGGTGTCCGTAATCCTGCTGTTCCCGGCGATCCTCGCCTTTGCCGTGGACCGCTGGGTGCAGCGCAAGCAGGTCTCCCTGCTGACCGCCCGCGCCGAACCGCTGCAGCCGAAGCCGAACAAGACCAAGGACTGGACGATGTTCGTGCTCTGCCTGCCGGTCGTCGCAACCATCATCGGTGTGCTGGGCATGGCGGTGTACGCCTCGCTGGTCACCTTCTGGCCCTACAACCTGGAGCTGAGTTTCAACAACTACCAGTTCGACCTGATGGACGGCGGTGGCTGGGAGGCGTACTACAACTCCCTCTATATGGCCGGTTACACCGCCCTGTTCGGCACCGCGATCATCTTCACCAACGCCTATCTGGTGGAGAAGGTGAAAGGCATGGAGGTACTGCGCACCATGCTGCACCTGGGCGCGATGATCCCACTGGCGGTACCGGGTCTGGTATTGGGTCTGGCGTACATCTTCTTCTTTAACGACCCGAACAACCCGCTCAACAACCTCTACGGCACCCTGGCGATTCTGGTGATCTGTACCATCGCGCACTACTACACCGTCTGCCACCTGACGGCGGTAACCGCGCTGAAGCAGATCGATCCGGAATTTGAAGCGGTGTCCGCTTCGCTCAAGGTGCCGTTTTACGTCACCTTCTGGCGTGTCACCCTGCCGGTCTGTATGCCGGCGCTGCTGGATATCGCCATCTACCTGTTTGTGAACGCGCTTAACACCGTATCGGCGGTGGTGTTCCTCTACTCCAGCAACACCATGCTCGCTTCTGTGGCCGTGCTGAACATGGACGACGCCGGTGATATCGCACCTGCCGCGGCGATGGGTGTGCTGCTGATGCTGACCTGTATCGGTGTGCGCGTGCTGCACTGGGGCCTCTCCCACCTGCTACTGAACCGTACCCAACGCTGGCGTAACACAAGGGCCTGATCTGGCCCTAACGTCCTTTCCCGAAAGACCGGATGATGCTCACCCACATGATCATCATTCTGTCTTTGAAATCTGGTATATACCAGTTATAGAATAGGCAAAAATTCAGACCGTGGTGCCCGCTCCTTTTCGCAAACAGAGGCGGTCGCCCAACCAACCGGACGACAAAAACGGAATGATCATGAACGCTGAACCTTATCTGCTGACACCGGGACCGATTACGACATCCATGACCACCAAAGAAGCGATGCTGCACGACTGGGGCTCCTGGGATGCAGACTTCAACACCGTCACGGCCGATGTTCGCCAGCGTCTGCTTACGCTGGCCAACGCCGAAGGCAGCCACACCTGCGTACCCGTGCAGGGCAGCGGTTCCTTCGCTGTGGAAGCCACCTTGGGCACCCTGGTACCGCGCGACGGCAAGGTGCTGGTGCTGATGAACGGCGCCTACGGTCAGCGTATTGGCAAATCCCTGAGCTACATGGGTCGCGCCTACAGCGCGATCGATAAAGGTGACTACGCACCACCGCAGCCGGAAGAGGTTCAGGCAGCGCTGGACGCCGACCCGGCAATCACCCACGTGGCCGTGGTGTTCTGCGAAACCAGCTCCGGCATCCTCAACCCGGTTGCTGAGATCGCCGAAGTGGTGAAAGCCGCAGGTCGTAACCTGATCATCGACGCTATGAGCGCCTTCGGTGCCCTGCCGGTGGATGCGCAGACGTTGCCGTTCGACGCTTTGATCTCGGCAGCCAACAAATGCATCGAAGGGGTACCGGGGTTTGGTTACGCGATCATTCGTGAGTCGGTGCTGGCGCAGTGCGAGGGCAACGCCCACTCTCTCAGCCTCGACCTCTACGACCAGTGGAGCTACATGGAGCGCACCGGGCAGTGGCGTTTCACTCCACCCACCCATGTGGTGGCAGCGTTCCAGCAGGCTCTGAATGAACACGACACCGAAGGCGGCTGCGAAGGCCGACTGGCACGTTACAGCCGCAACCGTGATCGCATGGTAGCGGGTCTGCGCAGCCTGGGTTTCCGCACCCTGCTGGACGACCAGTGGCTGTCTCCGATCATCACCACCTTCTTCAGCCCGGAGGACGAGAAGTTCGACTTCAAGACCTTCTACAACAAGCTGAAGGAGAAGAACTACATCATCTATCCCGGCAAGCTGACCAAAGCGGAGAGCTTCCGTATCGGCCATATCGGCCAGCTCTACGACGAACAGGTGGACGGCCTGATCGACGCGGTCGCAGCGGTGCTGGATGAGATGCAGATCAGTCTTAAATAAACCGAAAACACGCAATCAACATTTCACATCAGAGGACTTACAACATGACGTTCGGATACCACCGTTACTACGCGGGCCCTGTACAGGCCGTTGTATTTGACTGGGCGGGAACCACCATCGACTTCGGTTCCCTGGCACCGATCAAAGCGTTCTGCGGCCTGTTCGAAACCAACGGCGTGACCATCACCCTGGAAGAAGCACGCGCACCGATGGGGGCCGAGAAACGCGAGCACATCAAAGCGCTGCTGGAGATGCCACGCATCCGTGAAGCCTGGACCGCAAAACACGGCGCCGAGCCAACCGAAGCGGTGATCGACCGCCTGTACAACGACTTCATCCCGGTACAGAAGCAGGCGATCGCCGAACGTACCCAGCTAATCCCGGGCGCCCGCGAAACCTTCGAATTCCTGGAAAGCCGTGGCATCAAACTGGGTGCCAACACCGGTTACAGCCAGGAGATGATCACCGATCTGGTGCAAAGCGCAGCTGAACAGGGGTACAAACCCGCCTCCACCGTCTGCGCCACTGACGTACAGCGCGCCCGTCCATTCCCGCACATGACGCTGAAAAACATCATGGAGCTGGAAGTGGAAGCGGTGCAGTCCGTAGTAAAGGTGGACGACACCCTGACCGGTATCGAGGAAGGCCTGAACGCGGGTTGCTGGACCGTGGGTATCGCGGTATCCGGTAACGAAGTGGGTCTGGATCTGGCCGACTGGGAAGCGCTCTCCGAAGAGGAGCAGGACGTGATGCGTGCGGCGGCGTACAAGCGTTTCCGTCAGAGCGGTGCACACTACGTGATCGACAGCGTGGCAGACCTGCCTGCGGTGATCGAGGATATCGAAGCGCGTCTGGAAGCGGGTGAGCAGCCTTAAATCCTTTTAAGCTTCCTGCACTTCAACCAGCCCCGGCCTGCTGCCGGGGCTGGCATTCTCTTCCTGTTCCCCGCCATATCACTCCGCCTAAACACAAAGTCGCTACATTTTCGTGGCAATTTGCCTTTACGCCCCGCTCTGAGTCACGCAAAATCACATGCAGTTTTGCGGTATTGCACCTTTCGGGTGCACCGCTGCCTCCCGAATTGATTTGACTGAAAGGAGTCAGAAAGATGCAACTCGCCCCACAGAACCTGCACCGCGCCAGCCTGCTGGCCGCTTCACTGGACCGTATCGAGCAACGTAGCGTGGGTGACCGCTCGGTCTGCTGGATCGGACAGTACGATGGGCAGGACGGCGATACCTCACAACGCATCGCTCTCTGGGCAAACCGCCCGGAATCTCAGGGAGGAGCCATCGGCATCCATCTCGGTCAGGAGCTGCCGAGTTTTCTGGAAGACGCTCAGGCTGCTGGTGTCGAGCGCATCGTGCTCTTTCTCGATTCCGCAGGCGTATCCATGTACGAAAGCTGGCGTGGCATGCAGTACTGCGCCGATGTCGTAAAGGCCCTGCATAAGATCAATCAGCGCAACGATATCGTCACCATCGCCGTGTTGGGTGAGGAGATTGGCTGTTACGGCGGCGCCCTGCTGATCGCCGGTGCCTGCCAGTATCAACTCGCCTCTCTGAACGGTCGTTACGGCGTATCCGGTAGCCGCGTAATTCATCAGGTCACCGGCCAACCACACGACAGCAAACACAGCTACCCACCCTGCTACTGGGCAACCGCACGTCTGGTTAACAGTGAACTGACCGGCCTGCTGCCGGATACGGTTGACGCACTGAAAGACCAGCTGCTCTCCCTATCGCTGGAGCAAACCACGCTGCCAAGCCTGCGCAAACGTCTGGATTTCCTCAAGCAGAAGAGCAAAGAGGCGATGGAGTCGATCGACGACCATATCCCAGCGGCAACCGGTGTAACCATGGCGCAGAATCCAGCACAGGATAAACCGGGTTTCGCGGGCGACACCGCCGTTGGTTGTGACGCACTGCTGGCGTTCTGCGAATACGTACTCGACGAGCTTGAAGCGGGTCGACAGCTGCCGGTACTGGCCGGTGATGCGGTACAGGAGTTCAGCCTGGCCAACGAAATCCGCGGTTTCTCCGCGTGCCTCAGCCTGACTGCAGCCCTGCTGCGCTATGCAGCTGAACAGCAGCCATCGCTCAGGGTTGAAGTGTCCGAGGTCGGTTGCGGCGCTGCCTTTATCGCCCTGTCACTGATGGCGGACGATATCAGCATCGACGAGAGTGCGCGCATCTACTCCCTGCCACCTGCTGTGATCGAAGCCTTCACCGGTACACCACTGGAAGAGGTTGTCGAAGGGATCAACTGGCACGAGGCTGAAGCGACAGCCTGATCGTACCTGTCGGTATTGATACAAAACCTGCACAAAAAAGGGGAGCTTTGGCTCCCCTGCGTTTTTGTGCTCTCGTCAGATCAGATTAAATTGATAGCTCAGTTCATCACCCACTGGATATCGGTGATCAGCATATAGGTGTATCCCGATTCCGATTCCGTGCGGTAGGCCCCCTTGGCGTCGAGTATCCGCGCCGCAACGCAGGTCATCTCCCAACCGTCGATCTCGTCCCCCTCCCACTGTGCATTGGTCAGCGCGATAAAATTTCGCTCCTCCCCGAATCCCTTCACCCATGTCATCTGGTCCTTCACCTTGGGATTGACCGAGGGATTGGCCCAGGACCAGAGCCAGGTGTTGGACAACACCGAGACCGATCCGACAAACTGAATTTTTGCTCGTACGATAGGTATGCCGTTGTTGGAAAACGTCAGTTCCCCCGATGCCTGGTCCCACTCGAAACACTGGTATTCCGCCAGCTTGTAGGCCCGCATCAGATCGTCCTGACGTTCGGTTAAAAAGTGACAGGCATCCGACACCGTTGAGCACCACTCCTCTTTCGCAAATGCATCTGTCATAGCAATACTCCAGACGTTTGTGATTAAGGGATGTACAGTGTTAAGCATAGACAACCGACACAGAAGCGCGCGCTCGGTAAAAACTCCGGATTTAACCCTATGATTTATTTGATAAATAATTCATAGCAGTCACTCAAAAACCCTGAGATCAGATCAATCCAACCGTTCAGGCGCTGGTTGAGATGCCCTGCCGAAATACACCGCGCTTCGCTTTCTCAGCCTCAGCTAAAATCGTTTTTTCCTTCTGTTCCGGCGCCGGTTTCTCCGCTTTATCCACAGGTTTGAGCGGATCTGGACGATCGCTTTTCTCCGCTTTCTCCTTTTCTAGCTTCTTCCGAGCGGCGTCGCTGATAGTCACTTTTTCGCCCGGTTCGGTACGTTTCTCGGGCTCCTTATCCGCTTTACCGATCTTGGCCTGCAGCGCCGGACTGAGTTTGGCGATCACACTGGCACTGAGGGTTTTCAGTTTGGCAGTGCTGACCTTCTCCAGTTGCGCGGGTGTAAGTTTCGCCAGCTGGGATTTGTCGAGTTTATTCAGCTGTGCGCTGTTGAGTTTGCCCAGTTGCGCTTTATCCAACTTATTCAGTTGTGCCGGTGGCAGTTTATTGAGCTGCGCCTTATCGAGCTTTTTCAGCTGCTGTACGCCGAGCTTCGCCAGTTGCGCCCGGTCCAGTTTCGCCAGCTGCGCGTTGGTGAGTTTACCCAGCTGTGCTTTATCCAGTTTGTTGAGTTGTGCGGGACTGAGTTTGGCCAGCTGGCTTCTGTTGAGTTTGTTGAGTTGCTGCGTGCCCAACTTGCTGAGTTGGCTTTTATTGAGTTTGTTAAGCTGCTCTGCGCTCAACCTTGCCAGCTCGCTGCGTGAGGCTTTGTTGGGATCCGAACCCGTTTTTGCGTTTGTTTTGCCCGCCACCACACTGCTGAGAGCGGCCCCGGTTTTAGACGCCGATGCACCAGGTTTGCCCGCAACCCTGCCCGCTTGATTCGATGTGCTGCTTCTGATTTCCATCTGCTTAACTTCCACCTATTTGTCCTATCTGAGCAGGATGTCAGGCGGGAGGTTAAGCCGGGGTTAAGAGCCCTTAACGCGGTTATTCTGCTGGCAATGCATCCAGCAGCGGCACCTTCAGGTAGGTAGAAAACTCCTCGACGAAATCCACCGCAATGCAGGCGTGCACCTTGCCCTGTTTGTCGTCGAATACCGCACGTTCGGCGATCGGGAACAACGGCTGGTGCCAAATGTTCGGATGGATCTTGATACCGAAGCTGCCGTCGCAGTAGAAAGCAACGAAGTCCTCCGGTTTCACGTCATCCCCCGGCAGCGCCAGCAGGGCGACGAAGGCTTTACCGTCTTGCGGGAAGAAGATCTGCGAACCGTCCGGGTGGTAGTTGGCCTCGCGTACAAAGATGTGCGAGCGATCGACATTCTGGCTATCGAAGGACGCGGTCAGCGGGTCGGTAAACCAGCCGGTCACGTAGTGGCCGTCCACCGCGTGGTTGCGCGCCACCGCCATATCACCCTCCCAGGTGAAGACAAACTCCCCCTGGGTGATGCCACCTTCGTTGCCGGTGCCCGGCACCACCTCACGCCAGCCCTGTTTCGGCCAGGTAACAATGTCGACCTCGGCTGCTGCAAAGTCGGTCTCGATCTTGCCGTAACCTGCCTGTTCAAAGGTTTCCCGGGTGGCAACCACCAGTGGGACGTCGTGGATCCGGATGTCGTCACGGTTGATGGACACGGGGCCATCCATCGGGATGGTGGAGGTCGGTTGAGGTTGATTACTCATGGGTAGGTCATGCTCCATTCAGGTTTTCCGGCCTATAAATTTTGGCATATACCAGATTACCGAAGCTGTATGACGAATTAAACTGACCTGCTTTCGTGACATAAAAACTTCATCTAAGCGCGTCGACAAAAAAGCACCCGATGCACGCAGAGACCGCGATTTTACTGGGCTATCAGGGAATCACTTGCTCTGCACAATCGCTTCCTACAGCGATCTGTGATAGCGTCCGATACAGATATTCCAGTAGTTTTTGTAGAACACTATTGCGACTTCCTCGCTGGTATCTCGGTCTGCAGATAATCCTCGACATGGATCGCTGTTTATCTGCTTACAGAGCCCCGATGACCTCTCTGAGCCGGTGTACCTCTCGGGAAACAAGGAGTTTACATGCGAGTAGAACAATATCGCCTGGACGCAGATAGCCTCCAGACCGGACTTAAGCCCCTGCAAACGTCTCCTGATCTGGTGCTGGTCTTTGCTTCAAAGGCCCTGAGCCAGGACTCCACTCTCTTCGACCAGCTGCTCACCGCTTATCCCGACAGCGCCCTCGCAGGCTGCACAACCGCCGGAGAGATCTGTGGTGATGAGGTATCCGATGAGAGCGCCAGCATCTGTGAGGTCACCTTCGACGAGGGCCGCTGCGAGGTGGTCACGGCACCGGTGGCGGGGATCAGCCACTCCTTTGAAGCGGGTGAAGAGCTGGCAAAACGGCTACCAACGACGGGATTACGCGCCGTCATCGTGCTCGGCCCGGGTGTGGACGTGAACGGCAGCGCCATCGTCGATGGTATGGCCAGCGTGCTGGGCGGCACAGTGCCGATCAGCGGCGGTCTCGCCGGGGACGGCGCCGATTTTCAGGAAACCGCCACGCTCTCGGCGAAAGGTTTTCTCAGTCGCGAGATCTGTGCGATCGGCCTGTACGGTAAAAGCCTATCGCTGGAGTACGGCTCTTTTGGCGGCTGGGAACCCTTCGGCCCGATGCGCAAAGTCACCCGCTGCGACGGCAATATTCTCTACGAGCTGGATAACAAACCGGCATTGGATCTCTATAAACAGTACCTTGGCGAGTATGCCCGCGAGCTGCCCTCCTCGGCGTTGCTGTTTCCGCTGGAGATGGTCAGCGCGGCGCGGCAGGAGTCGGGTATTATCCGCACCATACTGGGCATCGATGAGGAGGCGGGCAGCCTGATCCTTGCTGGCGATATCGACGCCAACGGGTATCTGCGCCTGATGCACACCTCCATCGACGGGCTGATCGAAGGTGCCGAAACCGCTGCGGACAACATCTCCGCAAACGACGCCCATCGGCTGGCGATTCTTGTCAGCTGCGTCGGCCGCAAACTGGTGATGGGCGATGAGGTATCGGAAGAGGTCGAAGCGGTGAATATGCGGCTTGGCCCACAGACCGCAACCGTCGGTTTCTACTCCTACGGCGAGATCTGCCCATCGCAAAAGCTGTTACGTTGTGACCTGCACAACCAGACGATGACCCTGACCGTACTCTCTGAAGGTTAATTTATGTCCCTGCACCGTCTTCTCTCCCGCCAGTTAAAGCTCTCCTCGCAGCTCGATAAGGCGCTGCTGCAATCGGGGGACCTTGAGCAGATTACCCGATCATTGCTGGCAGACAGAGAACCGGAGCAGGTAATCGCCGACCTGCTGGAGCGGGTTAACGAGAGTTACACCCGACATGACCGCGACATTAAGCTGCGCACCAACAGCCTCAACACCAGCCACCGGGAGCTGGAGGAGCTGAATAACGCGCTGCGCACCGAATCGCACTTCCAGAACGAGCTGATCGCCTCGCTGGAAGACAACATAGAAAACCTGCTGCGCAGCTCCGGACGCGAACTGGACCACCGGTCGCTGGACGTTAATCAGCTCCCCGATGTCTTTGCCGATCTGCTGCACGAAAACCAGGCCGCCAAGCGGCAGCTGGAGTTCCAGAAGTTCGCGCTGGATGAACACGCCATCGTCAGCATCACCGATCGCGAGGGCAAGATTATCTACGCCAACGATAAGTTCTGCGCCATCTCCGGATACAAGCGTGAAGAGCTCATCGGGCAAACCCACCGCATCGTAAAGTCCAATGAACACCCTAAAGCGTTCTATCAGGAACTCTGGGATACCATCCTGCAGGGCAAGGTGTGGCATGGCGAGGTAAAAAACAGCACCCGCGAGGGCGGTTACTACTGGGTTTCGGCGACTATCATGCCGATCCTGGGAGAGGATAACCAACCCGAGCAGTTTATCTCCATCCGCACCGACATCACCCGTATCAAAGATATGGAGCAGGCGCTGCAGAAGGAGCGTCGCTTCCTCGAGAAACTGGCTAATACCCTGGGCGAAGGCGTTTACGCGCTGGATACCTCGGGCTACTGCATCTTCGTCAACGATGAGGCGGAACGGATCCTGGGCTGGTCTAAAGCGGAGCTACAGGGGCACAAAATACACGACCTGATCCACCACCGGGATGCCCACGGCAACCGGGTGCCTTCGTCCGAATGCAGCATCATGCTGGTCAACCGGGACAACAAAACCTACCACTCCGATAACGAGTATTTCATCCACAAAAGTGGCGATGGCATCCCGGTAGAAGTCACCTCCGCACCCCTGATACACAAAGGCGTGCGTACCGGATCGGTGGCTGCATTCAGGGATATCACCCAGCGCAAACAGGATCAGCTCAGCCTCGAACTCGCGCTGGAGAAAGCGGAACAGGCAACCCGGGCTAAGAGTGAATTCCTGGCCAATATGAGCCACGAGATCCGCACGCCGATGAACGCCATCATCGGCCTCAGCTACCTGACGCTGGATACGGATCTGGACAGAAAACAGCGGGACTATGTGGGCAAGATACAGACCTCTGCGCAGAGCCTGCTGAACATCATCAATGACATACTGGATTTTTCCAAGATCGAAGCCGGTCAGCTACAGATCGAATCGGTAGAGTTTGATCTGGATGAACTGCTGCGCGGCGTCTACGACGTGAACCAACTACGTGCGCAAGAGAAAGGGATCGCATTCTCCATCCACCGGGGATACGAACTCGCCTCCCGATTTAAAGGCGACCCGGTACGCATCAGCCAGATCCTCAATAATCTGGTCAGCAACGCCGTCAAATTCACCATGCAGGGCGCGGTGACCGTTGAGCTGCTGCCGCAGCAGGTCAGTCCACAGACCGTACAGATGCGTTTTCAGGTCACCGATACCGGCGTCGGCATCGCAGATGAGTACAAGGCCACCCTGTTCGACGCCTTTACCCAAGCAGACGCCAGTACCACCCGCCGCCACGGCGGTACCGGACTTGGCCTCTCCATTACACGCCAACTGACCGAACTGATTGGCGGCACCATCAATCTGGAAAGTGAACTGAATAAAGGTACGCGGATCTGGGCGGATATTCCGCTGATCCGCGTACAGGACAACACCGCGCCGGAAGGCTCCCATCTGCTGGCGGGCAAAACCGTGCTGCTGATCGGCGCCGATGCAACCTTGCTTAGTTTTATCCACAGCTTCAGTCTGCCCTACCACGCCTTTGCCCTGGATGAGAGCGCACTGCCGGAGATCCGCCACTGCCTGGATAACACACCGGTCGACTGCATGATCTTTGTCACTGACAGTGTTCCGCCACAACAGCTGCAAGCCTTTTTCGCGCAGCTCAACCAACACTCGTCTGCGTGCCAGAAGATTCCGGCGGTACTGGTGAGTCCGGATGACAACAACACGGCGCTGCAGGTGCCGGGCTCGCAGCTGCACCGTCTATCCGAGCTGCGAACGCCCTCTTCCCTGCTAGATACCCTGCAGACAGCGCTGCAGGCGGACCTCACTCACGAGATCGTCACACCTCGTCCTCACACGGGTAGCACTCAAACCGAAGCCCTCAATGGCGTGCGGATCCTGCTGGCAGAAGACAACCCGATCAATACCGAAGTGGCGCGGGGCATGCTGGACCGACTGGGATGTGTAACCACCAGCGTGGTAAACGGCGAGGAAGCGCTCGCCTGTCTGGCGCAGGAACAGTTCGATATCGTGCTGATGGATCTGCAGATGCCGGTGATGGACGGCATCACCGCCGCCAGCCATATCCGAGCTGACAGCCGCTACGATGCACTGCCGGTGATAGCGCTGACCGCACACGCCATGTCCGGGGATAAACAGCGCAGCCTTGATGCCGGGATGAACGACCACATCACTAAACCGATCAATCCGGATGAACTGGTCGAAACCCTGCATCGCTGGGTACACGCCGATAGCAGCATAACCCCGCAAGCTCCCCATACCCCACCAGACGCCATCGAGCACTGCACCCTTGATCTGCCGGGGCTGGACTATCAGGGCGCGCTGAAACGGCTCTCCAACGACATCGATTTCTACCTCTCCCTGTGGCAGCAATTTGAGAAACGCTACCCCGATCTGGGGCAACAGGCGCGAGAACGGTTTGCGGCCCGTGATCTGGCCGGACTGAACGCCTTTGGACATGGTCTGAAGGGGGTATGCGGCAATCTGGGTGCGGATGCCCTGGCGGTCACAGCGCTGGAGATGGAACAGCTTGCAGAGCTACCGGCCGACGGTGGCGACTGGATCATCCACACGCTGACCTATCAGCAGAACAGCCTACGCAAGAACCTGGAGCGCCTGCGCGAGCAGCTTACCCAGACGACATCGGACAACAAAGCTGACAACCAAACCGAAAACCACGACAACCTGCGGGCACAGCTGGAAACGCTGATCCCCCTGCTGCAGGAGGGTGACACGGATGTACTGGGTCTGGTGTCCGAGTTGGAAGCCTATAACGGCGAAGCGGTGAAGGGCGCGATCGGTCAGATCATCGACGCAATTATGGAGTTCGACTTTGAGCTGGCGACTGAAGCCGCTGAAAAGCTGCATGCGCGCCTGAGCACCTGAATCCGCACACTAAAAGTAAACGGGCCACCCAAGGTCGCCCGTTTTTGTATCTGCGCCTCAGGAGGCCAGCTGTGCCCGTAGCTGCTCGATGTTGCTGCACGCAGCGTCGAAGTCAAAGTCATCCAGGCAGCCGCTGATGGTTCTGCCCAGCTCCGCGTACGGTGTATCAGCCGTCGATGCTTCCAGATCGCCGGCGAACTCAACACAGCTGACATCCCCGATGCGCGTTAGCTCTTCAAGCTCCTCCAGCAGGGTATCCAGTGCGGCGGTATCCAGTGACGTATCCGCTTTGGCCTCGGCCTTACCCGACGTATTCTGGTACTCGCTGATCGCATCGGTCAGCGCGACCATCGCCTGCTCCAGTTCAGCAAGATACCCCTGAACGGCACCCGCTGACTGTTCATCAGGCTGGATACAGACCTTCTCCAGCGCCTGCGCGATCTGCGCAACCTGCTCCGCGCCCAAGGTCGCGGCCGCGCCGCGCAATGCATGTGCTGAAGCACTCAGGCTTGGGTAGTCCTCGTCGCCAGCGCAGCCTTTCCACTCCGTCGCCCGGCTGCGATTCTGCTCCATAAACTGACCCAGCAACTGCAGATGGAGATCTCTGTTGCCGGACAAGCGTTGCAGTGCTCCTTCAACATCCAGCACCGGCGAGAAACCGGATCGAACCGGGCTACTGGTTACCGCTCTTTCTTTTTCTGTTTCCGTTTCGATCTCGACGGTTTCGCCCAACAACCAGGTCTGCAACGCACCCTGTAGCGCCTTAGGATCGATCGGCTTGGACAGGTGATCATTCATCCCGGCCGCGAGACTCTTCTCCATATCGCCCGCCATCGCATTTGCGGTCAGGGCGATGACCGGAAGCGCATCAAATTGCGGCTGTTTGCGGATCTCCTGCGTGGCGGTGTAGCCATCCATAACCGGCATCTGGACATCCATCAACACCAGATCAAACTGTTCCCGCTGCAGCCAATCCAGCGCTTCCTGCCCATTCGCCGCGCAACTGACATGCACCGACAGTGCCTCCAGCATGCCGCAGGCCACTTCGGTATTGATGGCGTTATCCTCCACCAGCAGTATGCGGGCGTTCGGGAAGCGGAGCGGCATATCCAGGTCCGCCGCTTTCTCAGCCCCGTCCAGCTTATCCTCAACACTGAGCACGTTGATCAGGGTATCGAAGATAGAAGATGGGGTGATCAGCTCAGACACGAAGTGCAGTGACAGGTTCTCCGGTAGAGAGATCTGATCCAAAGGCGCAGTGCGTGTGCTGATAATGACGACCGGCGTCACCGCCGTTGCCAGTTTGGTGATACCACCCAGGGTTTTCTGCAGCGCCTCGGTTTCCAGGTTCCCGGCGGCATCCACCACCATGATCAGGTCTAGCTCACGACGTTCGCTTTCCCGCTCCACCGTGCGCCAGTCAATCGACTGTATCTCGCTCTCGTGCGCCAGTACCTGCACGCCGAAGGAATCCAGTATCGGATGCAGTGAGTCGGTCTCACCGAGCAGCAACACGCCAATGCCTTTCAGCACAGAGCGCAGATCGCAGCCTTTACCGAGCGGGGGATCGGTGGCTTTTAACGGCAGTTCGCAGATAAAGGTACTGCCCACACCCACTTCACTCTGCACCCGGATCTCACCGCCCATCAGGTTAACCAGCTGTCGGGAGATGGTCAGGCCCAGACCGGTACCGCCAAATTTACGCGTGGTGCTGCTGTCCGCCTGGGTGAATGGGATAAACAGTTGCTTGCGCTGCTCCTCATCAATACCGATACCGGTATCGGCAATTTTGAAGCTGAGCAAGCGGATATCACCCTGACGGCTGGCACACTCGACCAGAATATCCACCCGCCCTTCGTTGGTGAATTTCACGGCGTTACCAACGATATTGGTCAACACCTGAGTAAGACGCAGCGGGTCACCCAGATAGTGGTCCGGCAGCGTCAGATCCCGGCGGATGCTCAGAGCGATCCCCTTCTCCCGCGCCTTGAGGTGATTCACCACATGCACCTGCTGCAACACCTCATCCAGACTAAACTCCGTCTCCTCCACATCCAGCTGACCCGCTTCGATCTTGGAGAAGTCGAGAATATCGTTGATGATGCCGAGCAGATTATTGGACGCGCTCTGGATTTTGCTTAAGTAGTTACGCTGCGCTTTGGTCAGCTCTGTATCCAGTGAGAGGTGGGTCAGGCCGATAATGGCGTTCATCGGCGTGCGGATCTCGTGGCTCATATTAGCCAGAAAACGGCTTTTAGCCTGCGCCGCCAATTCGGCTTTTTGTACCGCTTGGTAGAGTTCGCTGTTCTGCTGGGAGATGGTGCTGTGCATCTTGTTAAACGCACGGTAAACATCACCAATCTCATCGGAGGACTTCACCTCCAGCGATTTATTGAAAGAGCCGATCTGAATGCGTACCGCGGCTTCTCGCAGCTCCGCCAGCGGGTTGATCACCAGCTTACGGTTCCACCAGCCGCCGAACACGATAATAAACAGACACACCAGGATGGTTGCTGTGCGCAGCACCACCACTTGCTCGTTGATATGCTGCAGCGCAGAGTCGATCTTCAGTTGGTAACGGAATGTTCCGAGTTGGGTCAGCCCCCAGACAATCTCCTCCTCGATCACCATAACCCGGCCCTCCTCTTCATCAAAGGAAACCGGCTCCATGGGGTAGATCTGCATGCCATCCTCGGACAGCAATACCAGATGACCGTCGGAGTTTTCCGAGTGCATGCTCTCCTGATTCTGCAGGATGCTGTAGATCTTGGAGATATCACCGGCTACCAGCTCTTCAGCCACAATCGGGGCCAGGACCTGCAGCTCAGAGCGCTCACCGTCAAGATAGGCCGCGATTTGCTTCTCCGTAAAATAGGGAACAAAGACAAACTCAACGGCCAGCAGGAAGATACCCAGGCTGAAGACAACCGGGGTAATGATCTTGGTGGAGATCTTCACGTTATGAATTACTCAGGCGCGACGTAATAGCGCGCCAGGTTTAGCTTGCGGATACCGTCATAGTCACCGTCCGTTGCCGGACCGATCTTCTTAAACGGCACTTTTGCCAACAACGCCTTCTGTTCCGCATTGTTGCCCATCTCAATCAACGCACCCTGCACCTGTTTCACCACCGCCTCATCCAGCGAGACTTTCGCGGTCAGCGGGTGCGGCTGCACTTTGTCGGTTTTCGCCAGAATTCTCAGCTTGTCCTTCACTTGGTCTGGTTGCCGGTTGAAGGTCTTCTGCACCCCGCCACCGGCCTGCGCCATACCCAGGACAACGTTCAGGAATACCGAGGAGTGGGTTTTCACATATTTTGCGTTAAAGGAGACACCGTACTTCTCCCGCAACTCGGCACGGATCATCAGGGATGCCCCCAGGGCGTTCGGCGCCGGGAAAACCAGCGTTTTACCCTCCAGTTGTTGCGGGGTGGTAATCTCGCTGTCCGCTTTGACCGCCAGAATACCGTAGAGCTGTCGTCCGTGGTCACGGATGATCGGCTTGTAGTGCTGCGCAGTGGTGTAGTGATAAGGGTTCATGTAGGCAAAATCGAACTTGCCCTCTGCAAACTCCTTCTCAAAGGTTGGAATATCCGGCGATCCCTCCAGGACAAACTGGTGTCCGGTTTTCTCCTCCAGCACCGTCAGGATCGGTTCCCAGATCGTGTGCAGGGTTTTGATATCAAACTGCGGTACAACCCCTACCTTAAAGGTATCCGCCCAGCTGGCAGGAGATACGAGAAGGGATACCAGCGAAACTGCCAGTAAAGACTTTTTACCAGGATACATCTGCTTTTCCTCTGTTTAGTCCTTATAGCGAGCGGCAATCTCTACAAATTGTTGCTCTACCTTCAAAAAGGCGTCGATGATGCTCGGGTCGAAGTGACTGCCGCTGCCTTCCAGCAGGATCGACCTGGCCTTTTCATGGTCAAACGCTGGCTTGTAGACACGCGCCGAGATCAGCGCATCGTAGACGTCAGCCACCGCCATCAGGCGACCAGAGATCGGGATATCCTCGCCGGCCAGCCCGTGTGGATAACCTTTACCGTTCCACTTCTCATGGTGGTAGGCGGAGATCTCACGGGCATAACGCAGGAAGGAGGTCTCGCCGCTACCCATCTCCTGCTCGGCAACGGAGATCGCTTCCGCCCCCAGGCTGGCGTGGGTTTTCATGATCTCAAACTCTTCGTCGGTCAGCTTGCCGGGTTTGAGCAGGATGTTGTCGGGAATGCCGACCTTACCGATATCGTGCAGCGGCGCCGATTTATAAAGCAAATCGATATTCTTCGGCGTGAGTTCTTCGGTATATAAGCCCATTTCCACCAGCGCTTCCGCCAGCACTTTAAGGTAGTGCTGTGTACGACGGATATGGTTGCCGGTTTCGTTATCGCGGGTTTCTGCCAGGGACGCCAGGGCATGAATGGTGATGTCCTGGGTTTTGGACAACTCCAGCGTACGTTCCCGAACTTTCTGTTCCAGAATCTCATTCTGGCGCGAGAGTTCATCCTTAGCGGATTTCAGTGCCAGGTGGTTCTGCACCCGTGCGGTCACAATCGCTGGGGAGATAGGCTTGGTGATGTAGTCGACGGCGCCGACCTCGAGCCCTTTGCGCTCATCAACCTCTTCGTTCATCGCAGTAACAAAGATGACGGGGATTGAGGAGGTCGCGGGATCCTCCTTGAGAATCTGACAAACCTGATAACCGTCCATATCTGGCATCATCACATCCAGCAAAATCAGGTCAGGATTCATATCATGAACCCGTTTGATGCCCTGCTCGCCATTCTTGGCTGCGATTACACGGTATTGAGACTTCAGGAGATCGGAAAGAACCATAATGTTGATAGGTTCATCATCGACTACCAGGATCGTTTTCTTAACGATTTCCGACATAACTGCGTACGACCTCTGTACCGGCGCTATTTGCTTGTCCACTTTATTTAATAAATCCCTGTTAAACAACTGGGATTAGCGCAATCATAATAGATGCACTAACCTAGAATGTCAGGTCAGTCAGTGTAGTTGTACGGGAGGCAGTATGCTTGGGATTGTATTCACCGAATTTATGGAGATGGTAGAGGACCGTTTTTCACCCGATGTACTGGATGACATCTTGGATAGTCCAGACGTGGATAGTGATGGTGCCTATACCTCGGTCGGCTATTACGACCACCACGACATGGTCAAAATGGTCGTTGCCCTGAGCAAGCGGGTGGACGTGCCGGTAGATGATCTGATCGAAGCCTTTGGCGAGCATATGTTCGGCATTCTGATCGGTAAATACCCGATGCTTAAGGCTGGCAACGAATGCACCCTCGACTTTCTTGAGACCGTCGACTCGACGGTGCACCGCGAAGTACTGAAACTTTACCCACAGGCCGAACTGCCGAAGTTCGACAGTCAGCGCCTCGGCGACGATCATCTGTTGATGGCGTACCGCTCCAAACGCCCCTTCTCCCTGCTTGCACTTGGCCTGATCAAAGGCTGCGCCAGCTACTACGGTGAGAAACTGGAAATCAGCCATCAATCAGAAGACCACGATGGCGAGTATCTGACCAACTTTGATATTAAAGTCGTGCATGAGTGATCTGGAGCGACTACAACGTCGCATTACCCGAGAAAAGCAGGCTCGCAAAGAAGCTGAGAGCCTGCTGGAAGCCAAAGCCTCCGAACTGTACGCGGCCAACCAGAACCTGCAGGCAACGCTGCAGGATCAGGAGCACATGATCGCCCAGCGTACGGAGGAGCTGCAGCAAGCGCTGAAGCAGGCCCACGAAGCCAACGAGCATAAGAGCGCGTTCCTGGCCAATATGAGTCATGAGATCCGTACGCCGATGAACGCGGTGATCGGCCTGAGTCACCTGCTGCAGGAGACTCAGCTCGATAGCCAGCAGAGCAACTACGTAGATAAGATCCAGGTCTCAGCTTCCAACCTGCTCAGTATCATCAACGATATTCTAGATTTCTCGAAAATTGAGGCGGGCCATCTTGAGATTGAGAAAGCCCGCTTTGAGCTGGATCGTCTGCTGCAGAACGTCTACGACGTGACCGCCGTACGTGCCCACGAGAAAGGGCTGGATTTCGTTATCAACCGGGATTTCGATATCCCCAACCTGTTGCAGGGCGACTCGGTACGACTCAATCAGATCCTGATCAATCTGGTCAGCAACGCCATCAAATTCACCGAAAAGGGCGTGGTCAGCGTTCACCTGAAAGCGCTGGAACGTAGCGAAAAACAGGTGCTCGTACGCATCATCGTGACCGACACCGGCATCGGCATCTCAGAAGAGGAAAAAGCTACGCTGTTTGAAGCCTTTACCCAGGCGGACGCCAGCACCACCCGCAAGTATGGCGGCACCGGCCTTGGGCTCTCGATCACCCGCCAGCTGACCGAACTGATGGGCGGCAGCATCCAGATGGAAAGCGAACCGGGTCGGGGTAGCAGCTTCTGGATCGATCTACCCCTGCCGATCGCTGACGAAAGGGCACTTATCGACTCGCTCCCTCACCTGAAAGACAAGCAACTGCTGCTTATTGGTGCCACCCCCGCTCTGACCGCGTTACTGGACACCAGCGCTATCCCTTATCGTTGTCTACCTTACGGCATAGATAATATCAGCTCACTGCAACAGGCCCTGGCTAACGATCAGGTGGATTGCCTACTGTTGATCGACCAGCAGGAGCAGTGTTGTGAACTCCTGGATTACATCGCGCAACTCCGTCAGCAGTTACCGGAGATCATGAACTACCCAACGGTAATCAGCACCAGTTCGCGCAACGCGCGCGCGATACATGAGGATTACCAACGCTATGGGTTATACACAGTCGCCGACCTGAATACACCGTCGGCGCTGATCGATACCCTGCAGCAGGCATTATCCTGCCAGCCAGCTGACGCAGATACGCGCCACAAACCGATCAGCCGCAGCGGCATCGAACTTCTGCTGGGTACCCGCGTACTACTGGTTGAGGACAACCCGATCAACACCGAGGTGGCCCGCGGCATGCTGGAAAAACTGGGTGTGCGGGCCAGCTGTGCCACCAACGGTCAGGAAGCGCTGGAGCTACTTGACCAGCAAACGTTTGATATTGTGCTGATGGACCTGCAGATGCCGGTGATGGACGGCTACACCGCTGCCGCCAAAATCCGCGAACAGCGACGTTTCGACAGTCTGCCGATTATTGCCCTCACCGCCCACGCGATGGAAGGTGATAAAGACCGCAGTCTGACAATCGGCATGAACGATCACATCACCAAACCGATCGATCCTGAAGAGCTGTACGCCACGCTGGTGAAGTGGGCCAAACCTGATGCAAATTGCAAAGAACTGCATCTGCACAGCGCGGAATCCGGCGCACCGGATACGGTGGAGCTGCCAGAATCACTGCCCGGCCTGGACCTGTCCGGCGCGCTTAAACGCCTTTCCGGCGATACCGATTTCTACCTCACACTGCTGAATAACTTTGCCAACCGCTACACAGATCTCGTCCCACAGATGAAGGCATTGTTTAGCGCTGGCGATCTGGTCGCATTACACGCCTATGCGCACGGTCTGAAAGGCGTCAGCGCAAACCTGGGCAGCATCGGCATGTTGCATCTGGCCTCCCAGATTGAGCGTCTGGACGCGATACCGGAGGACGGCGGCAGCCATTTCCTGGCACTGCTGCAGTCAGAGCAGGAGCAGCTGAATCAGGGAATCGAACAGCTCCGGCAGCTAACCCATGCTGAAGAGACTCCCGCTGAAGAAACACCTCAGGTAGATGATGGGCAGATAAAACTGCAGATAGAGCAGTTAATCGAACTGCTGGACAGCGGCGATACCGATTCACTGGAACACGCTGAGCGCTTACGCGAGTGCGCTGCGGGCTCCACTTATATCGCCCGCATCAATGCAGCGGCCAACGATGTATCCGATTTCGATTTTGACGCGGCACTGGAGCAACTGCAGAGTCTTCTGGAAGAGCTAAGTTGAGGAACCAGACTCAAACCTAAGGCAGTAAAGCCCGTGTGCGCCCCTGCTATAAGGGGCGCTACCGGCCTGGATTTCAGGTGAGTTGTTGCTGAACCAAAGAGACCAACTCATCGGGGTCGAGAGGTTTTTCCAGAGTGGCGTTCACGCCAAACAGCTCTGCAATGGAGAGATACTCCGAACGATCCATGCGGCCACCGCCGGAGATCGCGATAATTGGCGTTTCCGGCCATCTCTGGCGCAGTGTTTTAATCAGCTCCAGTCCTTCGACATTAGGCATGACGATATCGGTGATCACCAGATCAAAGTCTGCTTCTCCCATTCGGTTCAGTGCAACCCTGCCATCTTCCGCCGTTTCCACGTCAAACCCGGCACGGCTGAGATACTTGGTGAGTGAATAACGCACCATTTCGTCATCATCTACAAAGAGTATTTTTGCCACTTTTATTACCTTTCATCTTCCAGCTCAGTCACGACGACAGCTTTATGCGCTCATCATAGCCAGCGTCTTCCTGTATAGAGACCTTGCTCTGAAGGGGAAGATACAGTGTGAAGCAAGTTCCCTCCCCCACCTGGCTATCAACCCGGATCTCACCACCCACCTGAGTCACCGTTGTGTAGGTGACAGATAACCCCAGACCTGAACCTTTACCCACCTCTTTGGTGGTAAAAAACGGATCAAAGATGTTGGGCAGTATGTCAGCCGCGATACCACAACCGGTATCACTGATCCGCAAACGGCTATAACGCCCTGGAGTCAGCACATGCTTCTCGCCGGATAGCTCTTCCGTCTGTTCAACCACCACATCATCCAACAACAACCTGATATCACCCGGCTTCTCATGCAACGCGTCGGCCGCATTACCTACCAGATTCAGGATGACGGTTTCAATGTCAGCCTCGCGCAAACCCACCCAGCTCTCATCCAGTCGCGTTTCGAAACTGAGTTTGGCGCTGGCTGGGATCGCAGCCCGCGCAACCGGCAGAGCTCGACGCAGACAGCTCACTATCTCACTTTTATCAGATAGCTCAGGCTGCTCATTTCGCGAAAAGGCCAGCACATCTTTCAGCACCTGAGAGGCGTTTTGCGCTGAAGACAGAATACGCCCCAGGTCCTCATGTTCTTCACTCCCCTGTCTGAAATCAGACTTAAGCAGTTTGGTCAGGGTAATGATCGGGGTCAGGTAGTTATTCACCGAGTGAGCAATTCCGCCCAGCATGGTGCCCAACGCTTCCAACTTCTGATGAGAGGCCAGGTTAGCCTCGATCATCTTACGCCGTTGCACTTCTCGCTCATGGGCTTTAGCAAGGGTTTCTGCATGCCGCCGCGCCCGTGACTCCCGTTTCAGCAACCGGACCACATAAGCGGTATACACAAGCAGAATCATCACGATAGAGACGCCCAACCACACAATGCTGTCGCGCAGGTGCAGCGTTGCCTCAGACATATCATCGAACAGCTCTTCTGATTGAGACTGTGAGCGCGACAATGCTTCCGCCAGCAGGGAAAGAACCTCCCTCTCTCTCCGCTCAAAGGTTTCCTTTGCTTCCCCAAGTTCCGCTGCTTCAGCGTCATTTTTAATCAACGCCAAAATAACCTCAGACTCTGCCGTCAGGCGTGTAAATGCCGATTCAATCTCTTCGAGACTAAACTGAGGTTCAGCATGGCCATGATGGGCACCCAGCAACTGTTTCAGCTTACTGAATGCGGTGAGGAACTCGAAACGTCCCTCTGCAATCAGCTCCGTCTCCCCCTGCTCACCACTCTCTTCAACAGACGCAAAGTTGGCAACGATCAGTTCAGAGGTAGAGGAGACGGTACGCAGAACACCGAAACGCATCTGCTCCAGATAGCGCATACTGGGAACGATGTGTTCACGGGCTTCCTGCGTCATATGATCGGCCACTTCCGCATGCCGAAATTCGTAGATCACAAACAGTAACGCCAGCAGAACAACTAGGCCCGAAGCCGTATAGGTCTTCAGTTTTCCATCCATTAAAAACCCTCCACCCCTTTAGGTTTAATAGCTTAGGGGAAAACCGCCGCTTTACCATCTCAAATTTGCAACAAGTCGTCTCTGCAGGAGGGAGCGGTTGGGTAATGCTATCTGAATAGCTGAAAATACAGGCGAGAAAGATAGGAAGGGGGAAAACCGGGCAACCACTCTCCCCAGCGATTGCCCGTGTCAGATCAGCTCAAGGGACGTACGCAGTTACGTCCGGCTTCTTTTGCGTTGTACAGTTCGGCGTCCGCACGTTCGACCAACAGCGTCGGCGCGACGTCCTCTACCGCTACCACGGAGGCAACGCCCACAGATACGGTGATGTCGATACCGGTAATGCGCAAACCACCCTTTTCATCGGTCTTCGGCAGCACTTCCAGCGAGGTCGAAGCCACCTGGGTACGAATTGTTTCGCCAAGCGCCTGAGCTTCAGCAAAGGCGATGCCCGGCAGCAGCACCAGAAACTCATCCCCCCCCATACGGAACACCAGATCAGCAAACTGATCTGCGCACTGAGCGATGGTCGATGCTACAAACTGGATGGTCGCATCACCGACAGGGTGTCCGAAGTAATCATTCACCCCTTTAAAGTCATCCAGGTCGATCATCAGCGCCGAGATCGCACCACCTTCAGCAACCATCCGTTGCCACTGTTGCTGCAGCTGCAGATCAAACTGGCGGCGATTGGACAAACCGGTCAGCGAGTCGGTAAGCGCCTGGGTTTTCAGCAGCGCGGTCTTGCGGCTCAGATCCAAGAAGGTATTTACTTTGGATTGCAGGATAATGGCGTTATAGGGTTTGGTGATGTAATCCACCGCACCGTTACGGAACGCTTCTTCGATATCTTTGGTATCAGTGGAACCGGTCACACAGAGCACCGGTATATCCTGCAGCTCAGCGTCATCCTGGATATGGTTCAGGACTTCAAAACCGTTGGTGTCACCCAAGTACAGATCCAGCAATACCAGATCCGGTTTTTCACTCAGTAACTTAAGGGCATCGGCACTGTTGGTCGCGATGATCAGCTCGTATTGATGACGCAGTATCTCAGCCAGTCGACGCAGACTGGTCGGCTCATCTTCAACTACCAATATACGTGAGCGTTCAAACATCATTTTCTATCTCGCTGATAAGTCGTTTGCAGTGTTCCGAAGCGGGGGCGTAATCAAACAGATCGATCGCTAACAACAACGCCTCGGCCTCCGCTTTTAACGCGGCGGATGATCTGAGTTGGCGTATAAAGGTGATCGTATCATCTTCTATCAGGCGATGTCCGGCGAGATCTTTTTGCAACTCAGCCAGGATCTGCAACGCGCGGTTGCGATCTATCTCCCCTGTTGGGGTTTCTTCATCCGGCTCAACCGCCTGCAACCAGGTTTCCAGTTGCTTCAGGTGGCTATCGCACTGATCGCGCAGAACGGTGCAGGCACCCCACTGCTGATTCCGGTGTTGCTCTTCCAGCTCTGCTGCTTGCTGTGCCAGTGACTCAGCACCGATATTGGCCGCCGCACCACGCAACCGGTGGGCCAGAGCCCTTGCCTCAGTCAGGTTCTCGGTAACACACGCCTGATGATATTGGCGGCCCCAATCGGAGAAACTGTTGTAGAAACTTTGAATACAACGCTGAATCAGTACGTCGTTGCCGCTATAAAGCGCTGCCAACCGCTCGGCACTCAACACCGCGGGCAGGGCTGTCTGGGTATCTGCGGATTCGGTACTGAGATCGGTTTGAACGGGTTCAGCCGGGCCGCTCTTCCACGCGTGTCGCTGCAGCGACTGGTAGAGTGCGTCTCGTTCTACCGGTTTGCTGAGGAAATCGATCAGGCCACTGGCAAGCGCCGTCTCTTTGTCGTCCGACGAAGACAACGCAACGACCGGCATCCCTGGATGGGTTTGATGGATACGCTGGGTAGCTTCATAACCGCTGATCCCCCCCATCACGATATCCATCAACACGATATCGTAATGGCGGCGCTGCACCTCAAGCACTGCCTCTTCACCGCTTTTCACGGCAACGGCCGAAGCGCCCACCTGTTCCAGCACGTTCTGCAACACCATGCAGTTGATATCGACATCATCCACGACGAGCACGCTCAAGCCCTGCAGTGGTTGCTGGGCATGCGATGTTGCTTGATCAGACATATAACACTCAATTCCTGACAACAGTGTGATCCGACAAGCGCTCATAGATACGTCCCTGAACAGGAACCAACTTAATGAGCGATTATTTCAGAGCTAATATCTTAGCAGACTGTCGAACTCAGGCAGAGTGTTGTATCAGCATAACCCCGCACAGGATTATGTATCAGGGTGCAGATGCAGGAGGCAATGCCGATTGAGGCAGATCAAAACCCACAGAGAAAAGCGCTATTTTTGAACAAATAACCGGACAATTTTTGAACAAATCATTTGTGCGACGCACAACAGATCCATATAATACTTAAGTCTTATTTAGCACGCACTAGGAGCTGTCCGATGAAAAACACGGTTTACACTGGTCTGGCAAACGATGACCGCCGTATTGCTGAAGAACTGCAGGCGATGGGCGCATTCGATCAGCCACAAGCCGATGAGAAATCAGCACTGGCGAAGATGATTGCCGCAGTGTCTGAGTTCGTGACCTGGATGCGCTGGAAAGGTGAAGTCGGTGTGTATGGGTGCCGTGTAGGTGCCGCTCACGCGCGTCGCATGGAAGCCATGGCTGCCTGATCAGGCCGCAGGTATTGGCTCGCTGCGGGACACCAACCCTGTCCTGCAGCGGGTATCGCGCTACTCTCTGCTCTACCTCCTTTTTGCTCTGTTCTCCCTTCGTTGTTTTCCCCAACTCTGTTTGATTGTCGGCTTTAACTCGGGCTACTTCATCCGCACTTTACCGCCGATCATTTTGTAGGCCGGTGCCCCCCGGATCAGCGTCTCGCGCGCAAACTCATTGCCACACCCGGGACACACACAGGGCGTCGCCGTATAGTCCACCGTGATACGTTCTTTGAAGCACTTCACCAACGCCCCCTTGCCTCCCTTGCGATAGCGGTAGAGCTGGGTACCACACCGGCTGCAGAAGATATCCACTGAGGTTTGCGGTCCTTTCTTATTGGGTTTTGCCATCTTCCACCTGCTGATCGGTCGGGTTACAGGCGCTTATTGTACGCGCTGTAAACCTGGCGCCCATAGTTCCCCGACACCTACTCCAACAACTACTCCAACAACTACTCCAACACCTATACCAACACCCACCCCAACAAATACCCCGAATTTTTATAGTATTGCTCTTAATAGGTATATACTCTCCATCTTTATAAAAACAATAATGCTGTATGCGGCCCTGTGCTCTGTGAGCACCAGCTCTGGTAGCGGCCGCATTGTGATGAAACCAGAACTATCAGATGCACACTTTAGAATGGGATGAGGGCATGAGCGTTGGGGTCGAGTCGATCGACAACGACCATAAGATGCTGCTCAAGCTGATCAACGAAATCTCAGACGCCATCGAACACAACCAGACCGCTGCGGTGATTGAGGATGTGTTCCAACGCCTGGAGATCTATGTAACAGAGCACTTCACCCGCGAAGAAGCCCTGATGCGGCAGTGCAACTATCCCGGCCTGAAGGCCCATATCAAAGAACATCGGAAATTCACCGCTAAGGTGCCGGAGCTGAAACGCGAGCTGCTCAGTGCCGACAGCACCGAAGTCGCCGCCGAGATTAACCTGTTCCTGTTCAACTGGCTGATGAACCATATCGTCGGCGAGGATATGTGTTTTGCCCAGCTCGCCCACGACAGCGGCCTGAGCAACCAGAACCGCCGCAAACCCTCCCGCAGGCGCCAGCTGATCAACTGGCTGGGCAGCAAACTAACGCTGGGACGGCGTATCTTCCTGACGGCTCTGATCCCGATTATGGGCGTCTGCCTGCTCAGCATTCTGATCCTCTGGATCAGCGTGCAGCGCTTCCACCACGTACAGCAGTTGCTGGAAGTCACCGGTATCATCAACGAGATCAGCGACCTGACCCACCAGCTGCAGATCGAGCGCGGCCTCAGTACCGGCCTGATCAGCTCCGGCTACCGCCAGTTCGGCGACGCACTGTTCGAGCAACGCCAGCGCACCGACGCCACGGTCACGGCGTTTGAAGCCCGGCTGCGGACGCTGCCAGAGGTCGATCCCCTGCTCGCCACACAACTGCAGCTCACCACCGCCAAGCTGGCACAACTGCAACAGCTGCGTCAGCAGACCGATGCCCAGACCCACACTGCCTCCCAGAACCTGAGTTATTACTCCTCCCTGATCAGCAGCCTGCAGAAAATTCCAGAGGACACCCTGAAGCTGCAGATGGGCTCGGAGCTGGTGCATGCGATCACCGCCTACACCGCCATGCTGCATCTGAAGGAATCGGCGGGAGTACAACGCGCACTGGGTACCCAGGCGATCGCCGAGGGCCGTTTTACGGCTGATATGTACCAGCAGTTTGCTGGCCTGATCGGCGAGCAGCGCAGCTACCTGAAGGTGTTTCAGCAGTTCACCAGCACCGAGCAGCAGAATGCCTGGCGACCGTTATTTAACGGTCCTGCCGCCCACCATGCGCGGGCGTTTGAAGCCCAGATCTACACGGCCCTGAAAAACGACAGCCTGGCCCAGATCGACAGCACCGCCTGGTTTGATGTGATGACCCAGCGTATCGAACAACTGAAGATACTCTCCGATCAGTTGGGAGAGATCATCGATACCGGGGCAGAGCAACAGGTCGCAGACCTGAAGGTACGTCTCTATATCACCGCCGCTATCCTGCTGGTGATCCTCAGCCTCACCATTCTGGTCTCCTGGCTGCTGAACCGCAGCGTAATTGAACCGGTGCAACGTATCACCCGGGCGATGGCCCGCCTGGCCGAGGGGCGTCGTGACCTGCGTTTTACCGACCACTTCGCCCACGACGAACTGGGCCGGATGACCCTGGCCTACGAGCAGTGCCGCCGCAGCCTGCTGCGCGCCGATGTCTCCTCCACCGTCAGCAACCAGCGTCAGAATATCGAACTGCAGGCGCGCATCCGCGAGAAGGAACGTTTCCGCATGCTGGCTTCCACCGACCCGCTCACCGGCGCGCTGAACCGGCGTAAATTCAGCGAGCTGGCGACCGAAGAGATCGACCGCTGTCAGCGTTACGACCGCCCGCTGTCGGTGATGATGCTGGATCTTGATCTGTTCAAGCAGGTCAACGACTCCTACGGCCATGCCGCCGGGGATGAGGTGCTGCGCGCCTTCTACCACACCTGCCACAACAACGTGCGCAGCAGCGACAAAGTCTCCCGCCTGGGCGGCGAGGAGTTTGCCATCCTGCTGCCGGAAACCAATCGCGAGCAGGCGACCGAACTGGCCGAACGTATCCGCATCGCCACCAGCGAGTTAGTTGTGCCACTGGAGCACGGTTCGCAAATCGCAGACCTGAGCGTCAGCATCGGTGTGACCGCTTGGGCTGACGGTATCTTTAACGACATTCAGGATATGCTGGAGATGGCAGACCAGGCGCTGTATCAGGCCAAAGAGCGTGGCCGCAACCGCGTCGTCTGCAGCCTGCACAGCACCCAAACCCAAGTGACCCCGGAAACAGAATCCCTGGCGGATGAAGCCTGACCAAACCAAAAGCGATACACATAAACACAAAATTTATAACAAAACGTATCATAATTGACTTTTGTCATTAACAGTGTCGCTGGCCCTTACCTATCATAAATTGCAGAAGCCGCCTTTTTCCTAACGCGGCATACAGACCTGCAATACCGGGTAACGATAGAAAACCGAGGGCCTCTGCCATGATCAGCGAACCCAACAGCGCCAATGCAGGAAGCAATGACGATCCTTTGATGGATTTCTCCAACTGTCACGTTGGCATCATCAACAACTTTGAACGCCTGCGAAAACTGGCCGCAATGGAGATCGAAGATCCAGTCCAACCAGAGGTGAAAGAAGCCGCGAAAAAGCTGCACGCATTCTTCGCCGATGTGGTGCTGGAGCATCACAGTGAAGAGGAGCAGGAGCTGTTCAGCGAGGTCACCGACTCGGCTCGTGTGGGCGGCGACGAAGCCACCCTGGCCCTGTCGATGATCGACCAGCTCACTGAAGAACACCGTTCCCTGGAACGCCAGTGGGCCGCCATCGAAAAAGATATTAAGGCGCTGTCGAAAGGCAAACACGTGGATCTGGACAATGACGCTGCCGCAAAGCTGGCCAACGAATACCTGGCACACGCCAACTTCGAGGAGCAAGCGTTCCTACCACTGGCCGCAAAGATGCTGGGTGAACGTGGCTTGTCATCGCTCGGCCTATCGCTGCATATGCGCCACAATGATGTGAGCATTCCGAACTATATCTGAGTAGGTTTTGTGTTCTTCTCACTTCCTATGAAGATATGGATGTTCACTTTATCGTCCTGACGGACGAGATAAGTTTGTGCCGTCGCATTACTACGGAAGTCATTTTGAAGTTGTTAAATCACTATTTTGGGGAGTGGCAGGGTTAGTTTCCCCTCTACGCAGCCGAGCATTGCAGGATGCTATCGACATGTGCGAGGACTGTCTGAGGAGCGCAGCGACGAGTTCCGCAGCACCGATTGCAGCCGAAACGCACAGGGTACCCGGCGCAGCCGGGCAAGAAGTGGGGCTGCAGGAGGGATTGTTAATGGAGGGCGCAGCCGCTCTCCCTTGACACAAGAGATAGAGATGAAGGTAAAGGGCAACGTGACCAGCTTAGGCGCCTACTCGCGTCCCGATGTTGGGAGTCGCTACGCTCGTCGCCAACCTACCTGTCATGTAGGTCGGCCATCGCGCAGCGATGCCCGACACCATATGTGGTGGCTGGAATGTACACGGGATTACCATGTAAGAGTCCATTCCCGCTAAGGATACGCACAAAAAAGCCAGACACTTGTCTGGCTTTTTCATACTGCCTGCAACCGATTGTCAGTCGCGCTGATCCGCTGTGCGCACACAGTTGCGGCCATCTTCCTTGGCCATATACACCCCGTTATCCGCCGCTTTGATCAGGTCTTCCGGACCGGTCATATTCGCTTGGCGCGCGGATACGCCAACGCTGACGCTGCCACGCCACTCACCATCTTCGCCCGCCGGTACACGCATCGCGGCTACGGCACTGCGCATCTTCTCGGCGACCTGCAATCCGCCTTCCAGATCGGTGGACGGACAGATGATCAGGAACTCGTCACCGCCGAGACGGGCAACGATATCGTCGGTTCGCACCGCGTGTTTCAGCTCACGGGAGAGCTGACGCAGCACCTCATCACCGGCATCGTGACCGTAGGTATCGTTGATCTGCTTGAAGCCATCGGCGTCGATCATCATGCACGCCATCGGGCTGTTATCCACAGTCGCGGCCTCCCACTCCTGGCTAAACGCGGTCAGGGCGTGGCGGCGGTTGGGCAAACCGGTGAGCGCGTCGGTCATGGCGATCCATTCCAGCTGCGCGTTGGCTTCGGACAGTTCGCGGGTGCGTTCCTCCACCCGCTGCTCCAGAGTTTTGTTCAGTTCAGACAGCTGTCGGTTGCGCTGGGAGACCTGCTGGAACAGACCGTTCAGCGCATGCAGTAGCGGCTCGGTGGAGGCGGAGCGCTGACGCTCCTCACGCTCGTAAGCTTCAGCCGCGGTTTCACCATCCTGAATAGCGGCGATCTGGCGCGACATCGATTTGTCGGTGCCGAGGATATGGTACGCGAGCCAGTGGGTGAGGAAACGCATCACCTGCTCACCGCTTTCATGACGTTTGGCCTTCACGGTGGCATGCATCTGCACCACCTCGTCAATAAAGTTACGGTGCGCCTCTTTGTGCGGTTTCAGGTGGCGCTCATCCAGCCCCACCTGCTCCATAAACTGCTCCTCTTCGCTGAAGTGGTAATGGGTGTAGTCGGCCAGCTCGCCAAACACCATATCGACCGCTTCATCAGAGACATCCTGCTCCTGCGCGAGCAGATCACCGAAACGGTTGATCACATTAACCAGGTGGTGGTGCTGCGAATCGACATCGGACAGTCCCGTTAGAAAACACTCATCCCAGCGAAAAGATTCCATAATCTGTATACCTGTACTGACGCTACACTTTGTTTTTATTGTTTATTTTCAGCTCTACGAAGAGAGCTAATAGTAGAGCCTTGACGCTACAGGTCCAGTCTAGCGGTGGCTTTGTCTGATACGTATCAAGGTTGCCGAAAGCGAAAAGCGGACAGATACGGGATATTCCTACTTAAGGCGGTATTTTCGCGGCATCGCTACAAGTTATAATACGCCCAGTTACGGATATAAGGACCGATGCCGTTCCCATACGATCCTTGCTGTTACACCCTGGGAGATGGAGCCAGCGTTGTGACGGGTGAACAGAGCTGTACCCATGCGCTTCTCTCTGTCTTCTTCGCAGATACAACGTTATCGCCTGTATCTGGCCCTCTCTTTGAGCGGAGCCTGCGCTACGCTGGTGCATGCTGATTCGCCGGAGCTGTTCAGCGAAACCGACCTGCTGGCCGATATCCCCTACGTCTCAAGCGCCACCCGATTGCCGCAGAAGATCACCGAGTCCCCCGCGGCCCTGACCATTATCGATCGTGAGATGATCGATGCGTCGGGTGCAATCGAACTGATCGACCTGTTCCGACTGGTTCCCGGGATGCAGGCGTACTCTGTCACCCGCAACCGTTTTGCGGCTACCTACCACGGCATGGGTGAGGTGTTTCCCAACCGCCTCGAAGTGATGATCGACGGACGTAGCATCTACCTGCCGATCATGTCCGCCGTGGACTGGACCTCACTGGGCATCACCCTGGACGATATCGACCATATCGAGGTGGTACGTGGCTCCAATGCCCCGGCGTACGGCTCCAATGCGCTGCTCGGAGCGATCAATATCGTCACCCGCTCGCCGGTGAGCGACTCCGAACGCGCGGTGCGAGTGACCCACGGCAACCGCGATACCAAACAGGTCGAACTGCGCTTTGGTGATACCAGCAACGGTCACTTTGGCTACCAGATATCCGCCGGTTATGACGGTAATGACGGCAGCCGTCTGTTTGACGACGCTGCCCATAATCGCTACCTCAACTTCTACAGCAGCTACACGCCGGACCTGTTTAACACCCTGGATCTGCAATTCAGCCTGAGCGACGGCGCTGTCGAGGTCGGTCAGGCGGACGCTGACGATGAACCTTTTATCCAACGCCAACACCGCAGCCACAGCCAGATGCTGCGCTGGCATCGGCAGTTAAATCACGACGGGGAGCTGCAGTTCACCCTGCACCACAACTACCTGAATCTGAGCGTCCCCCTGCTGAGTGCGGCTGAAGCACTGGCCAACGCCGAGAAGATACCGCTGGCGCAAGCTGAACAGTTACTGCAACTGGTACCCAGTCTGCAGCCATTGCAGGGCACGTACCTGCGCGCCGACATCGAACACGGCACGATGGATCTGTACGATGCTGAGCTGGAACACCGCCTGCGCCTGAATCCAACGACCTCGCTGGTGTGGGGTGCCGGTTATCGACTTGAACAGGCGCAGAGCGAAACCCTGCTCAACGGACGGGGCCGGATCGATGAAGACCACCTGCGTCTGTTCGGCAACCTACAGTGGCAACCCTCAACCCGCTGGACCTATAACCTGGGCCTGATGGCGGAGAAGAGCAGCCTGGTGGACGATCCGGCATACTCGCCCCGCCTTGCGGCCAACTTCCACTGGAGCGAGCAGCTGACCCTGCGCGCGGCGCTAACCCATGCCCACCGCATTCCCTCGCTGCTGGAGCGACACGCGGGCTACAGCATCAAAACCAACACCGGCGCGGTCTGGGACCTGATCTCGGCACCACCCGCCGACCTCGACGCGGAGCAGATCGATTCTGCCGAGCTGGGGCTGATCCGGTTCTGGCCGCAACAGAACGCGCAGCTGGACCTGCGCCTGTTCTACGAGGAGATCAGCGGCGGTATCGACAGCCATTACGTGCCTCTGCCCGCTGGCAGCGATATAGATGATCGCTACCGCGACGTCCGCAACGTGGCCGACTGGCGCAACCATGGCGTCGATCTGGAGTACCGCTGGCAGTTCAATCCCGGCGGTCTGCTGGTGATGAATTACAGCTACCTCGACCAGGAGGGTGTACGCAACCGTGGCCAACGCCGTTTCACCGACCCGGTCGACCTCGACAGTCTGACAGGCCGCTCGCCACGTCATACTGCATCGGCACTGCTTAGTCAGGCGCTGGACGCCCATTGGCGCGTTGGCCTGATCCACTACTTTATGAGCGAAACCGTCTGGCTGGAGGGCGCCAACTTCCAGAATCCACGTAAAAGTTATCAGCGCACCGATCTGACCCTGAGCCACCAGCAACCGCTGGGCGACAGCAGCACATTGGATCTGAGCCTGAACGTGCAGAACCTGTTCGACCGTCGTTACTCCGAGTTCTACCAGTACAACTACGTTGATCGGCGCGCCTACCTCACGGCGCGCATCCGCTTCTGAACTCGCCGGTTTAACCAGGGTTAGCTGGCGTTAACACACTGTTCTCCTAAACCCTGTCTCCAAAGCAACGGACAGTTGTTAGGATGCCGCCTTTGAATCTGAAGATTGAGGGCGGCATGGGCACGCAACACAAACACTGGTTCCTGCTACTGACACTGGTCTGTATCTGGGGCACCTCCTTTATGTTCACCGCCGTGGCTGTCGAGGTGTTCAGCCCGGTGTTGCTGACACTGCTGCGCCTGGTGCTGGGTGCCAGCGTTTTAACCGCGGTGGTCTACCTGCGCGGCCTGCGTCTGCCGTTGGAGCGAAAAGCCTGGGGCGCCTTTTTCCTGCTAGGCCTGATCGGCAACGCCCTGCCCTTTTTCCTGATCGCCTGGGGACAACAATCCGTGAACTCCGCCACCGCCGGTGCGCTGATGTCGACCGCACCGCTGATGACCGTGTTTCTGGCGCACTTTTTTATTCAGGATGAACGCCTCAACCGATTTAAGCTGCTGGGTTTCAGCGTAAGTCTGGGTGGGGTTTACCTGCTGCTCAGCCCGAATATGGATCAGCAGAGCACACTGCTGGGCGCGCTGGCGATCCTCAGCGCGGCCGGAGGCATCGCCCTGAATACGGTACTGATGCGCCGCTTGCCCCACTTCCATCCGTTGGTGGGCAGCGCCGGCATGTTGATTATGGCGATGTTGCTGATGCTGCCGCTGGCGGCTACGCAGGATCTGACCCTGGCGCGGGATCCGGAACTGAACGAGCTGTTTGCCCTGACCTGGCTGGGCATCATGCCAACGGGGATCGCGTCGATCCTCTGTTTTGCCATCGTCAGCCGGGCCGGTGCCAGTTTCCTGGCCAACGCCAACTATATGGTGCCGATGGTGGCTTTTCTCTGCGGTGCGCTGGTGCTGGGCGAACGTATCACTTGGCTGTCTCTGCTGGCACTGGCGGTCATCCTCGGCGGAATTGCGCTGAGCCGGCGCCAACCCGGCTAAACCTGTATCTCAGACCATATCCGGGTCGGATTCCAGGAGCAGGTTCTGCTGTTGAAGCAGCTGCCGGAACTGCAACTGCGGCACCGGGCGTCCGATCAGGAAACCCTGATAGAGGTGACAGTCGTGTTGCTTGAGGTAGCTGAGCTGCCCTTCGGTCTCCACCCCCTCGGCGATCACCTTCAGGTTGAGGGTGCGTGCCATCAGGATGATGGTGTGCACGATCGCCGCACTCTCCTCGCTGCTCTCCAGATCACGGACAAAGGAGGCGTCGATCTTCAAGGCGTCCACCGGCAACGATTTCAGGTAGTTCAGCGAGGAGAAACCGGTGCCGAAGTCGTCCAGATCGATCCCTACGCCCAGCAGTTTCAGCAGGCGCATACTGTCGGCAGCCGCACGAATATCGGACAACATCAGGTGTTCGGTCAGCTCCAGCTTCAGGTGGCGCGGTATCACGCCATGGCGGTCCAGGGTGTATTTCAGCTTCTCGGTAAAATCGGGCTGCACAAACTGCTGTACGCTGATATTCACCGCCAGCTGGAAATCCTTGTCGATCCCCTGGTTCTGCAGCTCACGGATAAAGCGACAGGCCTCTTCCAGTACCCAGTCACCCACCAGCAGGATCAGGTCGGTGCGTTCCGCCAACGGGATAAACTTGCTCGGGGAGATGAAATTACCGTCCGACATTCGCCAGCGGATCAGCGCTTCGGCCGAAACGATACGGTGATCGTTATCCACCTGCGGCTGCACGTACAACTCCAGCTGACGCCGGTCCAGCGCATCACGCAGCGCCTGCGCCATCTCTACCGCTGCGCTGATCTGCTCCAGCATGCCGGAATTGAAGAAGCGGAAAGCGTTACGCCCCGCATCCTTGGCTTCATAGAGCGCGATATCGGCGTGTTTCAGAATATCGTCGCTGCTCATCTCGGTACCCCGGAACAGCTCGATGCCGATACTGGCGCTGATCCGCAACTCGAAGCCTGCGATCAGGAACTCCTGCGTCAGTTGATCGAGCACCTTGCTCGCCACCCGCTCGGTCTGCATCAGCGCCAGCTCCTGGTGCGGCCCCAGGTTTTCCAGCATAACCAGGAATTCGTCCCCGCCCATACGTACGATGGAATCACTCTCGCGCAGGGTGTCGCTGAGGCGTTTGGCCACCTCCACCAGCAGACCATCACCCACATCGTGCCCTTTGGTATCGTTGATCGCCTTGAAGTGATCCAGGTCGATGATCATCAGGGCACCAAACTGATTGCTGCGGGCGCTGGTGCGCATCAGGTGCGGCAGGCGGTCATTGAACAGACGACGGTTGGGCAGCTTGGTCAGCGGGTCATAAAACGCCAGTCGGGTGATCTTCTCTTCCGCAGCCTTGCGTTCGGAGATGTCAGTGAAAGAGCCAACATAGTTGGTGATGATGCCGTCACCATCACGCACGGCGCTGACCACCAGCCATTCAGGATAGATCTCACCGTTCTTGCGCCGGTTCCAGATCTCTCCTTCCCAATAACCCACATTGGCAAGCGAATCGTACATCTGCTCGTAATAGGCGGCATCGTGCTGCCCCGATTTCAGGATCGCAGGTGACTGACCCACGACCTCCTCAATGCTGTAACCGGTCATCTGGGTAAAGGCCGGATTCACCCGCAGGATCTTGCCCTGCGCATCCGTCACCATCATGCCCGCCTGAACCTCAAAGGAGGCCGCCGCGATCCGTAGCTCCCGCTCAGCATCCTTGTTGGCGCTGATATCCGCCATCACACCGACGTGGTGGGTGACCTCGCCGCGACGGTTGTGAACTGAGGAGATGGTACAGGCAACGGTAATCAGCTCGCCGTTCGCCTGACGGTTGATAAACTCTCCGCTCCAGGCGCGCCCCTGCGCCAGGGCCCGGCGCAACAGCTCGTAGGTGCGTTCCGGGGTCTCGCCACTTTTCAGAATGGCCGCCGAGCGCCCCACTGCCTGGGTTTCGGTTACGCCCATCAGGCGGGTGAATGCGGGGTTGATATAACGGATGATACGTTTGTTATCGGTGATCACCACGGTCACCGGAGACTGGTCGATCGCCTCAAACAACAGCCCCACCTCGGCTTCCAGCACCCGGCGACGGCGCGAATCCCAGATCAGCCAGAGGGTGGTGGCGATGATGGCGGATACCGAGATCAGCAGCAGGGTCAGCAACATGCGGTTGCTCTGCAGCCAGGTCATCAGGGTATCGCGGTGCTGAACCTGCTGTAACACTGCCACCGGATAACGAGATGAAAGGCGTAAGCTGCTAAAGGTGCTGCTGACGCCGCTGCCGCTGTGAGAGTAGGTCTGCTCATCCAGACCGCTCGTCAGCAATGTCTGCACTTCGCTATGCCACTGCCGGATCAGGTGGTTCTGCAGCAACACGGTTCCGTCGGCGCGCAACAACGCCGAGTGCTGCTTGCGCTCGGAGAAGTTCCCCTCGTCCAGCAGTTTCTGCAGATAGGCAGCGTTCAGTGCAACCACCAGCGAGATACGCGGACGGTTGTCGGCAGCCGCCACCACAAAGGACAACGGAATCAGCGACCGACGGCTGTGTGGGTCCTGGGTTTCCCCCTGAATCGGCAGGAAACGTTGCGGTACGGTGTTGCCCAGCTGCAGACCACTGTTCAGCATTTCGCCACCGCCGCTGAGCTGCAGACGTTCCAGATCCAGCGCCAGGCCTTCCGCCTGACGGCCGCTATCCACCAGCACACGATCGTTGCGCAGCAGCACTACCTGACGGATATGGGGGCTGAACTGGATGGCACGGCTGATCCGCTCGCGCACCCAGGGAGTACGGAAATCGTCTCCCGCATCGCTGCGCAGATCTTCCGCCAGTGATAACAGGGTGGTTTCCACCGACTCCAGGGTACGGGTCAGTCCGCGTTCGATAATACGGGTGGTGTGGGTGATGTGCTCGTTGCGCTCCTCGATATTCTGCGACAGGCTGGAGCCGATGGTCAGTCCCAGCAGCAGAAAACTGCCGACAGATACCAACAGCATCCAGACGACCAGCGAGATCTGGCGATTCGGCCGGTACGATAACAAATCAGGTGTACTACTCATCTACCCAAACGTTCCTTGCCGTTAATGGCTCCGCTGGCGCTCCAGTGCGGTGCCAGATCAATATTCTCAGAAAAACTATTCAAAAACGCTATTCACGCACATATTAGCGTTTAAGATGCTACGCATAGCTGAGTACATTCCTACACTGCTCGGCGCACATTCCGTCGTACGAAGCCCGAGGTCGTAAAGGTATGCAGTATATCCTATTCAGCAGACAATTCTTGAACGCTTTTTTCCTTTGCCTGCTTATGTCTTTCAGCCTGTCCGCCAGTGCTGCAGATCGCCTGTCGCAGGTGCAGGCAGCGGGCGAAGTGCGCGTCTGTATCTGGCCCGACTATTTCTCTATCACCTACCGCAATCCACGTACGCAGCAGCTAGAAGGGATCGACATCGATATGGCCCGGGCCTTTGCCGACAGCCTCAAGGTAAAACTGCGTTTTGTGAACAGCTCTTTTGCCAAGCTGGTCGAGAACCTGAATACCGATCAGTGCGACGTGGCGATGCACGGCGTTGGTATCCGCGACAGCCGCAAACCCCATATGGACTTCACCCAACCTCACCTCAGCAGCGGTATCTACGCCATTGTGGATAAGAATAACGATCTGATCACACGCTGGGAGGAGATCGACCAACCCGGCAATGTGGTTGTGGTCCAGAAAGGCACCTACATGGAACCGGTCATGCGTGAATACCTGAAACGCGCCGAGCTGAGTGTGGTGAATACCTTTAAAGCACGCGAGCAGGAGGTACAGAGTGGCCGTGCAGATGTGTTTATGACCGACTACCCCTACGGTAAACGGATGGCCTCACTGACCAACTGGGCCCGTTTGCTGGCTCCCGCCACACCACTTGCACCAACACCCTACGGTTACGCGGTGCCTAAAGGGGATCCGGCCTGGCTGAAAACAGTGGATAACTTCGTCACTCAGGTGAAAAAGGACGGTCGTCTGAGGCAAGCCGCCCAACGTCACGGGCTGACCCCGATCGTGGCCAAGTAACAAGTTTTCTATCAGATAACAGACCACATCCGGCACGAAACCGCCCTGAGGCTTCTATACTGAAGCGGATGTGGTTCAGATACCGACACCGCTGCGGAGTGAAGATCACACCTTTGCGTCATTAAATTAGGTGGAATTGTCTACTATTTGCGCATAATTACATGCTGATCGAATAGGCGTACTGGGTTAGGATAGTAAGCAGTAACGTTCTTAGGATCTTCGGGCACAGCGGATTTATGGACTGGATACTCAGCAACAACGGTTTCATCCTTGAAGCCATTGTGATGACGGGCGTCATTATCTACGTCGGGACCAGAATCTGAGGTGAGGGCACAGGGCTGTTATGAGAATGCCAGGACAAGGATTAGTAGACCGCTTTTCAGCACGCACTTGCCGTAGGAAACAGCTCCGACTGGCACGATTCCCGCGCTTGTTTGCGGCCCTTTGCGCATTCAGCCCGTTTGCACTGGCGCAGGAACTGCCCGGTTTTACCGAAGAAGATCTGTTTGCCGACATCCCGGAAGTGATCTCCGCCACCCGGCTCTCCCAGAAACTGACCGAAACACCGGCAGCCATCACCATCATCGACCGTGAGCAGATTAATGCCTCGGGCGCTATCAACATCTCCGACCTGTTTCGCCTCGTGCCAGGCTTCCAGTCCTACCATGTGACACGCAATAAGATGGCGGTGAACTATCACGGCCAGGGCGGCCCTTTTCCTAACCGCATGGAAGTGATGATCGATGGACGCAGTATCTATCTGCCGCTGCTCTCCACCGTTGCCTGGGAAAGTATCGGTATCGGTCTGGATGATATCGAGCGTATCGAGGTGGTGCGCGGTTCCAATGTGCCGACCCAGGGCTCCAACGCGTTTCTCGGTTCCATCAATATCATCACCCGTTCGCCGCTCAATCCGGACAGCAATTCCGCTCAGGTGATGACCGGTAACCGAGGCGAAGAACGCGCCGAACTGCGCCATACCCTGTATAACGAAAACAGCCACCTGCGGGTGTCCGCAGGTTTCAGCCAGAACGATGGCAGCACCCTATATAACGATGCCGCCGATAACCGCTACCTGCACTTGAGCGCCAGCAGCACCCTGTCGCTGCAGGACTCTGTAGATATCCAGCTCGGTTTTACCGACGGCCAGACCTACGTGGTCGATGCGGACGAGACCAACAATGTTGCCGATCCCCGCGACCACAACTCCAATTTCCAATATCTGGTGTGGGATCATGCCGCAGCCGACGATCACGAGTACAAGCTGTCGTTCTACCATAACTATCTGAAACTGAACGTCGACGAGTTGCCGATCGAAATCTACGCCCAACGCGATGATGGCCTGCAGCAGTTCGCCCAGGCCAATAACATGACCGTCGCGCAGGTCGCAGCACTGTTTGCCGCGCAACAGGGGCTGGACGGTACCTTTATCCGCCCAGACAGTGAACACGGCACCAGCGAACTCTACGATCTGGAGATCCAGCACACCTATTACGCCAACGAAAACCTGAGGATGATCAGCGGCCTTGGTTACCGCTTCGAACAATCGCGCAGCGATATGCTGTTCGACAGCAGCGCCTGGATCAGTGAAGAGCGCTGGCGTGCATTCGGTAACGTACAGTGGGATCAGACTGAGAAATGGGTCTGGAACCTTAGTGGCGTGTACGAATCCACCTCGGTAACCAGCGGTAAACTATCACCGCGTCTGGCGCTCAACTATAAGATTGATGAGAGTTCGAACTACCGCTTTGCCTACACCCGGGCGTATCGGATGCCGTCGCTGCTGGAAGCCAACCGCCGTTCCAACACCCGTCGCAACGCCGCCAACAACTTTACGATCTGGGATCAGGTTGCGGTACCGACCGATAACCTGCGCCCGGAGAGCATCAACAGCGTCGAACTGGGTTACTACAATATCTCTCCCGAGCTGAACGCACAGTTTGACGTCAGGATCTTCAGGGAAAGTATCAAAGACGCAATCAATACCGTGTTCTATCAACTGCCCAACGGGACCGACCGGGATGACCGGGTACTCTCCTCTGCCAACGCCGCAGACTGGGTAACCCAGGGCGTGGAGTTCCAGATACGGTACAATTTCTCGCCGGATACCTGGCTGCTGCTGAATGCCAACTACTCCAACGCCAGCGGTGAATACCGCAAGAAAGAGGACCTGGGCGAAGCGCCGCTCATACTCGATGAGTACACACCAAAAGGCACTGGCTCTTTACTTCTCAGCCATGAAACCGATAATCACTGGCAGTTCAGTCTCGCGCACTACGTGATGGGAGCGACACGCTGGTTCGAAGGTACAAGCCAGGAGCCGCGCAAAGCCTATCAGCGGACAGATTTACAGATTAAGAAAACCGTACCGTTAACCCGAAACACCGACGCGCAACTGAAAGTGATAGTACAGAACTTGCTGGATGATCAGTACCAGGAGTTTTATCCAAACAACACCTTTGATCGCCGGGCATATGTGGAATTTAAGCTGCTCTACTGAACGGGCAGCCTGCCTCACAATGGATTGTGGAGATGGCAAGAAAACTGAAAGCACTTACCTTCAACGCCGTTAAATCCGGCACACTCAGGCGGCTGATCCCCTGCCTGATGGTGCTGTTTTCCCTTGTTTTCGGGCAGGGGGCTTTCGCACGTCCATTGGTTGTCCTCAGTGACAATACCGCCAGTTACCAGACCGTCCTGGAAACCCTGATTAAGGAATCCGGCAACAACCTGCAGAGTGCATCGGTGAGCCGTCTGGAACAGTTCCCCGACCTGCTGACATCGGAAAAGCGGGAGTATTACGTTGCCATCGGTACCCGGGCAACCGACATGTTGCTACGTCAGTTACCCGCCGACGCACCCGGCATCATCTCAACCTTTATCCCGCGCCGCAGCTACCAGACGCTGATCGAAAAACATAAGGATTCACCGAGCGTCAAAGCCGGCAAGATCACGGCGATCTACCTGGATCAACCCTATTCGCGCCAGCTGATGCTGGCACGGCTGATGATGCCGAAAGCCAATACACTGGGCGTTGCCTTCAGCGAAGCATCCGCCATCGACCTGCCCCTGCTGCAAGGCGCGCTGGAGAGGACCGGTTTTGCCCTTGAGCATATCGTACTGGAAGAGGATCGCAGCCCGATCAAGCAACTCCAGCCCCTGCTGGAAGACAGCGATATCTTTCTTACCCTGCCGGACAAAGCGGTATTTAACCGCACCACCGCCAAGTGGATCCTCTATATCTCCTATCGTCAGCGGGTCCCGCTGCTGGGATTCTCTCGGAAATACGTAAAAGCTGGCGCAGCGGCGGGCGTCTACTCCTCTCCGGAACAGATCGGTAAACAGACCGGCGAGCTGATCCGGGCGCTGCCAAAGCGCAAATACAAACTGCCCGCTAGCAGCTATCCAAGTTACTTCTCCGTGATCACCAACCCATCCGCGGCGAAGAACCTGCGTATCAACCTGCCATCAGCGCCCATACTGGAACGACGGCTGAAGGAGGCGGAAGAATGAGACGCCTCCAGCTACGACACGCCACCATCCGCCAGCGCGTACTGGTTATCACCCTGTTACCGCTGATGCTGATCACCCTGATACTCGGCAGCTACTTCATCAACACCCAGCTGCAGGAGGCCGAAGAAGCCCTGCTGGAGCGCGGCAAGACCATGTCGATGCTGATGGGTTCGGCGGCTGAGTTTGGCTTGCTGACGGGGAATGCCGATATGCTGGCCAGCCTGATCCGTGGCCCAAGCAAGGAGATCGACGTCTCCGACATCGTCTTCCTCGACCGGGAATTCTCAGTGATCCTGCGTTCCGACCAATACGGCGGGGAGATCTCCCGTGACGAAGCCTACCCCTACTCCACCGGTAAAGAGATCTTCTTCCTGCAACCGGTGATCACCACCGGCATCGACGTGCTGGATTCGCCCGAGTTTGCCAGCGAAGAAGCGGAACCGGAGATCATCGGCTGGGTGGCGATCGCCCTCTCGCGCCTGCCCACACAACGCCGTCAGCAGGAGATCATCCTGAAAGGGGTATCGATCGCCCTGTTCGGTTTTATCATCACCCTGTTTATCGCCGCGCGTTTCGGTCGCCGTATCACCAACCCGATTCTGGGCCTGACGCAGGTGGTAAAACTGCTGGAGAAGGGCCGCCTCGACGCGCGCTCCACCATCCAGACCACCGGTGAGTTGCAGACCCTGTCGCGCGGTATCAACCGGCTGGCGGAGCGCGTACAGGAATCCAACCAGACGCTGGAAAGCCGGGTTGAGCGTGCTACCAAACGCGTACGTTCCACTCTGTTCCATCTGGAAAAACAGAACCTCGAACTGAGCACCGCGCGTAAGAAAGCGGACAGCGCCAACCGCGCCAAGGATGAGTTCCTCGCCCGCATGAGCCACGAGTTGCGTACACCGTTGACCTCGGTACTGGGTTTTGCCCGCCTGCTGGATGTAACGGAGCTGCATCCGGAGCAGAAGGAATACACCCGTATCATCAACCTGACCTCGTCGCTGCTGCTGTCGATCATCGATGACATTCTCGACTTCTCCAAACTCCAATCCAACGCCATCAAGCTGGAGAAGCTGAGCCTGAATATGGAGTCGCTGGTCTACGATATCGTTGAGATGCAGTCGCCAGCCGCGCATTCGAAAGGGATTGAGCTGATCCCAGTGGTCTCACCTGACGTGCCGCCGGAGTTACTCGGTGATCCGATGCGCCTGCGTCAGATCCTCACCAATCTGGTCAGCAACGCGATCAAGTTCACCAATCAAGGGCACGTCGCAATCCACGTCAACGTGGAAGAGGTTCATCAGGGGCGCGCGAAGTTACTGCTGCAGGTGGACGATACCGGCATCGGTATTCCGAAGTCGCGCATCCGCCACCTGTTCCAGGCGTTCTCACAGGCCGATAGCTCCATCACCCGTAAGTTCGGCGGCTCCGGCCTCGGCCTGGTGATCGCCAAGCTGCTGGCGGAACTGATGGGAGGTGGCATCCGGCTGCGTAGCGAAGAGGAAAACGGCACCTCCATCAGCGTTAACGTGCCTTTAAGCCTGCCACAGAGTGCGCCGGCTCCGGCCGACCTGCGCCACGGCGGAGAGGTTCTGGTATACGACCAACACCCACTGAACCGCCGCAACCTGAAGTATCAGCTGCACCAGTGGCGTCCGGCACCGCAGTTTGCCGACTCCTTCGAGGATATGCTGCAGAAACTCGCCGATACCCAGCCTGAGAGTGTGATCTGGAGCCTGGAGCCGGGCGCAACCCAGCGTCAGGCATTCAACGCAGAACTCTGTGCTATCTGTGAGGTATTCGAAGGCACGATCCTGTTGCTGGTATGCGAACACGTCGAAGGCTTAACCCTGCCGCAACAGGTACGGGTGCTGCACAAACCCGCCCGTACCCAGACATTGATCGAATCCCTGCTGCCCGGCCATCCCGCCGCCCTGCCGGTCACCCCGGTGGACGAGAAACCACAGATTCCGATCCGCGTACTGGTGGCTGAAGATAACGAGTTCAACCGCCTTCTGATCCGCCGCATCCTGGAGCAGTCCGGTGCCGAAATTGTTGAAACCAGCAACGGTGAGGAAGCGATCCGACAATCCCAGAAAGAGTCGTTCGATCTGATCCTGATGGACGTGCATATGCCGAAGGTGGATGGCATTCAGGCGACCAGTACCATCCGCCTGCAAAATCCGGATATCCCGATCGTCGCCCTGACCGCCAACGTGATCGTCAGCGAGCACCGCAAACTGCTCAGCGCAGGTGCCAACCGTGTACTGTTGAAGCCGATCAATGATAAGGAGCTGACCGCCACCCTGGCCGAGCTGACGCAGGAGGGGGCACCACCGGTCACTCTGGACGTCATTGAGAACGGCGCGCGTGATTCGGTGTCACTGGCGGATTATCAGATCAGCAAGAAAACCCTGCACCGCGAGCTGGTGAAACAGCTGGCGGGGATCTGCCACGGCTTTGAAAGCAACAACCTCGACAAGATGCGTCATCACTCGCATCAGTTATTGGGGTTGGCAGGGCTCTATGAGCTGCCGGAACTGGAGGTCGCGGGGATCGATCTCAGCCGCTCACTGAAACAGGGCACCACCAAAGAGATCTGGGAAACGGTCTGGCGCCTGCAGCGCATGATCGACCACGGTCAGTACTGATTCAGAATACGGATTAAGAGTACTGACTCAGAATTCGCGGTACACCGGTTCTTTGGCGATCAGAACTTCAAGATCATCGGCGATCTTGCCGATGCGTTCACGTCCCTCGCGGGCGTAGATCTTCAGGCCGGTTGCACTGGGAGGGTGTTGATCATCCCCCTCATCCACGACTACACAGCGCTGGCGGAAGCGTTCCAGATCGGGGTCATGCAGAATCGGCATGCCGAGGAACAGATACCAGCTATCAGGATTGGCTTCATCATGCTGGACCGCCCGCAACAGCTCAAGGATATCCTTGCGTGACGGGCGATAGGTTGGCGAGCGGCCCACAACCAGTGCAACTACCAGTCCCACCAGTATGATCAGGGTGACCAGAAAGACCGCCAGAAACTCCATACTCAGTGGAAGTGCTTCTCAAAGGGGTAGGACGAAAGGATCTCAGCTGCCTTCAGCAGCTCATCCTTGTGCGCCTTTTCAATCTTCTTCATCTCCTGTGTATAGCGCCACTTCTCCTGTTTATCCAGCTCCTGCCAGGCCTTCAGGTAAGGGATATGTTTGGTTTGCTCATACACCGTACTGATCACACTGATATCCGGCTCCTGCTTCAGCTGTGGAGAGAGGTTATCGAGCAATACGTTCAGGCGGATGCTACCTTCGGTCAGCGTCATCTTCTCATCGTGGATCATCGCATTGGCGATCACGTGGATACTCTGGATCAGGTAATCACGCTGCTCCTGTGCCTTCTGCTCTATCTCACGCAGTTTCTCCGCCTGCTCAGCCTTAGCCGTTTCGATTCCCCGGTACTGACGAAAGATAAAGACGCCCAGCCCGGCACAAACCAACAAACCCACGGCGATCAGCAGATAAACCAGCTGCTCAGACATTGTTTCTCCCCTACGAAGCTGTGTACATTAAGCAAAAAAACCAGAGGCACCGATGCAGATTCTCAGTTCCAACCCCAGCGTGGGCGATATTATCCACGAACTGTACCTAAAACCCACCCATTTATCTGTTGAAGGCGCAGCTGAGCTGTGTGATATCCCTCTGGAGCAGTTCCAGCGCATTCTGGATGGGACGGAGACGATCGGCTACGAACTCTCCTATAAGCTGGCGCAAGGTTTTAACACCTCTTACAGCTTCTGGCTTAATATGGCACAGGATTACGCAGCCACAGACAAAACGGATCAGCAGGACGACAATGATGTCAGCAACTGAAGCCCACTACCGCGCGCTGGAGCGCATGTTCCATATCGCCTCGGTCACTCATTTTATCCCCAGCAAACTGACGGTAGAGAAGGGACAGTCGACGATTATCTCCGAAGTTGACCCGAACTATTTCCACGCCGCAGGATCAATGCACGGCTGCTTCTACTTTAAGGCGCTGGATGACGCCGCCTACTTCGCCGCAGCCAGCCGCAACCGCAGTGATTTTCTGGTCACCACCGGGTTTACCACCTATATCACCCGTGCGGTAAGCGAAGGGCCGCTTACCACGCGTGGTCAGGTAATCAGCGCCGGTAAAAACCTGCTCGTGGCTGAAGCGGTGATGTATGACACACGCAATCGGGAGGTGGCCCGCGGCAGCGGTACCTTTATGCCAAGCGGCAAACTGCTCAAAGAGCAGCCTGGCTACGCGGAAGATAAGCTGGTCAACGCCTGATTTGTTTCACTCAGGGGCGTACGGTTATCTGGATCATATCGCTGCTCCCCTGCTGGTCCACCACACTGATCTGGTAGCGCCCTGCCTGCTTGAAGCGGTAGGTCAGCGCCTTGTCACTGCGGCCGATATAACCACCGTTAAGGTACCAATCGCGTGCGCCATGCCCACCCTCGGCACGCAGGTTCACTTCCAGACCTGAACCACCATCATTTTCACTTCGGTACGCAGCGGGCAGCTGCAGCATCGCGTTATCGGGCCAGCTGGTGATCCGCAGCGGCTGACTTGCGCCAGCACTCATCACTGCACAACTATCAGCTAAAGGCGGTAAACGTCGCTCATTGCGCCAGTGCGTTGGCAACCAAGGCTGCACAGCTACAGGCCAGAGCGTGATCGTCTCCGGCTGTAAGTTACCACCGGGACGGCATACCGGCTCGCTGCGCTTGCCACTTTGTGGATCGATCCAGATCGTTGCGATGCTGGTATTAAGATGCTGACTCTGCGGTGTTTCCGTCAGGGTTCTTGGGGCGGTGTCGTTGAGCAGGTAGGCAGGATAGCGTTGCAGGCAGTTTTGGCCCCGGTTTTCCGCCAGATCAGCCCGGCTACCCGCAGGCCAGCAAATCTCAGCCTGCGATACCGTATCGGGCTGACCGCTGCTGGTCCGGCGCGCCTGTTCTGTATCCAACGCCGCATAGATACGGAACAGCAAAGGCGCAGCGGTCACACGGCCATAACGTCCGGGACTGGCGCTGCCGTCTGGACGCCCAACCCAGACACCCAGCGTCCAGCGATCGGATACGCCCATCGCCCACGCCTCGCGAAAACCGTAGCTGGTGCCGGTTTTCCACGCCAGCTGCCAGTGCTGTTGAGTCTGACGCGCTAACTTGCGATAGGGGTGCACCGTTAGCATATCGCGTACGATCCAGGCGGCACCGGGAGACATCAGATAACGCTCACGGAGCGGTGTAGCTTTGCGCAACTTGGGCATTACTGCCTGCCCCTGCCGCGCCAACCCGCTGTACAGGCCGATCAACCGTTCCATCTGTACGCCGATCCCACCCAGTATCACCGAGGTATTGGGCGCACGACTGCCGGCCCCGAAGGTGACCAATCCGCCCTGCTGCAAGCGACTGATAAAAGTGGCCGAACCGAGATGCTCCAGCAACTGGACGGCCGGCACATTGAGCGAGCGTTGCAAGGCGTCGGCTGCGGTGACCGGACCGTTAAAGAAACCTGAGAAGTTCTGCGGGCGATAACGACTCTTGTGACGCGGTGCGTCGATCAACAACGAGTGGGAGTGGATCAGGCCATCGTCCAACGCGAACCCGTACAGGAAGGGTTTGAGGGTGGAACCGGGGGAGCGTACCGCACGGATAATATCCACCTGTCCTGCGCGCTCAGTATCCCAGAAATCCGCCGAGCCGATATAGGCTTCAACCGCCCCATTCTGGTTGTTCATCACCATAACAGCCACGGAATGCTCCTCACTGAGCGTCTGGCTGTACTGCGCGACCATCGCCTCCAGACGCAACTGCAGCTCATAGTCGATATGGGTATTGATCAGTTCGCACTGGGGGCACTGCTGCTGTAACCGCCGACTAAGCAACGGCGCCACCTGCGGCAGGCTACGTGCAAAGGTGACCATCGGCTCCTGCAGCGCATCGCTCACCCGTGCTTGAGGCCAGACAGCCAACGCCTGCATCCGTCTGAGGACTTTGTTACGGGCCTGCTCCGCCCGTTGTGGATGGCGGTCCGGACGGAAGGCACTTGGGCGCTGCGGCAATACGGCAAGTAGGGCAGCCTCCGCATCGCTCAGTGCCAGAGCCGGTTTATCAAAGTAATAGAAACTGGCGGCCTGAACGCCGGATAGCATGCCGCCAAACGGCGCCAGATTAAGGTAGGCGGTGAGAATCTCCGCCTTGCTCAGATGCCACTCCAACTGCAGGGCCCGCAACATCTGAACGGCTTTCGCCGCATAGCTGCGCCCGCCGCCCTGTGGCTCTGGATAAAGCAAGCGCGCGACCTGCATGGTCAGCGTCGAGCCGCCTGAAACGACCCTGCCCGCGCTCAGGTTCTGTGCGAACGCACGCAGAATCGCCAGTGGATTGATACCGGGGTGGTAGTAGAACCAGCGATCTTCGTAGGCAAGCAACAGTTCAATATATTCAGGCGAGACCTGATCCAGCTGCACCGGGTAGCGCCACAGGCCATCCTCGCCCGTAAATGCCCTGAGCGGTGTACCGTCAGCCGCGACAACCACCGTACCGGCCCGGGGGATCTCCGCAACGGGGTACCACCGATCCAGCATCCACAAGATCAGGAGCAGCAGGCCGATGGCCAAAGCAAAGCGGTGACTCCAGGTCGTCCATCCTTCTGCCCGTTCTGGTATCCGTCCTGTGGTCCATAGCCTGCTCATTCGCCTGCGCGGATCTCAATCTGCCCAGCGGCTTCACCCTGGTGGCGAATTTCAGGTCGGTACATATCCTCAGCAAAGGTCGGCGGCAACGTAAAGACACCCGGCGACACCGCACGCGCCAGATAGAACAGACGCGCCCGTTTTTGCCAACCGGTATTGAGCGCGGCGACGTAACGGTCATCACGGAACTCCTGATGGCGGATATCCACATCCTGCATCAGCTCCACCACCGAGGCATCCCCAATACGCAGATCAGAAAGCGCGAACGCCGTGGCCAGGTTCTGATTCTCCAGCTCGAGGCCCGCTGGCAACAGATCAACCAACAGCAGGTGGTGCAGTGGTTTCTCTACGCTGACATCCAGCTCGACCAACAACAGGTCCCCGGTGTTGAGTTCAGGGTTCACTAAGGCATTACCGTCCAGGTCGTAATAGCTGCGTGTAACACTGATCCCCGCATCCTGCGCTGCCGGACTCTGCTGGCTGTAACCAGCGAGCTGTGCTGAAAGGTAGGCGCGATTTCCGCCCAGATTGTTCAGCGTAACCGCTTCAAATGCCTGCGTACCGCTGAAGTGCTGTACCACACGTCCTGCGGGCACCAGTGGCAATGCTTGTTCCGCTGTTCCCTGCTTCAGGGAGAGGGAGACGTTATCCACAGGCGTTTCCGCCAACGCCAGTCCCGCCAACAGCAATGCGTTACGCTCCTGCGTACTGAGCCAACGTCGGTTTTCCAATCTGTCTTTGAGTTTGAACAGCAGCGGCTCCCACTGCGCGCTCGTCTGCTCTGTTTCCAGCGCCCAGTAAAGCGCCAGAGCGGTGTCGCGTATCGGGCTGCCATACGCGGTAGTGACCAGCCTGTTACCGGTCAGCGCCTGTAACGCCTCCTGTTGCGCTTTTTCGGCACGCGGACGGTCTCCGCTGGTCTGCAACCCCAGACCCAGTTGATAAAACCCCAAGGCTGTCCAGTGTTTACCCCGGCGGTCGTACAGGCTGCGCAGGTCAGCCAGGCGCGCCTGCCCAATCCGGCTCAACACCTGTCCGGCGTAGGCCGCCACTGCAAACCGAGTACGGTTATTGTTATCCGCATATTCGCTGTAGATCCGGCGCGGGTTACGCAGATAACCCTGCAACCGCTTCAACGCCTGATTGAGGTTCTCTTCCGGTACCCGGTATCCCTGCTCGCGTGCCCGCAACAGGAAATCGGTCACGTATACGGTGAGCCAGTACTCCTCGGGGCTGTGACTGTTCCACAGGCCGAATCCACCGCTGCTCTTCTGCATCCCCAGCACACGCTGTATCGCCAAACGCAGCGCGTCCTGTCGTTCCTCATCCGTTTCTGCGCGAATCCCCATCTGATTCAAGGCGTCACGTGTCAGGTAGAGTTGCGAGAACACACCACTGGTGGTCTGTTCCAGACAGCCGTAAGGGTAACTTTTCAGCGCCTGGATATGGGGAGCAAGCTGCAGCGGCGGTTTGCCCGCGACATTAAGGGATAGCCGCGCGCCCGACGCCATCAAGCCGGCCAACTCGGGACTAGCCAATGCAAACTGCTCACCCGGCGCTAACACCGTCTGCCATCGTCGTTCAGTGGCGCTCCAGGCGGGCCGGGTAATCAGGCTCCACTGTCGTCTGAACGCTGCGTCTGCATCCGCTTCAAGCCCCGTAAGCCCCGAGACCTCCAGATCGATCTCACTGCGACCAAGCGCCTCTGTCGCTCGGACAGGGTAGCGCAACACGATGCGCGCCCCGTCGGCGAGTGTCAGCGTCTGGGTTGCTGACTGCTTATCGGCCGATTGCAGCAGCTCAAGTCCTGCCCCTACGCGGAGGGTAAGATTAAGGTTCTGCGCACTGCCACTGAGGTTATGGAGCTGCAGGGCCAGCTCAGACCGATCACCGACCGCCAGGAAGCGCGGTTTAACCAGTTCTGTTACAACCGGCGCAGCAACCTGCAGTTCAGTGTCAGTCGAACCATAACTGTGTTCGCTGAACGCGATCGCCATCAGTTTCACACGGCCATTAAAGTCGGGAAACGCCAGGGGTACCTGAGCGACACCCTCGGCATCGACGTCAACCACCCCGGAAAACAGCGAAACGATCTGTACATCGGATTCAGGTTCTTCACCGCCGCGCTTCAGGTCCGCATCGCCACCGAAGCGGAAGTTGGCCAACTCTCCGTCGTCAGCGTCTATCAGCGCCCCATAGTTGTCCCGTGCTTCGACACCGTAGCGACGCTGACCGAAGAAACCGGTAAACGGGTCGGGCGTTTCAAAGCTGGTGATATTGAGCACACCCAGGTCCACTGCGGCTAAGGTCAGCCCCACCTTCTGCGGCAACGCTTGCCCATCTGCGGGTGTAACACGCACCGGCAGCGTGACGGTTGTCTCAGGTAACGCTTTCTCAGGGACGGTCAGCTCCAGTTGAAGTTGGCGCTCCTCGCGCAGCAGCTTGAGCGGTTGGATGCCCAACATGCGTCTAGGCAACCGGCTGTCCCGTTCTGCTCCCGGTTGAACAAGCATCACCGACACGTAAAGATCGTGACGCGCCCAACTGGCATCCAGTGGGAATTCAACCGTCGCCCCCTCATCCGGTATCTCGATAGCACGCCAGTAGAGCGGTTGGTCACCCTCTACCACCAGATACCCTTTACCAGCCGCCGGTGGTTGCAGGCGCACCTCGACCCGCTCACCCGCTGTATAGGCGGCTTTATCCAGCGACATGCCGATACGGTCAGGCCGGCCAGACAGCGCTTGCTCCTGCTCGCTCCAGCCCGCCTGGAAGCGATAGCTAGAGATCAGACCACTGCGCAGGTCTTTAACCTCAAGGCGGTAATAACCCCACTCCACCGGAACCTCCAACGCGGTGTTCTCATCCGCGTTGATCACCAGCTGCTGAGTAAAGACCGGATACTGACGCTCCGTGTATTCGTTACGCCAACCGTCGTATTCGCTGTAGACCCAGTGATAGCGACGGTGTTCACGTACCAGCGTGACTTCCAACCGGTCCCGCGCCAGCTTCTGCTCGCCGTCGGTATAGATCAGTTCAAACTGGGCGCTGCCGTTGTAATCGGTCGTATCCTCGTTAAACAGCGGACGGATACCTACCATCGATTCCGCAGGCAGCACCGCGCTGCTAAAGCTGCGACTGACCGGACGTCCACCCATATCCTGTAAGCTTTGGAACAGCTTAAGACGCAGTGGCGTCCGGGTTGTACCCCAGAACGGTTTCACCCGGATCTGTGCCCTGCCATCAGCATCCAGCTTGACGTCATCCAGCTCCATGCGTCGGTTGAACTCGGTGACCTGGATATCGCCGAAGTGGTAATCCACAAAACGTTCAAACGGGTGCGGGTTCATCGCGGAGATCAGTTGAGACTCCAGACGGTTGCCTGCAGCAGGTGCACCGTAGAGGTATGCGCCTTGCGCCTCTACATGCAGTGGCTGTTTGGGTGTGAGCCTGTCGGTCCCGCTTAGTGCCAACTTCATCCGTTCCGGCAGGAACTCTTCAACATGGAAGGGATAGGTAGTGGTCGTTTTATCCGGCAGCTCAACCGAGACCTCCCAGCGTCCGGTGGGCTGATCCGCTGCAATAGGGAAGGTGACCTCGTAATAGTTCAGTGCTTGCGCCGCGATCGCGCGAGAACTGACAACCCGGCCATCGGGCTGATGTAACTTAAACTGCAGTGGAATCCCCGGCACCATCTCGCCGTCACTGCCACGCAATAAGCCGCTTACGGTCACCTGTTCCCCGGGACGATAGAGATCACGTGCGGCGTACAGAAAGAGTGTTTGTGCCTGCGCCGGCAGACCGGTTACCGGAAACTCCGACAGATCCAGCGCAGGGCCGTATAAGCGCACCAGTGTGGTATCCCCTTGGTGGGTAGCCAACAACAGCTGCGGAGAGACGCCATTGATGCCGGTAAAGCTCGCTCGTCCGTCACTTCCGGATTGCTGTTCCGCAATCACATCGCCTTTCTGCGCCAGCAACTGCAGCGTCACACCCGCTTTGGGTTTAGCACTGGATAACTCAGAGATATATACCTCGATCTGATCGCGGTACAGACGCATCTGCACACCAAGATCGGTAACGGCAAACCAGGTAGCAGGGTAGCTGTATTCATAGTTACCGGACTCACGCATTACCGCTAGATATACACCTTTCTGTTGCAGCGGTTGAATGTTCTTAACCGGCAGGTAGGTGGTGGCCTGCATGTTGTCCGCAACGTTCAGGTCGAAGCGCGCGGTATAGGCGAGTTCAAACTGATCGATATACTCGCGCACCTGCCAGAACTCCTGCTGACCGGCCTTGCGGTTATCGTCCAGAAAACCTACCAGCTGATTGGGTGGTATACGGTAGAAATCCACATCCACCGAGCTCACATTGCGTGATATCACCGGCAAGCCTTTGGTCAACTTATGGGCCAACAGGTTGCCCTGTCCGACAAACCCAAGCATCGGTGCGAGACGTTCCGTCTCCAGTTCAGAGGTGACGTCAGCACCTAATGACTTACCCAGTCCGGAGGGTAAACCTGCGCGCACGTTAATCCGGTAGCGGGACTCAGGTGCCAGGTGGGGGAAATAGAGTGTCGTGCCCTTTTCGTTGGCAACCCAGCTGCCCTCGATAGTATCACCCTCAAGGGTTTCAACGTTGAGCCACTGCTCTAAGGATTGGTCGACGGGTACAGGGGCACTAAACGACACGCTGACAGCCAAGCGCCCCTGATAGAAAGCAGAGCCTATATCCGCCACCTGGAAGTCGACATCAGCGTAGCGGGTATCGGCAGGTGCAGTGGGCACGGGTGTAGGGGATGGCGAGCCGCTGGTTTCAACAATCGCGTTCTTTGCAGGTTCAGTGTCCGTCGAGACGCGATCCGTACCGTTATCACAGGCGCTTAATACAAACGCCAGTAGAAACATCAGAAATGACCACTGCAGAGGTTTTGCTCGCATCTTACCGCTCCCTGAACTTAAACCTGCTAAACAGGGAAATAGTAGCACGCAGCGATATGTATGAAGCATGAATAGAAAAGCGGAGACAAAGCACGCCCGGTTTTGCTGGACGCCAGAAAGCAAAAACCCCGGCCTCATCGAGACCGGGGTTTCCGTAATAAGTGCTTGGCGATGACCTACTCTCACATGGGGAAGCCCCACACTACCATCGGCGC
>CANMWJ010000017.1 GCA_947501565.1 uncultured Marinobacterium sp.
ACGCTTAGTTCTTGATTTCATAACACCTTCCGATTTGATGATCGAAAAGTGTCAACGTTATTCAGGACGGGACACAGACACAAAAAAAGGGCTAACCATCGGTTAGCCCTTTTTTGTTTTTACGTTGTCCCGTCCGTCGATCAGGCGACCTTCATCTGCTTCATCTCTTCCAGCAGCCAGCCAACAGACGCTTCGTGCGCTTCGTCCACAGACAAACCTTGTGAGTCGATCACCGGCCCCACCTTAACGGTCACGGTTCCCGGATATTTAACAAAACTTTTACCCGGCCAGAACAGACCTGCGTCGTGCACGATCGGGATGATCGGTTTCTCCGCACTCACCGCCAGCATCGCACCGCCTTTGTTGAACTTACCGGTTTTACCCACTGGCACCCGCGTACCCTGTGGAAAGATCAACACCGGGATGTCCTCTTGCAGTCGCTCCTTGCCCTGCGTCAGCAGCTGCTTCAACGCACCACGACGTTTGCTGCGGTCCAGCGCGATCGGCTTCAGCAACGCCAGCGCCCAACCAAAGAAAGGGATCTTCAGCAACTCCTGTTTGAGTACCGCGCTCTGTGGTCGTACCAGCGTCTGGAAAAACAGCGTTTCCCATTCGCTTGAGTGATTGGAGACCACCACGTAGGAGCCCTCTTTCGGCAATTTCTCTGCGCCCTCCACCTTCACCTTCACGCCGCAGCAGACACGCAGCCAGAAGATGTAGAAGAAGTTGATACCGGTAACCATCTTGAAGCGGCCCCGGTAGGAGAGCAGCGGTGAAGCCAGCAGACAGAGGGATGAATACACAATCGTTACCGCGTAAAAACCCACGTAATAGATCGCAGCCCGCAGATACATCAGGGGAGAGGCTTTCTGCTCCATGGTTATCCTCCAGTCACGGGTGGAAAGAAAGCGATCTCATCGCCATCTTCAAATGTGTGGTCACTATCCACCATCTCCTGGTTCACAGCCACCAATACGTTGGCTGCACACAGGGTTTCGCGCCACTGCGGATCACGTGTTGCCACCAGCGCGTCAACCAGCTCCGCCACCGTATTGGCACCGGCAGGACAGTCGAGCTGCTCGCTCTCCAGACCCAGCTTTTCGCGCAAGCTGGCAAAGTAGTTCAGTGTCAGCATCGCTTTTAACTCTCTTCGGCTTGCCAGTGGCCGCTCTTGCCACCTTTTTTCTCTAACAGTTTCACTTCGCTGATCACCATGCCTTTATCCACAGCCTTACACATGTCGTAGATAGTGAGCGCAGCAACAGAAGCCGCCGTCAGCGCTTCCATCTCAACGCCGGTCTGCCCAGCCAGCTTGCAGGTGGCCAGGATCACCACACTGTTGGTTTCCGCCTGGGGAGTCAGCTCAACGGTTACTTTGCTCAGCATCAGAGGATGACAGAGCGGAATCAGGTTACTGGTCTGTTTTGCTGCCTGAATGCCAGCAATACGGGCCACCGCCAGTACATCCCCTTTCTTGTGCCCACCCTCGGTGATCAGTTTGAGGGTCTCCGGCAGCATTTTTACTTCAGCGCGGGCAGTAGCTTCGCGGGTGGTGACAGCCTTTTCAGACACATCCACCATGTTAGCGTTGCCCTGTTCATCAAGATGGGTCAGACGGCTCATGCGCTCTCCTGGGTATCGTTGGAATTGTTGTCCTGCGCAACCTGGTTCAGAACCGGGTTGGCGTACATCTGACGCAGAATCTCCTGCGCCCCCGGTGCCAACCCCTGCATACGAGCAGCAAACTCAGACTGCTCCGCAGCGCTGGTTTCCTGCTCACGTCCCGCCGCAATCAGGTTGGAGCTGTGCAGGTGGTAATTTTTCAGGATCTGGCGATCAATCTCGGCCGCATACGCCTCCGGCGTCTCAAACTCACCACGAATCACTTCACCGAAGGAGATGTGTACGTGTCCCTTGTCGCCTGTGATGCCCTTGACGATGCTCTCGATATCTTCGAACTCTCCCTTTTCATATTGGCCGTCCTGCGCCAGCGCATGCAGTTCATTCGCCTTCAGCGCGTCACAAGGGTCATACTGGTAAGAGATAGAAACGGGCACAATGTTCAACCGGCCCATCGCCTCGCTGAAGCTACGCTTCGCTTTACGATGAGACATGTAGAACATCTTGAGGATCGCCGGGTCGGTCTGATCGTTACCATCTTTGGCACGCCCTTCGCGCTGTGCAATCCAGATCGACTGGCCATCCTGCACAATACTGTGATCGATGTAACCAGAGAGCTGGGTCAGCGCTTTCATCACCTCACGCGGTGCAGTGGCCGAGCGATTGACGATAAAACTCTTGTTCAGGCGCATCAGGTCAGATACGTAGGGCTTACGCAGCAGGTTATCGCCGATGGCGATACGTACGGTATCCATGCCGAACTGGAAACGGACCCAGTTCACGAATGCCGGGTCCATCGCGATATCGCGATGGTTGGAGATAAACAGGTAGGACTCTTCCGGATCCAGTTCGTCGATACCGGAAACGGTCAGCTTGGTGGTGGTGCGGGCGATCATCTTCTCCATGTATTTCGCCACCAGCGTCTGGAAATCGCGGATGCTGCTCACATCCCCCACTTCACGCGCCAGGGCGATTCGCACCATCGGCTTCAGCATCCAGCCAAGGAATTTGGAAGCATTGGGAAACTGATACCCGGTAATGGCGGTGATCAGCTCATTGTTGTACAGCAGTCGGTTTAATACCTCCGCTACTTCCTGATCCTTGTATGGACGAATCTCCTTAAACGGATCCTGCTGTTCAGCCATTAGCCCCTCTGTGTATCTACCGGATGTTGAAAAAGTGGCCTATTTTACCGTTTTGCCTGGTAACTTACAGCGTAATAGGTCAATGAAGGCCGGTATCTTGCCCGGCCTGTAAAGAGGAAAAGCTGCCGTGGATTATCCCAGCAGTTCGGAGAGTGGAATAAAGCCCACCAGATCACCCTCTGCGACGGTGGTATCCGGTGGGATCACGGCCAGACCATTCGCCCAGCTGGCAGAGGAGAGCATACCGGAACTCTGATTAGAAAACGGTTGCACGACTCCGTTCTCATAGCGAGCCCGCATATATTCCTGACGGCCGATCGCCCGGGTACGCGTAAAACCGGCGGGCAGTTCAAACTCCAGCGGCGCAGGCAACGCCGCCCCCTGCTGCCTGAACAGGCACGGCCGTGCCAGCAGACAGAAGGTGATCAGGCTCGACGCTGGGTTGCCCGGCAGACCAAAGAACGGTTTACCCAACACCTGACCGTACGCCAGTGGTTTACCGGGTTTAATCTTGATCCGCCACAGATCCAATTGCCCCAGTTTCTCGACCACGCCTTTTACATGGTCCTCCTCACCCACAGATACACCACCGGTACTGAGAATCACGTCGGCGGAGTCTGCCGCATCACGCAAGGCACGTTCGGTATCTTCCGCGGTATCGGCAACACGTCCCAGATCCACCACCTCCATCCCCATCTGGCGCAGCAAACCCGCCAGCAGGAAACGGTTGGAGTTATAGATCTGACCTGGCGCCAGCGGCTCACCAGGTTCGATCAGTTCATCACCGGTGGATAACACGGCCACTCGCAGCGGCTTGTAGACCCGGATCTCCGCTAAACCGGTAGAGGCCAGGACACCCAGATCAGCAGGCTGCAGACGGGTACCCGCCTTGATGACCACACTGCCCTGCTGGATATCCTGTCCGCGTGGGCGGATGTTCTGCTGTGCCTTAACACCCGCCGGGAAGATCACCTTCTCCCCTTCGATGCGGGTCTGCTCCTGCATCACCACCGCATCGGCCCCTTCCGGGATCTCCGCGCCGGTGAAGATGCGGGCACAGCTACCGGCCTGTAATGGCTGTGGCGCCTGCCCTGCCGGAATACGCTGACTGATACTCAACGCGGTTTCACCCTCGTCATTAAGATCAGCGATATTCAGTGCATAACCGTCCATGCTGCTGTTATCTGCAGGCGGCACATCGACGGCCGCCTGCGGTGCCTCTGCGATCACCCGACCCACCGCATCGGCCACAGGCACGGATTCAATCTCTGTGGATAACGGAGTTTTCGCCAGCAGGTCCGCCAGCGCGATATCGATCGGGATCAGTCCCGGATGATCACAGGCACTCATGCATACGGCTCCGTTTACTGGCTGTTGTTAGTGCGGTGCTTCATCAGCATCGCCACGAAGTTACATGGACGGGTACGGCTGTCCAGCTGATCGGCAATGGTTTTATCCCACCCGGTACGGCAGGCACCGGTGGAGCCTGGCAGGCAAAAAATCACCGTACCGTTTGCCAGACCACCCAGTGCACGTGACTGGATGGTTGAGGTACCAATCTCTTCGTAGGAAACCTGGCGGAACAGCTCACCAAAGCCTTCAATTTCCTTGTCGAACAGCGGCGCCATCGCCTCTGGCGTGGAGTCACGGGAGGTAAAACCGGTCCCGCCTGTGGAGATGATCACCTGTACTTCCGGGTCAGCGATCCACTGGGAGGTAACCGCACGCATCTGGTAGATGTCATCCTTTACGATCACTTTCTCTACCAGGGTATGCCCGGCGTCCTGCAACCGCTCGACCAATGCCTGGCCGGAGGTATCGGTCTCTTCGTTACGGGTATCAGATACGGTCAGTACAGCGATATTCAGCGGAACGAACTGAGCGTCGGCGGATGCGTGCCCCATGGCGGAAACTCCTGAATCTGTAGCAAAAGAAAAAATCGAAGGGGTCACTGTATCACAACAGTGACCGGGAGAAAGATGCGGCTACTTAGCCGCCGGTCATGTTCATAAAGCGCAGGATCTGCGGTTCTTCATCCAGATCAAACCAGTGCCGCTCGGGTTTCAGCGCCATAGAATCGATAATGGTCTGACGCAGAAGTTCAGCGTTGCCGGGATTGGCGCGCATCACCTGACGCAGATCGACCGAGTGCTCGTTACCCAGGCAGAGCAGTAAACGCCCCTCCACAGTAACGCGAACACGGTTACACTCGCTGCAGAAGTTATGACTGTGCGGCGAGATAAAGCCGATCCGGCTATCACTGTCCGACATCCGGTAGTAACGCGACGGTCCGGCGGTACGTTCGGTGGTGGCGATCAAAGGATGGCGCTGCTCGATCAGTGCCATCACCTCATCGCTTGAGCAGTAGGCTTCGGCACGGTCGTGCTCGGTAATGCCACCTAACGGCATCTCCTCGATGAAGCTGATATCCAGCGCGTTGTCGCGGGCGTATTCGACCAGATCCAACACCTCGTCATCGTTGCGCCCTTTCATGATCACCGCGTTGAGTTTGATCCGTTCGAAACCCGCCTCGCGTGCGGCATCGATACCGTCCAGCACCTGTTGCAAGCGGTCAGAGCGGGTCAGACGGTGGAAACGGTCAGCCTGCAAACTGTCCAGGCTGATATTCAGACGGGATACCCCCGCATCGCGTAACTGACCCGCCAGCCGGGTCAGTTGCGAGCCGTTGGTGGTGATCACCTGGTCCACGGGCAGTTTACCGATGGCACGAATCAGCTCCATCACCCCGCGGCGCACCAGCGGCTCACCGCCAGTCAGACGGATCTTTTTAACCCCCAGAGATGAGAACGATTCAGCAACCTGATAGAGTTCTTCCAGTGTTAACACCTGTGGCTTGGGCAGGAACTCCATGTTCTCACTCATGCAATACACACAGCGGAAATCACAGCGGTCGGTCACCGACAGGCGAACGTAATCAACCCGACGGCCAAAGTCGTCGATCAGGGCATTAGGCTGGGTTTCTGTGGGCGTTGTCATAGGCAAACCTGTCAGCGTATTTCAGGTAAAGGATAGTCTGACTGACTAAAAAATGTTCGGCCATCCTACCACAATACATTTTGTTATATTTATATACTTTTATTGCATATGTCTTATCTGGCGATCAAACACATTCACGTCACTGCTGTAGCACTGAGCCTGAGCTTTTTCCTCGTGCGCGGCTTCTGCATGCTGTACCTGCCCGCCTGGTTGAAAAAGCGCTGGATGCGTATCGTGCCAGACCTGATCGACAGCGTCCTGCTGATCAGTGCGATCACCCTTGCAGTTAAGCTGCAGCAGTACCCGTTTGTACATGGATGGTTAACGGCAAAGGTGCTGGGGCTACTGCTCTATATCGTATTAGGCAGCATCGCCCTGCGGCGCGGTAGGACCAAAACGGTCCGAGTGATGGGGCTGATTGGCGCCCTGCTGACGGCGGGTTATATCGTTTGGGTGGCGGTTACCCACAACCCATTCCCCTGGTCATGAAGACTGTTGCTTGCGCATCTTGTAGTGGAAACGCACCACTTCGGTGAGATCGGTACGCCATGGACGTTGGCGAATACCGAAGGTGTTGAGTAACTTTTTACACTCCAGCACCGACGAATTCGGACGCTGCACCTCTTTTGGATACTGACTGGTGCTCACCGCCGTCAGTTTCTCCATCGCCAGCTCCTCATAACCCATTGCCTGGGTGATGATCTCTTTGCAGAAGCTGTAACGTGTTGTCACTTCGGCGCCGCTGTAGTGGTAGGTACCCCAGGCTTCCGCACCGTTATGCACCTGCTTAAGAATGGCACGTACCACCCGGGCCACATCCGATGCGGCGGTTGGACAACCCACACGGTCGTTCACCGCGCGAATCTCCAGTTGCGTGCGGGCACGTTCCAGGGTGCGGGTGACGAAGTTGTTACCGTCTTCACTAAAAATCCAGCTGACACGCAGGATGATATGTTGCGGTAGGATACGGCGTAACACCTCCTCGCCCTTCCACTTGCTCTCACCATAGATGCCAACCGGCGCGACCTCATCATCTTCGCGATAACCGCTGTCATAGTGGCCATCAAATACAAAGTCGCTGGAGATATGCACGACAGGGATCGCCAGATCACCACAGGCAGCTGCCAGAATCTCCACCGCATCCGCGTTTACAGCCAGACAACGCTTATGCTCGTGTTGTGCCGCATCAACACCATTAAATCCGGCACAGTTGATCACGTAATCAGGCAGGTGCTGATCCAGACTTGCCCGCACCTGCTCCGGCGAGGTGATATCCAGCTGTTTGGGGCCAAGGCCCACCACGTCAAAAAATGGATCTTCACTGGCTGAACGCACCACAGCGGAACCAACCTGGCCGGTGGCACCTGTTACCAGAATTTTCACGGGCTTAGAGTAATCTTCGAACGTCATACTAGAAACAGCATCCAACCAGCAGAACCAGAATCAGGTCGCGAACGACCCATCAGAGGCACTCAGTGAAAGCTGCCCTCTTTCGATAATAGAGTTTTCTGTTTTGCTGTAAAGCAAAAGCGTTTTTGCAAAAGCAAAAAACCCGCTGCAAGCAGCGGGTTTCGTGTAAGACATTGGCTAGGGAACCTGCGAATAAGTCCGAAACGCCTCTGGCTTTCAGAGCAATTCGAGATCAAGACAGCGATTACAGGCATGCTGGTTGCACGTCGAAAATCGCTAACGCTGAGATCGGCATTGCTCTGAATGCCCCGGAGGGCGGGCGCTAAAACTGCTTTCTGCTTTGTCAGGAAGCTTGGAAAGGGCTGGCCATTACACTGCGCTGCCTTTCGCGCATAAAGCTGTTTTATCGTCCGCAGAGAAAGTCTCGGACTTGTTCGCAGGTTCCTCGTTCAGAACGGGATATCGTCGTCGAAATCGTCGAAACCCTGCGCCGGTTGCTGCGGTGCAGGTTGCGACTGTGGAGCCTGCTGCGGCGCTGGCTGGTAAGACTGCTGCGGCGCCTGCTGCTGATAGTTCTGCTGTGGTGCCTGCTGTTGCGGAGCCTGCTGCTGGTAACCCTGCTGTGGCGCCTGCTGCTGTTGTGGCTGCTGTTGCTGGTAACCGCCACCCTGCTGCTGATAACCACCATCCATATTACCGCCGCGACCACCCAGCATCTGCATTTCGCTGGCTACGATTTCGGTAGTGTACTTGTCCTGGCCGTTGTTATCCTGCCATTTGCGAGTACGCAGTGAACCTTCAATATAGATCTGGGAACCCTTGCGCAGGTATTCACCGGCGATCTCTGCCAGACGATTGAAGAAGACCACGCGGTGCCACTCAGTACGTTCCTGCTGCTGGCCGGTCTGCTTGTCCTTCCAGCTTTCGCTGGTTGCGATGGTAACGTTGGTTACTGCACCGCCGGAAGGCATGTAACGAACCTCGGGATCGCCACCCAGATTACCAACAAGAATTACTTTGTTAACTCCACGAGCCATGAAAATCTCCAGATAGAATGCGGTTATTGTGTCGTCCCTGACCGCCTCGATGTGAGGCCAATGAATGGCAGTAAGAATACCATTGCAGCCTCTCCCTTGCAGCCTCACATTCAGCTGCTTCAGAAATTTTCAGCCACACACCCCATATTCGTATTACCCACACATAACGCTCATTTATTAGACCGGGTGAAGCCTCTATAATTTGCTCTTTTGTTTTGGTCCGACCGGAGAGAACATGGACAAGATACTGGTACGTGGCGCCCGCACCCACAACCTCAAGAATATCGATCTTGAGATTCCGCGGGACCAACTCATTGTTATCACCGGTCTGTCCGGCTCAGGCAAATCCTCTCTGGCGTTTGATACCCTCTATGCAGAGGGACAGCGCCGCTATGTGGAATCCTTATCCACCTACGCCCGCCAGTTCCTCTCCATGATGGAGAAACCGGATGTGGACCACATCGAAGGCCTGTCGCCTGCGATCTCCATCGAACAGAAGTCCACCTCCCACAACCCCCGCTCCACCGTCGGTACCATCACCGAGATCTACGACTACCTGCGATTGCTGTTTGCCCGCGCCGGTGAACCCCGCTGCCCCGACCACGATCTGCCTCTCGCAGCGCAGACTGTCAGCCAGATGGTTGATCAGGTACTTGAGCTGCCGGAAGGCAGCAAACTGATGCTGCTGGCACCGGTTGTTCAGGGACGCAAGGGTGAGCACTTACACACCTTTAACGAGCTGCGTGCCAATGGTTTTGTCCGCGCACGCATTAACGGTATTGTCGTGGACCTTGATAGTGCCCCGGAGCTGGACAAAAACAAGAAACATAACATCGAAGCGGTGGTTGACCGATTCAAAGTGCGTGACGATCTGCAGATCCGTCTCGCCGAATCTTTTGAAACGGCGCTGAACCTGACCGATGGTATCGCCAAGGTAGCCTGGATGGATGGTGATCAGGAGGATCTGATCTTCTCTGCCCGCTTCGCCTGCCCACAATGCGGACACAGCATTCAGGAGCTGGAACCGCGTATGTTCTCCTTTAACAACCCGCATGGGGCCTGTCCCTCCTGTGATGGTTTGGGGGTAAAGCAGTTCTTCGATCCCAACAAGGTTGTGCATGATGACAGCCTGACCCTGTCAGAAGGTGCGCTCCGAGGCTGGGACCGCCGCAGCCTCTATTACTTCCAGCAACTCAAAGCCGTTGCGGAGCATTACGGCTTTACAGTGGATACACCTTTCCGCGACCTCTCGAAGAAACATCAGCAGATCATCCTGCACGGCAGCGGCAAGGACACCGTGCCGTTTAAGTACCTCAACGACCGCGGCGACATGATCAGCAAAGCTCACCCGTTTGAGGGTGTGTTGAACAACCTGGATCGCCGCTATCGCGAGACCGAATCCGAGATGGTACGTGAGGACCTGGCCAAGTATCTGAATATCCAGCCCTGCCCGTCATGTGAGGGCAGCCGATTGCGCCGCGACGCACGCCACGTATTTATCGACGGCCAGACACTGCCGAAGATCGTAAAACTCCCTATCGGTGAGTGTTACCAGTACTTTGAGCAACTCAAGCTGCAAGGCAAACAGGGCGAGATCGCGGAGAAGATCCTTAAGGAGATCCGCCAGCGACTGAGCTTCCTCGTCAACGTTGGCCTGGATTACCTCTCTCTGGAGCGAAACGCGGAAACCCTCTCAGGCGGTGAAGCGCAGCGCATCCGCCTGGCCAGCCAGATTGGCGCGGGGTTGGTGGGCGTTATGTACATCCTCGACGAACCCTCCATCGGCCTGCACCAGCGCGACAATGAACGCCTGCTGGGCACCCTCGAACATCTTCGAGACCTTGGCAATACCGTCATTGTCGTAGAACACGACGAGGATGCGATCCGCATGGCCGATTATCTGGTCGATATCGGGCCTGGTGCCGGTGTACACGGTGGTGAGGTTATCGCGCACGGTAAAGCCGCGGATGTGATGGCGTGCGAAGAGTCCCTCACCGGCCAGTACCTCTCAGGGACACGTAAGATTGACGTGCCCAAAGAGCGACACCCGGTCAATCGCGATAAGATGCTGACCCTCTCGGGCGCTACCGGAAACAACCTGAAAAATGTAACCCTTGAGGTTCCGGTCGGACTGTTCACCTGTATTACCGGCGTATCCGGTTCCGGTAAATCTACCCTGATCAACACAACGTTGTATCCGATCGCAGCGACCGAACTTAACCACGCCACCACCCTCGATGCCTCTCCTCACGACAAGGTTGAGGGTCTAAAACACTTCGATAAAGTGATCGACATCGACCAGAGCCCGATTGGCCGTACGCCCCGCTCTAACCCGGCAACCTACACCGGTATCTTCACTCCCGTGCGAGAACTCTTTGCCGGTACCCAGGAAGCCCGTTCCCGTGGTTACAAACCGGGTCGCTTCAGCTTTAACGTTAAAGGTGGGCGCTGCGAAGCCTGTCAGGGTGACGGCGTGATCAAGGTGGAGATGCACTTCCTACCGGACGTATACGTACCTTGTGACGTGTGTAAGGGTAAACGCTACAACCGTGAAACCCTGGAGATCAAATATAAGGGCAAGAGCATCGACGAGGTGCTGGATATGACCATTGAGGAAGGGCGTGAGTTCTTCGATGTCATCCCGGCCCTGGCACGTCGCCTGCAGACGCTGATGGATGTGGGTCTGAGTTATATCCGTCTGGGCCAAGCGGCCACCACGCTATCCGGCGGCGAGGCACAGCGTGTGAAGCTGGCGAAAGAGCTGTCCAAGCGCGACACCGGCAAAACGCTTTATATCCTGGACGAACCAACCACAGGCCTTCATTTCTACGATATCCAACAACTGTTAACCGTGCTTAATCGCCTGCGCGATCACGGCAATACCATCGTGGTAATCGAGCATAACCTGGATGTGATCAAAACAGCGGACTGGATCGTCGATCTGGGACCGGAGGGCGGTATTAATGGCGGTGAAATAATTGCCGCAGGAACGCCTGAAGATGTGGCGTCCTGCACGCACTCACACACCGGGCGATTCCTCAAACCCATGCTTGGATAAACCAATCGCAACTTATCCACAGCGCCTCAACAAAAAGGAGAGCATCAGCTCTCCTTTTTTATGCCGGAACCAAACGCAGGCATAATTAACCGACACACTGCGTCCTATCCACAGCTACTGGCGGCCCTACCAGCGAAATTCAGACAATAAAAAACCCGGCGCTAAGGCCGGGTTTTTCTAACCGAAACGGTGATTAATCTTCAGAAGTATCTTCTACTGCTTCAGATGCTACCGGACGGTCAACCAGTTCTACGTATGCCATTGGCGCGTTGTCGCCAGGGCGGAAGCCACATTTCAGAATGCGAATGTAGCCACCTGGACGCTGCGCGTAGCGCGGGCCCAGTTCGTTGAACAGTTTACCAACAGCTACTTTGCTGCCAGTACGTGCAAATGCCAGACGGCGGTTTGCAACGGTATCGTTTTTAGCCAGAGTGATCAGTGGCTCAGCGTGGCGACGCAGTTCCTTTGCTTTGGGCAGAGTTGTTCTAATCAACTCATGCTCAAACAGGGACACTGCCATGTTCTTAAACATCGCTTTGCGGTGCGCACTGGTACGGCTAAATTTACGACCAGATTTACGATGACGCATGATTAAATCCTTACCAAACTAGTCAGTTCGAATCGCTGTATCAAGACGCGACTTTATCGTCGTTCTTCAAGCTGGCTGGAGGCCAGTTTTCCAAACGCATACCAAGGGACAGACCTTTAGAGGCCAGCACGTCCTTGATCTCAGTCAGCGACTTCTTGCCCAAGTTCGGGGTCTTCAGCAGCTCAACCTCGGTACGCTGGATCAGGTCACCGATGTAGTAGATCTGCTCTGCTTTCAGGCAGTTGGCAGAACGTACAGTCAGTTCAAGGTCGTCTACCGGACGCAGCAGGATCGGATCGATCTCTGGCTCTTCCGGCTCTTCCTTCGCCTGATCAGCACCATCCTCCAGGTCAACAAATACAGCTAGCTGCTGCTGAAGGATTGTCGCTGCACGACGGATGCACTCTTCTGGATCGATTGTGCCGTTAGACTCAATGTCGATTACCAGTTTGTCCAGATCGGTACGCTGTTCTACACGGGCGCTTTCCACCACGTAAGAAACACGACGTACCGGGCTGTAGGTTGCATCCAACTGCAGGCGACCAATAGCGCGAGTTTCGTCTTCCTCGGAAGTGCGTGCGTCTGCCGGCACATAGCCGCGACCGCGCTCAACACGCAACTGCATGTTGAGGCTTGCACCTTCGCTCAGGTGAGCAATGACGTGGTCCGGGTTCGCAACGTCGACATCCTGGTTCAGCTGGATATCGCCTGCGGTCACTGGACCTGCTTCGCTTTTGCTCAGTGTCAGTGTCACATCGTCGCCGTTGTGCAGCAGGATAGCGACACCTTTAAGGTTCAGGAGGATCTCTACGACATCTTCCTGAACGCCTTCTACAGTGCTGTACTCATGCAGTACGCCTTCGATCTCTACTTCCGTTACGGCACAACCCGGCATGGAAGAGAGAAGGATACGGCGCAGTGCATTACCCAGCGTGTGGCCAAAACCGCGCTCCAGTGGCTCGAGAGTCACTTTTGCACGTGTTTTGCTGATTTCCTGTACGTCAATGTGACGTGGGCTTAGAAACTCGTTTACCGAACGCTGCATAGTTCCACCAATAAAGAGTTCAACAATTACTTGGAGTACAACTCGACGATCAGGTGCTCATTGATGTCGGCAGACAGATCGCTACGCTCAGGAACGGCCTTGTAAGTACCTTCCATTTTGCCTGCGTCAACTTCTACCCACTCAACAGGAGCGCGCTGAGCTGCCAGATCCAGAGCGTTTTTGATACGCAGCTGGCTCTTAGCTTTTTCACGAACTGCTACCACATCGCCCGCCTGCACCTGGTAAGATGCAACGTTTACTACCTGACCGTTAACGGTGATAGAGCGGTGTGATACAACCTGACGTGCTTCAGCGCGAGTTGCGCCAAAGCCCATACGGTATACAACGTTGTCCAGACGGCCTTCCAGAAGCTGCAGCAGGTTTTCACCGGTTGCACCTTTGCGACGAGCCGCTTCTTTGTAATACCCACGGAACTGACGTTCCAGTACACCGTACATACGACGTACTTTTTGTTTTTCGCGCAGCTGCAGGCCGTAGTCGGAAAGACGACCACGACGCGCACCGTGCATACCTGGAACAGTGTCAGCTTTACACTTGCTGTCCAGAGCACGAACACCGCTCTTCAAGAACAGGTCCGTACCTTCACGGCGAGACAGCTTGCACTTTGGTCCTAAATAACGAGCCATATTACTGTCTCCGAATTAAACGCGACGTTTCTTCGGCGGACGACAACCATTATGAGGGATTGGCGTCACGTCGGTGATGTTAGCGATCTTGTAGCCACATGCGTTCAACGCACGTACTGCAGATTCGCGACCGGGTCCAGGACCCTTAACAAATACGTCGAGGTTCTTCAGGCCATACTCAAGTGCGGCCTGACCAGCACGCTCAGCAGCAACCTGAGCGGCAAAAGGGGTGCTCTTACGGGAACCACGGAAGCCGGAGCCACCTGCAGTTGCCCATGACAGAGCGTTACCCTGACGATCAGTAATAGTGATGATCGTGTTGTTAAAAGAGGCGTGGATGTGGGCGAACCCGTCCGCTACCTGCTTTTTAACCTTCTTGCGTGTGCGATTACCTGGCTTAGCCATATTGGGAATTCCTATCGCTTACCACTTACTTACGGATCGGCTTACGTGGACCTTTACGAGTGCGAGCATTAGTTTTGCTACGCTGTCCACGTACCGGGAGATTGCGGCGGTGACGAAGACCACGGAAACAACCAAGGTCCATCAGACGCTTGATGTTCATAGAGACTTCGCGACGCAGATCGCCTTCTACTGTCAGCTTGGAAATTTCACCACGAACATTATCCAGCTGCTCATCAGAAAGGTCGGCGATCTTGGTGCTTGCAGCGATACCGCAAGCGTCGCAGATGCTCTGTGCAGTCGTGCGGCCAATCCCGTAAATGTAAGTCAGAGAAATTACCGCATGCTTATTGTCAGGAATATTGACTCCAGCTATACGGGCCATTCTAGTTACTCCAATTGGGGTCCGGTCGCTCTCTAAAATTTGTTGGAGCTAGGGACCGAAAATTCGTTAGTTCGTGGAAGGCGCGCAATAATACACCCTGATCAAAAATAAATCAAGGCTACGCACCCTACACGTTTTGTGTCAGTGAATTAACCCTGACGCTGTTTGTGACGCGGCTCTACTTTACAGATCACACGTACAGAACCGTTACGACGAACGATTTTGCAGTTACGGCAGATCTTCTTAACAGATGCACGTACTTTCATGATCTACTCCTTTGGTGTGCTTAGCGCATCATTCCTGCGCCGCCACCCTTGAGATTAGATTTTTTCATCAGCGATTCGTACTGATGCGACATCAGATGCGACTGCACCTGCGCCATGAAGTCCATTACTACGACTACGACGATCAGCAGAGAGGTACCACCGAAATAGAACGGTACGTTCCAAGCCACCACCAGGAACTGTGGCATAAGAGACACAGCGGCGATGTACAAAGCACCGAACAAAGTCAGACGGCTCAGCACGGTATCAATGTAACGTGCTGACTGCTCCCCTGGACGAATCCCTGGAATAAAGGCACCTGATTTCTTCAGGTTATCTGCCACATCACGTGGATTGAAAACAATCGCCGTGTAGAAGTAGCAGAAAAATACAATAGCGGAAGCAAACAGCAGGATGTACAGCGGCTGACCTGGGCCAAGCGCTAGAGCGACATCCTGAAGCCATTCCATACCTTCAGACTGGCCAAACCATTGGCCGATGGAGGCAGGGAACAGCAGAATGCTGGACGCAAAGATCGGCGGAATCACACCAGCCATATTGACCTTCAGAGGAAGGTGGCTAGTCTGCGCCGCATAAACGCGACGACCCTGCTGACGTTTTGCATAGTTGATGGTAATGCGACGCTGGCCGCGTTCCATGAACACAACAAAACCGACAGTAGCTACCGCCATCACAGCGATGGCAAGCAGCGCCAGAATGTTCAGATCACCCTGACGCGCTGCTTCAAAGGACTGACCGATTGCACCTGGCAATCCAGCCACGATACCAGCGAAGATCAGAATCGAGATACCGTTGCCGATACCACGTTCGGTTACCTGCTCACCCAGCCACATCAGGAAGACCGCACCGGCAACCAATGTCACAACCGCTACAAAGTAGAAGCTGGCATCAGCGCTGAACGCAACGCCCTGGTTGGCAAGGCCAACGGCCATACCGAAAGATTGAACAGTCGCAAGCAGTACGGTGCCGTAGCGGGTGTACTGGTTAATCTTGCGTCGTCCTGACTCACCTTCTTTTTTCAGTGCTTCCAGCGTTGGGCTAACCACTGTCATCAGCTGCATGATAATGGATGCAGAGATGTAGGGCATGATACCCAGTGCGAGGATACTCATTCGTTCCAACGCACCACCGGAGAACATGTTGAAGAGACTCAGGATTGTTCCCTGATTCTGATCGAACAGCGCAGCCAGACGATCTGGGTTGATACCTGGTACAGGGATGTGTGCCCCGATGCGGTATACAACGATCGCCAGAACAACGAACAGCAAACGAGATTTCAGCTCGCCGAGTCCGCTCTGGTTGCCTGCTGGTACTGGTCCTTGCTTAGCCATTTACGCCTCGACTTTGCCGCCTGCAGCTTCGATTGCAGCCTGTGCACCTTTGGTCACTTTCAGACCTTTAACGGTGACAGCTTTGTTGATCTCGCCAGACAGGATCACCTTAGCAACTTTAATTTCTTGCTTGATGATGTCTGCTTCTTTCAGCGCAGCCAGATCAACGACTTCAGCATTTACTTTTGCCAGTTCGTTCAGACGAATCTCAGCAACGTAACGTGCTTTACGAGAGATAAAACCAAATTTTGGCAGACGACGCTGCAAAGGCATCTGACCGCCTTCAAAACCTGGTTTTACAGAACCGCCGGAGCGGGATTTCTGACCTTTGTGACCACGGCCACCAGTCTTACCCAGGCCGGAACCGATACCACGACCGACGCGCTTAGCTGCCGGTTTAGATCCTTCCGCTGGGCTCAGAGTGTTCAGACGCATGTGACGAACTCCCCTTACTCGCCTTCTACACGTAGCATGTAGTTGACTTTGTTAATCATGCCACGGACAGACGGAGTGTCTTCCAGTTCTACAGTGTGGCCGATGCGACGCAGACCCAGACCTTTGATGCACAGTTTGTGCTTAGGCAGGATACCGATAGGGCTACGTACCAGCGTTACTTTAACAGTGTTAGCCATGTTCGATTACCCCAGGATTTCGTCTACGGACTTGCCACGCTTAGCCGCTACATCTTCCGGAGATTTCATTGCAGCCAGACCTTTGATGGTCGCGCGAACAACGTTTACCGGGTTAGTAGAGCCGTAGCATTTAGCCAATACGTTGTGTACACCTGCCAGTTCCAGTACGGAACGCATTGCACCACCTGCGATTACACCAGTACCCTGGGAAGCAGGCTGCATGTATACCTTGGAAGCACCGTGACGTGCTTTCACAGGGTACTGCAGAGTGTCACCGTTCAGTTCAACCTGAACCATGTTGCGACGCGCCTGATCCATTGCTTTCTGGATAGCAACAGGTACTTCGCGTGCTTTACCACGACCGAAACCTACGCGGCCGTTGCCGTCGCCAACTACAGTCAGTGCGGTGAAGCCGAAGATACGACCACCCTTAACCACTTTAGCGACGCGGTTAACCTGAACCAGCTTCTCCTGCAGGTCACCGTCTTTCTGTTCGTGATTTGCCATTTTCGACCCCTTTAGAATTCCAGGCCGCCTTCACGGGCTGCGTCAGCGAGCGCTTTAACACGGCCATGGTATTTAAAACCAGAGCGGTCAAAAGCAACCTTAGTAACACCGGCTTCCTTCGCGCGGGACGCGATCAGCTCACCTACTTTCTGAGCAGCGGAAACGTTACCGGTAGTGGATTCACGCAGTTCTTTCTCTACTGTGGAAGCAGCCGCAACAACGGTACCGCCATCAGCAGTGATAACCTGCGCGTAGATGTGACGCGGCGTGCGGTTTACGCACAGACGCGCAGCACCCAGCTCACGCATTTTCAGGCGAGAACGGCGCGCACGACGAATACGAGCTTGTTTCTTAGCGTTCATGATTCTGCCCTACTTACTTTTTCTTCGCTTCTTTACGGCGAACATATTCATCAGCGTAGCGAACACCTTTGCCTTTGTAAGGCTCTGGTGGACGGAAGCCACGCACCTCAGCTGCAACCTGACCAACAACCTGCTTATCGTTACCGCTGATAACTACAGTTGTCTGGCCCTGAACTTCAGCTGTGACGCCTTCAGGCAGCTCATAATCGATTGGGTGAGAGAAACCCAGAGACAGGTTCAGCGTGTTGCCTTTAACAGCAGCACGGTAACCAACACCCTGCAGCAGCAGAGTTTTCTTGAAGCCTTCGCTTACACCAACAACCATGTTGTTGATCAGCGCGCGGCTGGTACCTGCCAGCGCGGTAGCCTGCTTGGAGCCGTCACGGCCGCCAAAAGTCAGACCAGCTTCGCTCTGCTGGATCTCAACGGACTGATGAACATCAAAGCTCAGCTGACCGTTTTTACCTTTTACATTGACTGTCTGGCCGTCGATTTTCAGCTCAACACCTGCCGGTACAGCAATCGGGTTCTTCGCAATACGAGACATTGGATAACCTCTTAGAATACCGTGCAGATAACTTCGCCACCGACACCCGCAGAACGTGCTGCGCGATCAGTCATGACACCTTTACTGGTAGAGACGATAGCTACGCCCAGACCGCCAGAAACTTTTGGCAGGTCGCCTGCTCCTTTATAGATGCGCAGGCCAGGACGGCTCACTCGTTTGATCTCTTCGATAACCGGCTTACCTTCGAAGTATTTCAGCTCTACGGTCAGAACAGGCTTAGCGCTTTCTTCAACTGCGAAGTCAGCGATGTAACCTTCGTCCTTCAGGACCTTAGCAACGGAAACCTTCATTTTGGAAGACGGCATGGATACGGCCTGCTTTTCAGCCATGTGACCGTTGCGAATACGGGTGAACATATCCGCGAGTGTATCTTGCATGCTCATGCTTTTTACTTCCTCGTTGTGCAGCGCGACGCGGTAGCCTGTTAGGCCCAGACCGTCGCGCTTACCATGGGACTACCTGGTGATTACCAGGAAGCCTTCTTCAGACCCGGCACGTCACCGCGCATAGCGGCTTCACGTAGCTGGTTACGGCACAGGCCAAACTTGCGGTAAACCGCGTGTGGACGACCTGTAACCTGACAGCGACGCTGACGGCGAACCGGGCTAGCGTCACGCGGCAATTTCTGCAGCGCAACCTGTGCGTCCCAGCGCTCATCTTCAGATGCTTCAACGCTGTTGATAATCGCTTTCAGTGCTGCACGCTTTTCAGCGTACTTAGCGATCTGCTTTGCACGCTTAGCTTCGCGTGCCTTCATAGATTCTTTAGCCATGATATACCCCTATCACTTCTTGAATGGGAAGCCTAGGGCAGCCAGCAGGGCACGACCCTCGTCATTAGTCTGAGCAGTGGTGGTAACGGTGATGTCCATACCACGCAGTTTATCTACCTTGTCGTAATCGATCTCAGGGAAGATGATCTGCTCTTTAACACCCATGCTGTAGTTACCACGGCCGTCGAAAGATTTCGGGTTCAGACCACGGAAGTCACGGATACGTGGGATAGAGATATCTACCAGACGATCCAGGAATTCCCACATACGCGCGCCGCGCAGGGTAACTTTACAACCGATCGGCCAGCCTTCACGTACTTTGAAGCCTGCGATGGATTTACGAGCCAGTGTAACAACCGGCTTCTGACCAGCGATCTTGGTCATGTCTGCAACTGCGTTGTCCAGCAGTTTCTTGTCGCCCAGTGCTTCACCAACACCCATGTTCAGAGTGATTTTGGTGATGCGAGGGACAGCCATGATGTTAGGGCTGTTCAGTTCTTCTTTCAGCTGCTGCTGAACGGAGTCTTTATAAAGCGCTTTCAATCTAGACATATCATCAACCCCCTTAGCTGATCACTTCGCCAGTGGACTTGAAGATGCGAGCCTTAGTGCCGTCTTCAAGAGTCTTGAAGCCTACACGGTCGCCCTTACCAGTCTGTGGGTTGAAGATAGCAACGTTGGAAACAGCCAGAGCTGCTTCTTTCTCTACGATGCCACCTGGCTTACCCATCATTGGGTTAGGCTTGGTGTGTTTCTTCACCATGTTGATGCCGGAAACGACTACTTTGTCGTTATCCAGGACAGTCATGACTTTGCCACGTTTGCCCTTGTCTTTTCCTGCAATGACGATCACTTCGTCGTCACGTCTGATCTTACGCATAATTACCTCTTTCCTACGTCCCTCTCATGCTCAAAAACGCCAACACCTCGCGGCGTTAGCGTTTTTACATAAACCAAACTACTCGGAGTTTGATCTTTACAGCACTTCAGGCGCCAGGGAAACGATTTTCATGAACTTCTCGGAACGAAGCTCACGCGTTACTGGGCCAAAGATACGAGTACCGATTGGTGCATCGTTAGCGTTCAGCAGAACCGCTGAGTTAGTATCAAAGCGGATTACTGAGCCGTCTGGACGACGAACACCTTTACGGGTACGTACCACAACAGCCTTCAGGACCTGACCTTTCTTCACCTTGCCACGCGGAATTGCTTCCTTGACGGTAACTTTAATAATGTCACCGACGCTTGCGTAACGACGGTGAGAACCGCCGAGGACCTTAATACACTGCACACGCTTAGCACCGCTGTTGTCAGCGACATCAAGCATAGATTCAGTCTGAATCATGGTCTACTCCACAAACTCTGTGTAAGGTCCGCTGCCTGTGACAACGGACCGACAATTGGAGCGAGGGTGCGTATATTACACCTTCGCTGCGCGCTCTTCAATACGAACCAGTGCCCAAGTTTTAGACTTGGAGTGAGGACGGGTTTCCGCGATGGTTACCAGATCGCCCTGCTGACACTCGTTTTTCTCATCGTGAGCGTGCAGTTTGGTGGAGCGTTTCATGAATTTTCCGTAGATCGGATGTTTCTCTTTACGCTCAACCAGAACTGTGATGGTTTTATCCATCTTGTCACTGACAACACGGCCAGTAACAGTACGAGTACGTTTTTCTGCGCTCATTCTTAGTTACCTGCCTTCTCGTTGAGTACAGTTTTTACGCGAGCGATGTCGCGACGAACCTGACCCAACAGGTGATTCTGTGCCAGCTGACCGGTGGTTTTCTGCATGCGCAGGTTAAACTGCTCTTTCAGAAGACCCAACAGTTCCTGCTGAAGCTCATCAACGGACTTCTCACGTAGTTCGTTCGCTTTCATCACATCACCGTACGCTTAACAACAGTTGTAGAAACAGGCAGCTTAGCGGCAGCCAGTGCGAAGGCTTCGTTTGCAAGCTCTTCTGGTACACCGCTCATTTCGAACAGGACCTTGCCTGGCTGAATCTGGGCCACCCAGTATTCAACACTACCTTTACCTTTACCCATACGCACTTCAAGAGGCTTAGAGGTAATCGGCTTGTCAGGGAATACGCGGATCCAGATCTTACCACCACGTTTTACGTGACGTGTCATGGTACGACGAGCCGCCTCGATCTGACGGGAAGTGATACGACCACGACCAGTCGCTTTCAAGGCAATCTCACCAAAGCTTACTTTGCTACCGCGCTGTGCCAGACCGCGGTTGCGGCCTTTCATTACCTTACGGTATTTCAGTCGTTTAGGTTGCAGCATCGACGTCTACCTCACTTACCTTTCTTCTTAGGCGCTTTCTTCTCGGCACGTACCTGTTCGATACCACCCAGAATCTCACCCTTGAAGATCCAGACTTTAACGCCGATCACACCGTAAGTGGTGTGCGCTTCGTAAGTAGCGTAATCGATGTCAGCACGCAGAGTGTGCAGCGGCACACGGCCTTCACGATACCACTCAGTACGCGCGATCTCAGCGCCACCCAGACGACCGCTCACCTGAATCTTGATACCTTTGGCACCCAGACGCATAGCGTTCTGTACCGCACGCTTCATAGCGCGACGGAACATAACACGACGCTCCAGCTGGCTAGCAACGCTCTGTGCTACCAGTTTGCCGTCCAGTTCAGGCTTACGAACTTCTTCGATGTTGATGTGAACAGGCACGCCCATCATCTGAGAAACAGCGTTACGCAGTTTCTCCACATCTTCACCTTTCTTACCAATCACGATGCCCGGACGAGCAGTGTGAATGGTGATCTTAGCATTCTGTGCAGGACGCTCGATCTCGATGCGGCTTACAGATGCTTTCTCGAGCTGCTTCTCCAGGTACGCACGTACCTCGAGGTCGTTCAGCAGCTTGCTTGCGTATTCTGACTTGTCCGCATACCACACAGAAGTGTGATCTTTAACGACACCAAGTCGTATACCGGTCGGATGTACTTTCTGACCCATAACAAACTCTCCTAGCAGTCGCTTAGTCAGCCACTTTTACGGTGATGTGGCAGGAACGCTTCAGAATACGATCTGCGCGACCCTTCGCACGCGGCTTGATGCGTTTCATAGTCATACCTTCGTCAACGAAGATAGTAGAAACGCGCAGCTCATCAATATCAGCACCTTCGTTATGCTCCGCATTCGCGATAGCAGACTCCAGTACTTTCTTAACAAGCGCCGCACCTTTTTTCGGGCTGTACGCCAGGATGTTCAGAGCTTCGCCCACAGACTTGCCACGGATCTGGTCAGCAACCAGACGGGCTTTCTGAGCTGAGATGCGGGCGCCTTTCAGTTTAGCGGCAACTTCCATCATCTAACTCCTCTTATCGCTTGGCTTTCTTATCCGCTGCGTGGCCACGGTAAGTACGTGTAGCAGCGAATTCGCCCAGTTTATGACCGACCATGTCCTCAGTGACAAACACTGGAACGTGCTGGCGACCGTTATGTACTGCAATCGTCAAACCGACAAAGTTCGGGAAGACGGTAGAGCGACGAGACCAAGTCTTGATCGGACGACGGTCGTTGCTCTCAATTGCAGCCTCTACTTTTTTCAGCAGGTGAAGGTCGATAAATGGACCTTTCTTCAGTGAACGTGGCACAACTGTATCCTCAACCTAATTATTTGGCTTGACGACGGCGTACGATCAGCTTATCGGTACGCTTATTCTTACGGGTCTTATGACCTTTAGTTGGTACACCCCATGGAGTAACAGGGTGACGACCACCAGAGGTACGACCTTCACCACCACCGTGCGGGTGATCTACCGGGTTCATCGCAACACCGCGAACGGTTGGGCGAACACCACGCCAGCGCTTAGCACCAGCTTTACCCAGCTGACGCAGGGAGTGTTCAGAGTTGCTGACTTCACCCAGAGTTGCGCGGCAGTCCACCAGGACTTTACGCATCTCACCGGAACGCAGACGCAGGGTAGCGTAAGCACCTTCACGCGCAACCAGCTGAGCGGAAGTACCTGCGGAACGAGCCATCTGAGCGCCTTTACCAGGCTTCAGCTCGATACAGTGCACAACAGAACCCACTGGGATGTTACGCAGCGGCATGCAGTTACCTGGCTTGATCTCAGTCTCGGAACCGGACTGGATAGTAGCACCAGCTGCAACGCCTTTAGGAGCGATGATGTAACGACGCTCACCGTCTGCGTATTTCAGCAGCGCGATGTGCGCGGAACGGTTTGGATCGTATTCCAGACGCTCTACAACGGCTGGGATACCGTCTTTGTTACGACGGAAATCGATAACACGGTACTGCTGTTTGTGACCACCACCTACGTGACGAGTGGTGATACGACCGTAGTGGTTACGACCGCCGCTTTTGGTTTTCTTCTCAACCAGCGGCGCGTATGGCTTACCCTTGTGCAGGTCAGCGTTAACCACTTTAACGACATGACGACGTCCAGCAGAGGTCGGCTTAGTTTTAATCACTGCCATTTTTTAAACCCCCAATCACTCGCCACCGAGGAAATCAATCTCAGAGCCATCAGCCAGGCATACGTACGCTTTGCGAACGTCATTGCGCTTGCCGAAACCACGCGCGGTACGCTTGGTTTTGCCCTTAACGTTGACGATGTTGACGCCTTTAACTTTAACGTCGAACAGCTCTTCAACAGCTTTCTTGATTTCTGGTTTGGTAGCGTCTTTAGTAACGCGGAACACCACCTGCTGAGAACCTTCAGCTACGATGGTTGCCTTCTCAGAGATGTGCGGACCCAACAGCACTTGAAAGATGCGTTCCTGGTTCATGCGAGCACCTCCTCAACCTTCTTCAGTGCAGCAACAGTTACCAGCACCTTGTCGAAACCGACCAGGCTTACTGGATCTACACCTGCAGCGTCGCGTACGTCAACGTGTGGTACGTTGCGCGCAGCCAGGTACAGGTTCTGTTCTACGTCTTCAGTGATCAGCAGTACGTTAGACAGGTCAAGCTCGTTCAGCTTGGCCACAAACTGTTTAGTTTTAGGAGATTCCAGAGCGAAATCTTCTACAACCACCAGACGGTCCTGACGAACCAGCTCAGAGAAGATACAACGCATCGCAGCGCGATACATTTTCTTGTTTACTTTCTGAGAATGGTCACGTGGCTGTGCAGCGAAAGTTACGCCACCCGCACGCCAGATTGGAGAACGGGAAGTACCCGCACGAGCACGACCCGTGCCCTTCTGACGCCAAGGTTTAGCACCACCACCAGATACCGCAGAGCGGTTTTTCTGGGCTTTAGTACCCTGACGAGCACCGGCCAGGTATGCAGTCACAACCTGATGTACCAGCGCTTCGTTGAATTCTTTACCAAAAGCCAGGTCGGAAACTTCTACCGAACCGTTAGCTCCAGCTAAATTCAGATTCATTTCAAACCCCCTTAGGCGCCGACTTTAACAGCCGGTTTAACGATTACGTCACCGCCGGTTGCGCCCGGAACAGCACCTTTGATCAACAGCAGGTTGCGTTCAGCGTCAACGCGAACAACTTCCAGAGTCTGAACAGTTACCTGCTCAGCACCCATGTGACCTGCCATCTTCTTGCCTTTCCACACGCGGCCAGGAGTCTGACACTGACCAATAGAACCCGGAGCACGGTGAGACAGAGAGTTACCGTGAGTCGCGTCCTGAGTAGAGAAGTTCCAGCGCTTAACGCCACCCTGGAAACCTTTACCTTTGGACTGACCAGTAACGTCTACTTTCTGACCTGCTTCGAAGCGCGCAACAGTCAGCTCATCGCCAACGTTGACTTCTTCGCCACCTGACAGGCGGAACTCCCACAAACCACGACCAGCTTCAACACCAGCTTTGGCAAAGTTACCTGCTTCCGGTTTAGCCAGGCGGTTAGCCTTTTTAGAACCGGTAGTAACCTGTACCGCTGCGTAGCCGTCTGTGTCTTCGCTTTTTACGCGAGTAACACGGTTCGGTTCCACTTCGATGACGGTGACTGGCACGGACTGACCGTCTTCAGTGAAGACACGTGTCATACCCGCTTTACGTCCGATAAGACCTACAGACATTTCTTAAAAACCTCTTGCCAGTTGTGTACGGGGCTGTTACCCACTACGGCTGCCCTTTCCAGAGCATTCCACACTAAATGAGCGCTTCATTAATAAATTAAATCTGCGCAGTGCCTTTTTTGATTAGCCGAGGCTGATCTGCACTTCTACACCCGCAGCAAGGTCCAGCTTCATCAGTGCGTCAACTGTTTTTTCAGTTGGCTCAACGATGTCCAGAACACGCTTGTGAGTACGGATTTCATACTGATCGCGAGCGTCTTTGTTGACGTGCGGAGAAACCAGAACTGTGTAGCGTTCTTTGCGGGTTGGAAGTGGGATCGGGCCACGCACCTGAGCACCCGTCCGCTTTGCAGTATCTACGATTTCCTGCGCGGAAGAGTCGATCAGGCGATGATCAAAGGCTTTCAGACGAATACGAATTTTCTGATTCTGCATTTCGATCACACAATTCCTAACGAATTATTTTACGGCATAGCCGACCACCCCCCATAACGAGGGGGACGCAAATATTACTCACTATGCCCGATGTGGTCAAGTTTATTTTTTAACCAATAAAAAAGGCCCCCAATTGGGAGCCTTTTTTTCAGATCAGAGAGTATTACTCGATGATCTTAGATACAACGCCTGCACCTACAGTACGACCACCTTCACGGATAGCAAAACGCAGACCGTCTTCCATCGCGATTGGGTTGATCAGGGTAACATCCATCTGGATGTTATCACCAGGCATTACCATTTCCACACCTTCTGGCAGCTCTACAGCACCAGTGATGTCAGTTGTACGGAAGTAGAACTGTGGACGGTAACCTTTGAAGAATGGAGTGTGACGACCACCTTCTTCTTTGGACAGTACGTATACTTCACCTTCGAAACGAGTGTGAGGAGTGATGGAACCTGGCTTCGCCAGTACCTGACCACGCTCAACTTCGTCACGCTTAGTACCACGCAGCAGCGCACCGATGTTCTCACCTGCACGACCTTCGTCCAGCAGCTTACGGAACATCTCTACACCAGTACAGGTAGTAGTGGTGGTTTCTTTGATACCAACGATTTCGATCTCGTCACCAACGTTAACGATACCACGCTCTACACGGCCAGTTACTACAGTACCACGACCGGAGATAGAGAATACGTCCTCGATAGGCATCAGGAACGGCTGATCGATAGCACGCTCTGGCTCTGGGATGTAAGAGTCCAGTGCTTCTACCAGCTTCTTAACAGCGGTAGTACCCAGCTCGTTGTCGTCTTCGCCGTTCAGCGCCATCAGAGCGGAACCAGCGATGATTGGAGTGTCGTCACCTGGGAATTCGTAAGTGTCCAGCAGCTCACGGATTTCCATTTCAACCAGTTCCAGCATCTCTTCGTATTCTTCAGAGTCAACGCCGCCGCAATCTTCAGCCAGCAGGTCAGCTTTGTTCAGGAATACTACGATGTACGGTACACCTACCTGACGAGACAGCAGGATGTGCTCACGAGTCTGAGGCATAGGGCCGTCAGTCGCGCCACATACCAGGATCGCGCCATCCATCTGCGCAGCACCGGTGATCATGTTTTTAACATAGTCAGCGTGTCCTGGGCAGTCTACGTGTGCGTAGTGACGGATAGTAGAATCGTACTCAACGTGAGAAGTTGCGATGGTGATACCACGCTCACGTTCTTCTGGTGCGTTATCGATCTGGTCGAACGCCTTCATTTCACCGCCGAAAACTTCCGCACATACGCGAGTCAGGGCAGCAGTCAGTGTAGTTTTGCCGTGGTCAACGTGGCCGATAGTACCAACGTTAACGTGCGGCTTGGAGCGTTCAAATTGTTCTTTAGCCACGGTTAATACCTCTTAAACGAAAGGGCAATAATTAATTCTTGTTAATTACAGCGTCTGCGACGTTTTGCGGCGCTTCTGCGTAATCATCAAATTCCATAGAGTAGGTCGCACGACCCTGAGTAGCGGAACGCAGATCAGTTGCGTAACCAAACATTTCACCCAGAGGCACCTGTGCATTGATGACCTTACCGGAAGAGCTGTCTTCCATACCCTGAACAAGGCCACGGCGTCGGTTCAGGTCTCCCATCACGTCACCCATGTACTCTTCAGGTGTAACTACCTCTACTTTCATCATCGGCTCTAGCAGGCACGGGCTTGCTTCCTGCGCGTACTTTTTCAGCGCCTGAGATGCTGCGATTTTAAACGCCATCTCGTTGGAGTCAACCTCGTGGAAAGAACCATCGTGAAGACGGGCTTTCAGGCCGATAAGCGGGTAGCCGGCGATAACGCCGTTTTGCATCTGTTCGGCGATACCTTTTTCGATTGCCGGAATGTATTCCTTAGGAATCGCACCCCCAACGATCTCGTTGATGAACTCCAATCCTTCCTCATCGGACGGACTGAATTCCACAACAACGTGACCATACTGACCGCGACCACCAGACTGACGGGCAAACTTGTGGTTCGCATCGACGGACTGGCGGATTTTCTCGCGGTAGGCAACCTGTGGCTTACCGATGTTTGCCTCTACCTTGAACTCGCGCTTCATACGATCAACGAGGATATCAAGGTGAAGCTCACCCATACCGGAAATTATAGTCTGACCCGTTTCCTGGTCAGTCTCTACACGGAAAGATGGGTCTTCCTGCGCAAGCTTACCCAGCGCAATACCCATTTTTTCCTGATCCGCCTGGGACTTAGGTTCTACTGCAACAGAGATAACCGGCTCAGGAAACTCCATACGCTCCAGCACGATGACACTGTCGGATGCACACAGGGTGTCACCGGTGGTCACGTCTTTCATACCGATCAGAGCCGCGATGTCGCCTGCACGAACCTCTTTGATCTCTTCACGGTTATTGGAGTGCATCTGCACCATACGACCGACACGTTCTTTCTTGGTCTTAACGGAGTTCATCACACTGTCACCAGAGTTAAGAACACCAGAGTAGACACGAACGAAAGTCAGCGTACCCACGAATGGGTCGGTAGCGATCTTGAATGCCAGCGCCGCAAACGGCGCATCATCATCTGCTTCACGGGTTGCGACTGTTTCATCGGCATCGTCCAGCGTACCTTCGATCGCCTTAACATCGATCGGAGACGGCATGTATTCGATAACCGCATCCAGCACTGCCTGGACACCCTTGTTCTTAAATGCTGAACCACACTGCATCAGAACAAGGTCGTTATCCAGGGTGCGCTGACGCAGACCCGCTTTAATCTCTTCTTCGGACAACTCACCTTCTTCAAGGTATTTGTCCATCAGCTCTTCAGACGCCTCGGCTGCTGCTTCGATCATCTCTTCGCGCAGCTCTTCGGCTTTATCCTGAAGATCTGCAGGGATATCCTGCAGCTCGTAGCTCATGCCCTGATCGGCTTCGTTCCACATAATGGCTTTCATGCGGATCAGGTCAACAACGCCTTTAAACTCGTCTTCTGCACCAATTGGGAAATTGATAGGCACTGCATTAGCACCCAGACGATCCTTCAGCTGGTCAACGACCATAAAGAAGTCAGCACCGGCACGGTCCATCTTATTGACGAATACCATACGCGGCACTTCGTACTTGTTTGCCTGACGCCATACAGTCTCGGTCTGAGGCTGCACACCGGAAGACGCACAAAGCACAACCACGGCACCATCAAGCACACGCAGGGAACGCTCTACTTCAATAGTGAAGTCAACGTGCCCTGGGGTGTCGATGATATTGATGCGGTGGTCTTCAAACTGCTGGTTCATCCCTTTCCAGAAACACGTGGTCGCTGCAGACGTGATGGTAATACCGCGCTCCTGCTCCTGCTCCATCCAATCCATGGTTGCGGCGCCATCATGCACCTCACCAATTTTATGGGACAGACCAGTGTAGAACAGTACACGTTCGGTAGTTGTCGTCTTGCCAGCGTCTACGTGCGCACAGATACCAATGTTACGGTAACGTGCGATAGGAGTTTTACGAGCCACAACTCAATCCTCAGCAGTTTAGAAGCGGTAGTGAGCGAATGCTTTGTTCGCTTCAGCCATGCGGTGAACGTCTTCACGTTTCTTCACGGCAGCACCACGGCCTTCTGCAGCATCAGCCAGTTCGCCAGCCAGACGCAGAGCCATGGATTTTTCGCCACGGCTACGGGAAGCGTCTACCAACCAACGCATAGCCAGAGCCATACGACGGGCAGGACGAACTTCAACAGGCACCTGGTAAGTAGCACCACCTACACGGCGGGATTTAACTTCGACCATTGGCTGAACTGTTTCCAGTGCCTTGTCGAATACTTCCAGTGGGTCATTACCGGTGCGTTCCTGGATCTTATCCAGAGCACCGTACACGATTTTCTCAGCGACAGATTTCTTACCGCTGATCATTACGTGGTTCATGAACTTTGCCAGAACTGTATTACCGAATTTTGGATCCGGCAAAATTTCGCGCTTCGCAGCAACTCTTCTTCTAGGCATTGATAAGCCCTCAATATTAAAAAGGTCTTCAGGTATTCAGGTAGTCAAACGACACCCGCCTTACTCTTATCCTGTCTGGTTTAGCGCGACAGCGCCCCCTCAGGGATCGCTGCATAGCTTCGCCATTAGGGATGGCGATTAAGACTTAGGACGTTTGGTACCGTACTTGGAGCGGCCTTGTTTACGATCATTCACACCGGAGCAGTCCAGAGAACCGCGAACAGTGTGGTAGCGTACACCCGGAAGGTCTTTAACACGACCACCGCGAATCAGAACTACGGAGTGTTCCTGCAAGTTGTGGCCTTCGCCACCGATGTAGGAAGTTACTTCAAATCCGTTAGTCAGACGAACACGGCATACTTTACGCAGTGCTGAGTTCGGTTTCTTCGGGGTAGTAGTGTAAACACGGGTACACACGCCACGGCGCTGTGGGCATGCCTGCAGAGCAGGAACGTCACTTTTTTGCACCTTACGTTTACGAGGCTTGCGCACCAACTGGTTAATAGTTGCCATTATTTAGCAAACTCCACGTTTTGATGGGCACCATAAAAAACTGAATTCTTTTGAATCCAGTCACAAAAGGGGCCGGAATTGTACTCAATTCCGGCCCATAACGTCAAACATTGAATATATTTTATTCAGCGTCTGGCATTGAAGCGTTCAGTGCTTCGGTCAGTGCCTGTTGCACCTCTTCCGCACTTACGGTCGCTGCACCCGCTTCAGGCTGCGCTTTCTTGCGCTTGCGCTCGGCGTGGTATGCAAGACCGGAACCCGCAGGGATCAGACGACCCACAACTACGTTCTCCTTCAGGCCGCGCAGGAAGTCCTGCTTACCGGTTACTGCACCTTCGGTCAGGACACGGGTAGTCTCCTGGAAGGATGCGGCAGAAATGAAGGACTCAGTAGCCAGGGATGCCTTGGTGATACCCAGCAGTACGCGCTCGAACTTCGCTGGAATCTTGCCTTCGGCTTCCAGCTGTTCGTTTTCTGCTACCACTGCCTGGTATTCCACCTGATCACCCGGGATGAAGCTGGAATCACCGGAAGACAGAATCTCTACCTTACGCAGCATCTGGCGAACGATAACCTCAATGTGTTTATCGTTGATGCCTACACCCTGCAGTCGGTATACATCCTGAATTTCGGAGGTGATGTATTTCGCCAGCTCACCCACACCCAGGACACGCAGAATGTCATGCGGGTTGGATGGGCCATCGGAGATAACCTCACCTTTTTCTACCTGCTCGCCTTCGAAGACGTTCAGGTTACGCCATTTCTGGATCATGATCTCGATTGGATCACCACCGTCGGTTGGCGTAATGACCAGTCGTTTCTTACCTTTGGTCTCTTTGCCGAAGCTGATGGTACCGGAGATCTCCGCCAGGATAGCGGACTCTTTCGGTTTACGTGCTTCGAACAGGTCCGCTACGCGCGGCAGACCACCGGTGATATCTTTGTTGACCGTACCTTCCTGCGGAATACGCGCCAGAACCGCACCCACTTCAACTTCAGCGTTCGCCGCCAGGTTGAGGATCGCTTTCGCTGGCAGCAGGTAGTTTGCCGGAGCACCATTCGCCTGCAGGATGTCTTCGCCATTGGCGTCGACCAGCTTGATCATCGGACGGATATCTTTGCCCGCCTGCGGACGGTCTTTCGCGTCCAGAACCTCGATGGTGGACAGACCGGTCAGTTCGTCGGTCTGACGCTTAACGGTGATACCGTCTTCCATGCCCACGAACTCAACCTTACCACCTACCTCGGTGATGATTGGGTGCGTGTGCGGGTCCCAGTTCGCCACGATGTCGCCAGCATCTACACTGTCGCCATCTTTAACTTTGATTACGGAACCGTATGGCAGCTTGTAACGCTCACGCTCACGACCGTGCTCGTCGGTTACACCCAGCTCGCCGGAACGGGAGGTCGCAACCAGTGCGCCATCCGGACGTTCTACGAACTTCAGGTTGTGCAGACGGATCTCACCGCCATTCTTAACCTGAACGCTGTCTACAGCCGCAGCTCGGGATGCCGCACCACCGATGTGGAACGTACGCATGGTCAGCTGTGTACCCGGCTCACCGATGGACTGTGCTGCGATAACCCCGACAGCTTCACCCGGGTTAACCAGGTGTCCGCGACCCAGGTCACGGCCGTAACAGTGTGCACAGATACCGTGGCGGGTTTCACAAGTGATTGCACTGCGTACCACGATCTCATCGATGGAGGAGTACTTATCTTCGTTCTCCAGACGGTGGATCCAGGCTTCATCCATCAGGGTGCCGCGCTCGATCAGTACGTCTACGCCCTGCGGGTCCAGTACGTCTTTAGCTACAACACGACCCAGAACACGATCACCCAGGCCTACTACTACGTCACCACCTTCGATCAGCGGCGTCATCAGCAGACCGCCTTCGGTACCACAGTCAGATTCGGTGATTACGTTGTCCTGCGCTACGTCTACCAGACGACGGGTCAGGTAACCGGAGTTCGCAGTTTTCAGTGCGGTATCGGCCAGACCTTTACGCGCACCGTGGGTGGAGATGAAGTACTGGAGTACGTTCAGACCTTCACGGAAGTTCGCGGTGATCGGCGTTTCGATGATGGAGCCATCCGGCTTCGCCATCAGACCACGCATACCTGCCAGCTGACGGATCTGAGCGGCACTACCACGCGCTCCGGAGTCGGCCATCATGTATACGGAGTTGAAGGATTCCTGTTCAACCTCTTCACCTTCGCGGTTTACCACCGGCTCGGTTTTCAGGTTGTCCATCATCTTCTTAGCCAGCAATTCGTTGGCACGGGACCAGATATCCACAACCTTGTTGTATTTCTCGCCCGCAGTTACCAGACCGTCGCCGAACTGACGCTCGATCTCTTTAACTTCTGCGTCGGCTTCACCGATGATGTCGACTTTCTCATCCGGTACAACGAAGTCGTTTACACCGATGGAGGAGCCGGACATGGTTGCCTGACGGAAACCGGTGTACATCAGCTGGTCAGCGAAGATAACGGTGTCTTTCAGACCGCAGCGACGGTACGCCTCGTTCAGCAGGCGGGAGATCGCCTTCTTCTTCATGTTCTGGTTAACCAGCTCGTATGGCAGGCCATCCGGAACGATAGCGAACAGCAGGGCACGACCAGCAGTCGTTTCTTTCAGCTCGGTCTTGGTTTCTACACCACCGTGAATGTCACGAATGGTTTCAGTGATACGTACACGAATCTTCGCCTGCAGAGAGACCTGACCGGCACCGTGTGCACGCTCCACCTCTTCAATGTTGGAGAAGATCATGCCTTCACCCTGAGCGTTCACACGCTCACGGGTCATGTAGTACAGACCCAGTACCACGTCCTGGGAAGGTACGATGATTGGCTCACCGTTCGCAGGGGACAGTACGTTGTTGGTAGACATCATCAGCGCACGTGCTTCCAGCTGCGCTTCGATAGTCAGCGGTACGTGTACCGCCATCTGGTCACCGTCAAAGTCCGCGTTGTATGCCGCACATACCAGTGGGTGCAACTGGATCGCTTTACCTTCGATCAGTACCGGCTCGAATGCCTGGATACCCAGACGGTGCAGGGTTGGTGCACGGTTCAGCAGGACCGGGTGTTCGCGGATTACTTCATCCAGGATATCCCATACCAGCGGCTCTTCGCGCTCAACCATCTTCTTAGCGGCTTTGATGGTGGTCGCGTGACCACGCAGTTCCAGCTTGGAGAAGATGAACGGCTTGAACAGCTCCAGCGCCATTTTCTTAGGCAGACCACACTGGTGCAGACGCAGGTAAGGACCTACCACGATTACGGAACGACCGGAGTAGTCTACACGTTTACCCAGCAGGTTCTGACGGAAACGACCCTGCTTACCTTTGATCATGTCAGCCAGGGACTTCAGAGGACGCTTGTTAGAGCCGGTGATAGCACGGCCACGACGACCGTTATCCAGCAGCGCATCCACGGATTCCTGCAGCATACGTTTTTCGTTACGTACGATGATATCCGGTGCGTTCAGGTCCAGCAGGCGCTTCAGACGGTTGTTACGGTTGATAACACGACGGTACAGATCGTTCAGATCGGAAGTCGCGAAACGGCCGCCGTCCAGCGGTACCAGAGGACGCAGATCAGGTGGCAGTACTGGCAGCACCTGCATGATCATCCACTCCGGGTTGTTACCGGACTTGTGGAAGGCTTCCAGCAGCTTCAGGCGCTTGGACAGCTTCTTGATCTTGGTTTCAGAGTTGGTCTGTGGCAGCTCTTCACGCAGCACCTGGATCTCGTCACCCAGGTCGATGGACGCCAGCAGCTCTTTAACCGCTTCCGCACCCATACGCGCGTCGAAGTCATCACCAAACTCTTCCAGTGCTTCGAAGTACTGCTCGTCGTTCATCAGCTGACCACGCTCCAGCGAGGTCATACCCGGATCGATCACGACGAACGATTCGAAGTAGAGCACACGCTCGATGTCACGCAGCGTCATGTCCAGCATCAGGCCGATGCGGGATGGCAGCGATTTCAGGAACCAGATGTGCGCAACCGGAGACGCCAGCTCGATGTGACCCATACGGTCACGACGCACTTTCGCCAGCGTTACTTCTACGCCACATTTTTCACAGATAACACCGCGGTGTTTCATGCGCTTGTACTTACCGCACAGACATTCGTAATCCTTCACAGGACCGAAAATCTTGGCACAGAACAGACCTTCACGTTCTGGCTTGAAGGTACGGTAGTTGATGGTTTCCGGCTTTTTAACCTCACCATAAGACCAGGAGCGGATCATCTCCGGTGACGCCAATCCAATACGGATGGAGTCAAACTCTTCAGACTGGCCCTGAGATTTCAGCAGATTCAGCAAATCTTTCATTATTTCTAGCTCCTCACGGAGTTAATGCCTGGGGCCGGCGTACCGGCCCCCGCCTGATTACGGTTAAGTCCTTATTCGCTTTCCAGCTCGATATCGATACCGAGGGAGCGAATCTCCTTGATCAATACGTTGAAGGACTCCGGCATGCCCGGCTCCATACGATGATCACCATCAACGATGTTCTTATACATCTTAGTACGACCGTTAACGTCATCGGACTTAACGGTGAGCATTTCCTGCAGAGTGTACGCCGCACCGTATGCTTCCAGTGCCCATACCTCCATCTCACCGAAACGCTGACCACCGAACTGTGCTTTACCACCCAGCGGCTGCTGAGTAACAAGGCTGTAAGAACCGGTAGAACGTGCGTGCATCTTGTCGTCTACCAGGTGGTTCAGTTTCAGCATGTACATGTAACCTACGGTTACAGGACGGTCGAACTGGTTGCCGGTACGGCCATCGAACAGACGGAACTGACCGCTGGTATCGATATCTGCCAGAGTCAGCAGCTCTTTCAGCTCAGCTTCCTTAGCACCGTCAAACGCAGGAGTCGCCAGAGGCACACCCTTACGCAGGTTCTGCGCCAGCGTCAGGATCTCTTCATCGCTGAAGGAATCCAGGTCTTCGTGACGCGCGTTCTGCCAGCCACCCAGCTTGCTGTTGTAGATGCGATCCAGGAATTCGCGCAGCTCTTTAACCTTCTCGGCTTTAGCACGCTCTTCTTCCAGCATCTCGTTGATCTTGTTACCCAGACCTTTCGCAGCCGCACCCATGTGCGTCTCCAGGATCTGACCAACGTTCATACGGGATGGTACACCCAGCGGGTTCAGTACGATGTCTACCGGTTCACCCTTCTCATCGTACGGCATGTCTTCCACAGGCATGATCACGGAGATAACACCTTTGTTACCGTGACGACCTGCCATCTTGTCACCAGGCTGTACGCGACGCTTGGTTGCTACGTAAACCTTAACGATCTTCAGCACGCCCGGTGCCAGATCGTCGCCGGTCTGCAGCTTACGTTTCTTATCTTCGAAACGCGCATCCAGCTGTTCGCGACGCTCTTCCAACTGCTTCTGTGCCAGCTCCAGCTGTTCAGAAACTGCGTCGTCAGAAACGCGGATTTTGTACCAATCAGCGTGTTTCAGGCCTGCCAGGAACTCAGAGGTGATCTCTTCGCCTTTCGTCAGACCTGCGCCGCCGTCAGCTTTCAGACCAACCAGGGCCTTTTCCAGACGCTCGAAGACCGCTTCTTCTACGATACGGAATTCGTCGTTCAGGTCCTTACGGATGGAATCCAGCTCGGAGGTCTCAATGGAGATCGCACGCTCGTCTTTCGGCACACCGTCACGGGTGAAGACCTGAACGTCGATAACCTTACCGATAGTACCGGTCTTAACGCGTAGAGAAGTGTCCTTAACGTCAGACGCTTTCTCACCGAAGATCGCACGCAGCAGTTTTTCTTCCGGTGTCAGCTGGGTTTCACCCTTAGGGGTTACCTTACCAACCAGGATATCGCCAGGACCTACTTCTGCACCGATGTGCACGATACCGGACTCGTCCAGCTTCGCCAGCGCGGACTCACCTACGTTAGGGATATCGGAGGTTACTTCCTCAGGTCCCAGCTTGGTGTCACGCGCCACACAGGTCAGTTCCTGAATGTGAACGGTGGTGAAACGGTCTTCCTGAACAACACGCTCAGAGATGAGGATGGAGTCCTCGAAGTTGTAACCGTTCCACGGCATGAACGCGATACGCATGTTCTGACCCAGAGCCAGTTCACCCATATCAACGGACGGGCCGTCTGCCATGATGTCACCAGCGCTTACAGTGTCACCCGGGAAGATGATCGGACGCTGGTTGATGCAGGTGTTCTGGTTGGAGCGGGTGTACTTGGTCAGGTTGTAGATATCTACACCTGCGTCACCAGCATCCACCTCTTCATCGCGGACTTTAACCACGATACGACCTGCGTCTACGGTTTCAACGATACCACCACGCTTGGCAACCACACACACACCGGAGTCACGCGCTACGTTGCGCTCCATACCGGTACCAACCAGCGGCTTGTCTGCGCGCAGTGTTGGTACAGCCTGACGCTGCATGTTGGAACCCATCAATGCACGGTTCGCATCATCGTGTTCCAGGAACGGGATCAGGGATGCCGCCACAGATACAACCTGACGTGGAGACACGTCCATGTACTGTACTTTTTCCGGCGCCATCACGGTGAATTCGTTCAGGTGACGTACGTTAACCAGCTCTTCCACCAAGCGCTTGTCAGCATCCATCTCAGCGGAAGCCTGTGCGATAACGTATTTGTTCTCTTCGATCGCGGACAGGTAGTCGATCTCGTCGGTAACCACACCGTCTGTTACGCGACGGTAAGGGGTTTCCAGGAAGCCGTAGTCGTTGGTGCGAGCGAATACAGCCAGAGAGTTAATCAGACCGATGTTCGGACCCTCAGGGGTCTCGATTGGACATACACGACCGTAGTGGGTTGGGTGTACATCTCGAACCTCAAAGCCCGCACGCTCACGGGTCAGACCGCCCGGACCCAGCGCAGATACACGGCGCTTGTGGGTAACTTCAGACAGCGGATTGTTCTGGTCCATGAACTGAGACAGCTGAGAGGAACCGAAGAACTCTTTGATCGCCGCAGCAACTGGCTTGGCGTTGATCAGATCCTGAGGCATCAGGTTATCAGATTCAGCCATGCTCAGACGTTCGCGTACAGCACGCTCTACACGTACCAGACCAACGCGGAACTGGTTCTCCGCCATCTCACCTACGGAACGGATACGACGGTTACCCAGGTGGTCGATATCATCGACGGTACCGAAACCGTTACGGATCTCGATCAGGGTCTTCATTACCGCTAGGATATCTTCTTTATCCAGTACGCCAGGACCGGTGACATCGTCACGACCCAGACGGCGGTTGAACTTCATGCGGCCTACGCCAGACAGGTCGTAGCGCTCGTCAGTGAAGAACAGGTTCTCGAACAGCGCTTCAGCAGACTCTTTGGTCGGCGGCTCGCCCGGACGCATCATACGGTAGATCTCTACCAGTGCTTCCAGCTGATTGCGGGTCGGGTCGTTACGCAGGGTATCGGAGATGAACGGACCGCAGTCCAGATCGTTGGTGTACAGTGTTTCGAATTCGGTTACACCAATGTGCTGCAGCTTCTCAACCAGATCTTCGGTGATCTCGGCGTTAGACGCACAAATCAGCTCACCGGTCGCAGGATCAACGATGTCTTTCGCCATCGCTTTACCCGCCAGGTATTCCATTGGAACTTCCAGCTGGTCCATACCGGCTTTCGCCATCTGACGGATGTGACGCGGCGTGATACGACGGCCTGGCTCAACAATCACGTTACCGTCCGGATCCTTGACCTCGAAGGTCATGGTTTCGCCACGCAGGCGATCCGGTACCAGCTCCATGCGGATGACGCCATCAGCCAGAGTCCAGTTAGTGTTGTCGAAGAAAGTTTCCAGAATCTCTTCAGCGCTGTAACCCAGAGCACGCAGCAGAATAGTTGCTGGCAGCTTACGGCGACGGTCGATACGTACAAACAGGCTGTCTTTAGGATCGAATTCGAAATCCAGCCAGGAGCCGCGGTAAGGAATAATACGCGCGGAGTACAGCAGCTTACCGGAAGAGTGGGTTTTACCTTTATCGTGATCGAAGAACACACCCGGGGAACGGTGCAGCTGAGACACGATTACACGCTCGGTACCGTTTACCACAAAGGTACCGTTGTCGGTCATCAGCGGCATTTCGCCCATGTATACTTCTTGTTCCTTGATATCCTTAACCGCTTTATTGCTGGACTCGCGATCGTAGATTACCAAGCGAACTTTGACGCGCAGCGGAGCAGCATAAGTGATGCCGCGCATCTGGCATTCTTTAACATCAAATACGGGTTCACCGAGGCGGTAGCCGACGTATTCCAGAGATGCATTTCCGGAATATGAAACGATTGGAAAAACAGAGTTAAACGCTGCGTGTAAGCCTTCTTCCTTGAGCGCAGCAACATCGGATCCCTCTTGCAAGAAGCGCTTATAAGAGTCGAGCTGAATTGCAAGCAGGTAAGGCACATCCATGACCTGCGGTAATTTACCGAAGTCCTTACGGATGCGTTTCTTTTCAGTGTATGAATAAGCCATCAGTGTTCCCCAGCAAGTGCACCAAGTGAGAAACAGTCCAGAAGGGGCGCTTCCGGCCTGTATTGCCGTTAAATATTTGCTGTCTATAAATAACGGAAAAAGGCCGGTGGCAATTTGCCACCAGCCATCAGCACTTCGGGCAGCATTCCGCTGCCCTGTAATGCAAAGAAGCTATTACTTAACTTCAACAGATGCGCCTGCTTCTTCCAGGGCCTTCTGCAGTTCTTCAGCTTCTTCTTTGCTAACGCCTTCTTTAACAGCCGCTGGAACGCCGTCAACCATGCCTTTAGCTTCTTTCAAGCCCAGGCCAGTCGCGCCGCGTACTGCTTTGATTACGTTTACTTTCTTATCGCCAACAGCGGTCAGAATAACGTCGAACTCGGTCTTCTCTTCAGCTGCAGCAGCTTCGCCGCCAGCAGCACCACCAGCTACTACTGCAGCAGCAGCGGTAACACCGAATTTTTCTTCCATTGCTTCGATCAGAGCAACTACGTCCTTAACGGACATTTCAGCAATTGCGTTGAGGATATCTTCGTTAGTCAGAGACATGATGTAATTCCTGATAATCTCGGGCTTCGCGGCCCGCTAAATCTTTTAAAAAACGTCTGCGTAAATAACTTACGCAGCCTGCTCTTCTTTCTGGTCGCGAACGGCCGCAATAGTGCGAACCAGTTTGCCAGCTGCTGCTTCTTTCATGCACATCATCAGCTTCGCGATAGCTTCGTCGTATGTTGGCAGGCTTGCCAGCATCGCTACGTCTACCACTTCACCTTCGAATGCTGCTGCTTTCAGCTCGAACTTGTCGTTGCCTTTAGCGAAATCCTTCAGGATGCGGGCACCCGCACCAGGATGTTCGGTAGAGAACGCGATGATGGACGGACCTTTGAAAGTGTCGTTCAGACACTCGTAGTCAGTACCTTCAACCGCACGACGCGCCAGTGTGTTACGAACAACTTTCAGCCACACACCTGCTTCACGAGCCTGCTTACGCAGAGCAGTCATATCTTCAACGGTTACGCCGCGGGAATCCGCAACTACCGCTGACAGAGCGCCTTTAGCAGCTTCCTGGACTTCAGCGACGATCGCTTTTTTGTCTTCGAGTCCTAATGCCACGATTTACTCCTGGATTTAGTCTTACGACTGTTTACCAACCACTTCACCGAAAGATGAAGCTTGAGTACGGTGGTTTTAGATCCACAAGGAATCTCACCGTCTGCGCAGGCTGGTTACCCATTAAGAACTGCAATCAGAAGACTGCAGCTCACCTGCGGTCTTTGACGGCCTTCGTCTCTATTAAGAGGGAACGAAGACCCTCAAAAAACCTTTAACTCAGATCAGAAGTCCAGAGAACCCTGATCCAGAGTCAGACCCGGGCCCATAGTAGTGGACAGGGTTACTTTCTTCACATACACGCCTTTAGCGGAAGCAGGCTTAGCCTTCTTCAGGTCAGCCAGCAGTGCTTCAACGTTGCCTTTAACAGCAGATGCGTCGAAGTCTACTTTGCCAACACCCGCGTGGATGATGCCGTTTTTGTCAGCGCGGAAACGCACCTGACCGGCTTTAGCATTTTTAACAGCGGTAACAACGTCTGGAGTTACAGTGCCAACTTTAGGGTTAGGCATCAGACCACGCGGACCCAGAACCTGACCCAGCTGACCTACAACACGCATTGCGTCTGGAGTAGCAATTACTACACCGAAGTTCAGGTCGCCGCCTTTGATCTGCTCAGCCAGATCTTCGAAACCTACTACATCAGCACCAGCTTCTTTCGCTTTCTCAGCGTTTTCGCCCTGTGCGAATACAGCAACGCGAACATCGTTACCAGTACCGTTAGGCAGTACGGTAGAACCACGTACAACCTGGTCGGATTTACGAGGATCGATACCCAGGTTCACAGCCAGTTCAACAGTCTCTTTGAACTTAACGGTGGACAGCTCGGACAGCAGAGCAACAGCATCTTCAACTGCGTACTGTTTAGTGCTATCAACTTTCTCGTTGATCAGCTTCTGACGTTTGGACAGCTTAGCCATTATTCCTGACCCTCCACAACAAGACCCATGCTACGCGCAGAACCTGCGATAGTACGTACCGCTGCATCCATGTCTGCAGCAGTCAGGTCAGCCATCTTAGTAGTCGCAATCTCTTCCAGCTGAGCGCGGGTAACAGTACCTACTTTCTCAGTGTTAGGACGACCGGAACCGCTCTTCAGGCCTGCAGCCTTCTTCAGCAGCACAGATGCCGGTGGAGTTTTAGTGATGAACGTGAAGCTGCGATCAGCGTATACAGTGATCACAACCGGTACTGGCATACCGTTTTCCATGCTCTGTGTAGACGCGTTGAACGCCTTACAGAATTCCATGATGTTCACACCGTGCTGACCCAGTGCTGGACCAACTGGTGGGCTTGGGTTAGCCTGACCAGCAGGGACCTGCAGCTTGATGTAAGCTTCGATCTTCTTAGCCATTGTTAGTTCTCCTATGGGTTCAAACGCCTTTCGGCTCCCCGTTTCTTTAAAGCGCAAAAACCCCGCCCCAATAGAGGCAGAGTTTTTTGTGTAATTTTATGTCAGATCAGACTTTTTCGACCTGTACAAACTCCAGCTCAACCGGCGTGGAGCGACCGAAGATCAGCACCGCAACCTGCAGCCTGTTCTTCTCGTAATTCACTTCTTCTACAACACCGTTGAAGTCTGCGAATGGACCGTCAATTACGCGAACCATCTCACCCGGCTCAAAGACAGTCTTCGGCCGCGGTTTATCAACACCGCTCTCAACGCGCTGCAGAATCTCATTTGCTTCTTTTTCAGTGATCGGCGCAGGATTGCCCGCAGTACCACCGATAAAACCAAGCACATGAGGCGTATTCTTAACCAAATGCCAGGATTCGTCGTTCATATCCATGTTCACCAGAACATAACCCGGATAGAACTTACGCTCTGACTTGCGCTTCTTGCCGTCGCGAATCTCTACAACCTCTTCAGTCGGCACCAACACCTCACCGAAAGATTCCTGCATCTCATGCAGTTCGATACGCTCTTTCAGCGTATTCATTACGCGCTTTTCGTAACCGGAATACGCATGTACCACATACCAACGCTTAGCCATGCTTAAAACCTCTTAACCGATTACGCCGGATACAAGCCAGCTCAACAGAGAATCCAGCCCCCACAGCAGCAAACCCACAACCAGAACAACAACCACAACAATCGCTGTTGTCTGACCGGTTTCCTGACGCGTTGGCCATACAACCTTTCGAATTTCCGCTTTTGCTTCTTTAAACAGATTAAAGAAAGCCTGACCCTTCTCGGTCTGCAGAGCAACAAAGCCCGCAACACCCGCCAGGACCAGCAGCGCCACTACGCGATAAAACAGGGACTCTTCCGCATAGATGGAGTTACCCACAACACCAACCGTAAGAATCACCAAAACCACCGCCCATTTCAGAGCGTCGAATTTAGAACCTTCGGAAGTCACTTTAGAGTTCACGTTCGGGGCCTCGGAATTTTAGAAAAGCTACTGCTTTGTGATGCCATTCCAGATTAGGAATGGCAGGCCAGGAGGGACTCGAACCCCCAACCTGCGGTTTTGGAGACCGCTGCTCTGCCAATTGAGCCACTGGCCTACTGCGTAATAGGGAGGCACATTATATGCGCCTCCCAGGTGCTTGGCAACACCTAATTATCGGTTTTTACTCGATAATTTTAGATACAACGCCTGCACCTACAGTACGACCACCTTCACGGATAGCAAAACGCAGACCGTCTTCCATCGCGATTGGGTTGATCAGGGTAACGTCCATCTGGATGTTATCACCAGGCATTACCATTTCCACACCTTCTGGCAGCTCTACAGCACCAGTGATGTCAGTTGTACGGAAGTAGAACTGTGGACGGTAGCCTTTGAAGAATGGAGTGTGACGACCGCCTTCTTCTTTGGACAGTACGTATACTTCACCTTCGAAACGAGTGTGAGGAGTGATGGAACCTGGCTTCGCCAGTACCTGACCACGCTCAACTTCGTCACGCTTAGTACCACGCAGCAGCGCACCGATGTTCTCACCTGCACGACCTTCGTCCAGCAGCTTACGGAACATCTCTACACCAGTACAGGTAGTAGTGGTGGTTTCTTTGATACCAACGATTTCGATCTCATCACCAACGTTAACGATACCACGCTCTACACGGCCAGTTACTACAGTACCACGACCGGAGATAGAGAATACGTCCTCGATAGGCATCAGGAACGGCTGATCGATAGCACGCTCTGGCTCTGGAATGTAAGAGTCCAGTGCTTCTACCAGCTTCTTAACAGCGGTAGTACCCAGCTCGTTGTCGTCTTCGCCGTTCAGCGCCATCAGAGCGGAACCAGCGATGATTGGAGTGTCGTCACCTGGGAATTCGTAAGTATCCAGCAGCTCACGGATTTCCATTTCAACCAGCTCCAGCATCTCTTCGTATTCTTCAGAGTCAACGCCGCCGCAATCTTCAGCCAGCAGATCAGCTTTGTTCAGGAATACTACGATGTACGGTACACCTACCTGACGAGACAGCAGGATGTGCTCACGAGTCTGAGGCATAGGGCCGTCAGTCGCGCCACATACCAGGATCGCGCCATCCATCTGCGCAGCACCGGTGATCATGTTTTTAACATAGTCAGCGTGTCCCGGGCAGTCTACGTGTGCGTAGTGACGGATAGTTGAATCGTATTCAACGTGAGAAGTTGCGATGGTGATACCACGCTCACGTTCTTCTGGTGCGTTATCGATCTGGTCGAACGCCTTCATTTCACCGCCGAAAACTTCCGCACATACGCGAGTCAGGGCAGCAGTCAGTGTAGTTTTGCCGTGGTCAACGTGGCCGATAGTACCAACGTTAACGTGCGGCTTGGAGCGTTCAAATTGTTCTTTAGCCATCAGTACATTCCACAGGTAAGTTCGCGAAAAACAAACATAACAAAGGGCAGATATATTGCTATATCTGCCCTTCATAAAAACTGGAGCTCATGGGCGGATTTGAACCGCCGACCTCACCCTTACCAAGGGTGTGCTCTACCCCTGAGCTACATGAGCACAACTCATACTCCAGCTGGAGCGGGTAGCGGGAATCGAACCCGCCTCTTCAGCTTGGAAGGCTGAGGTAATAGCCACTATACCATACCCGCATAGAATCAAGCTGAATGGTGGTGGGAGGTGGATTCGAACCACCGAAGCTTGCGCGTCAGATTTACAGTCTGATCCCTTTGGCCACTCGGGAACCCCACCTTACCAAATACTTCACTGCTGAATGGTGCCGGCACCAAGAGTCGAACTCGGGACCTACTGATTACAAGTCAGTTGCTCTACCAACTGAGCTATACCGGCTCAGCGTCGAAGTGGCGCGTATATTACCCACAGCCCAGAACCCTTGCAACCCCTATTTTCAACTTTTTTCATTTTTTTTGGTTTTTTTCGCAAATTTCCTAGGACCTTGATTTCATTGACTATATTTTGAACTAAAACAACGCCTATCTGTACAATTTGCAGCCAAAACCAGCAGTGACACACAAAAAGCCAGAGGCAAAAGAAAGAAGAAAGAAGAAAGAAGAAAGAAGAAAGAAGAAAGAAGAAAGAAGAAAGAAGAAAGAAGAAAGAAGAAAGACAATGATGACCGGGAACTAAAATCTAATCCAACGCCCAGCGCAATCCATCCATTACAAGGTCCGGACAGTATTCACCCTCTTCGCACAACTGATAGAAGAGGCGACCATCACCACCCGTTATATAGAGCGCACGCTGCTGCCCGTCACATTCAAGGGAAGTCATCACCTTCTCTTGCAACGCCTTAAACGCAAAATTGATACCGTGAGCGACAGCCGCCGAAGTGTGTGTTCCAGGCTCAGTTTCGAACTGCTCAATAGAACGATCGACCAACACCTCAGCTGTACTGCGCTGCAGGCTTTCCGACATCAGGCGCAAGCCTGGAATAATGTAGCCACCTTCGTGCTGCCCGTCAGCCGCAACGTAATCTACCGTTATGGCGCTACCACAATCGACGATACAGCAGGATGAATGACAATCGTTGTATGCGGCAAGCATCGCCAACCAACGATCCACCCCCATACGGGAAGGATCCGCATAGCTGTTAGTGACACCCGCCGCCGCTCCACGCGTAACCGCAAAACGAGGCTGCAACTGCCAGCGTGACTCTGCATAGACACCGATCAGGCCCGCAATCGCAGGCCCGGCGACACTTGAAACCACGATCTGAGAAATCGAATCGGGCCACTCCACTGGCATCGATGACGCCAGCTGCGCCGTAGGATGATGACCGCGCTTCAGAGCGACACCATCCTGTACTACACGCCATTTCAACAAAGTATTGCCGATATCGATTTCAAGTTTCATGCTTTGCGTCTAACGCTCACTTCCCCGCCGTGGAAGCTCTGAGTTCCTTCTGCGGTCTCCAGAAGCAGCGCACCACTGGCATCCACGCCACGACACACCCCTTCGAGTGCGTTCTGTCCTATATTCAGATTGATCATCTGGTCCTGGTAGGCATGATGCTCATGCCACTGATCCACCAACGGCGAAAAACCATCCTTAGCAAACTGATTCAACGCGGGCACCAGCTCCGACAACAATGCCGCCAACAGCTTATTGCGCGACAGCTTCACACCCGCCAGGGATTGCAGATCAATCCAGGGCTGATCGATCGCAACACTGTGCTCCAGCGGCATCTCGACATTAATACCCACGCCGATCACCACCTGACAATCACCCGACGCATCTCCGGTCATTTCCAGCAGAATACCCGCCAGCTTACGGTCCTTCCACAGTAGATCGTTAGGCCACTTCAGCTGCACGCCGGCGATACCCATTCGCTGAATCCCTTTCAGCAAGCTCAGGCCGACCAACAAACTCAGCCCCTCAAGAGCTGCCGCCCCGTTCTCGAAACGCCATACCAGAGAGAAGTACAGGTTGCGTCCAAACGGACTCACCCATTGCCGACCACGGCGGCCGCGTCCTGCGGTCTGCTGCTCTGCAAGGTACAAGCTGCCATGACAGTTAGTTACCTGACTCTGCTGCACCGCCTGCTGGTTCGTCGACGGCATCGACAACTCCAGCTCTACATCTTTAATCTGGGAGAGCACCGCTGGCTCCAGCTCTGCCTTGATCTGTTCAACATCCAACAGATCCAGACCACCCGGGACACGATAGCCCCGCCCTTTAACGCTATAAATTTCCAAGCCGAACTCTTCCAGCTTGCGGATCTGCTTCCAAATGGCACTGCGGCTCACACCCAGCACTTCACCAAGCTCTCGCCCGGAGTGAAAGCGTCCGTCAGCCAGGATAGACAACAACGAACGGATCGCCATACTACTTCATCCTTCGTTACACCCGGTCCAACACGATAAAACTGTAATCGTAGGGGTTTGGTTCCTTTGCGGTGAAATCCTCGCGCCCGATCTCTCGCCATTGTTCACTGGCAAACGCCGGGAACCAGGCATCACCCTCCACATTGGCGTGCACCTGAGTCAGATACAACCGATCAGCAACGCTCAGCGCCTGCTCATAGATCTGAGCCCCACCGATAACCATCGCCTCTTCAGCTCCGTCAATCAGACAGATGCTTTCCGCCAACTCTATTGCCGCCTCCAGCGTAGACACAACCCTGACACCCTTAGGCGCATAGTTTTCCTGTCTGGAGATCACAATATTCGTACGCCCCGGCAATGGTCGACCAATCGACTCATAGGTTTTACGCCCCATGATGATCGGTTTCGCCATCGTAACCTGTTTGAAATACCGCAAATCTTCCGGCAGATGCCAGGGCAACTTGTTGTTTACCCCGATCACCCGGTTGTCTGCCTGCGCTACGATGATTGCCAGTCTCATGACATTTCCTCAGATGGATACTGCAGCCCGTATCGCCGGATACGGGTCATACTCAACAACTTCAAAATCCTCAAACCGGTAGTCAAACAGACTCTCGGGCTTACGCTTGATAATCAGCTTCGGCTGCGCCCGCGGCGTACGGGAGAGCTGCTCCTGCACAATCGCGGGATCATTGATATGGTCCTGATAAAGGTGCGCGTCACCGAAGGTATGGACGAAGTCACCCACATCCAGATCACACTGCTGGGCAATCATGTGAGTCAACAACGCATAGGAAGCAATATTGAAAGGAACGCCCAGCACATAATCCGCGCTGCGCTGGTATAGCTGACAGCTCAACTTACCGTCGAGCACATAAAACTGAAACAGGGTATGACAAGGAGGTAACGCCGCTTTCCCGTTGCGCACGTTTTCCTGCGGACTTTGGGTTTCATCCGGCAGATCAGCAGGATTCCAGCCACTGACAATCAAACGCCGTGAATTAGGCGTTTTCTTGATCTGCTCCACCACCTGGCTGATCTGATCAACAGTACTGCCATCCGGGCACTGCCAGGAACGCCACTGCTTACCGTAAACCGGCCCCAGATCACCGTCTTCCAGCGCCCATTCATCCCAGATCGACACACCGCGCTCTTTCAGCCAGTTGTTGTTGGTGTTTCCATCCAGGAACCACAACAGCTCGTAGATAATCGATTTCAGGTGGACTTTCTTGGTGGTCAGTAGCGGAAAGCCTTGTGACAGATCAAAACGCAGCTGGCGCCCGAACACTGATCGCGTGCCCGTACCTGTCCGGTCCCCCTTATCGGTGCCGTTCTCAAGGATATCTCGCATGAGGTCCAGATACTGCTGCATGGATCAGTTCGCCTTAACCGTTAAAAATGTCATTTAGAGGCCGATTCTACACCTCGCGCGTACGCGATACCAATCAGCGTCGCGCCCAGTACGATCATCGGCAGCGATAACAGCTGCCCCATGGTCAACCAATCGAAGGCCAGGAAGCCGATATGCGCATCGGGCTCACGCGCCAACTCTGCCGTGCTTCGGAACACGCCATAGAGCAGCAGGAACATTCCGGAGACTGCCATACGTGGACGCGGCTTAGCGGAGTACCACCACAACAGCGCAAACAGCACGACACCCTCAAGGGCAAATTCGTAAAGCTGTGACGGGTGACGCCCCAGACCATCTGCAGCACGCGGGAAGATTACCCCCCAGCTCTGATCGGTTACCCGCCCCCAGAGTTCACCGCCGATAAAGTTACCCACGCGCCCGGCACCCAGGCCAATCGGAATAAGCGGCGCAACGAAATCCCCCATCTCGAACAGCGACTTACCCTGACGACGCCCCCAGATATAGAGCACCGCAATCACGCCCAGTAATCCACCATGGAAAGACATGCCGCCTTCCCAGACAGCAAACAACCACAACGGATCGCTCAAAAAACGCTCAAAATTATAGAACAGAACGTAACCAAATCTGCCGCCCAGGACAACTCCCATCGCCCCCCAGAACACAAAGTCCGATACCTGATCTTCACTCCAGCCCGATCCTGGCTTGCGCGCCCGTATGCATCCCAACCACCAGGCGGCTGCGAAGCCCACCAGATACATCAACCCGTACCAATGAACCTTTAAAGGCCCCAGATCCAGCAGCACCGGATCGATATCATGCACCCACATTACAGCACCTCAGACCAGGTTTTTGCCGATTAGATAGCAGCCTACACACAACAGGAACAGTGCGAAGATACGCTTCAACACCGGTGCTGGCAGACTGTGCGCCAGCTTAACGCCGAACTTTGCAAACAAAGAGCTGGTAATCACAATACCGCAGAATGCCGGCAGGTAGATGTAACCCAGGCTCCAATCCGCAGTTTCTGTATGCCCCCAGCCCTCCCAGATATTGGTCAGAGCACCCACCAGCGCGATAGGTAAACCACAGGCCGCCGAGGTCGCTACCGCCTGCTGCATCTGCACACGTTTCCAGCTAAGAAACGGTACGGTGAGCGTACCACCACCGATGCCAAAAATTGCCGATAGACCACCGATCAGACCACCGCCGCTCATCAACACGGCTGACGAGGGCTCCTCTTCCCCTGCATTAGGTTTAAGCGCGAATGCCATCTGCACTGCTACGCAAAGCGCGAATACACCAAATACCATCTGCAACACGCTACCCGGCATCAGCCCGGCCACTTTAACACCCAGGAAAGCCCCCACCAGAATACCCAGGCTCAGGGGTTTGAACAGCTCCCAACGCACGGCGCCCCGTTTATGGTGCGCACGCACCGAACTCAATGAGGTCACAACAATAGTGGCCAACGAGGTCGCCACTGCCGCGTGGGTCAGCACGTCCGGCGACATCCCCTGCGCCGCAAACGAAAAGATCAGCACCGGCACAATCAGCAATCCACCGCCGATACCGAACAAACCCGCCACGATCCCGGCAATAGCACCCAATACCAGATATAAAAGCAGCGTCGTTAACATGGAACACCCTTGCATGAGAATAGAGAAGATAAAGGAAGCCGGCCCCAGCTCCCACTTGCCCGACACCGGGCGAGGCGCCTATATTAGCGGTCTGCCTAGTGTATTGAAATGATAAAAAAGCCGACATGTGCCTGATCACTTTTGCTTACCGGAGCCACCCGGAATATTCGCTGATTCTGCTCGCCAACCGCGACGAGTTCTATCAACGTCCGACCCGCGCCATGAATTTCTGGCAGGAAGACCCCAACATCCTGGCGGGCCAGGATCTTGAGCAGGGAGGCACTTGGCTGGGCCTGAACAAAGCAGGTAAGTTCACCACTGTCACCAACTACCGCAACGGCCGGGAGCGCCGTGATGGGCTCCGCTCCCGCGGGCACCTGACGCGCGATTACCTCACCGGAGATACCAACGCTACAGATTACCTGGCAACACTGACGGCAGAACAACAACGCTACGGCGCCTTCAATCTGCTGCTGGGTGATCAGCAGGGATTGCATTACCTGTCCAACCGCAGCAATGCACAACCGCAACGTTTAGGTGCGGGCGTTTATGGCCTCAGTAACGCGCTGCTCGACAGCCCATGGCCGAAATTACAGAAGGTTAAGCAGGGCTTGAAGGCGGCACTGCACGCGAGCGAACTGAGTACGCAGTCGCTGATCGACATTATGCTGGACCCCACGGAAGCCGATACCCACCAGCTGCCCGATACTGGCATCAGCGCCGCATGGGAAAAGTCGTTGTCCGCCTGCTTTATCCGCATTCCGGAATACGGCACACGCGCGACCACCCTGCTGATGCAGAAGCCGGATGGCAGTACTTATATTCGCGAACAAAATTTTGATGCGCAGGGGGAAGGCCCCTGCCATGAGTATCAACTGGATCTGCCGCCGATCGGCATCAGTCAGGAATAACCGGACGGGTTAGCTGCGACAGCCCCAGCTCACGCAGGCGACGACGTAACAAATGATGAATCTCGTCGGCGTCGTCCATACCCATTACCTGCTGTAACAGCTCGTCAGCTTCAATCTTACTGATACCGCGAATCGCCGATTTCACTTTTGGCAGGTTGGTGGCGTTCATCGAAAGCACGTCGTAGCCCATGCTCATCAGCAGCAGCGCACCTCCCGGATCAGCCGCCATCTCACCGCAGATTGACACAGGCACACTCTCTTTGTGCGCCTCGCGAGCGATGTACTCCAATGCACGCAACACCGCCGGGTGATAGGAGACATACAACCCTGCCACACGCGGATTATTGCGATCCACCGCAAGCAGATACTGGGTCAGGTCGTTAGAACCCACAGAGATAAAATCCACACGACGGGCAAAACGACGCACCTGATAGACAGCAGCAGGTACCTCCACCATCACGCCCACCTGAGGCCGCTCAATGGCGTACCCTTCATCACGCAGTTCGGACACGGCCTGATTGATCTGACGGTTGGCTTCATCCACCTCATGCACGCTGGTCACCATCGGCAACATGATGCGCAGATTACCCAGGCCTTCACCGGCCCGCAGCATGGCACGCACCTGCACCAGGAAGATCTCTGGATGATCCAGCGTAACGCGGATACCGCGCCAGCCCAGGAACGGGTTTTCCTCTTCGATCGGGAAGTACGGCAGCGCCTTATCCCCACCGATATCCAGCGTACGCATGGTCACCGGCCGCGGGTGGAACGCTTCCAACTGACGCCGGTAGGTCTGCAACTGCTCCTGTTCGCTTGGGAAGAAGTCACGAATCATGAACGGGATCTCGGTACGGTAGAGACCAATCCCTTCGGCGCCACGCTCCAGCGCACGCGCCACGTCGGCCACCAGACCGGTATTCACCCAGAGCGGCATACGGAAACCATCATGGGTTTCAGCTGGCATATCCTTCAGGGTTGCGAGCTCCGCCGCCATCTCCTGCTCACCGCGCAGGATGTCCATATAGGCCGAGCGCAGATCTTCGGACGGATCGATATAGACGCGTCCCGAGTAACCATCGATGATCACCTGACGACCATCCAGGCGGGTGTAAGGCAGATCCAACGCCCCCATGATGGTCGGAATCCCCATGGAGCGCGCCAGAATGGCAGCATGCGAGTTGCCGGAACCGTGCACAGACACCAGACCGAGCAATTTATCGGAGGGCACTTCACCCAGCATCGCCGGGGTCAGCTCATCAGCCACCAGAATGGTATCGGGTGGAAACGCAATATCGGCCGGACCGGATTCCTGCATGTACGCCAATACACGCCGTCCCAGATCCTTAATATCGGTGGCACGTTCACGCAGGTAGGGATCATCCATCATGGAGAACTGCTTAACGTGCTCCATTACCACGTTGCGCAGCGCACCTTGCGCCCACTGTCCGCCGCGGATCTGGTCGACTACCTCACCGGCCAGCGCGTTGTCATCCAGCATTCGCAGGTAGACATCGAACAACGCTTGCTCCTCGGCCCGAAGACGTTTGGCAAGACTGCGCCCAACCACTTTGATATCTTTACGTACCGATGCGAGCGCCTCTTCAAAACGCTCGACCTCTTTATCAATATCGGCCGCCACCTTATCGGGCACCGCTGCCAGATCTGCAGGAGGCGCAATCACCACAATCTGACCGATCGCCACGCCCGGCGAACCGGAGATACCCTCAAAACGGCGGTCATTCTCACTCTCGCCCCCGTCCTGCTGGCGGATCAACCCGGTCGCTTCCGCATGCGCGATCACTCCAGCAAGCTGAGCTGAAAGCGTCACCAGAAACGCCTCTTCACTTTCATCGAAGCGACGAATCTCTTTCTGCTGGACCACCAGCACACCTAACACATCGCGGTGGTGAATAATGGGCACGCCAAGAAACGCGTGAAACTGCTCCTCACCGGTGTCTTCAAGGTAGGTATAACGGGGATGTACCGAGGCATCTTCCAGGTTGATCGGCTCTGCACGCTGACCAACGACACTGACAATACCTTCGGATGTGGAGAGACTGACGCGACCAACCGCATCGGGATTCAACCCCTGGGTTGCCATCAAGCTGTAGCGTTCCAGCTCGTCGTCATAGAGATAGACAGAACATACCTGGGTGCGCATGGCGCGCTGAATACGGCGCACTATCAGATCCAGCACCGAATCAAGATCCGGAGCCGTACTCACTTCCTGTACTATCTTGCGCAATACTTCCAGCATTCAGCAGCCTCCACCAGGGGTTAAACTGTCATCCGTGACATCTTGGGCGATAGTTCACGCATCGCCTTGCGGTAAACCTCTCTTTTGAATGATACAACCTGACCCAGTGGGTACCAGTAACTCACCCACTGCCAATCATCAAACTCCGGTGACTCCGTATGGTCTATAGTCACCGCTTTATCATCTGTCAGCATTCGCAGCAGAAACCATTTCTGTTTCTGGCCGACGCATATCGGATGCGAATTGCGCCGAATCATGCGCTTGGGCAAACGGTAGCGTAACCAACCACGGGTTACCGCCACAATCTCAACATCTTTCGATGTGAGACCTATTTCCTCTTTAAGTTCACGAAACATAGCCTGCTCAGGTGTTTCGTCATCATTAATACCACCTTGCGGAAACTGCCATGCGTCCTGGCCGATCCGTCTTGCCCAGAGAACTTGACCCAGCGAGTTAGCCAGAATGATACCGACATTCGGTCTGAACCCATCTGAATCGATCAATGTATTTTTTCCTAACCCTTTTTCAACCTATTGTTCCACAATTCTTTTGTTGTCGGCAAATGCCCATTCCCGTTATTTCGCGCTCTCTGGACACCTTTGCAACATTGCAAAGCACCGGTACTGACACTATGCTTGCGGCTTTTAAACAAGTAAGGGGAATCCCACGTGAGCCTGGCGATTTTTGACCTGGATAACACCCTGATCGGCGGCGATAGCGACCACGCCTGGGGCGAATTTCTTTGCAAGAAAGGTATTGTCGATACCGAGGAATACCGCCGCGCCAACGACTACTTTTATGAACAGTATAAAAGTGGCGGACTGGATATCCATGAGTACCTCAATTTTGCTCTGCTTCCCCTCACCCAGCATGAAGTTTCGCAGCTTAAAACGTGGCACGACGAATTCATGCGCGAGATGATCGAACCGATCATGCTGCCTAAAGCCGACGCACTGCTGAAAAAGCACCGCGAGCAAGGCGATTTCCTGCTGATCATCACCGCCACCAACAGTTTTGTCACCCAACCGATCGCAGAACGCTTGGGCGTCGATGCAATTCTGGCAACGGATCCCGAGATGAAGGACGGAGCCTATACCGGGCATGTAGCGGGCACACCATGCTTCCAGCACGGTAAGGTTGAACGCCTGCACAGCTGGCTGGCTGACACCGGCCACAGCCTGAAAGACAGCTACTTCTACAGCGACTCCCACAACGACCTGCCCCTGCTGGAGCTGGTTGACCACCCGGTAGCCGTAAATCCGGACGAGATCCTCGACGAGCACGCACAAAAGCAGGGCTGGGAGGTTCTGGACCTGCGTTAAGCACCGCGTTGCAGCAGCTCGCCTAAGCAACAGCATTACGAAAAAACCCGGGCAAAGCCCGGGTTTTTTATGGCCCAACTCAACCGCTTAGAAGGTTTCGAAAGTACCATCTGTGTAGCGAATGATCGTACCGATACTGCTGTCACTCATCTTAGCGTATTTCACACCGTTCAGAGTCACACCCACTTCATCGGTACCGCTATCGCCCAGCATCAGCTCTACACCGTCATTGTTGGACAACTTCAGTGTCTCACTGCTGGAAGAACCTGAGATGGTATAGATCTTATCCAGGAACTGGATAGCCACACTGCCTTTACCATCGTTCAGACCCGTCCGCTCTCCAGAGATCGTTACCTGAGTTGTAGAATCTACACCCGGCAGATTCGCGGTAAACACCAGACTGAAGTTTGCGTCAGGGAAGTTCGTCTCTGTCTCACTGTATGTCTTAGTGACAGTTTCAATCCCACCCTGATTTTGGATAGTTTCCGTTTCAGCCAGGCCTTTGCCATCGCCACTCAAAGACAGGGCCGCTTTCAGACTATTATTCTGGCTATCGGAGAACTCACCACTCAGCGTGAAGCTCGCAGTACCCACTTTAAAGGTAGTGGTATCTTTCGAGCTGGTACTGCTGTAGCTGTCATCCCAAGCTTCAACCAAGTTATTGATCTTAAGGCTTAGCTTACCTGTAAAGGTCACAGGATCACTTACAGACTGAGTAGCTTTCTGCGCCCAGATGGTGTCACCAACAAGAGAGATACTGGAGACATTCACCTTACCTTTATAAATCTTAGTACCATCAGTGTTTGTCCAAGTGTCATCTGCAGACAAACTCAGATCAAAAGCACCGTTCTTGAGGCTTATAGAGAATGCATCTGTCTGCGCCGTACCACTGAGATCCAGACCAACAGTACCGCTACCCGTAAAGGTACCGTTATCGTCATTACCCGTCTCGGTTACACTAACGGTTAACTCAGCGCCCGCTGTCATTGTCACGCTCACCCCGTCAATGCTTTGATTAACGGAGAAGTTACGGTCTTTTTCGCCTGTGCCGTTACTGATCGCAACGGAAACGCCATTGCTAGCCGTAAATGGACGGGCTGGAGCAGACGTTTCATCAACAATCGCTGAGTACTCCGAGTCAACCGCTTCAGCTATGGCGACCATAGCTTTCTGCAGAGCCTGCTCAACTGCGTAGGACTGGTCGGAGGTGACCGAACCGGCCATATCCAGCTCCTGACTGAATGACTGAGCACCGCTTTCGATAGATTGTGCGCCAGATGAGTACACTAACGTGCGCAGATCGCTGAAGAAGGTCTTTACAGTCTCCAGATCAGTCGAGTTGCTGGTACCACCCTGAGCATCAGTCAGCGTCATAGGCGTCTGAGCGTCAGCCCAGGCCTTATTCGCATCAACCCAGGTACGTAGCGAAGCGACATTCACACCAGACAGAGAGCCGTTCAGAATCTTCTGACCCTGGAAGTAGATGTCGTCCAGACTTATGTTATCGCTTTCACCATCTGTCGTATTGTCATTGGTGTAGAACTGACCGTTACGGGCGGAGAAGTAACGGGATGTACCACCTACGCCCCGGCCGGAATCAGTCGCTCTACCAGCCCGCCAGATCGCGGTGGAAAGCAGCGCATTTTTCTGCGCGGCTTCAGAGGCAGTCGCAAACTCTGGCTTGGTGATATCCACCACCGGCAGCTCGGTTAAGGAACCACTCAAACCAAACAGGTTCGCTACCTGGCGGTTTGCAGTGGTGATGTTAACGTCACTGTGATCTTTCGAGTACTGCGCCGCCATGTTGGTCAGGGTGGTCACGTTGGTCGTAATGCGCCCCTGCCCCGGTACGTCAGCAACAACAGCAGTCATCACCAATCCTTTACCGTTAAGATTGACAGGCTCACCCCAAGCGACTGCCTTACCATCGTCATCACAACCGCCTTCGACGTCGCAGACCATGGTCGCGCCTTCGGTGTCACCATACACTTTCACAATTACCGGCCCGCCACTGAAACCGTTGTCTCCCGCCGGAATCGTGATTTCATAGGTACCGGCACTGGAGGTTTTCGCAGTACCCAGCGGTTCAGAGGCCGATGCACCGTTCTCAATCGCAAATGCTTTAACTTCTGCGCCAGCAACAAGCCCTTTGAAGACTCCACCGTCGATCACTACACCTCGGGATGCAGTAGCATCAAGCGGGTAAGCATCTTCAGAGTCGGCTACGCCATCACCGTCATCATCCGTATCCGCGTTATTACCAATTTTGTCGCCATCGGTATCTACAGATTCTGACTTATCCAGCGGGAAGGCATCATCGCTATCAGCAACACCATCGCCATCATCGTCTGTATCAGCATTGTTACCGATCTTGTCGCCATCGGTATCTACTGATTCTGACTTATCCAGCGGGAAGGCATCGTCGCTATCGGCAACACCGTCGTTATCATCGTCGGTATCGGCATTGTTGCCGGTGCCGTCTTTATCGGTGTCGGTGTGCTCGTTTGGATCCTGAGCAAAAGCGTCATCATCGTCCGATACGCCGTCGTTATCCGAGTCATCATCAGCGTTATCGCCGACACCATCGCCGTCGGTATCTACAGACTCTGATTTATCCAGCGGGAAGGCATCGTCATCATCCGCTACACCGTCGTTGTCATCGTCGGTATCGGCATTATCACCGGTACCATCCTTGTCGGTATCGGTGTCCTCGGTTGGATCTAACGCAAAGGCATCGTCTGCATCCGCCACACCGTCATTATCATCGTCGGTATCCGCATTGTTGCCGATCTTATCGCCATCGGTATCTACTGATTCTGATTTATCCAGCGGGAAGGCATCATCGTCATCCGCGACACCGTCGTTATCATCATCAGTATCAGCATTGTTGCCGGTTCCGTCCTTGTCCGAATCCAGATGTTCATCTTTGTTTTCCGGCAGATCATCACGGCTATCGATGTACCCATCGTCATCGGTATCCGGATCCAGATCGTTGACGTCATCCGCAGACTTCAGACCATCGTTATCAGCGTCGTCATCTTCACTGTTCGGGATGCCATCACGGTCGAGGTCATACTGGTCATAAGTGCTGATACTTTTATCTTTAGACTTAGGATCGTCTTTATCTAAAACGCCATCACCATCGTCGTCGGTATCGGCGTTATCACCGATTTTATCGCCGTCGGTATCTGTGGTTTCTTTCGGATCTTTAGGGAAGGCATCATCGGTATCCGCAACGCCATCGTTATCATCGTCGGAATCCGGGTTGTCGCCCCCCTCATCCGCCAGGCCATCACGGTCAGTATCGACGAAATCTACACCCGGCACCGCAGCATCGCTGTCGTCAGGATCGATGTCTGCATGCCAGCCATCGCCATCCTGGTCTTGTGCATCACTTTTCGTTTTGTCCAATGGGAAATCGTCGTCTGCGTCAGCAACACCATCACCATCATCGTCGCTGTCGCTCTCATCACCGATTCCGTCACCGTCGGTATCAACCCACTCAGTAGAATCCAGTGGGAAAGCGTCGTTCGCGTCATCCACACCGTCGTTATCAGAGTCGTTATCTTCGTTATCCGGAATACCGTCATCGTCGGCATCCGCGATCAGTCGAATCTCTGGTGCTTCTGAAGTGGCTGGCTTCTCAACGGTTACCGCTGCAGACTGATCCGTTGTGGTTTTACTTTTCTCTGCTTCCAGCTTCTCCGCAATCTCTGCAGTGGTTCGCATCTCAGCTGCTGCAGCAACGATTTCGCTGCGCAGAGTGTTCTTCAGGGTATCTGCTGTTGTGCTATCCAATCCGCTGTTCTGGTAATCAACAGCGTCGCCCTGGCCGTCGATCGCACCGTCACCCAGGTCGCTGGCCAACGCGCTCATCAGCTGCTCAGTATTCGCCGTAGAGCCCGCTTTCAGCTTCTCAACAACTTTTGCAGCAGCTTCAGCAGCTGCACGGTATTTCACCACGTCCTGAACTTTGTCGGACGCAACGTCATCGGTGATCAGAGGAGGGGTTTCAAAGATGTCGATAGAGTCATCAACAAGGCCAAAACCCAAGGTATCTTTTACGGTCTTCTGCGCTTTATCCAGGTACTGCTTGAAGACATCGCTGCTTGCTTTGGTGGTATCACCGCCTAAGTAATCTTCATACCACTGCAGTGCCAGATCGACGGTCATAGTCGTCAGGGGCGTCGCGTAGATCGGACTGCCGTTCGCAATGCTCTCAGCGGTAATCACCGTTCGCAGGGTTCCGATTACAGGAGCTGTACCGGTGTCCAGATCGACGGTATCAGCGTCAGACTTGAACTCCAGAACGTAGATTGGTTTGGCAGGCAGTTTGATGGAGATACCGGTAATCGCCGCTTTTGCGTCCGTTTCACCGGTATCCAAAGATCCGCCCGTGTAGCTGCCATCTTCCAGATTCAGCTCAAACAGTTCTACGTTTGCATGTGCCAGAGGACCATCGACCGGAGAACCACTTGGAGAGAAAGAGGATGAAGACGAGGAGGAGCCACCACCGCCGCCACATCCAGCGAGCGCAGTTGCTACCGCAACCGCCATAAGACTTTTTTTCACATCCATTTTTATATCCCTATATATCCTGAAGATATACTTACATCACCGATTTGAAGTAGTAAGCATTGTCCCGAACGATTATCGGAACGGAGAGCTAACCTGATTCGCACGCTATAATATTTTTTGCAGTAGAACAAGCGCCATTTTAAACAAACAAGAAAGCCATGAAATCCCCACACACCCTATAAAAGGGCGTTTCACCACTCATTCTTGAGCGACAACTAAACAACAAATTGGAATACTTGTATTCCTCTGGACATTTAAAACAACAGATGTAACCATCCATTAGCTTTTTGAAGCGATTACTAAATAACTGCCCTACGATCGAATCGTACACGGATGTCGATATGCGACTTTGCACTGTTTCAGCCATTATTTCCGCAGCAGCTTTAACCTGCTCACCCGCATTTGCGGCGACCCAAGTTGAACTCAACATCTCATCATTTAGTTACAGCGATGCGTTCACGGTAAAGGGATTGTTTGATGAATTAAGCGGACCGCTATCACACGGCGAAGATGCTTTCAGTTTTAATCAGGCCGAAATCGCCTTTAGCAGAGAGAGCTGGCAAGTAGCCGTATTTGAGCGGCGCGATTACCTCGCTCAGTTCACACCAGATACAGCGCGTCTTTTCTATCAGGGGCAAAATAAGCTGCCCGCTGATGCAAATGCACAATACGACATCTATCTCCGCCTGAGGCAGATACGCTCCTCGGGCATCGGCATCGCTTATACGTTTACTCCTAGCGATAACAGCATATTTCGGCCTCGCCTGAATATATTAAAAGCCAGCGATTTCACGGACGGCACACTCTCCGGCAGCGTCACGACATCCAATACCGGCACCTATTCAGGTACTGCATCCCTCAACTATATCTACGGTGAAGACCACCTGCTCGATCGCAACGTCGATAAGCCATCTGACTATGGCGCATCGATCGACCTGTACGGAGAGTGGGAAAGCTCTGACAAAGTCACAATCACTGCAGAAGTTAGGGATCTGTTCGGTCGTATTCGCTGGAGCCAGGCCCCCATCACCAACGCCACCGCAAACACCAACAATGCTAATTTTGACAGTGATGGTTTTCTGGACGTCAGACCAGCGGTCAGCGGGGCCGAGGGGTTTCGAAAATATACGCAAAAGATCCCCACACGATATCGACTCAACACTTCCTACCAATGGGAGCCTAATATCACTCTCGCCGGGGAAATTTTTCACGTTGAAGGCATCACCTTTCCGCGCCTGCAAATCGTTTCCAATCTGGGGGCAGTCGATCTGAGCTGGACGGCCGATTTCAAAGCAAAAGCACTGGGCATTACCTATCAGGGCGAGCTCTGTAGCGCGGGCATCATGAGTGATTCATTATCATTTAATAATGCCCAAACTCTGTCGCTACAATTTGGATGCAACCTGATGATGATATTCTAGGAATCGCCCTTTACCCGGTGACGCAAAGCGCCAGGTGGTAATACGTACAAATTGTGAATAACATATCGGTGCGTTGTAGCTCACAGTCGCCGATCACTGTCCCGCACAAAGACAAGTGCTGGTCAGCACTACTCCATAACGGATTCGAGAGATAGGTTTTAGGGAAAGCCAGGAGCATGCAGTCAAAGCTACTCATCACCTTTATAAATGCAGTGTGCATCAGCCTGTGTGCGTGGATGCTGGCACAGCTGTCTTGGGCGACCGTGGCATACATGACGCCTCTTGATAACGCCCCCACCTTAGATCACGCCCTCTCTACATCAGATAACAGGGGAAACGCGTCTACCTCGAATACACTTACCCAACTGAAGAGCGCGCAACTTTTCGGCACCGCCTCTGAAACGAATATTAAGACACCAGTTAAAACACCTACGGTGCCACTCAAAGTAACAACTCTGAACCTACGTCTGAACGGAATTTTAACCAGCGGCACCGGTGCCAAAGTTGCCATCATCTCTTATCAGGGAAAACAGCGTGCCTACGCTGTAGGCGAGCAGATTCAAATCCAATCTGCCAAGCTACCAATCCTCGACATCCTGCACGATCACATCATTATTAGCCGGAACGGTATCGACGAGATTGTTAAGCTGTCGAAAAGACAACCGCTTTCACGAGGCCTCACACGGTCAGCCCAAGAAAGAAGCGCCCTACGCGCCGATCTTAATCATGCGGCCTACCGACAGCTCATCGGCAATGCGAAACAGACACTGCAAAACCGTCCCCTTTCTCTCACTAAATACTTCAGTGTTCAGCCCGTAAATCAACACGGCAGTTTACAGGGCTACAAGCTCAACGCGGGCTCAGATGGCCGCCTTTTTCAGCAACTGAGGCTGCAGGAGAACGATCTCCTGACCGCCGTCAACGGACAGCCGGTCACACAACTAACATTGCAGTCGTTTTCGGCACTGCTTAAACAAAACGCTGAGCTTGAGCTGACACTACTGCGTGACTCCCAGCCCTTGTCGTTCACCGTCTCTTTCTAAGTGAAGCTCGTATGAAGAACAAACCGTTACTGATCCTGATTCAATCCATCATGCTACTTAGTACGCTGACGCTGGGTGTCCGCCATGTTTATGCAGAAGGGTTCACGCTGGACATGCGCAACGCCGATATTCAGGAATTCATCCAATCCATCGGCAAATTCACTGGCAAGACCATCATTATCGATGACCGTGTGCAGGGAAAAGTTGATATCCAGAGCCATAAACCGCTGACAAGCGAAGAGCTGCAGGAGATCTTTCTGACACAACTCAGCGTCAGCGGATACGCCGTTATTGATGCGGGCAACAACATCCTTAAGGTAATCCCCAAACAGGTAGCCAAACTTGAGGGCCTGGACGTCCAAAGTTCCAGAACGACGGCGCGCCAGAGTGAAAAGCTGATCACCCGCATCATCCGCGTAGAGGATGTAAACGTCGATAAGCTGGTTGCCACGCTCAGGCCTCTGGTTGATAACAAGTCCGGCATTATTACCGCGTATGCCGGCTCCAACGTTATTCTGGTCACCGACCGCGAATCCAACGTGCGCCGTATCTCCCGGATCATTGGCGAAGTAGACCGAGCCGACTCCCACGATCTGGATCTGGTCCGACTGAAGCATGCCTCAGCACAGAGCGTCGAGAAGATGTTGACCAAGCTGATCACAAAACAGGGTAAAGACAAAGTAGGAACTCCACCCGTCATCACCTCCGACTCACGCACGAACCTGCTGGTTATTCGCGCAGACAGTGCGACCCGACGCTACCTGAAAAAAGTGATTGCAGAGCTCGATCAGGAGATCATTTCAGACGCCAATACGCGGGTGCTGTATCTCAAGCACGCCAACGCAGAAGAGGTCACCAAAGTTCTGAAGGGTGTGAGCACAGCCATCATCAAAGAGGAAAAAAGCGCAGCAGGCAAATCCGCCAACGCGGTAAAGACCAGCAATATCCATATTGAAGCGCATGAGCAAACCAACACCATCGTCTTGTCCGGCACGCCCCATCTGATCAAACGCATGGAGTTGATTGTCGAGAAACTGGATATCCGTCGCGCTCAGGTTCTGGTAGAAGCAATCATCGTCGAGATTACCGACGATAAAGCGAAAGAACTGGGTGTACAGTGGTTATTCCGTGACGGCGAGGGCGGCAACAGACCAGTCGGTGCAATCAACTACAACAACAGCAACGCAGGCATCATCAACATTGCTGGGGCCATCGCCAACTCGGATGATTCTGCATTTTCGGCTCTCTCCTCGACGACGGGCGCGCTGCTGGGCATCGGACGCCACTCTGCAAACGGATTTAGCTTTGCTGCACTTTTGAATGCCTTAGCAACCGATACCGAATCCAACGTACTGTCCACTCCCAGTCTGCTGACGATGGATAACGAAGAGGCATCCATCGTGGTCGGCCGTGAAATTCCGGTCATCACTGGCTCGACGGCCAGCTCCAACAATGCCAACCCTTTCCAGACCATTGAGCGCAAGGATATCGGTGTCAAACTCAAGGTAAAACCGCAGATCAACGACGGTGAGACCGTTCAGCTTAAGATTGAACAGGAAGTCTCCAGTCTCACCGGCCTCACCGCATCAGACATCATTACCAATAAGCGCGTCATCAATACCACTGTACTTGTTGATAACCAAACAACCATTGTGCTCGGTGGCCTGATGGACGAAGACATTCAGGAATCCCACTCCAAGGTACCGCTTCTGGGAGACATTCCGGTGATCGGCAGAGCATTCAGCTCAGATGGCACCAAAAAAGTTAAACGCAACCTGATGGTCTTTATTCGCCCAACCATTATGTCGGATGAACAGAGCATCACTCAGGTCAGCAGCCGTCGATATCAGGAGATTCGCAGCAAGCAGCTGGACAAACAGAAGAACGGCATCAACCTCATGCCACAAGAAACTAGCGAGGCGCTGCCCGAGTGGCAGGACAAAGAAGCCTCCAGCCTCGGTTACGACTTCCCGTCCGACTAAGGAGCCCTGAGCCATCATGATGATCGCTGACCTGCCGCCATACACCTTCGCCAAGAAAACGCTGTCACTGATAACCGCTATCAGTGACAGTCATATCCATGTACTTTGCTGTAGCGAAACAGATCCCACCAGCATCATAGAGCTGCAGCGGGTATATAAACGCCCTGCTGAACTCACAATGACGGACAAAGACGCACTGCTTCAGGCACAGAGCAGCGCTTACCAGGCACAGAGCGAAAACAGTTTCAGTAGCATCGACGCTCTGTCCAACGATGTCGATCTTGATCAGCTGGCCGACGAGATCCCAGAATCCGAAGACCTGCTCGAATCACAGGATGGCGCCCCCGTCATCCGCCTGATCAACGCGCTGTTTGCTGAAGCGTTAAAACAGAGCGCGTCCGACATTCACATCGAAACCTTTGAGCGCAGCATGTCTGTACGGCTGCGCATCGACGGCACCCTGCGCGAGGTTTTTTCACCCCAGCGTGCCTTGGCTCCGCTGCTGATCTCGCGTATCAAAGTGATGGCGAAGCTGGACATTGCAGAGAAGCGTATTCCTCAGGATGGTCGCATCAACCTGCGCATGGGCGGACACTCCATCGATGTGCGTATCTCAACCATTCCGTCCAACCATGGCGAGCGTGTGGTGATGCGTCTATTGGATACACAAGCCACGAAACTGGACTTTGACCACCTGGGAATGCCACCGGAGTGTGCCCATCAGTTTAAGGACATGTTGCGCCACCCCAACGGAATTATTCTGGTTACAGGCCCCACCGGCTCCGGTAAAACAACCACCCTGTACGCGGGGTTGAGCATCCTTAACGAGCGCAGCCGCAATATCCTCACGGTCGAAGATCCGATCGAATATGCTTTGGAAGGTATCGGGCAAACCCAGGTCAACACCAAGGTTGATATGACCTTCGCGCGCGGCCTGCGTGCGATCCTGCGTCAGGACCCGGACGTAGTAATGGTCGGTGAGATCCGTGATGCGGAGACAGCAGAAGTTGCCGTCCAGGCCAGTCTGACCGGACACTTGGTACTCTCAACCCTCCATACCAACGATGCCGTCGGTGCCATCACCCGGCTGCAGGACCTGGGTGTGCAACCCTACCTGATCTCCTCCTCACTTTTGGGCGTTCTGGCCCAACGCCTGGTGCGCCGCTTATGCCCGAGCTGCAAGCAGCCGCATCAGGTCACCCATCAGGAAGCCCGGACACTGGACCATATGGCGCTGGAAGGTAAAACCGTCTTCGCGCCTAACGGATGCCCTGACTGCCAGCAGTCGGGCTACCAGAGTCGTATCGGTATCTATGAGTTGCTGCAGATCACACCTGAGGTACGCGAACTGATCCATCAAGGTGCAGGCGAACAGCAGATTCTTCAGCACCTGAGCCCGCACACCACCTTCATGCAGCAGGAGGGCTTACGTCTGATCGAGGAAGGCGTGACGTCCATTGAGGAGGTGTTACGGACCGTACGCAAGGAAAACACCCATGCCATCGTTTGAGTATCAGGCGCTCACCGCTGCGGGCGCCAAACGCAAAGGTTTTATCGAGGCTGACTCCGACCGCCTCGCACGACAAGCCCTGCGTGACGAAGGCTTGGTTCCGGTGCAGGTCGCACAATCCCACACCGGCGATAAACCACACCTTCGTTTCTCCTTACAACGTCCGGTCCCGGCGCAACAGGTAGCGCTCTTCGCCCGACAGTTGGCGACACTGGTTGATTCAGGCATTCCCGTCGAGGAAGCGCTGCTGGCAACCGCCGACCAGACCCGCCATAAACGCCTGCGCAAAGCGATTCTGTCCGTACGCAGCCGGGTACGCGAGGGGCACACGCTGGCCGACAGCCTCGGCGAGCATAAAGAGGTTTTCTCTGCGATATTCCGCTCCCTTATTCATGCGGGAGAACGCTCCGGTGACCTCGGCGTTATATTGAACCGGCTTGCCGAATATCTGGAAGAGGGGCAGAAATTACGCGCCACGCTGATGCAGGGCATGATCTATCCGATGGTGCTGACCGTGGTTGCTATCGGGGTGGTCGCCATCCTGATGAGTGTTGTCGTACCTAAAGTGGTCGCTCAGTTTGACCATGTCGACCAGCAGCTGCCGCTGCTCACCCAGATTCTGATCACCCTCAGCGACGCCATTCAGCAACACGGCATTGTCGCTTTATCCGCCCTAGTCGTAACCTTCCTGATTTCACGCGCTTTGCTCAGAAATGATCAGCGCAAGGCGCGCTGGCACAGCGTTCTGTTGAGATTACCGATGGCATCACGTCTGATCATCGCAATCGAAAGCGCACGCCTGCTGCGTACCCTACATATATTAAGCGGCAGCGGCGTACCACTGCTGGATGCCATCAACGTGGCTGCGAACACAGTGAGCAACCTCAAGGTTCGGGCCGCACTGGCAGATTCTGCACTTAAGGTGCAGGCAGGCAGCTCCCTGCACAAGGCGCTGACGGAACAAAAACTGTTTCCATCGATAGCGGTCTACATGATCGCCAACGGTGAAAAAACTGGCGAACTGGATCGTATGCTGGATAAAGCTGCTAGCACTCAGGAGCAGCAGCTAACCAGTACGTTCGGCATGTTCCTGGCACTGTTTGAGCCGGCACTAATCATCATTCTCGGCGGGGTCGTGTTATGCATCGTTCTAGCCATACTGCTGCCGATCCTGCAGCTAAACAATCTCAGTCCTCTTTAACAAGGAGTTGTATACAGAATGTCTAAAGGCCACCACACGCAAAAAGGCTTCACGCTTCTCGAGATCATGGTCGTGATCGTAATTCTGGGACTGCTGGTTGCGATTGTCGCACCAAACGTACTGGAGAATCAGGATAAAGCGATGGTCGAAAAAGCCAAAGCGGATATCTCCCTGCTCGAACAGTCTCTGGATATGTACAAGCTGGATAACCACCGATACCCGAACACCGATCAGAACCTCGAAGCCCTGGTAGAGAAACCGGATTTCGGCCCGGAAGCAAAGAACTACCGTCGTGAAGGCTACATTAAACGCCTGCCGTCTGACCCTTGGGGTAACGCCTATCAGTACCTGTCGCCAGGTGAACATGGTGCGTTCGACCTCTATTCACTGGGGGCTGACGGTGCCGAAGGTGGGGAAGGCCTTGCTGCCGATATCACCAATTGGTAAGCGCCTGAACCAAGCTGGCTTCACGCTGCTGGAGCTGATGCTGGTTGTGCTGGTCGTTGGTCTGTTGAGCGGCGCGGTCGCCCACACCCTGTTACCGCCTCAATCTGTAGATGCCGACCGCCAGATACAGGTCATCCGGCACTATCTGCATCGGGTACAGCAGCGCGCGGTATTCTCCTCCACAGATCTGGGGGTGCTCTTTACCCCCTATGAGCTGGTTACTCTGCGTTATGACGAGAAAGGATGGGTAAAGGAAGCCGACACACGCCCGCTGGTTCTTGCAAGTGAACTCAGTCTGGAGCTGTTGGTTGACGGCCAGCGGACCAACCCGTTGTCCGCTAAGGAGATCCCCAACGCCACACCCCAGCTGTTTTTCTTCAGTGACGGACACTACAGCGACTTCCAGCTGGAGTTGTCAGGTAGCGATCATCACCTGCAGCTCAACGGCCTTCGCCCGTTACGTCAGGAATAATCCAGGACCGCCACATAAATGCGTACACACCAACACGGTTTTACTCTTCTGGAAGTGCTTGTTGCTACGTTTATTTTTGCCGTGGCCGTCTCTGCGATGCTGAAGGTTTTAGGCGAAAGCGCCAAAACCCTGCACCAGGTTGAACTGAAGCAGTTCGCCACCCTTACGGCCCACAACCAGCTCGCACTCTCCGCCCTGGGCAACAAACAGAGTAAGGGTTATACCACCAACGCCGGCTACGCCTTTGACTGGAAGCTCACCCGCTACCCTACACCCGACAAGCGAATTCAGCGTTACGAGATTATCGTGACCGAAAAAGACGACACTCGGGTCCTGGCGCATCTGAAAGCATTCCGGGGCAGCCAATGAGCAAACTGATCAGGCAACAGGGGCTTACCCTGCTAGAGCTGCTTGTCGCTGTTGCGATCATGGCGCTTATAGGGCTGGCGACAACAACCACGCTGAACACAACCATCAACAACGAAAAGGTTGTACGTGAGCGGGCCGAAGAGCTGGAGATGATGGGTTTTGCACTGACGACTATACGCCAGGACCTGGAACAGATGATCAACAGATCCACCAGAAGTGCGTCCGGCATCAGCCAATCCACTCCGCCCCTGATCGGCCATCACAACGCTGAGGAAAACCAGGGCCGGCTGCTGACCTTTACACGAACCGGGCGACGCTCACCGCCGGGCGCACTGCCCGGTAGCCGTTTGCAAAGGGTTCACTACAGACTGGAAGACGATGAGCTGATTCGTATGTCCGCCCCTATCGCGTCCCCGCTGGATGAAGAGCTACCCAATAAACGCTATCTGGTGTCGGGCGTTCACAAGATCACACTGGCGTACCTCAACCAGACATGGCGCAAGCAGTGGTCGGTGCAGCAACCGTTCAACAGTCTGCCAGAAGCGATCCGTATCACTCTGCACACTGAACGCTGGGGGGAGATCCAGCAGGTGGTGATGCTGCCATGAACAAACAGCTATACGCCCGCCAACAAGGCGCCGCACTGATCATGGTACTGCTGGTGATGACGCTGGTGAGTATCCTCGCCGTCAACAGCAGTGATTACAGCCGTTACAACAGCGCACGGGTGCTTAACCAGTTCGACTTTGAGCAGGCGTACTGGTACGCACTGGGCGCGGAAGAGCTGGCCCGTGAAGTGTTAGCACAAGACGCAAAAGCAAAGACAACCCACCTTAATCAGGACTGGGCAACACGTGATGCCATCCTCCCGGTCGACGGTGGGTCGCTTGAAGGTTCGATAAAAGACCGCAACAACTGCTTTAACGTCAACGCGCTGGCCAACGCCCCACTGAGCTCAGGCTCCCTACCCAATGCACACCTGCAGTTTAATGCCCTGATGAATACCCTGGAGGTACCACCAGATATCGGCGACAAGCTGCGTGAAGGCATACGGGACTGGACGGACACGGATTTCACGCCGACAGGTTTCCAGGGCGTTGAGTTCGGTTTCAGCACCGAGAATCAGCTCGCATACCAGCCGCCAAATGCACCCATGTTTGATATCAGTGAACTGTGGCGGATAACCGATCTCCCCGCGGATACGGTACGGCCGCTGCTGCCCTATCTGTGTGTGTTACCCGACAGTCAGGCCCTCAGCATTAACGTCAATACGCTGGATACTCAACACAGCGTGCTGCTGGTCGGCATTCTGCAAAACCGGCTCACCGTGCCGGAAGCGCAGGAGATTCTGTTGCAACGCCCCACGAACGGTTTCGCAACACTTGAAGAGTTCTGGAACCTTCCTCAACTGAAGGAGAAGGCGATTGCCGCGAAGGACAAGGCGAGCATTACCCTTAAATCCTCCCATTTCCGCACGGATATCGTCGTCACCTATCAAAATGCTCGAAGGGTTCAGCACGCTTGGTTTAAAATCGAAAACCAAAGCGTACGGACACTCGCACGGCAATATGGAGAGCGCCTTTGAAAAACCAGTTGTTTATCTGGCCATGTAATACGCCTGAAGATGCGATCCGCTGGCTCGAGTGGGACCGCAGCAGCTCACAGGTCCTGTCTCAGGGCCAACTCGAAAACGGATCAGCTCTGGCGCAGCTCCAGCCCCATGCCAGCCGCAATCAGGTCATTCTGCTTTTGCCGGGTTCTAGCTGCTTCTACACGCAGGTTCAGCTACCCAACACCAGCAAACAGGCGCAAACAGCGATCCCATTCATGCTGGAAGATAAACTCTGCCAGCCCATCGAAGACCTCCACATCGCACACAGGCCAATGGATTCCGCACTGAACAGGCAGGTGGTTGCTGTTGAGCATACCCTGATGCAAACGTGGATCGACGCATTTAATCAGGCACAGATACAGCTGGAAACCATCACCCCGGACTATTTAGCGCTCCCACTGCAGCCCGACTACGCAACCCTGCTGCATGCGGGCCCGGAGCTGGTGTGTCGTTATCCTCAGCACGCCGCATCGATGCCTGCGGCGACATTCCAGCAGTGGCAGCCCCTTTTACCAGAGGTAAGTACGGTCAACGAACTAGGGGGTGGGGCTACCTGTGAGAACAGCACATCGTCTGATTCGGCACACGCTGCACTTGCGAGCTTAGCTTCTGGCTTTAATCCCAAGGATCTGGTCAATCTACGGCAGGCACAATACCTTCCACAGGGACAACTGAGTGTATGGGGCAGCAAACTCAAGCTCGCCGCTGCATTAGCAGCAATCGCCCTGTGCGCGCAATTTGCCATTTTTAAGATGGAGAGCGCCAAATTGCAGCAGCAGATCACAGACTACGATACACAGGTCAAACAGGTCTTTGTGTCTGCGTTTCCCGAAACCCGGCGGGTGATCAACCCACGCAGCCAGATGAAGGCCAAGCTGGCTCAAATGAAGCGCGGAAGCGGCAATTTTCGTTTTCTGGAGATTATGAACCAGGCCGCGCCCACCCTGGCGAACGCCCAAGGTATAAAACTTGAACAGATCCGTTATCTGCAGAAGGATAATGCGGTCAAACTAACCCTGTCCGCACCGGACTTTGAGAGCATCAACAACCTGCAAAGTGCCCTAAACAGCAAGAGCTTACGTGCAGAGCCTGGCGCCTATCAGCAAACAGGCAGCAATCAGGTGAGCGCCCAGATCACTCTACAGGATTAACGTGATGCTTAAGAACGCCCTCTCCAACCTTTCCAGGTCCGAACGTCAGCGCCTCACCATTGCAGCTGTGATTATCGTATTGCTGGCGGGTTACCTGCTGGTATGGCAACCCGCAGTAAAACAACACACCGCTCTGCAGCACACTCTGGCACAAAAACAGCTGTTACTTAGCTGGATGCAGAATGCGGCACAGGAGGTAAAACGTGCGGGACAAACTCAGACACTGGCAGTCAGAGGATCACTACAGCAATACATCAGCCAGCAGGCACAACGCCACAAACTTAAAATTGCCCGCCTGCAAACAACAAAATCTGGCGGCGTCCTTCTGCAACTGGATAAGGTCAGATTCAATGCGCTCACTGATTTCCTGAACCAGCTTGCTCAACAAGGCCTGTCTCTCGAGCAGGTGGCGATCAACCGGGGAGATAGTCAGGGCATTGTCTCAACCCGAATTACATTTGGAGCGCTACAGTGAAGTGGTTTACCGGTGTTCTGCTGTTTATCTGCGTCTATCTGCTGGCGTTGCTCATTAATTTCCCAGTTCAGCAGCACCTGGCCGCCACCGTACCGCCCGCCATCCAACTGGCGAAAACCGAAGGCAATCTCTTAGGCGGTACAACTGAGATGTCGGCGCTTTCCGGCACCGTAACGGGTTCAATCCGCTGGAGCTTCGACTATACCTCTTTGCTGAACCTGGCCCCCGCTTTCGAGCTGTCCGGCAATCTGGACGAAGCGGAGTTGAACGCAAAGCTCGTCACCAATCTGTTACTTAGTGACCCTGTTTTACACAACACCAAAGCCTACCTAAGCCTGTCAAACCTCAGCAGTACCCAAAGGCTACCTGTTGATCTGCGAGGAGAGGTGGTACTCGCTCTCGACCCTCTGGTTATCAATGAAAACAGCTGCGAAAGCCTGAATGGCACCCTGCACATCAACAACCTGAACTCATCCGATCTTCCGGTCGTCGCAAAGATAGGAAACGTCACAAGCTCGGTATTGTGCAACAACAATACACTGGCCCTGGATAGTCGCTTCTCCGGGGGAGCCTTAAGTGGCTATAGCCGATTACAGCTTAGCGACAACAACCGGTATACGCACAACCTGCAGCTCCACACCTCACTGCAGGAGCTTCAGGCGCTTCTCAACCCAGTTGCAGGCCCTCCCAGCAGCAGTGGCACCTACCGAAAATCATATCGAGGGGCTTTGGATAAACTTTACTCAAACTTATGACTCTTTATCGAAAATAGATTCCGATGTGGTTTGAGATCATCAACGCCTGAGTTAGCCGCGTAAGACAAAAAACCGACCCCAGAGGGTCGGTTTTTTATTGTCTGCGCGTCCGGATAACTTACGAGGCCGTATCCCCCTGCGCCGCCAGATAACGCTTCAGCGGCAGCATCTCATGTTTACGCAGGTAACTGCGCAGCTGATGATAGGTTAAGCCCAGGCTGGCTGCAGTTTCACGCTGGTTGAAATGACTCTGCTCCAGCGCCGCTTCCAGCATCTGCTTTTCCAGCACGCGCATCTGGTCAGGCAAGCTGAGGCCTTCTGGGGAAAACACACCTTGCTCCGCCGACGAATGTTTTTCCTCTACCGGGATAGCCATTCGCTCATCAGATGCCTCAGCCCCAAGCTTCTGCCACGCGGCCTGAAACGGATTAATCACCACATCATCGACCGGTGCATCCTCCTCACGGCTGCGGTAAACACTGCGCTCCACCACATTCTTCAACTCGCGGATATTACCCGGCCAGGGGTGCTCATTCAGCTGCTGCACCGCCCGGTCACCGAAGCCGGGAAAATAGGCGCGTCCCAGCTCCAGACACATCCCCAGCGCAAAATGCTCGGCCAGCTCCAGAATATCCTCCTGCCGGTAGCGCAGCGGCGGCAGATTCACTACGTCAAACGCCAGCCGATCGAGCAGATCCGCACGGAACTTCCCCTCATCCGCCAAACGCGGGATATCCTCGTTGGTGGCTGCGATCAGACGCACATCTACCCGGATCGTCTGCTGGCCACCAACACGCTCAAACTCGCCATATTCGATCACGCGCAGCAGCTGCTCCTGCACCCGCATCGAGCAGGTCGCCAGCTCATCCAGAAACAGGGTACCACCGTCGGCACGTTCGAAACGCCCATAGTGACGTTTGCTCGCCCCGGTGAACGCCCCTGCCTCGTGCCCGAACAACTCACTCTCCAGCAGACTTTCACTCATCGCCGCACAGTTGATCTTCAGAAACGGCTGATCCCATCGGGTTGACAGGTAATGCAAACGTTCGGCGATCAACTCCTTGCCCGTGCCCCGCTCACCCAGCACCAGTACCGGTTTATTTAACGGCGCCAGGCTTGAGACCTGATCGATCACATCCATCAACAAGGGCGCTGAACCAATAATTGGCTGACGCTTCGACTGACTCATAAAGCTATCTTTTAGTTATTTAAACTATTCAATAGCCATACTAGCCTTCAAAATTCGATATGTCACCCACCACACCAGCCCCTCCAACGCCCTAAAAAACCACTAAAATTCAGTAAGTTAATAAACAGATCATAAAACATGGCACGGCAATCGCTATATACAGGGAAAGCCAACAAACGACCCCGAGTCGATTAAAAGGAGACGATCATGGGTATCTTTTCCCGTTTTCAGGACATCGTGAACGCCAACATCAACTCCCTGCTGGACCGCGCCGAAGACCCGGAAAAAATGATCCGGATGATGATCCAGGAGATGGAAGACACACTGGTAGAGGTACGCACTACCTCCGCCCGCGTAATTGCCGACCGCAAAACGCTGGAGCGCCGCATCGGCAACCTGGAGCGCGATGCCGACGAGTGGCAGGGCAAAGCCAAGCTGGCACTGAGCAAAGGCCGCGAAGACCTGGCCCGCGCCGCACTCGCCGAGCAGGCAAGCATCGAAGAAACGCTGGAGCTGGCTCGCAACGAACTGCTGCTGGTTGATGAACAACTGGCAGAACTGAACGACGAGATCGCTCAGCTGCAGCGCAAACTGGACGATGCCAAGGCCAAGCAGAAAGCCCTGCTGGCACGTGAGCAGACTACACGCTCCCGCCTTGAGATCCGCCGCCGCTTCAGCCGCGACAAACTGAACGAAGCTTTCGACAAGTTCGAACGCTACGAACGTAAGATGGACGATATGGAGGCCGAGGTAGAAAGTTACGACCTGGGCGCCAAAGACCTGGCTGACGAGATCGCTGATCTCGAACGCGACGAGAAACTCGACGATGCACTGGCTAAGCTAAAGGCGCAGATGGAAAGCGATAAAAAAGGTAACTGATAATGTCCAGCATCCTGTTCTTTTTCGTCCCGACCGTAATCTTTATGGGGCTGGTCGCCCCACTCTGGCTGGTCCTGCACTACGTCAGCAAGTCACGGGCACACAAAGGATTATCCGAGGATGATCGTCACACGCTGAGCAGCGCGCTGGCGCAGGTGGAGAAGCTGGAAGAGCGTATCGGCACGCTGGAAACCATTCTGGATGCAGAGCATCCCCAGTGGCGCGATGACGAAGCCAACCACCGTTACCAGGGTTCTACGAGGAGATAACGATGTTTTCACGTAAATACAACGGTTATGACATGGACCTGTACCGCAGCCGCGATGACCGCTGGCTGGCTGGAGTCTGCGGTGGTATCGCCGACAATATCAATATGCCGAGCTGGCTGGTGCGCCTGGGTTTCATCACAATGTTCCTGTTCACCGGCAGCTTCGCCATCCTGCTCTATATCGCAGGAGTGGTGATGATGGCCAAACGCCCTCGCTCAAACAGCGATGAACACACAACGCAGTCGTACAGTTACCACGGCCACCGCGCCGAACAACCAAAACGGCATACCACTCAAAGCGATGCACACAATCTGAAAGAGGCGCTGTTCAGCTACGGCCCCACACCGACCGGCCAAGTTGCCGATATCAGCGAACGGATGCGCCGGGTGGATGAAAAACTGCGCCAGATGGAGGGGTACGTTACCTCCCGCAAGTTTCAGTTTGACCGGGAGATTAAGCGCAGCTGATTCATTCGCTGCCCCATCGAACACGCGCGCACAGACACTGTCTCCAAATAGAGACATCAAACCACCCACCGAAAAAAAACGTATATAAGTCTGCTAGTTACCTTGTCTCCATTCGGAGACAAGGTAAAGAGAAGTTCTTGCGGTACGCTTAAGCCCGCGCGACAGCAAAACCCACCACGAAGCCACCAAATGCTGCCAGATACAACGGCAGATAAGAAATGTGTTCCATACCTTTCCCTCAAATACTCTGCTTTACGCCAACCTACACCGGCAGGGCCGATCGGTTTTGCTCAGTTTTAGTCTCAGAAATATCTGTAGATCAAACCCTGTGCCAGCAACAAAAATATGACTATTAATCAATAGGATAGGTATTTTTGGCAGTCGAAATCAGGAAAGACAAACGGGCCTTACAGAGAGATTTGTCGCCATCCCGGAACAGAATACCGACAACACAAACGCCCGTTTTATTTATAAGTTGTGTAGTAAGAACACAAAAAGAAAACCCCGCTAACGCGGGGTTCTTTTTATCCACAGCCCGTTACGATTAAGGACAAGGATTTGGATAGAGCACGTTGATCGCTTCGATCTCCGCCAGCAACTCATCCGACAGGCTGACATCAATGGATGCGATATTGGTTTCCAACTGCGCCATCGTACTGGCACCGATGATATTGGAGTCTACGAACGGGCGGCTGTTCACCCACGCCAATGCCATGGTGCAGGGATCCAGTCCGTGCTTCTGTGCCAACTCAACATAAGCCTGCACCGCCTTCTGGCCCTGTTCGGTAAAGTAACGACCGTACGCCGGGTATTTGGTGATACGGGCACCGTCAGGACGCGCACCGCCCATGTACTTGCCACTTAGCACACCAAACGCCAGTGGCGAATAGGGCAGCAGGGAGACGTTTTCACGGTGCAGTACTTCAGCCAGCCCCACTTCCGCGGTGCGGTTGAGGAAGTTGTACGGATTCTGTACCGATACTACCTTCGGCAACTCATGCTGTTCGGCCAGTTGCAGGAACTTCATGGTGCCCCAGGCACTTTCGTTGGAGAGACCGATGTGACGTACCAGCCCTTCATCCACCAGCTCCGCCAGCGCCTCCAGAGTTTCCAGGATCGGCGTGCCGTCCTTCTCCGGTTTATGCACGTAGTTGAGCTGACCAAAGAAGTTGGTGGCACGCTCCGGCCAGTGCAGCTGGTAGAGATCGATATAGTCGGTCTGCAGACGCTTCAGGCTGCCAGTCACAGCCTCGCGGATGTTCTTACGATCCAGCGCCATATCAGGGCGGATATAACTCACCATGTCCGCCGGTGCGGCCACCTTAGTGGCGATCACCATCTGCTCACGGTTACCGCGCGCTTTGAGCCAGTTACCGATAATCTCCTCGTTACGCCCCTGATACTCAGGCGAACTTGGGATCGGATACATCTCGGCACCGTCGAAGAAATTCACACCCTGATCCAGGGCGTAATCCATCTGCTCAAAGGCTTCCGCTTCACTGTGATCGCTGCCGTAGGTCATGGTACCCAGACAGATACGACTCACGTTGATATCGGTGTTTCCCAGCGTACGGTAATCCATGCTTAGTGCTCCTTAAGATGCAGGCAGAATGCGGGCAAAATAAGCTTTCAGGTAATCAGTTTCCGGGATCGCCGGATGCAGCGGATGATCCGCCCCCTGATGCCCCTGATGGAATATCTGAGCGTTACGATCCAGTTCACGGCTGTTGGAACGGATAATATCCATCAGGCGGTCGTACTGCAGGTGCATGGAGCAGGATGCAGACACCAGCACTCCACCTTTGCCCAGCAGACGCATGGCAAAGTTATTCATACGCGAGTAGGCACGCTCACCGTTACGGATATCTTTCTTCTTAGCGATAAACGCCGGTGGATCCACAATCACAACGTCGAAACGCTCTTTCTCGGCGATCATGGTTTTGCAGATATCAAATGCATCGCCGTGGAAACCTTCAAAGCGGTCCTCGGCACCGTTGATACGGGCGTTCTCTGCTGCCACTTCCAGCGCATAATGGGAGGCATCCACACAGATCACCTCTTCAGCACCGGCTGCCAGCGCCTGCGCACCCCAGCCACCCACGTAACTGAACAGGTCCAGTACACGCTTGCCTTTCACATGTTTCTGCATCTGCGCGCGGTTTTCACGGTGATCGTAGAACCAACCGGTTTTCTGACCCTTCTGCAGCGGCGCCAGCAGCTGCACGCCGTTCTCCTCCAGCGGGCAGAGATCCGGAATATCGCCCTGCACAATCTCGGTGTAGGTTTCGAGGCCTTCCATATCACGCATCTTGCCATCGTTACGCAGCAGGATCGCTTTCGGACGGAACACCTTGTTCAGCGCATCGATGATATCTTCCAGCACCGCTTCCATCCCTGCCGTGGAGATCTGCACCACAAAGGTATCCATAAAGCGGTCGATCACCAATCCCGGCAGGTTATCGCTGTCGCCATAGACCAAGCGGTAACACGGTGCGTCAAAGCAGGCTTCTCGCAGGGAGAGCGCAATCTTCAGACGGTGCACCAGCAGGGAGCGATCCAGCAAGTGTTTGGTATCGCGGCTGACGATACGGCCGCAGATCAGCGTGTTCGGATTGATGTAGGCGATACCCAGCGGTTTGCCGCGGCTGTTTTCCACCACCACCTGCTCGCCGGTGGTGAAGTTTTTCAATGGGGAAACAGCGGTATCGACTTCGTTGCTGTAGATCCAGAGGTGACCACCACGCAGACGACGGTCGGCGCCATCGCGAAGTTTCAGAATTTGCAGTGACATTAATTTTTTATCCGGCTTAAACAATAATCCCGGCTGGGGCCTCCGCTGCACAGGTAACGGATTCCCCACCGGGACGGGTTGATCGGATCGGGCACCTTTAAAAAGGCGCCGATCAATCAGGATTCAGATTCGCAGTGCGCTGCGTACGCGTCTGCGCTGAGCAGGCTTTCCAGCTCAGATTCGTCGCTCAGCTTCACTTTGAAGAACCAGCCATCGCCGTAAGGATCGCTGTTTACCAGTTCCGGCTCATCTTCCAGTGCTTCGTTAACCGCTACCACTTCACCGGAGATCGGTGCGTAGATGTCGGAAGCTGCTTTAACAGACTCCACCACACCCGCATCATCGCCAGAGGAGAAGTCAGCGCCAACTTCAGGCAGTTCAACAAATACCACATCACCCAGCAGGTCCTGCGCGTGATCGGTTACACCCACGGTTACGGTGCCGTCGCCTTCAGCGCGGATCCATTCGTGGCTCGCTACGTACTTCAGTTCGGATGGAATGTCACTCATTTCCGCGTCCTACCCCTTCGGATTAAGAAAAGACTTTTTTACCATTACGTACAAACACAGGACGGACCACTTTGACCGGTACCTGCTTGCCACGCATATCTACAGCTGCGCTTTCGCCAGTACCCTGAGGTACACGCGCCAACGCAACCGAGTGTCCCAGTGTCGGCGAGAAACTACCGCTGGTAATTTCACCTTCACCCACACCGTCAACAATTACTTTCTGGTGTGCACGCAGCACACCACGGCCTTCCAGTACCAGACCCACCAGCTTCTCTGCAACGCCTGCAGCGCGTTGCGCTTCCAGAGCATCGCGGCCGATGAAGTCACGCTCCTGCGGTTCCCATGCGATGGTCCAGCCCATATTGGCGGCCAGTGGTGATACATTTTCATCCATGTCAGAGCCGTACAGGTTCATACCAGCCTCCAGACGCAGGGTATCACGCGCGCCCAGACCACATGGCTGTACGCCGGCGTCCGCCAGCGCCTGCCAGAACTCTACCGCCTCATCTTCCGGCAGCATGATCTCAAGACCGTCTTCACCGGTATAACCAGTGCGGGCGATAAACCAACCCTCGGACTCGACACCCTGGAAGATGCTCAATGTATCGATCAGTTTAGCGCGGGATTCAGTCACCGCCACTTTCGCTTTGGCCAGCGCCTGTGGGCCCTGCACGGCAACCATCGCCAGATCGGGATGCTCGGTCAGCGCGACGTCATCAAACTTGGCCGCCTGCTCCGCCATCCACGCCAGATCTTTCTCACGGGTAGCGCAATTTACAACCACGCGGAACCATTCACCGGCCACGCCCGGCTCAGACATCAGATACACAATCAGATCATCAATCACGCCGCCATCGACATTCAGCATGCCGGAATAGAGCGCTTTACCTTTAACGGCCAGTTTGTTCACGTCGTTTGCCAGCAGGTGACGCAGGAACTCTTTCGCGTCTGCACCGGTCACGTCAACGACGGTCATATGTGATACATCAAACATACCGGAATCGTTGCGGACTACATTGTGCTCTTCCATCTGCGAGCCATAGTGCAGCGGCATATCCCAGCCACCAAAATCAACAACCTTGGCACCCATATCCACATGTGCCTGATGAAGCGCGGTTTTATTGCCCATAGCTGAAACTCTTCGTGAACGGGTCACACGGCCGTTACCCTGGCCGTGAAACTGAAAAAAGGGAAGACAATTTATAGCCAATCGGGCGTCAGATCAATCTTTGATCGCCGCCCGTTGCTGAGACCATCGTATCAGGGCTTGATCGGACGCTGTGCCAGGCGCGGCAGTTTACCGCGCAAGCCCATCGCATCCATCACAATATGGTTCTTAACCGGTGCCATTTTATCCAGCAGGTTCATCCCCAGATTGCGTGCCAGACGCACGACCGGCTGCTCCTCGTTGAACAGGCGCTTAAAACCTTCCATCGCCGCTGACATCTGCAGGTTATCGCTGCGGCGCGCGCGTTCGAAACGACGCAGCACAGATTCGCTGCCCCAGGCTTCACCGCGCTCGGCGGCATCCAGGATCACCTCGGCCAAGGCCGCTGCATCCAATAAGCCCAGGTTCACCCCCTGGCCCGCCAGCGGGTGGATGGTGTGGGCGGCATCACCAATGGCCGCAAATCCCGCCTGCACGTAATGTTTGGCATGACGCTGTCGCAGCGGGAACAGGTGGCGCTGATCGACCCACTCCACCGCACCGAGGCGGTGCTCGAAGGTACGCGCCAACGCCGCACAGAAGGCTTCATCATCCAGTTCGATCAGTTCGCGGGCATGCGCCGGTGAGGTGGACCAGACAATGGAGCTGACATGGTCGCCGCTCTCACTGTGCAGAGGCAGGATCGCCAGTGGACCGTCTTCGGTGAATCGCTGCCAGGCGGTACGCTGGTGCGGATGTTCCGTTTTGATGGTGGTCACGATCGCGTGGTGGCCATAATCCCACTCCCACATGGCGAGGCCCGCCATCTGACGGGTGCGGGACAAAGCGCCATCAGCCGCCACAACCAGGGAGGCGTGCAAAGTCCGGCCATCGCTGAGCTGCAGTTCGCGCACGCCATTAGACTGACATTCGGAGAGCTGACGCAACTCGACGCCAGACTCAAAATGGATATTGTCGTGCTGCCCCACTACATCGTAGAGCGCCGCCAGGGTGACGCGGTTCTCAACGATATGACCCAGGCAGGGCTCGTGCAGTTCGCGGGCAGAAAAATGGATATGTCCGGTGCCTTCACCGTCCCATACATCCATATCGGTATAAGGGCTCACCCGGAAACTGAGCATCCGCTCCCAAGCCCCAACAGAAGTGAGAATCTGCTGCGACGCACAGGTCAGCGCACTCACCCGCGGGTCGTACCCCTCGGCCTGCTGGCGGCGCACCACATCCGGGTACCCGGCAGGATCTCCGGCACGCTGCTCCAGGATATGAATCTTAAGTCCGCTGGGGGCGATCGCAGTGGCCAGCGTCACGCCCACCATGCCTGCACCGACAATCACTACATCAGCATGCTCTACAGCGCTCATCTCAATTCCTTACTTATATTCCGGACCAGCGTTCAGCTCGGGCGCGGGCATATCCAGCCCCATCGCGCCCCGGGCAAATACAGTTTTGGCGGGCGGACAGACATCCAGCAGTTGCAGTCCCAGATCCCGACCCAGCGTCAACAGCGGGTTACGGTTGGAGAACAGCTTCATAATGCGGTCACTCAGACCGATGGTGCGCTGCTGGTCATAGCGCTGCTGTTCATAAAAAGCCTGCAACACCGCCAGATCACCCAGCGACTGTCCAGCCTGACGCGCTTTGATCAGCTGATCGGCCAGCGCCGCGACACCGCGCAACGCCAGGTTGTAGCCCTGCCCGGCGATTGGATGCAACGCGTGCGCAGCGTTACCCAATACCACCAGACCGGCACGTACCTGCTCGTCGGCCAGCGCCAGTTTCAGCGGATAGGCGTGACGTTCACCCACGTGCACAAACTGCCCGGCACGATAACCGAAGCGCTCATGCACACGTTCGATAAAGGCTGCATCATCCAAAGCCAGTACGTCATCCACCTGATCGTCGGGTACGGTCCAGACCAAACCGCATCGGTGACGACCACCTTCGTCTTCCAGCGGCAACAGCGCCATCGGGCCGCTATCGGTAAACCGCTCGTAGGCCACGCCATCATGGGAACGGTCCGGACTGATATTGGCGATCACCGCGTGCTGGTCGTAACTCTGCAGCTGGTAGCCGATCCCCATCCGTTCGCGCAGTTCAGAACGGCCGCCGTCGGCCATCACCACCAGCTCGGCAGTTACGGTCTCGGTCTGGTCGTTCTGCTTAATGCTCAGCCCCATCTGTTCGACGCCGGGCTGGATATCCATCACCTCAGCCGGACAGATAAAATCAACGCATCCGGCATCCGGTTGCTGCAGACGATCCAGCAGCACCCGCCCCAGCCAGTGGTTTTCCACCACGTAACCCAGCGCAGGGACCTGCTCGTCGCGCGCGTGCAAGCGGCTGGTGCCGAAGTGCCCTCGGTCGGAAACGTGGATATGCTCAATCGGGCTCAGGTGTTCACGTAACGTGTCCCAGATCCCCATCTGTTCGTAGATGGTACGGGCGCCGTACGCCAGCGCAGTCGCACGGGAATCGTAGCTGGGTTGGTATTCCAGCGTTTGCGGGGCGGGTAGCGGAAAGGCTTCCACCACCGCGATCTTCAGATCCAGTGCCTCGCTGGCAGGGAGCAATGCCGCTGCCAGGCTGGCACCGACCATGCCGCCGCCAACGATGACGATGTCGTAATGCTGTTTCATCCGTTTTGTGCCGCGCGCATCAGCGCTTCAATCTCGTCCACCTGTTTTGGAACCACCGCGCTCAGGATCTCGTTACCCTGCTCGGTCACCAGTACGTCATCCTCGATGCGGATGCCGATACCGCGCCAGCGCGCGTCCACCTTCTCATTAAACGGAGAGACATAGATACCCGGCTCAACCGTCATCACCATACCCGGCTCCAGCGGTCGCCAGTCTCCGCCCACCTTATAATCGCCCACGTCGTGCACATCCATGCCCAGCCAGTGGCCGATACGGTGCATGTAGAACTCGCGGTAAGCGCCGCGTTCGATCAGGTCTTCCAGGTCTCCCTGCAACAAACCCAGCTCCACCAAGCCTTCGGTGATGATCTCTACGGAGCGGTCATGCACATCAGCCCAGGGGGTGCCCGGACGTACCAGTTCAATGCAGGCTTCCTGTGCTTTCAGTACCAGTTCGTACAGCGCCTTCTGCTCATCGCTGAATCTGCCGTTCACCGGGAACGTACGGGTAATATCCCCAGCGTAGTAATCCAGTTCGCAGCCCGCATCGATCAGCACTAGGTCGCCATCCTGCAACTCTTCGCTGTTTTCGGTGTAGTGCAAAACGCAGGCATTATCGCCGCCACCCACGATGGAGGGATAGGCCGCCTGTCGGCAGCGGTTCATGGCGAAGTGATGGGTGATCTCCGCTTCCAGCTGGTATTCGGTCATACCGGGCTTGCAGACCTGCATGGCACGGACATGAGCCTGCGCCGAGATCTCACCCGCCTGACGCATCAGCTCCGCTTCTTCGTCGCTCTTAAACAGACGCATCTCGTGTAGCAGGTGATCCAGCATCACCATCTCGGTAGGCGGCACCGCACCCTGACGCGCTTGTGCGCGGATCGCATTCAGCCAGCCCCGCACCTGAGTATCGAGCTGCTCGTCGCCGCCGATGGCGTAATAGATACGTTCACAGCCATCGAGCAATTTCGGCATCTCATCGTCGATCAGGTCGATCGGATGCGCCTGATCGGCACCGTAATCCTGTTTCAGCCCTTCGGGGCCGGCACGGTAACCATGCCAGATCTCCATCTCCAGATCACGGTCCTGACAGAACACCACGTATTCACCCGCCGCTCGCCCCGGCACCAACACCAGTACGGCGTTGGGTTCATCAAAGCCGCTCAGGTAATAGAAATCACTGTCCTGACGGAAGGCATAGTCCACATCCCGGTTACGCGGCTGCAGCTGCGCAGAGGGGATAATAGCGATGCTTTTCGGCGTCATCTGCGCCATCAAACGCGCGCGGCGTTCAGCAAAACAGGATTGGGCAAGCAGGCTTTTCATAATGTCAGTGCACCGTCGGCTGAGAGCTATTGTCTTTAGGCTGTTCCGGGGTGTTACATTCGGCAAACAACATCAGCACCACCATACGCACGTATTCCTCTACCTGCATCAGGTCGCTGTCGCTGCCATCATCTTCCTCTTCTACCGCAATCTGTGCGATCTGGTTCATATCGGCCAGCGCTTCCTTCGCTTCGCGCGACAGCGACTTATCGGTCTGCTTGCCGTGCAGGCCAAAGCCGGTGAGGAATCCCTGACACCACTGACCCAGCCCGTCGGCGCGTTGCGCCAGCGGCTGATCTTCATCCGGCAGCAGCAACTCAAAAATCAGCTCCTGCGCTACCAGCATCGCCAGCGACTGCTGGTAGAGATCAACCAGCGTGACTTTGCTGGATTCATGCGCCAGAGATTCCAGGTCCACAAGGTCGCAGACATTTTGCAGCAGCGCTGCAGGCTCCAGACGCACACCGGCGGCCAGATGGCCGCTGATCAGGCCGTGCAGTTCAGACGGTGAAACGACATGCACGCCCTCTTCAACCAAGAGGTTCGCAATCAGGTCAAAATCCGGCAGTTCCGGCTGTGAAGTAAGTTCGGATGACATGGATGGGAGCTTGTAATTAGACAGATTTGATTGAAACTGAGTACATATTTTGTACGCAGAAATGAGATATAGTCTCTATCCTAGCACTTCCCTTAAAATGGGGCCACGGACCGGCATTGACCCTGCGACAGGCCATGACTATAGTCCGATTCACGAGCAGCCTGGGGCAAAGCATGAGCGAACAGAAATTCATTTTACTGGAAGAAAAACTGGATCAACTACTGGCATACTGCAGTCGACTGGAGCAGGACAACCAGCGTTTGCGTGCACAGGAAAAAGATCTGAAACAGGAACGATTACAACTGATTCAGCTCAACGACCAGACCCGCCACAAAATTGAAGCCATGATTCAGCGTCTTAAAGCATTGGAGCAAAACGCATGAGCCAGCAGGATTCACAGACCGTTTCTATCCGTCTGCTCGACAAAGAGTATGTGATCGCCTGCCCGGCGGGTACGCAATCCGAACTGGCTGCCGCGGCGGAATATCTCGACGAAAAGATGCGTGACATTCGCCACAACGGCAAACTGGTGGGTCTGGAACGTATCGCCGTGATGGCCGCGCTGAACATCTCCCACGAGCTGGTTCGAGAGCGCGCAGCTAAAGAGCAAGAGCTTGAGGACCAGGTGCAGCAACTGAGCCTGAAGATCGATTCCGTACTGCAGCGTGAATCCGTTTCCGAAACTCAGAACGAAGATTGAGTCAATTTCATAGCCTGTGAAAACTTAACTTAAAACAATAAGTTATAAGCAGCAAATAGCATACTCAAGTTAAAATTCAAGACCTGACTTACGAAATAAGACGAGTATAATGTGAAACAGCTCCCTGAGGTGTGCGACAAGTGGTAACGTCCCTTGAGCCGATAATCACTCCTCCGGAGGCTTCTAGTGAGCATTGATGTGCACGTCCGATCTTCGGAAAGCCTAATATGTTTCAGGAGCCGCCACCTTGAACCTTCGGGTTCAGGGCCAGTACCACACCGGCACCCCGGGGAGTCTTTCATCCTACCCTTATGAATCCACGCCAAAAGCTCCGCCTCGACATCCGCCGCAAACGCCGCGCGCTGACACAACCACAGCAACGCCAGGCCGCTCGCCGACTGCACCGTTTATTACGCCGCCGACCTGAATTCCTGCGCGCCAAACATATCGCACTTTATCTGCCCAACGACGGCGAAATCGATCCACGCCTGCTGCTGGAGACCTGCTGGGCGATGGGCAAGAAAACCTATCTGCCGGTGTTGCATCCGATTCTGCACAACCGCCTCTGGTTTGTACCCTACGATCGCAACACCAAACTGATCAAGAATATCTACAAGATTGACGAGCCACCGGTACTAAAAGCACCGCGCAAACCTGCCTGGGCACTGGATATGGTGTTACTGCCTCTGGTGGCGTTTGACGCAGATGGGAACCGCATGGGGATGGGGGGTGGTTATTACGACCGTACCTTCAGCTTCAAAAGTCGTCGTAAGGGTCTAACCGGGCCGGACTTGGTTGGCTTAGCGCACGAACTACAGCGCGTAGACAGCCTGCCCGTGGAAAGCTGGGATATTCCACTGAGTGGCATAATCAGTGATCAGCGTGCCTACTTCAGGCGTAGCTGATACTCACCGACGGAAGGGGTGGAGCAATCAGACCAGCGGTATCAGTGACCGCTGGCGCCACCCACGATTGAGGTAAGCTCGAAATCGGCTTGAGCAATCCCTGTCATCAACGAGCCAACAACGAAAAACAACACAAGTACAGCTACAAGATCTGGCGCTTTTTTCATCTTTTCTGTTTCCGGTTCTTACACAGAGCAACAGCTATTTATGATCAGGGGATTAGATAAGGGGCGCATTTTCCACCATCGGCAGAAATACGCAAGCCTTTTTCCTGATATTCAAGAATTTTATCGACCAGATTTGATAAAGATTTAACATCTGTCACGAAAAGGGCCGAAATACACCTCTGTGAGACCGGCGTTTCAGGAAAAGTTCACAAAAATTGTCAGCACGATTGGCAACGTTAGCATCGCCAGTAACGTCTGGCCGGTAATGATCGCCGCCATCTCCTCAGCATCGCCACCCAACTGTCGCGCCAGAATATAGGCACTGGTTGCGGTCGGCAGCGCGGCAAAGAGCACAAACACCTGCATCAGATCCGCGCCCAGATTAAGCGCCCAGCCGATCAATACAGCAAGCAACGGCATCAGCAGCAATTTGATGGCTGACGAGAGCAACATAGTGACACGTCCGTTGAGCAGCACTCTGAAGCTCAACCCCGCCCCAACGGCCAGCAACCCCATAGGCAGTGCCACACGGCTCAGCAGTTCCGTCACCGACGCCACTGCTGCGGGCAAACCCCAACCGCTGAGATTGAGGATTAATCCCAGCACGCAGGCCAGAATCAACGGATTGTGCAGGATATTGCGACACACCCCGCCTGGACTGAACGCCTGCCGAGACCGCAGCGCAAACACCAGCACACATGCAACATTAAGCAACGGGATCAGCAACGCAATCACCACCGCCGCAATCGCCACATGACGGTCCGAAAACAGCGCCGCCGTAGCCGCCAGTCCAACATAGGTGTTAAAACGCACGCTGCCCTGGTAGAAGGACGTAAAGACCGCATGCTCCAGCCGCAACAAAGGCCGCACCAGAAAGGCCAGCAGCGAACCACCGCCGATCAACAGCAATACCGCCCATAACACCTTATCCAGCGGCACTCCGCCCATATCTGCCTGCGCCAGCCGGTCCACCAGCAACACCGGAAAAAAGACAAAGTAGATCAAGCGTTCCATCAGCGGCCAGAAGGTATCGCCGGGAAACTGAACGCTGCGGGCAAGGTAACCCAACAACAAAAGCGCAAAGACAGGCCACAGGGCACTGATAATTTCAGACATGGTGGTATATAGTGAATCTTGAGACACGAACTGGCCACTGGGGACACAGGCCGATTTTATTTTTTACAGGAGCATACACATGATGACATCTCTGGTTCTGACCGTCATCGGTCCGGATAAGCCGGGTTTGGTTGAACTGCTATCGCAAACGATTGCGGATCACCAGGGCAACTGGCTGGAATCCGGCATGTCCCGACTGGCCGGTAAATTCGCCGGCATCCTGATCACCGAGGTACCTGCAGATCAGGCAGACGCACTGACCGCAGCACTGGCAGCACTGGAAAGCCAGGGCCTGAAAGTGGTTGCAGAACGCAGCGCCGAGCCGGAAGCTGCTGCCAGCCAGCAGAGCTTCACCCTGGAACTGGTCGGTCACGACAAACCAGGCATCGTACGCGAGATCTCCCAGGCACTGGCCAAACGTCACATCAACGTTGAGCGCCTGAACACGGAACTGACCTCCGGCTCCATGTCTGCCGAGCTGTTGTTTAAAGCCAGCGCAGACCTGTCTGCGGCGGCAGACGCGGATCTGGACGATCTGCAGGAAGCACTGGAATCGATCGCCAGCGACCTGATGGTTGATATTACGCTGAACAACTGAGCCAACGCTCAGGCATAAAAAAACCGCACTTTAAGGTGCGGTTTTTTATTGTCCGGTTGGTTCTAGGCCCGGATGCCACCTAGGTCGCTTGCTGGACCATCCCCTGCTCTTTTTTCTCCAACTGGATCAGGACCGCAATCAGTACGGTACCGAAGGCGATAAAACCACCTGCCAGATACAGGCCCAGGTCATAGTTACCCGCATCCTGCGCCAGCATACCGGTGAATGCCGGCGCCACGATCTGCGCCACCCCGTAGGAGAGGGTCATCTTGCCCATCAGTTTTGCCGGTTTGGTCGGGTAGAAACGCCCCGCCATGGTCAGCACCAGACTCACGCACCCGATAAAAGTCCCCCCGTAGAGCAGCGCGCTGAGAATCGCACCCCAGAGGGTATCGGTCAACGCAGGCAGGATAATGCCAAAGATCTGCACGCTGTACGCCAGCATCAATGCTTTCAGGTAACCCACCGCACGAGCGATCCGGTCCCAGACGATCACCGCCGGCATGGCTGCCAGCCCCACCAACAGGAATACCCACTGGCCGTTACCCGCCAGCCCCGGCTGTCCCTCGACAATGTCCACGATAAAGGTCGCGCTGATCACGTAACCGTAACCGGCGCAGAAATACGCCACCAGCATGATCAGCATAAACGGGCGGCTTGGCGGTTGATCCACCAGCGCAGCTCCACTGACGGTCATCGGACGGGTATCAGGCTGTGGCATCCAGCGCCAGGCCGGAATACTCAGCAGCGCCGCCGCCAGTGCAAACCAGATCCACTGCAACGACCAACTCTGCGCCAGCTGCACCAGCAATTCCACCACCAGTGACGCGAAGATAATACCCAAACCACATCCGGCAAAATGGATGCCCAGCTCACCCCGGAAGTTATGACGGATCAGCCAGTTCAGGATCAGGCCAGAGGCGATCAGCATGCCACCCGAGCTGCTCAAGCCGGAAACAAAACGCAGCAGCGCCCAGATCACCATATTGTCGGTAAACGCCATGGCAAAGGTGGTAACCACCGCCAGTACCAGATAGAGACGATAGAGGCGATCTTTGAGACGCAGGTCACTGACCGACGCGGCCAGTAGCGCACCGCACATGTACCCCATGTAGTTAAAGGTGGCCAACCAACCACCAGCGGCTTCATCCAGCCAGGTTTCCGCCTGCATAATCGGCAACAGCGGCGTATATGCAAAACGCGCCACACCGATCGTTACGACCAGGCTCAAAATACCGGCGGCCAGCACCTTCAGACGTTGGGTTTCAGCGGACATAGAACGGCTACTCGTTTTTTATTATCTGGATTTAACGAGCCTAGACCGCTTTAATAAACGCTACAAACGAATTATAGAGAACGAAAAATTCTGAATTAGAGAACTATCTCTGATTCATGAATGTATTCAACAAGTAAACGGGGGACAGCAGCGATGGACCTGACCGGCCTGCGCACCTTCAAAGCAGTCGTGGAAGAGGATGGCATCAAGGGCGCGTCCGCCCGCCTGCATACGGTGCAATCCAACATCACCTCGCGTATTCAGCGCCTGGAAGAGGAACTGGATACCCCGCTGTTCCAGCGTAAAGGGCGTAAGCTAATACTTACCCACAGCGGGCAGGTGCTGTACGACTATGCCAACCGTATGCTGCAGCTGGAGCGCCAGGCGATCACCGCCGTGCGTCTTTCCGCCGACAGTTACGAGCTACACATCGGCAGTCCGGAGCCGTTCGCCGCGGTCCATCTTCCCAGAGCATTGCAGGTGTTACACCGTGACCACAGCAACATCCAGCCCAAGATCCACACCGCCACCAGCGCCGAACTGATCGCAGCCGTACTGGAAAACAAACTCGACTGTGCGTTTGTGGGCGGTTCCGTCTCCCATCAGGATCTGGTGGCTGTTCGAGTGGTACAGGAAGAGATTGTGCTGGTGCGCTCGCGTGAACGACCGGGTGAACCGACCCTGATCATCCGCCATGACGGCTGCGCCTATCGCGAACGCGCGCTCAGCTGGCAGCGCAAGATGGGGCGCTGCAACGAGGAAACAATGGTGATGAGCACCGTGGATGGCTTGCTGGGCTGTGTCGCCGCTGGCTTGGGATACACCGTGATCAGCCGCGATATGGTGTACCAGAACCGCTACGAGCAATCACTGACGCTGGAACCCTTATCGGGTAACGACGCGCTGTTGGATATCCATCTTATCCACAGGCACGACGCCATCCCGCAACAGGGGATAGAGTTGCTGGCCAGCCTGTTTGCGCCAACCAATTAACGTTCAGCTGTTTCAGTCAGCGTACGGAACGCTTTCGCCAGCTGTTCGCGTACCTGCAGGGTTAACTCGCCCGGCGCCAGATCTGCGGCGCGCTCGCCCAGACGCTGCTGCACACTGGTGGAGACCAAAGGATCAAACTGCCGGTCGCTGCCTGCCAGCTGATAGAAACGGTTAACCACGTCGGTACCGGCAACCGGATCGCTTTCCACCATCAGCATCGACTGCGCCAGTACCGCCGAGCGCTGCACACCGTCCTCGGATTTCTTCGCGCCGATAATGCGCTGCGCGGTGCCGGTTATTTTCAGGCCATCTACCACCAGATTGTACTTACCGTCACAGTAGGAGCCTTTCACCTCACCGTAACCGGATTCCAGTCCTAAGGAGTCCAGCGCCATCTGCAGCGGTTCGCACAACGCTTCGTAGACCGCATCCATGCTGAACTGGAACAACTTGTCCTGCCGAAACATCAGGCTGAAATGCACAATACCCGCCTCGTGAGGCACCGCCGTACCGCCACTTTCACGCACCAACACCGGCCAGCTCTCCTCACCCAGTAGTGCTTGCGCCTCTTTGAAGGTCGGGAAGCGGGTTTCGCGGCGAGTGACCACCAGACTCTGTGGATTTTCCCAGATCCGCGCCGTCGCCCCGCGTTTACCGGCCGCCACCTCTTTCAGCAGCGCCGTATCACGCTGCAAACCCTCCAGCGGGTCAGCAGAGATCGGCTCATCGATCAGGCGCCAACGCGGTTGCGCGGAAAAAACGGTATGAGCATCAGACATAGGAAACGGACTCAGCGGTTAAACGGGATGAGTCTAAGGCTAGCAGAAGCGGGAAAGGGAGAATACTTAGGGAAAGTGCTGAGAAAAGAAAAAGTGGGAACAAAAAGTGGAAATAAAAACGGGGTGACCATTGGCCACCCCGTTGAGATCAGTTGATCAGCGCTTACGCCTGGCGTTCAGCCAGTTTCTTCTCACCACGAACCACAGCCGCACGCACCTGATCCGGTGCGGTACCACCAATGTGGTTACGTGCCGCAACGGAACCTTCCAGGGTCAGTACGTCGAACACGTCTGCAGTGATCACGTCGGAGAACTGCGCCAGCTCATCCAGGGTCATCTCACCCAGGTCCTTGCCCTCTTCGATGCCGTAAGCGACAGACTTACCCACGATCTCGTGTGCATCACGGAACGGTACACCTTTGCGTACCAGGTAGTCGGCCAGGTCGGTGGCGGTGGAGAAACCACGCAGCGCAGCTTCACGCATGCTCTCTTTCTTGGATTCCAGCGCCGGAACCATGTCAGCAAATGCACGCAGACAACCTTTCACCGTATCGATCGCATCGAACAGCGGCTCTTTGTCTTCCTGGTTGTCCTTGTTGTACGCCAGTGGCTGGGATTTCATCAGGGTCAGCAGGCTCATCAGGTGACCGTATACACGGCCGGACTTGCCACGTACCAGCTCAGGTACATCCGGGTTTTTCTTCTGCGGCATGATGGAGGAGCCGGTGCAGAAACGGTCTGGCAGGTTGATGAAATCAAACTGCGCGGAGGTCCACAGGACAAGCTCTTCGGACATACGGGTCAGGTGCATCAGCAGGATGCTGGACGCAGCACAGAATTCGATCGCGAAGTCGCGGTCGGATACGGCATCCAGAGAGTTCTCCGCCGGTGCGCTGAACTCCAGCAGCTCGCAGGTCATGTCGCGTTCGATCGGGTAAGTTGTACCGGCCAATGCAGCCGCACCCAGCGGCATGATGTTGGCACGCTCGCGGCAGTCTTCAAAACGGCCGTAGTCGCGGGTCAGCATCTCGAACCACGCCATCAGGTGGTGACCGAAAGTAACCGGCTGTGCGGTCTGCAGGTGGGTGAAACCCGGCATGATAGTGTCAGCTTCGCGGTTAGCGATACCCAGCAGGCCCTGCTGCAGACGAGTGATCTCGGACAGGATCAGGTCGATCTCGTCACGCAGGTAGAGACGGATATCTGTCGCAACCTGGTCGTTACGGGAACGGCCGGTGTGCAGCTTCTTACCGGTGATGCCGATCTTCTTGGTCAGCGCCGCTTCGATGTTCATGTGCACATCTTCCAGTGCCACAGACCATTCGAATTCACCGCGTTCGATCTCGATGCGGATCTCACCCAGACCGCGGATGATATCGTCACGTTCTTCTTCGGTCAGTACGCCCGCTTTGGTCAGCATCTTCGCATGGGCGATGGAGCCGCGGATATCCTGCAGGTACATACGCTGATCGAATTCAACGGAAGCGGTAAAACGGGCTACAAAAGCATCGGTTGGCTCGTTAAAACGGCCACCCCACTGCTGGTTGGTCTTGTCACTCATGCGGGTAAACCTCAAATCACGCAGCCAAAGCCGGCTGCAGGCTGAAAAATTTGCGACTTATTATATCACGCCCAACCCTCATCGCCCCTCTCTCTATCTGTTACAATCGGGCCAACTGAACGTTTTCCACAGCGCTATCGTGGTTTTTACAGGATCATAAAATGAGCAAAACCCTCCGAATCGCCACCCGAAAAAGTCTGCTGGCTCTCTGGCAGGCGGAATATGTCAAAGCGGAACTTGAGAAACACCACCCGGACCTGACCGTAGAGCTGGTTCCGATGGTGTCACGTGGGGACAAGATTCTGGATACCCCACTGGCGAAGGTCGGTGGCAAAGGGCTCTTTGTTAAGGAGCTGGAAACCGCGCTGCTGGAAGACCGTGCCGATATCGCCGTGCACTCCATGAAAGACGTTCCGATGGAGTTTCCGCAAGGCCTGGGCCTGAGCGTAATCTGCCCACGCGAACGCCCGACCGATGCGTTTGTATCCAACACCTACAAACATCTGAATGACCTGCCAGCGGGCGCGGTTGTAGGCACCTCCTCCCTGCGCCGTGAAGCGCAGCTGCGCGAACGCCGCCCGGACCTGGAGATTAAGTGGTTGCGCGGTAACGTACAGACCCGTCTGGGCAAACTGGACGCCGGTGACTACGACGCCATCATTCTGGCAACCGCCGGTCTGCTGCGCCTGGAGCTGGAAGAACGTATCGCCCACGAAATCACCCCGGAAGACAGCCTGCCAGCCGGTGGTCAGGGCGCAGTAGGTATCGAGTGCCGTATGGACGATGCCGAAACCATCGCCCTGCTGAAGCCACTGCACCATCAGGAAACTGCGTGGCGTGTACTGGCGGAGCGTGCCATGAACCGTCGCCTGGAAGGTGGCTGTCAGGTACCGATTGGTTGTTACGCGGTACTGAACGACGACAACTCCGAGTTGCACCTACGCGGTCTGGTGGCTCGCCCGGATGGCAGCAAAGTCCTGCGCGATGAGATCACCGGTACACCGGATAACTGTGAAGCACTGGGTATCGAGCTGGCCGAACGCCTGCTGGAAGCCGGCGCCGAAGAGATCCTGAAAGCGGTATACGCCAACAGCGATGACTAACCCCGTACCTCAGACTGCACTGCTGGGTAAACGGGTGCTGGTCACCCGCCCTGCACATCAGGCCAGCGGCCAGATCGCCCAGCTCCAGGCGCTGGGTGCCGAGCCCGTTGCACTGCCCGTGCTGGAGATCCAGCCCTACAGCTCCCCCACCCACGAATACCACCTCGCCAAAAGCCAGATTCTCGACCTCGATCTATTCCACAGCGTGATATTTGTCAGCGCCAATGCGGCCCGTTTTGGGGCAGAATTGATCGACGAATACTGGCCCCAGCTGCCAATCAAGGTAAATTGGCTGGCCATCGGGCAGAAAACTGCCGCGACATTGGCGGACTATGGTATAGATGCCGAGGCGTCCCCTTTAGGGTACGATTCGGAAGCGCTGTTACAAAGCCCAGCCCTGCAACAGGTCAACGGTGGCCGGATATTGATTGTACGAGGCCAGGGCGGACGGGAAAAACTGGCAGAGATCCTGCGTGAACGGGGCGCGTCTGTAGAGTACGCAAACCTCTATCAGCGACGCTGCCCGGGCTATCCCGACGAGACGATTAAAAGTAGTTTGCACCAGCCGCTCGACGCGCTGCTGGTGACCAGTGGCGAAGGCCTGGAAAACCTTCTGCAACTCGCGCACGGCAGCCAGAATCAGTTTAAAACCGATTCTTTGTTACGCTGCCAGCTGGTAGTGCCCAGCGCTCGAATCGCGGAACAGGCAGCAGACGCCGGATTTACAAGGATTACGACCGCAGCAGGACCCGATGATCAGGCGATGATCGCGGCACTGCTGCCAGCAACCGATGCGGAAATCGACAGATGAGCAAAAAAGAAAACCAACAGCAAGACAACACACCTGAAACTGATGTGATTGAAGGAGAGCTGGTCGAAACTGCAACTGAGTCAAAAGAGACTCCAGACGAAGCAGACGCCAAGGATGAGCAGGCTTCCGATAAAGACCAGGAAGACGCGCCTGCCAACGACACCGAAACTGCCGACAAGAGCGAAGAGACCGCTGCGGTAAGTGACGACGGTGACAAGCAGAACGTGCAGGCAGAAGAACAAAAACCCGGTGCGACCTGGCCAGGTAAAGTGGCGCTGGCGCTGTCCATCGCCGCGCTTGGTGCCTCCGGCTACCTCTACTGGCTGACCCTGCAACAGACCCAGGCAAACGACATGCTGCGTAACAGCCTGGCGCAGGACGTACAAAGCCAGATCAGCGCAAGCACCAACGAAGCTAACCGCGCCATGGCCGATCTGGGCCGCCGTCTGGACGACGTACGCACCCAGGCTGCTGCAGATAAGATCGGTGTTGAAGAACTGCACCTGCGTCTGACCCGCAGCATGCAGCAGATCAACGCCAAACAGCAGGACAACAGCACCGAATGGCTGCTGGCCGAGGTGGAATACCTGTTGCGTCTGGCGAACCAGCGCGTACTGATGGAAAAAACCTCCGACGGCGCCCTGACTCTGATGAAGTCTGCGGACAAACTGCTGAAGGAAACCGACGACGTTTCTATCTACGAGGTGCGTAAAGCGGTAGCGGCTGATATCGCTGCGCTGGAAGCGGTGCCTGTAGTTGATACCGAAGGTGTCTTCCTCAAGCTGGGTGCGATGAACGCACAGGTGGATAAACTGCGCCTGATCCCACTGGCGGAAAAACGTGAACTGCCAGAGCTGCTGAAAGAGATCACGCCGGATTCCGTCAGCGAAACCTGGACTGCGGGTCTCAAAGCGAACTGGAACAAGGCGATGGACAAGCTGAGCTCTCTGGTGGTGATTCAGCACCGCGACGAGAAGATCGAACCGCTGCTGTCACCGAAAGAGACCTTCTACCTCAAGCAGAACCTGCACATGATGTTGGAACAGGCACAGATGGCGCTGCTGCAGCGTGAACAGGGTGCGTATGACAACAGCCTGAACAAAGCGCAGAAATGGGCGGCAGAGTACTTCGATAAGAAAGACGCTGCGACCCAGGCGATTGTGCGTGGTCTGGAAGAGCTGAAGCCTGTGAAGGTTGCACCGGAAGTACCGGAGATCACCGGCTCCCTGCGTGAACTGAAAGCCTACCTCAAGCGCATGACCCAACTGAAGGAAGAGGGGGCTAAGTAATGAAAAAGCTCTTTATTCTGCTGCTGGTCGTACTGGCGGCCGGCACCTGGATCGGCCAGCTAATGGTAAAGGATCCGGGTTACGTCCTGATCGCGTTTAATCAGACCACCGTCGAAACCAGTCTGTGGGTAATGCTGGTTGTAGCCGTTGTTGGTTTCCTGCTGGCACACTGGCTGCTGAACATCCTGACCAACGCCATGATGCCGGTACAGCGCCTGCGCAGCTGGCGCGACCGTCGCAGCCACAACGTCTCCCAGCGTAAGACCCTGAAAGGTCTGATGTTGCTCTCCGAGGGCAACTGGGTGAAAGCACAGCGTCAGCTGGGACAGGCTGCAGAGCGCTCCGAACTGCCGCTGATCAACTACCTCGCCGCTGCCCGCGCTGCCCACGAACAGGGTGACGAACAGGGCGCCGACGAGCTGCTGAAAAAAGCCCGCTCGACCACGCCGCAGGCGGAAGTGGCTGTAGGCATCAGTCAGGCACAGATTCAGCTGGCCCGTGGCCAACTGGAACCTTGTCTGGCAACCCTGCTGCGTCTTCGTAAGCTGGCGCCAAAAAACACCTACGTACTGCGCCTGTTGCAGGATGTCTACGGCCGTCTCAACGACTGGGGTGCCATCACCAACCTGCTGCCTGAACTGAAGAAAAGTCAGGCGCTGCGGGACGATGCCATGGCGGACCTGGAGCGCAAGGCGTACATGAACCTGCTGAGCCAGAGTCTGGAGCAGCTGCCGGTGGAAACCGACAACGCCAGCCGCCACAGCACACTGGATAAAGCCTGGCAGAAACTGCCTGCACCGCTGAGCAGCGAACCGGATCTGGTTCGCCGTTATATCGAACTGCTGATCTCCATTAACGCAGAACCTAAAGCGGAACAGGTACTGCGTGACATGATCAACAAGCAGTGGAGCGAGCAGCTGGTGAACCTCTACGGTCGCATCATGGGTCGCGATCTGAAGAAACAGCTGAGCAGCGCGCAGAGCTGGCTGAAGAGCCACCCGGAAAGCGCCGAGCTGCAGCTGACACTGGGACGCCTTTCCCTGCGTAACCAGATGTGGGGCCAGGCTCTGACCTACTTCGAACAGAGCTTTGCCACCCAGCCTAGCTCCGAAACGCTGGCTGAACTGAGCCGTCTGCTGCGCCATCTGGGCGAAAAAGATAAAGCTCAGGAGCTGATGCAGAACAACCTTGCAGTGGTAGCCGAGAACTTGCCGGAGCTGCCACAGCCAGAGGAAAGTGCTGCGAAGGCTTAAGGCGAAACAATGTCTTGTCCTGATATAGGTTGACACTATTTCAGGTTAAAAACGCCCGATGCACTTCATCGGGCGTTTTATATTTTA
>CANMWJ010000018.1 GCA_947501565.1 uncultured Marinobacterium sp.
ATGTGAGAGTAGGTCATCGCCAAGCACTTATTACGGAAACCCCGGTCTCGTTGAGGCCGGGGTTTTTGCTTTTCTGTGTGCTAAAAGCTGCTTAGTACATAAAGTCTTTTTTCTAATCCTTGTCATGTCTTGTTGATAAGCTTCATACCTTGAGCTGAAAGAGCCGGTGTGAGTCTATAATCCGGGTGTGAGTATTCGTGGTTCAATGAGGCCGTTCATGCGAAAGTTTACTTCCGTGTTATAAGTGCAACCCAGATAGGAGTTTCATATGTGTGGCCCGCAGGTGTGCTTGTGGTGTTAAAGCAAGGGCACGGCAGGGTAATGACGCTGTCTAAAAGACGCGATTTATGGGGTGTATAGTAGTCTTCCATAAGCCGAGAATGAAGCGTAGACTTATCACTTGACGATTAGAGTTAATTCGATGCTTCTAAGCCGTCTGTAGAAATGGTATAGAACTCCTCGGCGATCACAGCATGAACTTCAATTTTAGCACATATATTGTCGCTCAAGGTGTGCTGTTGAGTTGGCGGTGTGCTGAGGGCATAAAGTCAAAAACATGCTGCTAGAACAACCCCGGAAACCCTCAACATATTGTGCTCTGACGTAAAACGAAAACAGTTCCTTCATCTAGTTACTCTGAAGGGCTAATAAAGGAAGATCAAGGATGAATACGATATCCCAAGCAAATAAATCTTAGGGTATTGTTGTAACGGAGTTGCAGCATAACCCGTTATATGGGCCTTAAAAACTGAGTTAATTTGAGTTGTGCCATTATATGGCAGATGGAGTAAATAAATGAGGATCGTTCGCGATATTGCTTGGCGTATATCATTCTGGCGAAATACAAAGAATTCGCCTTCGCAGACTATAAACTTTCTGCGCCGAAGCCAGTATTTCGATAGAGATACCATCAAAGAGTATCAATTGGAAAATGTTAACAGACTGATACGGTTAGTTAAATCTGCATCCCCCTTTTATAAGGAGCACTTAAAGGGGCAGGACGGATTTCTTAGTGAAATTGAAGGCCTACAACAGCTTCCCCTGATAACTAAAGAGGAAATTCAGGGCAATTATTCTGATATTGAACTTCCATGCTTGGAAGGTCGGTCCTTTATTCATTCTACTAGCGGTAGTACCGGCGACCCTATCGTCACTAAACTTTCCAGTAAAGCACAGGCGTTTCGGACAGCGGGTCACTACCGTTTCTATGAGTGGTGGGGGCTTAGGCCTCACGACCGTAATATTCTCGTGTGGGCAAAAAAAGCTACAGTCTCAGACAGTCCAAGTCTGCTGACCAGTCTCAGGCGGAAAATCCGTGAATACCTTGTTGAACCGCAGCTGTTTATCGACGTATTTCAATTAAGCTCGAACTCTATTAATCACCACTTTGAAAAAGCACTGGCTCACAGGCCGGTATATATCAGGGGGTATCTATCAGGTGTGCTGCAGTTTGCAGAACTGATCGATAGTTCTGGGCTCGATGGTAGGGCTCTGAACCTGAAATTGGCCATTGTTACCTCCGAGGTCCTTCACACAGAACAGAGAGAGTTTATCGAGCGTGTTCTAGGTTGTCCCGTGGCGAACGAATATGGTGCTGCGGAAACGGGGCAGCTTGGCTTTGAGTGTCCAGAAGGGAATATGCATTTATTTGAAGAGTCTGTGGCTGCGTTTTCGCTAGAAGACCAGAGCTTGGTCGTAACGGAGTTCCATAATGATCATGCACCGTTCATCAACTATGTGAACAATGATCTTGTCAATCTATCCACAGACACTTGTCCTTGCGGGCGAACATCTAGATTGATTAAGTCTATCTCAGGGAGAATCGGAGACTTCGTGATAGCTGACAATGGTGAGAAGGTTAGTCCATATCTATTTTATTATGCTATGAAAGAGCTCGGAGACATTGGCTACCCAGAAGCAGTAATAAAATATAAGGCTATCCAGACCGGTCCTAATATTGAATTGATACTGGTTAAGGGGCCGCAGTATTGCACGGAGGCGGAAGAATACATCGGAAAACGCATACGTAATTCCCTTGGAGCGAGCACGTCAATTGAATGGCGCTTTGTGGACCAGATTCCTCGGGAAAAGAGTGGAAAATTACGTTTCTTTGTTCAGCTCACTCCTGACTATAGTCCTACGGGGGCTTCTTAAGACGTTGCAGAGAAAGGCAGCCGTTTACTGTAATCATCGCTCAGTTGCAGGATCTGCTTTGATACTTACGCCTTCAGGGTGGCTGCGAACTTAGCTATGAATTGCGGTGCTCTCAGTTTTTCAGCCTTAGGTAATTGCTAGGTGGTTTTTGAAGCTGCTGGTAGGCAAGATATTTTCTCGCCCCAGCTGACAGATTACTGTTCCGCTGTAACTTGCTCATCTGTGATTTCTCTAAAAGCAGTGCGTTTGGGGATATACGCCCCAACAGTCCGTTGAACTTTTTATTCAGAGCCCTCTGCAAGCTGGATAGGGTGAGCAAAGAAGAAGTCAGTATCCAGTTTCTTGACTGCCTTTTTATCTGCGAAAAACCTGAATCGTTATATACATTGATTGGCTGGACATGGACTGTATAGGGGCTCAGCCGTTGATTTATGGCCTTCTCCCTCAGCGCCTGTCATTTTCGCTTCCAGCTGTCTGGTCAGATGCGAACGAAATTAATGCTTAACTGCGCTAACAATGGCGCCAGCGACGGTTTTTTGTATGACAAGTGTAGACTTACCGCTCACCAAACGACAGGGTTGATCAACGATCGCGCACCCATAATCTATATAAACTAAACCGGAGCTGTTACTTGGCGTTTGCCGTATACCTTGGCGATAGTGTGTCTCCCTGGTACTTACACATCATCCTGCCTGATGCCTTATTGGCAACCACATGGCGATAGATCCATTTAAGACTGATCTGATAACCAACCCGCGTGCCACCAGCACTGATTTGATCTTGTTTCAAATCGGTTGACGGTGCCTCCTCTCCGTACGATTGTGTGTCTGGCAGAATTTGGTGCTTCATCGAAATTTTACGTAGGCTCGATGTCTGAAACTAAGCCCAGTCACGACAGTAAGCATAATCTCGGACGTTTCGCTTTAGCTTGCGCTCGGGGGGGCTTGATAAAGGCCAATCTGGGCGCTAGTTTTGGAGGGGCATCCCTACGTGAAAAGAAGCGTCATCTGATATCGTTTTCGTTCGGTCAGCTGCTGATAACCTATGGTTATAGGACTGCGACTTGGTCAAACTAAAGTGTGCGAATGGCAGTAGTAAGCAGCGTCCTTCGGTACCGTCATGATTGTTGCGCTTACTATCTGACAACAAGAACGAGTAGGATTCGTTGGCTTACAGCATAGAGCAAGCCTTATAAGTGAGTTGTGCACCTAAACAGCTCCCCGGTTCTGTCTGGCTCTAGATATGCCTTAATCCAATCGAGGTTCTTGCTAAACCGGGCGAAGTGCATACACCTTAGATAATTATTCGTTATACTAGCAGCCGCTCTATTGGCTTTAGTCATCACTTTACGGTGGTTTAGGTTTTATAATTTCTTTGCCTTTTCAGATGGTTTGATAAACAGCAGGAAGCGGGTATGTGTGGTGTTTTTGGGGTATATAGCAGTAATTCCGTAAATCTGGTTCGGGCACGGAAAGCCCTGAGCTTGCTGAATCACCGAGGGCCCGACCAATGGTCGGAGTACGTTGGTGACGGGGTTTATGTAGGGCATCAAAGGCTCAGTATTCGTGACCTTAGTGAGCGCGGCAGGCAGCCCTTTGTAGACTCGGCTAACGGTGTGGTGGTCGCAGTTAACGGCGAGATCTGGAATGATCGTGAGTTACGGCAGGAGCTGGGTGAAGAGCGCTTTCATAGCGATTCAGATTGTGAGGTGTTTCTTCACGGTTATATCACTTGGGGTTTGGATAAGTTGCTGGAAAAGCTCGATGGTTTTTTTGGTGCAGCAGTCTATGATCAGCGTACCGGTCAGCTTCATCTGATAAAGGATCGATGGGGGAAAAAGCCCCTTTACTACGCGAAATCTGGCGATAGCGTAATTTTTGCCTCTGAAGCAAAATCTATTCTTGAATATGACGCTTCGCTTCGAGTGTTTGACTATGAAGGGATCAAGCATTGGATTGCTTATCGTGGCAGTCATTGTGAGAAGACGATCTTCTATAATGTAAATAAAGTTGTTCAAGGTCATTATGTGACCATTGATGAATTCCATAATATTGAGTCAACCCAGCACTTTTGTCACCCAAAGCATGTAATGGAGCTTGAGCCTTTAAAGGTAGTGTCTGCAGCTGAAGTGGATGAACAGGTTTCTCAATTGTTGAGTGGGGCATTGGAGAAACGGTTGGCGTCGGATGTGCCTATCGGTATCCAGCTGAGCGGGGGGGTGGATTCCTCTCTGATTGCTGCGAAACTGAGGGAAGAGACAAGCAGTAATATTAGCTCATTCAGTGTTATTTTTAATGATGCTCAGGATAAAGCTTATTCCGAAGAGTCATACTCCGACTATGTGGCGGATAAATACCAGCTAAATCACCATAAGCTTGCGATAGATAAAAGCAGTATTAGTGAAGCACTGCGTCATGTTGTCTACTTGTTTGATGGAATGCTTGATATTCCTAATGCAATTCCAATCTATCTACTCTGTAAGTATGCAAAGAAGGATATAACGGTTTTCTTGACCGGAGAAGGTGCCGATGAGTTGTTTGGAGGTTATGGAAAATTTAACAAGGCTGTTAAATATGAAAAGGCAAATCCAATAAGCAAGCTGATTCCTGACGGCTTCTTTAATCTTAATTTTTTCATAAATAGGGTCAAGCACAATTATATCTACAGTATGTATCTCTCGAAGTATTACTCCGGAGAGACCGAAAAGCTGCTGGATCACGTTAACTCTTTTGTTTCACCCTTTACCATAGAAAAGTATTTTGGAAACCTCGAGTCGACTCTGGTTCAGCATCTTGATATGGATACCCTGTCCAGGTTGCCCTTCATGAATCAGCTCTTGCTAGTGGATCATATGACCTATCTTAACTTTCTTCTCGAACGGCAAGACAAGTCCAGCATGGGGGCGAGTGTAGAGGCACGGTTGCCATTTCTGGATATGGATCTGATCAACTATGCCTTTCAGCTGCCACACAAACACTTGCTCGATGATCAGATGAATAAGAAGCCTTTGAAGCGTTTGGCAGAGAAGTACTTCGGGCATGATTTTGTGCATCGCCCAAAAGTCGGCTTCCCGCTTCCGATTTCTCAATGGCTAGATGATCCTGAAGGCTTTGGAGAAAGCGTGGCTAAGATCTATTCGAACGATTTTCTGGTGTTGCAGAAGGCGGATAAGAAGGGCTTGATGGATTATATGGCGTCGAACGCATTTGATCTCAGGCAGGTTAGTTACGGAGACAGTGAAAAAGTTTGGCTGAAGTGGAAGTTGATGGTGCTTGCTGAGGCGCAGGAGATATTTGGGATTACTGATATTCGTTAACGTCTGCTGTTAACATTACTTAAGCTGTAGGCGTGTATATTGATAAGCTATGGCGGTTCTTAACTCTATGTTAATAGTTTGCTATTACAGTTCAGCATTCTTGCATAATCAGTAAAGTTTGGTATTGTACTAAGCTGCGTATAACATGCGCTTTAGGGGCGCATTTCTGCGTGCGTGTTTGCGGGCTCAGAAAACTCTCATATCTGTATGACGTTCGGGAATTGGCCGGGGGGAACGTGAAAAAGTCGACTAAATGCATCTCATTGCTGTCTATGGCGATGTTGTTGTCTGCGTGTAGTGCACTGCAGTCAGAAAGTGAAGATACGCGTTCCGCTGAGCAGCAACACAGTACCTCAGCCACTCAGTTCGATCGTTACCTGAGTGAAGGCTACCGCCGTTTAGCAAGACGAGAGGACCGTGAGCACGACTTCTCTGATTCTGAGCTGTACCTACAGCGTGCAGAGAAGGCATCTTCTGGACGTTTGGTTGCACCGTATACCTTCGAAGAACGTGAGATTCCAGACTACGCAGTGGAAGAACTGACTGAAGCGCGCGCGCGTCTGGACGACTCATTTTACCGAGGCGCATCTGTAAAGATGCCACAGCAGTCAGCGACTGCTCAGGTAATGTTTGACTGCTGGATGGAGCAGCAGGAAGAAGATATTCAGCCTCATCACATTAAAGAATGTAAGAGTCGTTTCGAGGAGGCAATGCTGCTAATCGAAACGAAATTGGGTGTTAAGGCGAAAGGTAATGATGTTGTGTGCGCTCCGGAGCAGGCAAAACCACAACCGATAGCGGCGCCAGAACCTAAAGAGATGCTGGTTGTTGCCGATAAAGGTCCTTATATCGTTTATTTCGATCTCAAAAGCTACAGCCTTCGCCCAGATGCTCTGAGCGTAATTCAGGAAGCTGCTCGGACTGTAGAGCAGATTCAGCCGAAGCGTGTAGTGCTTACAGGTCATACCGATACTTCAGGTACTCGTGCCTACAACAACGAGCTATCTCGTAATCGCGTACAGGCAGTGCAGGAAGCGCTGCGTTTGGCCGGTGTCTCTATCGAGGTGATAGACGAGTCTCACTACGGTGAGTCGGTACAACGTGTTGCAACAGGTGACGGTGTTCGTAAAGCAGAAAACCGCCGCGTCGAAATTGGATTTGATAAATAGCGCACCAACGGTGGCTGAAACGGAGATCGGTGCCCGCTGTGCGAGATGTATGCTATAAAGTCCCGCCGAGAGGCGGGGCTTGCTCAATAGCCAGATTTGTACAAGTGGATTTGGGGCTCAAGCAATGGAGCTCTAGCGCTACGGGAGTCCCGATAGGATGATTCGCATTAGAAAAATGAGACAAGCGAAGAAAGTTGTTGCGCTGTTAGGAGTGTTAGCACCGGTTTTCATGGCCGGATGTTACGTGCCTCATAAGCCTGCTGAAATCGAAGATGGCAAGGCCGTTTACGATCAGCAAAAACTGCCATACTACGATGCTGGCTACTTAATCTCGCCTGGAGACCGGGTCGAGGTTACTTATCACGTCGATATTGAGCAGAAAGAAAACTACCAGATTGCCCTTGGCGATCAGATTCGCGTTGAGTTTTTCCATTATCCGCAGCTTGATCGTACCGTAAACGTACGCCCTGACGGTCGTGTAACCCTGCCTCACAAGGGTGACATTATGGCTGCTGGCCTGACGCCGATGCAGCTTGCAGACGCGATCAACGATGCGTACTCCGATCTGCTGACCAAGCCTAGTGCCACCGTTTCATTGATCCGATACGGCGCACGTATTCGTGAGCTAAAAGAAGCGATTCGCACCGCCGCTCGTGGTCAGAGTCGTCTTGCGCTGGTTCAGCCCGACGGTAAAGTCAATTTGCCGTTGTTAAACGGTATGCGTCTGGCGGGTCTGACAATTGATCAGGCTGCTGACGCTGTTAACGATGCGTATGAGAAAGTCGTTCCTGGTATGTTTACCTCTTCAACCCTGTTTGAGGTGACCGGCAACCGCGTTTATGTATTCGGCGCAGTGCGCAGCCCAGGGTACTACCAGCTACAGGGGCCTACGACCGTATTGCAGGCAGTTGGTCTGGCAGGTGGTTTTGCTAACTTTGGGCAGACAGATAGCACGCTGCTGATTTCCCGAGATGAGTTTAATCGTCCTGTCGGGCGCCTGGTTGATCTCGAAGCTGTATTGGACGAAGGCAACATCGGAAGGGATCTGTTCGTTAAACAGTCTGACGTAATATTTGTTCCTACCACAACATTGGGCCGTGCAGCGCTTATCGGAGAACGAATTCGTCGGATGATACCGGTTAACCTGAGCTTTAGTTACGCTCTGGATGACGCGGTTGACTATGTGGAATAACGCCCTAGACGCGGTTTGATAAGAGATTTGCTATGACTGCTAGCCATAACCACCGTCGCGAAGACTATAAACTTACGACCCGTGATGTTGCATCGATATTTTTCTACACTCGCAAGACGTTTGTGTTGGCTTTTGTCGGCGTTATCGTTGGTGCGTTGCTAGTCGCATTACTGGCTCCCCCTGTTTACCAAGTTACTGCTCGTCTTGTGGTTAAGCCCCGTATTGAGACGCCTCTGCTATTCGATTCCGGTAATTCCAGCGTGAGCATGTTGGACAAGGTCGAACAGCAGACTCTTAATACGGTTGTATATTTGCTGAGGTCTTCAGACGTGGTTGGCGAAGTAGTGCGTAAGCATAACCTCGCGGATTCAAATGATGAGACAGATATCCTTAAAGAAACCGGCTCATTGATGGGGCGTATTACAGCAGAGCCGCTTTCGCTGTCAAATATTATCGAAGTCGAGCTTAAGGGCGGGGATCCTATTGAGATTACTGAGCAGATGAATACGCTGCTAGATACCTACATCGAATACCACATCAAGGTTAATCAGGAATACAGCGGCAGTCTTAACTTCTTCGAACAGCAGGCTGATCTCTACAAAAACCGTTACAACGAGCTGACTAATCGCGTCGCAGATGCGCGTAAGCGACTGAATCTCGCAAACCCAGAGATTCAAGCGGATAATAACCTGAACGTGGTCCGGGATCTTGAGATTCGTAAGGCCCAACTCGCAAGTCAAATGAAATCAGAAGGTCAGCGAATCTCGCAACTGCAGAACGCTGCTAACAATGTAGGTGACGAAGCACTGGCTAGTTTGCCGCAAGCTGTTCGTGAAACCTATCCGGCGCTGATTGAAATGGAGCGTACGTTGGCTCAGTTGATCATCAACGTTCGTCGTGCACGTAGCGACTTCAAAGATAGTTCCAAACCTGTACTGGATGCAGAACTTCAATATGAGAATATGCGCCGTCAGATCTCCGTGTATATCCTGAACGTGGTTAAAAGCTTACGTATCGGACAAGGGGCTATTCAGGAAGAGATCGCTGCTCTGGAAGAACAGATCAACGCCTCCCGAGCTACAGTGGGGCAAATCAGTTCTAACGCAGTGCTGCTTCAGCGGATTGAGTTCGAGCGTGATCTTGCCGAGAAAAATTACCGTCTGTATGAGGCAAAGCGCGAGGAAGCTAGGATTAACTCCGAGAAAGATCGTTCGCTGTTTGCAAACGTTTCTATTGCGAGTCGTCCTCAGACACCTGCTTCCCCGTGGTTCCCGCGTCGCGGTCTAATCATGATGTTGGCGATACCGCTAGCATTTATTGTGGCTATCGCAGCATCGATTATCGCATACTCACTGGATCATACTGTTCGAAATCCTACAGATGTTCATCTGCGTACTCGATTGCGTCTACTTGGCACGTTGGATGCAGTTTAAGTTGACCTTTAATAGGTACTAACTTTTTATAAGCGTATTGGTATATAGATATGGGTAAAATTTTCGAGGCGCTTTACGGAAATCAGCGTGATGCTGCTACCGAGAGTGATGGAGCGACTGAAACTGAACAAAGTATTGCTGTTCGTTCCGAAGACGAGGTTGTAGAGCCTCAGCATACCCCTGATTCACAGCCCGTGTCTGAAGTTAGGAATATTGCGCTGCTGCGCAGTGTAAACCGCAAAACCAACGATAAATGGAAACGCGACCTTAAAAAGGTTGCGTCCAACCTGATTGTGACCGTTGATAACGAGCAAAACGGCGGCAAGGTTGTGATGTTTACCGGTATGGAAGCAAAAGTCGGTGTCTCTACCGTTGTTGAGTCTATCTCAGACATTCTTGCATCCGAATACGATCGGCATCGGGTACTTATCCTGGACTTTTCGCCGTACGGTGGGCCGCGCAATAACAACGATACTTTGCTGGAAGTGCTGGACAGCGAGATTGATCCTGTAATGTTCATAGCGGAGCACTCTAAGGATGAGGTTACACGAATCTCCGTAGGTGCTACTAAAGAATCGCTGGTCGTTCAGAACGCCTCGAACCAGTTGCGCGACTTTGTTATCGAAGCTCGCAATCACTATGATTGGATACTCTTCGACGTACCTCCGTTTAACCTGACACCATTCAGTGATTCCCTTGGCCGTATCGCTGACGGTGTGGCACTGGTAGTGAACAGTGGCGTTACACGAGTGCCTGCCCTCAATGCGATAGAAGAAGATATGTCTCAGCTAGGTATTAACCTAGTGGGCATCGTATTGAACTTCCGTAAGTACCCATTGCCCCGGCGTTTGTTGCGCTTCCTATAAGGCCTAGGCTTCCATTCGAGCTTGGAACTACTCCGTGGAGCTTAGGTTTTTATGAGAGTAACTGATAACCAGCAGCTTGTTTCCTCATTTATCCCAATAGGGCTAGGAGCCCTGCTGGGTGCTGCCTTTGTTTTTTTGCTGGGCAGTACAGACGCGAAGTGGGCAGTCGCTTTCCTATTATTTATAGGTGGTTCGTCTTTTCTATTGTTATTACGCGTATTCAACGTCACCCTTCCTGACGTATACCTGTTGCTTGCGGCATTTTTGATGCCGGTTATTTATGATATTAACTTCTTGTACCGTGAAGAGATGCCATTCTTTGTATCAGCGAATGGTTTCGGGGTTAGTGCTGCTGATGTATTTGTAGGCATGCTAATCGTTCAGTGGTTTTTAAATTGGTTATACGGTAACAAGCAACAGGATATAGCGCTCCCAAAGGCGTTGGTCGTTATTATGGCCTTCCTCTTTGTTATAAACCTCGTCTCCACAATATTCGTACCTTATCCATTCTTTGCACTCAGCATGATGTGGGCGCAAGTAAAGGCTTACCTCGTTTTCTATTTCATAGCTCTAAACATCCGTTCGTCCGAAACGTTACAGCGTTTGACCTATGTGCTAGTCGCAACTATGGCGATTCAGGGGCTGGTTGCGATTGAGCAGAAGTTGGTAGGTGCCATCTTTACTGCAGAACGATTGGGGTTAGCTATAACACTGAAAAGCCAAGTCGGATCCATGATAATTACAAGGGTGTCCGGGACCTTTGGTCAGCCTAACGCGCTCGCAATGTTCCTTAATCACCTTATGGTTATAGCGATGTTTGCTACGCTCGTAGAGAAGCGGTTATCCCGTAAATTATTGATGGCAGGTGGTATTGGGCTTGCAGTTATTGCTGAGTTGTTCACCGCATCGCGTGGAGGTTGGGTATCCATAGCATTTGCGATGTTTGTATGTGTGGTGTTGTGGCGTCGCAAGCGCGGTACCAGTGTGCTTGTAAGTACTGCTGTCGCAGGGCTTGTCAGTGTGTTTGGATTTGGAATGTTGTTCGGTGCGTCGCAGTCTTTCCGGGACCGGTTGCTGCTTGATGACCACGGAACAGCGGACGTACGCCAGCCTCTGATGGATGTTGCGCTGAACGTTATTCAGAATAACCCACTTACCGGTGTAGGTTTAAACCATTATGCTTATTTCATGGCCGAATATGATCGAACGATGGAATCGATCGCCAGTAACTACCCATGGCCTGTACATAATACTTTTCTACTTTCCGCTGCCGAAACAGGTATCATAAGTTTGGGCGCGTTCGTTATATTGCTGGGGTATATTGTATGGATGTCCTACAAAGTGTTTCAGCGATCTAGTGGTATTACCGAGGTTGTTGCTATAGGTTGTCTCGGCGGGACTATCACTTGGATAATTCACAATCAGGTTGACTTCACTTCCTTATATGGCGCGTATCCTTTGTGGCTTTTCTTTGGTGTAATTGTTGCTCTGGACAGGTTAACCAAGGAGAAGGCCGAGGATGAAAAACCACAAGTACGATTATGACGTGACGGGCTAATGTGTTTAATAAAAAGCCTTAGTCCGGTTGCGCCAACGCAGATTTCGGTAAGGGTGAGTGACATGCGTATCGCAACATTATGTATTTTATGGTTTGTTTTTGCGGCAGCTGCCAGCGCGGTGGATTTTTATACAGATCGCTGGGAGTTGGGCTATGACTCTAATGGCGATCCTATTCCAACCCAAGGTTGGGACGCACAATCGGATCCTCTTGAGCCTGAGATTGTTAAAGCAACCCCCTACGCGCAGAATGACACCACGGCAGTTGATATTGGTAAAATATTCATTGCAGGTTGGCAGATAGATCCGCCGAACAGTCTCGTGGTCAAGGTCCATGATGATAGACCATACCTTCTTAGTGATTCTTGGGTAGATATTCGAGTACGCATTTACGATTATGATCCGGACGGCAATATTTTTATTCGTACGCACAAAACGGTACAAAATATACACGTAAAGCCTGGTGAAACTCGTGTGCCTATAGCTATTCATAACGAAATCGGACAGGTAGTCCATGCACGCATAATCAATGTGAGAAACAAGTCCCCGATAAAGCTTTTCGACTGATACTTAGAATACCATTTTAATGAGCTTTGCTTTGAAACTTACTAGTTTGTCACTCGTTTTCTTAGCGCGATAATTGGACAAAGCACAACATTACTGGCTTCATGGGTAATCTATAGCTTTGGGTGTAATCGGCTAAGCACTAACATTCGATTCTTCTGCGCCGCTAGAAAAATCACCAATAAGCTGCAAAGAATGTAAATAATAGTTTCACGCGGACTTGATTTATACTACTAGGGACCTGCAGTATGAATAAAAAAAAGGTGATTTTTCTAAACTCCATTTTTCCGGTGCTGAGTGAGACATTTCTGTTCAGTCAGTACACCAAAATGATGGATGCCGGCTTGGAGATGAGGCTCGTCTCCAGCCATAAACCTACCAAAGATCAGATCCATCCTGGGATGGAGCCTATTCAGAAGCAGGTGGATTATCTGTGCGATGCGACGGTAATTCAGATAATCCTGGCGCATCTGATGTGTCTACTGCGTTATCCCCTTGGTTATCTGAAAGCGTTATGGACCTCTTTTTTTGTCGAAGAAGCCTTCTTGACAACACTCAAGCATATCTCCGGCGCAGCGTTGGTGTTGGGCAGGTATGTAGGTAAAGGTGATCAAATTTGGGTGCATGCGCATTTTACCTATGGGGCGACGGCGATTGCATTGTGGACGAAACGTATTGCCGGTTTGCCTTATTCGCTGACTCTTCATGGATCCGATCTTATATTTGATAATCCACCGGACCTGGGAACCAAATTGGATGAAGCCGATGTCGTGGTTTCGATCTCTCAATACAACGCCGACTATCTGAAAGAAAACTTTCCTCAGGTAAAACAGAGCCGTGTGGCTGTTTTGCCGCTCGGTGTTGCTCCATTAAGTGAGCCTCCCGTTAAGAAAACATTATCTGGAGATCGCCCGCTGCGTATGCTGAGCGTTGGTCGTCTATCGACCCAGAAAGCCCAGGAATACCTGATTCGCGCGTGCGCTAAGTTGCGCGATCAGGGCTTTGCGTTCCATTGCACTCTGGTGGGCGAGGGGCCTCAGCGTGATCTGCTGGAAAAAGAGATTGAGGAGCTGGATCTGGCAGGCTATGTGGAGCTCACCGGTGCTAAGTTCCACGATGAAGTGCTTGAGCTATATAAGGAAGCAGACCTCTTTGTTATGTCGAGTGTCGCAGAGGGTATGCCGATCGTATTGATGGAAGCGATGCAGGCGGGTGTGCCGGTAATTTCCACCGCGATATCCGGTATTCCGGAGCTGCTGGATTATGGAAAAGCCGGAATCCTTGTGCCGCCAGCAGATGCTGACGCTATAGCTGACGCTGCCAAGCAGGTAATTGAGCAGAAAGTAGATTTGTCTGAGTTGAGTCAGAGCGCGATCGACCATATTTCCGATAATTTTGATCAGGTTAAGAATGCGATCAGATTTAAGCAGTTGCTGGAGAGTAGCTTAGATGGCTGAGGTAGAGCAGAACCAAGTCGCTACATCGAACGCGGTATTCCCCGAGCAAACGCTTAATGGCGTGCGGTATCACGTGGTTCATCGCGAAGGCATTTTTGAGCACATCAAGTCAGCGGTTGAACAGGGGCATGGTGGTGACATCATGAATGTAAACATCCATGCGATGAACCTGGCATATACCGACAGTTACTTTCGTTCAATTCTGAATAATTCCGATCTCGTATTCGTTGACGGGGCAGGTGTGAAGCTTGGCTGTAAAATTGCCGGTCTGGATGTTGGCCAACGCCTGACACCTGCAGATTGGTTAGATGAGTTATTTGAAATCTGTTCTGAGAAAAAGTGGCCCATCTTCCTGTTGGGGGATATCGATGAGATGGGGGCCCGTTTCGAGGAAGCGATGGCTGAACGTTATCCCGGGTGCCCTTTTGCTGGGCGTCACCACGGCTTTTTTGATCGTGAAGGCGAGGAAAACGAGCAAGTTATTGAGCAGATCAACAGCAGTGGCGCGAAGGTCCTGTTGGTGGGCATGAGCATGCCAATTCAGGAAAAATGGATCTGGGACAATCGGCATAAGCTCAATGTGCCGGTAAAATTAGCGACAGGTGCTTTTCACCGGATTTTTACCGGTGATATTGATCGTGCGCCCAAGTGGATTACAGATAACGGGTTTGAGTGGTTATATCGCCTGGCGATGCAGCCTCATACTTGGCGCCGTTATATTTTGGGGAATCCTCTGTTTATGTGGCGGGTATTTTGGCACCATGTTCTCGGTAGACGATTCAAAGATAAAAACGCGTAACCGTTCATCAATTGGCTGTTTTACCCGGTCTGCGCGTCCGTACCCTGTACGTTTAAGGTAGAAGAGTATTTCTGATGTATGAAGAATATTACGGTCTGACCCGGCGTCCGTTCGAGAATACCTCGAACCCCGAGTTTTTCTTCGCAAGTAAGCAGCATCGCGAGGCGTTGGCTGCACTGGTTTATGGCATTAACGAGTCCAAGGGCTTTATGCTGCTGACCGGTGATGTAGGTGCGGGAAAAACCTTCGTGCTTCAGTCCCTGAAGTATGAGCTCGAAGATCAGAACCACATCATACTCGAAGTCGCTACACCTTGGATTACGCCAGAGGAACTCTTCGCGGAGTTGCCAGGCAAACTAGGGATGGATATGGATCCCAATTGGGGCTCTCTTGTTTTCCAGGCGCGTCTAAAAGAACATCTGGAAGCTCTGCATAAACAGGGGCGCAGGGTGCTGGTGTTGCTGGATGAAGCTCAGCAGCTACCGGAGCGTACACTTGAGGGAATCCGTTTACTCTCCAACTTTGAGAACGAAGACGCCAAACTGGTTCAGATCATCTTCGTTGGTCAGAATGAGCTTAACAACCTACTCAGTCGTTACAGCATGCGCCAGATTCGGCAGCGAATCACGTTGAGCCGCTCCTTAGGGACCTTAAGTGAAACAGAAACCCAGCGTTACATTCAACATCGGTTAAGTGTGTCCGGGGCCAAGGCGGATATCTTTACCCAAGAAAGTGTGCTGTCTATTTATCAGGCGTCCCACGGTTCGCCGCGCTTGATTAACCTAATCTGCGATAACTGCCTGATCACGGGTTATGCGCAGAAAACACGTATGGTAAGCCCTCAAATTGTTTCCGAGGTCGTTGCAGATCTGCCTATCTTCGGGGAGGGAGATGAAGCGCCACCGAAGCTCACAGAGGCCGAAGCGATTGCTGCTACCCCGGAACCAGAACCACAGGACAGCGGTGCAGAGGTAGTTCCGGGCGACGAGGGCACAGCGGAACGGGAATATACTGACAGCGCTTATGAGGATGAGCGGAAAGGTTTCGGGTTTAGCTGGGTTCTGTTACTGGTCTTCATTGTGGCACCTTTGGCCATCGGCGGTTATTGGTTCTGGCAGGAGGAGCAGGTCCGTCAGACCGTTAACCTGCCGGTAGCTCCTAAGCCGCAATTAAGTGAACCGCGTCAGCAAGCGGCGGGTACGCCTGCGAATGTTGGTACACAATCAAGTTATGGGGTGGGGGCTAACGATCCGTACCAGCAGCCTCTTGCGCAGGCGCAGCAATATGAAGCTGCATCAGACGATCCATGGAATAGTGCGGCGGAGGTGGCTCCTGCAGCGGAAAGCTATCAGTACACGTCTGATAGTACTGCATCCTTTATTGCCTCTACAGGCAGTTCTGAGAAGTCTGAAGGCGCGGTGCCGGGCGTAAGTATTATCGACGCTACAGGGTTGGTAAAAACAACGTTGCCGTCATACGTTGCGAATAATACCGAACTGTCCTCTACAGTGTTTTTTCCTTTTGAAGGGGCTGACGAGCTGTTGGAAAATGGGGTCCGTGTGCAGCGAGGTGAAAACCTCAGCACTATGGCCCGTGCACGTTACGGTACCTGGAACGACACCGTTCAGGATATCGTTCGCGGCTTGAACCCGGAACTGCGTGATCGCCTTGATCTGTTACGCCGGGAAGACAGTGTCAATCTTCCCGCTATCGCACGTAAGGACCTGTTAGTCGCTGGTAGCGATGGTTACGCTTACGCCTACGCAGGTACGCTGACAAGTCGGATTAAAGCCGATAACTTCCTGCAGGTGCTGGAGGGGCATGGAGTGCCAGCGGGACTCGTAACCACGCATACCAAAAAGCGTAATCTGTATCGTGTCTTTATTGGACCATACGAAACACAGCAGGATGTAGTCGCCGTTTTAGCCAATATGCAGCTTCGGCACATGCCTTTCCTGCAATAACTTACTAAAACTCGATCGGTGCTCATGTTTTTTCCTGATTTTGGTCAACTGCAATATTTTGGAAGCTGAATTGCTTTATAAAAAGCAGTAATCTAGCAAACTGTTTTTAATTGATATTGTGAACGGAATACGAGGCATTAATGGAATTTCTAGTTAATCTGTTGGCGTGGCTATGTCTGCTTATCGCCGCAATTCCCATTCTGTATTTTGCCGTCGTTACGGTTGCAGCTGTTTTGCCTGGAAAAGGTCGACCGGCGGGCAAACAGGAAAAACGTTTCTCGGTTGTTATTCCTGCACATAATGAAAGCAAGCTGATTGAAGAAACCGTTAAAGCTGCGCTGGCGCAAAATTATAACGCTGAGCAATATCAGGTTGTTGTTATCGCGGATAACTGCACGGATAACACGGCGGAGCTGGCGCGTCAGGCTGGGGCCAATGTAATTGAGCGCACCGGACTTCCTGGAAAAGGGCAGGCGCTGTTCCACGCATTTGAAGGTCTGTTAAAAGAAGAGTGGGACGCCTTCCTGATTGTGGATGCCGACTCACTGATGCATCGTGATGCACTGAAAGCGCTGGATAAGGAGCTGAGCAACGGCGCAAAAGTGATTCAGTTGCGCTATGCCATTCGTAACCCTGAGGACTCCATCCGTACGCGAGCTCTGGAGCTTGGTATGGCGTCATTTAACGCTCTGCGTCCTAAAGGCCGCACAGCGCTGGGCCTGTCCAGCGGTATCTTCGGCAACGGTTTCTGCGTATCCCGTGAAGCCTTGGAAAATGTCCCTTATCTGGCTCACTCGATCGTCGAAGATATTGAATATCATATTCATCTGCTGCGTAAGGGCTATAAAACCGTTTTCACCGATGAAGCCTGTGTGTATGCCGAGATGCCAACGTCGGTAGAGGACAACAAAACACAGCGTGTGCGTTGGGAGCGAGGTCGCTGGATGACGATCAAGTCCTATGCCGGAGAGTTGTTTAAACGTAGTCTTAAAGGTGATCGCTGCGCGGCGGATGGTCTTCTGGATGTTCTGACCCCACCTGCAACTATGATGCTTTACCCTTTGCTGGGTGCAGCACTGCTTGGAGATAGCGCAGTGCGTATTAGCTGTGCGGTGCTATTCCTGCTGCTTGCCGGACACTATCTGATCGCTAGTATGCGTTACGGTAGCGTTAAGGGGCTGGTGCGCATCGGTTGTTTTGTACCCTGGTATCTGGTTTGGAAAACCTGGATATTCGTAGTTTCATTCTACAAAGAAAAAACGTTGGGCTGGAATCGAACCGGTCGCAACGAATAAATATAACAAGGACGACGACAGTGCTGTTTATCCAAAATAGGGTTATCGAAAAGGCTCATAAAATATGTAAGGTAACAGAGCTGTGAATTGCCGTTGACGGGCGAATCTCCTGTAACCTTGTTCCTTCCCGGTACCACTTAAATAGTGGTTTAGGGAATCATAAGCTTAATCGAGTAGTGCTTCCTGCAAAATCAGTTGGATTCATCATGAGCTTTTCGAAACATAAATTAATTCTGCAGGCGTATCGTGCGTCTGACTTAAGTGCATTTATCACAGCAGGCCTGCTGGCAGCTTGGATCTCCGGGCTTTACGTTAACGGTGTTGGTCTGTTTGAGCTGCTTTCCCTACGCTTCAGCCTTATCAATTTAGCGGGTTACATGATTCTGGCGCTGTGCTGGTTGGTTATCTTCCAGCGCCTGAACCTGTACGCGGCGATGCGCAGCCGTACGGAGATGAACGAAGAGACCGTACTGGTGGGTTGGGCCGCAGGTATCGCAAGCTTTATCTATTACATCGTTGGTTTGATCTTTGACATCAGCCTGTTCACCCCGGTGTTTATTCTCAGCTTCTGGGTATTCAGTACTGCTGCGACGTTATTGTATCGCCGCATCATGTACGCAGTGCTTAAGAAGGTGCACCTTGGTGACCATAACGACACCCGCATCATGGTGGTCGGCGGTGGTGCAGAAGCCAAGAAGTATGCTGAGCTTGTGCAACTGAATGAGGTCATGGGTTTTCAGTTTGTCGGTTATATAAGCGATGAACCGATGGCTGATGGCGTACCGCTGGATTATCTTGGCAAGCTGGACGAGTTTGAAACTGTGTTCAAAGAGAACGTCGTTGATGAAATCGTTATTACTCTGCCGCTGCACAAGTTTAATAAGGATCTGGAAAAGCTGGTGGACCACGCAGCGGCACACGGTGTTTTAGTGCGTCTGCCGATGGATCAGCTCTTTGGCCGCCTGTTTGGTAAGAACGTCTGGCGCTTGCGGTCCGAGATGGTATCCCATCCGGGTGAGCAGACCTCTTCCGACCTGGTGCTCTCCTCAGGCCATCAGATGGGCTGGGAGTATCTTGCCAAGCGTGCAATGGACTTTACCGCCGCATCTATTCTGCTTTTACTCGTGTCCCCACTGATGCTGTTCGCAGCGGTCTGGATCAAAGCCAGCTCAAAAGGTGACATTCTGTTTATTCAGGACCGCTATGGCTATAACGGCAGGGTGATTCGCCTGTACAAGTTCCGTACTATGATCCAGAACGCAGATGAACTGCAGGATGCGCTGCGCAAGCAGAACGAACGCGAAGGTGCAGCCTTCAAGATCAAAGATGATCCGCGTGTCACCCGTTGTGGTAAGTTCCTGCGTAAAACCAGTATTGATGAGTTGCCCCAGTTGCTGAACGTGCTGAAAGGCGAAATGAGTCTTGTAGGGCCGCGGCCTCTGCCGCTGGCGGACTACAAGCGTTTTCAGGAAGTAACTCACATGCGTCGTTTGAGTGTGTTGCCTGGTATTACCTGTACCTGGCAGGCGGGCGGGCGCGATAACGTAACCTTTGATGAGTGGATGCAGCTCGATATGGACTATATCGATAACTGGAGCCTGGTTACGGATATCATGATTTTATTTAAAACGGTGCCGGCAGTATTGTTTGGGCGTGGAGCCTCCTGATACACGGACGTTAATAATTGGATGAGTGGAAGTTTTTAGATGAAAGACTCTCAGCGTAAAAAAGTTCTTGTAACCGGCGGTGCCGGCTTCCTGGGTTCGCACCTGTGCAAGCGCTTGTTGGACGAAGGACACGACGTACTTTGTGTCGACAACCTGTTTACCGGAACGAAAGACAATATCCTGCCGTTGCTTGAGAATCCCTACTTCGAATTCCTGCGTCACGATGTGACCTTCCCGCTGTATGTGGAAGTAGACGAGATCTACAACCTGGCGTGCCCTGCATCACCGGTGCATTACCAGTTTGACCCAATCCAGACTACCAAGACGAGCGTGCATGGCGCGATCAATATGCTGGGTCTGGCCCGCCGAGTACGTGCGAAGATCTTTCAGGCGTCTACCAGTGAGGTCTACGGTGACCCTCAGGTCCACCCACAGCGCGAAGATTACTGGGGGCACGTAAACCCTGCGGGTATACGCTCCTGCTATGACGAAGGCAAGCGCTGTGCAGAAACCCTGTTTTTTGATTACAGTCGTCAGTTAGACCTAAGAATTAAAGTTGCCCGTATCTTCAACACCTACGGTCCGCACATGCACCCTGCTGACGGCCGTGTTGTGTCCAACTTCATTATCCAGGCGCTGAGTAACAAACCTATCACGGTTTACGGCGATGGTTCGCAAACCCGTTCTTTCTGTTACGTAGACGATCTGATCGAAGGTTTCGTTCGCCTGATGGGTAGTCGCGACGGTTTTACCGGCCCGGTAAACCTGGGTAACCCGGGTGAGTTCACTATCCGTGAACTGGCGGAGAAGGTGATTGACCTGACCGGTTCTAGTTCTGAACTGATCTTCGAGCCACTGCCAAGTGATGATCCGATGCAGCGCTGTCCGGATATCTCTCTGGCGAAGGAAGAGCTGAACGGTTGGGAGCCGAAGGTTCATCTGGAAGAGGGTCTGAAAAAGACTATCCCATACTTCGACAACCTGTTGCGCGAAGGCAAGTACAAACTTCCGGACTGATAGGTTTGTCCCCTAGTTTTCATTCCTGCTTAGGGGGAATGAGGGGCACAAGAAAGGCAGCCAATTGGCTGCCTTTTTGTTTTGAACGATTGTTTACGACGTGCTTTTACGCTGGAAGGTGTCCTGCAACAGGCTGTAAACCTTCTCCGCATTCGCATCCCAAGTGTACTCTGACTGGATCTTCTCTCGGGCGCTGGTTCCCAGTGACTCGCGGGTCTCCGGGCAGGCGATCAGTTTTTCAATGGTCGCTTCCATCGCCGCCATATCACCTGGCGTGAAGGTGGCCCCCTCTTTGTCGCCCATGATCTCTTTCACCGGTTCTGTGCCGATCGATACAATAGCGCGTTTCATTGCCATGTACTCGAACAGCTTCAGCGGTGAGCAGTAATAGGCGGTGTGTGGAAGTACAGCGATATCCATTGCGGCGATATATTCCGGCACATTTTTCATGTCGATATGGCCGGTAAAGGTCACATGCTCTTCCAGTCCCTGCTCTTTGACGTATTTGATCAGTTCAACCGCATTCGGGTACGTCTCGCCGATCAGCAGTACGTGCAGGTTATCGTATTTCTGGGAGAGGCGTTTGTAGATATCGACCAGCCAGTCGAGACGATGCCAGGGAACGAAGGTGCCGATATAGCCAATCACCACCTTGTTGGGATCGATATTGAATTCGTTACGAATTGCCACGCCGCCTTTCTCAGGCGTAAAGCGGTTAGTATCCACGCCGTTCGGAATCACGCGGAGGTCCACGTTGTAATCTATCTGCTCAGCTACTTCTTTCTTGAGAACGTCGCTGACCACAAAGGCACCGTCGACCAGCTTCAGCAGGTTACGCGTTTTCAGAGCGCGCTCAACAAAAGGCAAACGGATGAAGAAGTCACCGTCGGACTTTTCAGTATCGGAGCCGTTTACCTCAACACACACCGGAATGCCGAGTGAGCGACAAGCATAGAAAATCGAAAGGTTACGCGCATTCCAGCGTGCCAGTACGATGTCCGGTTTTTCCCGCTCCAGCATCGCTTTCTCTTTTTTGTACTGGCGGAACTGCTCGATAATAATTTTTACATCACGAATGTAAAACTTGCCGATCCAGTCTTTCAGTACCTTGAGTTTGGTAGGCGGGCTGTGCAGACCTGTGCTCATCTCAGGGCTGATAGTTTTGAACTCGATATCCTCCCTGTCGCAGATCTTGCCAAAGGATTTTCTGAATTCGGTAACATGCGTGTTGGCCCCGTCACGTGGGGTATTCAGGTAATGAACGTAGAGCACTTTTTTAATCATACACGTGTCACTTCTTTGTCGTTTCACCTGAGGCCTGAATGGGGCCATCAAGGGTTAGACCGGTGTTAACTTAGAGCACCGGTCGATCAGAATTATGGGTCAGCGGTTTTCCAGATAGGTTTTCAGTTTCCAGGCATACTTGAGGATATGCGGGTTACTGAGAATCTTTTTCTTCGCTTTCTGGCCGGTAACATAGAGTTGCCCCGGCAGTGTTTTGGCGTCCAGTACTTCGTACAGTGGCATCATCTGGTCACACCACTCCTTCTTGTACTGCTCGCCGCCCAGAGAGAAATCAAACACATCCAGTTCTTGTGCAAAACACCACTGCATCAGTTCTTCCAGCAGGACCCGGCCGACCGAATAGCGTTTCCAGTCCCCGCCAGCATAGGTCGGCATCAGGAAGTAGTAACGGTTGCCCAGAATGGCGCCCCAGTGGGTTGCTACGATCTCATCGCCGACATAAAGCGCACACGCATGGATGATCGCTTTGCTGCCTAATGCGTCCTGGGTATCGAGATAGAAATCGCGGTAGCTGTCGCGGGCAAGCAGATCGGTGACGCCGGTTTCAGCGTAGCGGCGACGTTTATGGCAGATCATTGCTTCGGTAATCTGGGTGTAGGTTTCGTCATCCTCAGCGATTACGAAGCGCACCTCTCCCAGCTCTGCCAGACGTTTACGCTGGCGCCGTGAGTCTGCGCGAATCTTCTTCTTGATCTGCCGGGTGTAGTACTCGTCCCAGTCCGGCTGCAGGGCAGCAGAGTGACTTTCTGCGTAAGGGATATATTTCAGCTGCAAGAACGGGTTTTCGGCCTGTTCAATCGCATCGGGTAGCTTGATCAGGCGAGCGGCATCGTACCGTGGCAAAGCCTGCTTGATCTGCGGCCACAGGGAGGTAAACCAATTGGTGTTGGTTGGTAGCTTATTTTTGACGACCAGAGGCGCAAAGTAGTCTGTGACCTCGCCCCCCATGAACTTAAGCAAGCGCAGGGGGCCGGAGCGGTAGATCGCCAGAGGCAACAGCATGAGAGGCTGGAGGCCACTGTCGGTTTTTTGCCAGACGGCTGTGATGCATGGGCTGGCGCCTTCAGTCTGGCCGATGTGGTCAAACCAGCGCTTTTGCCAGGTGAAGTTCTGGAAAGCGTAAAAATCGGCTTCTGACTCAAACTGCTTCCATGCTGTTTTGGCGTCGTCAAAAGAGGTAAATACCTTGATCTCTAGATGTTCCATCAAATCTCAATCTCTATTAAAGATAAGTACAGCTTGTGTGGTTACCTTCAGCCGACATGGTGTGCCATCAGCTTAAATCGCGCGAGGCTGATACCCTCGCCGATCGAATAGCGGTTTAGTCGCAAGCTCTCCGTGGACAGGGTGACAGGACCGGCGTCCATTGTAACAGCAGACCTTATACCTGCCTCATACAGTATTTGTGGGCTTTGCTGATCATTTGGCTCTATGTGGCCGCTGGGATAGGCGAAGTGGCGGCAAGGCGTGCCAGTTGCTTCCTCAAATGACCGCAATGCGGCGCTGATCTGTGCGCGTTTGTCCTCATCCCTCATTTGGCTCAGGGAGAGTGAGGTTGGCAGATGGCATCCCAGGGTGATCAGTGGATGTTCTTTCAGCGCCTGTATCGCTTGTGTTGAAAGCAGTCGGAAAGCCGGTTCTGGTGGCGTGCCAGATCCCTGATTCAGCGCCTTTGATAATTCGTTAAATGATACTGTGCGCTCTTCATCGCCCATCGTAGCCAGTTGTTGCTGGAGGCAGTTGCTGCAGTGTGCTTTTTCCTGCGCATTGCCTAGCGGATAGCTTTGCCCGCGCCAGTCGAGCTGGCTTTGTTCACTGTTTGCCAGCAGTTGCAGGATGTGGGTAAACCAGGGAGATTGTTGATGCTGAATCAGTTCCGGTGTCAGAAAAATGGTGGCCGGCGCCGAGTAGCGCTCCAGTATGGGGCGGGCAAGGGTGTCAACGCTTTCAAACCCATCATCAAAGGTCACAACGGCAAAGCGGCCTTTAATCTGCTTTTGCTCGAGCATCTGCTGAGCATCGTCGAGTGAGATCAGGTCAAAGTTCCGGCTCAGGTACGCCAGTTGTTGCTCAAACGCCTCCGCGCTGATGAAGCACCAGTCTTTAAAGGGCAGTGATTCCGCAAGCAGTCCGTTGTAACCAAAGATACTGACGCTGTTGTTGTGTCTCAGCCGCTGACTTAACGACGGGATCGGCGAATCGGCAACGAGGCTCTGAATTTGACGGCGCAAGGTTCCTAACACGTGAAACTCCATTTAACGGTCATAGGCAGCGATTCGGGATCAGTACTCGGTTGCTTCAAATTCGTAGGTGCGTTCCATCAAACCGCCCAGGAACTGTTTGCGCCCCATGACAAAACGTGGGATGAAGCCGGTTTTCTTGAAGCCTTTGATCGACGGCGCGTTACGGGTGTCCACCCAGGCCCAGACCTCACCAAATTCCACCGCGAGGTCATACATGGTTTTGGTCATGACCTGGGCATAGTAGTTACGACCGCGCGCGTAATCGGGGGTCCAGGCATCGATAACGATACCCACAGTGTTAGGAAGAATTTTCTTGCAGCTTTCGCCGGTTTCATAGGTGGCAGAGAGCTCGTTGCCTTTGGTCGCCCAGATAATGTGACCTAAACGTCCGTCGGGCATTTTGCCGATATAGCAGATATGCCCGCTGTTAAAGCGGCGCTCTGCAAGCGGCAGTTGTTCAGTGAGGCGGGGGTGTTCGTTTGCCCATGCTTTGAACTCGCCGAAGTCGCAGGTGTAGATCTCCAGCTCCGTATCTTTGAGCGGAGGGGGGGTGGTCAGTGATAGGTAAAGGACATCGACGCGGCTATAGAGCAGTTTTCGAATAACCCTATCGAGGACTTTGTTAACTAACGTGGAAAGACCATCCTGGCGAATACGAGAGACTACTTTGGACAACATGAGTTTCTATATTTCCCTATCACTATACGGCGGTATGCAGGCAAATAATCCTAACCTATTATGCTCGCGCTGGGCACTCTTGGTGGCCGTTCACAGTGCTATTTCATGCGAACGATCAATCCATTAAGTCTCCTGAGTGACTCCAGCGTGAAATCGTTGCCAAAAGAGCGCTGGCTCTGCTGACGATATCCGCTGAAAACGAAAGTTGAATGAAGGTTAGGTGACCGATTTTCTATGAATTGCAGAGCTGTCAGGTCTTGTTGATTGAGGTATAGATAAACATCTGCTGATGCTGGTGGTTTTTCTTGTTCTGAGATCTGGGCTTGTTCGCGCGCTTTTGCCAGTTAGAATGAAGGTAAAAGGTCATAGACACTGTTGGGATACCCCATATGCATAATCTAGCTGCGATCACCTTCCACTACGACCCGGTTGAAGACCGGATTCTGATGGTGGGAAATCTCAACAATGACCAGCCGCGCCGCGACTTCTGGCTTACCCGAAACATCACCCTGAAGCTGTTGGAGGCACTGAGTACCCTTGTGCGCCAGACCTCAGAGCAGGTGGTCAATGCGCCGCAGGAACACCAATCCGGCATCGCGCAGTTTGAGCATGAAAAAGCACAGCAAAATATGCGTGTGCACTCTGAAACACACTCCCCAATCTCTGAAAGCGCCAGCCTTCTCTACAAGATTGATGTCAGTCACCGTGGCCATCGCTATCAGGTGCGTTTTTATGATCATGAGGCGGAAGACGCTCAGGCACAGGCCGTGCTCAGTCATGATGAGCTGCACCAGGTGTTGTCGCTCCTGCATCGCGGTGCGCTTGAACTGAACTGGGGGGTGGAGGCCCAGTTGTTTGATAACCTTGTGCGCCACAGTACGGCGTTACAGTAGTTTTAATCGGCAGTATTGGTGGTATAGTGCGCGGCAGTTATTGGTCCTGGTTTTAGTATGTGCACTGAAGTTTCTCCTCCCCGGCGCCCCTTTCTGGCGCGCGGCTCCAATGTCATTCGCTGCGACGCCTGTCAGATGCCTCAGCGTGGTTGTATCTGTGAATACCGTGTTCAGGTGCCCGCCAAGGCACGCTTTTGGTTACTGACCCACCGTAAAGAGCTGTATAAGCCGACCAATACCGGACGCCTGATCGTGGACACGATTCAGTATTCCGAAGTGTTTGAGTGGAATCGCACAGAACCGGATGCCCGTTTGCTGGAGATGCTGAAAAGCGACCGTTTTGATCCCTATATTGTCTTTCCGGAAGGGGAGGGGTATCGGGAGCGTATGGTGGAGTTCACACAGAAACCAGAGCGTGAACCGGTGCTGATCATTCTCGATGGTACCTGGCGGCAGGCACGGAAAATGTTCCGTCAGAGTGAATGCCTGCAGTCTCTGCCGGTGATTCAGCCGAAGACACAGCGTGAAACCCGCTACAACCTGCGTAAACCCAATGAGTCTCATCACCTGTGTACAGCGGAAGTGGCCGCGGTGATGCTGGACCAGATTGGTGACCCGGCGTCAGCTCAGGTGCTTGATGCTTATTTTGATATCTTCAACGCTCACTATTATGCCGCCCGGGTGAATCGTACCGTGGAAGGTACCGATCAGGCGGTTGAAGTGCTCGCTAAAGTGCGTGGCGACTGAATCAGCGTAGCCAATGTGCGTCTATGCACTTTTTCGGTAGAGCTGAGCCAGCTGCCGGTCATGGTGGCGGCTCAGGGTGATGAGCGCCGTGATGGCACCAATCAACGCCCAGAACATATCTGACTGGGTATCCCAGACATATCCCTGAGTGCCGAGAAAGCTGTCTGCGGCCTGTTCGCTCAGTAGTGCTACCCACCACTCAATCAGCTCGTAAAAGGCGCTGAATCCCAGGCAGAAGCTGCAGATAAACAGTACACGCCAGTAGCTACCGTTCACGACAGCGCAGCGTATCAGGATCTCCCGTGCGATTATCGCCGGGATAAACCCCTGTGCGAAATGCCCGACCTTGTCATAGTTGTTCCGCCCGCCGCTCTGTTCCGCCCACTGCTCAAACAGCGGTACGTCGGCATAGGTGTAGTGTCCGCCCACCATTAAGATCACCGCGTGTATCAGAATGAGCAGATAGAGTAATCCTGTGAGTGGGTGGTTCCTGTAGGTAAACGCCAGAATCAGAAAACCTGCCGCTGCTGGCAATACTTCCAGCACCCAGGTGATGCGGTCAGCAGGGTTAATACCGGACCAGATAAAAACAAGCAGGAAGATGGCGATCCAGCTGAGGCACAGAGGGTGAGTTAACGCGTAGGGAGCCTGGGCTCGATTTTTAACGTCTGCACTATTTTGGTGCGCGTGTCTGAGTGGGGATTCAGCCATGACAACTCATCCTGTGAAAGCACTGCCTGTTACACCAACATGATTATCCAGATCAGGTGTGCGATCACCACCGTTATGGTCAAGTGGCGTCGCATCCGTTGATACCAGTCATCGGCAATCACCGTCCGGTCATACCACCACCATAGCAGATAGCTGGCGGCGAGCAGTGAGAGTGCCGCAAGGGATGGCAGGGTGAGGGCGATCCAGGCGACCAGGCTCGGCAGCATGCACGCGCTTAACTCCCGGGCGGAGCGGTCGTTGTTGGCGTCATGGTCGGTGCGCATAATGATGCCCCAATGGATACCCCCGAGAAATGAGAGTATGACCGCGCTGTAAACCATAAACAGGAATAGCAGGCGGCTGATGTCGTGGCTGCCCAAGGCGGCAAAGGTGAGGGCGGCGAAGGGTATTAAACCCGCATAACCGAGGCCGGATGCGGTCTTTTCCATGGGGATCTTCTCCTGCGTCAGTGCTCCGTTTGTCCTTCTTTACGATAGCAGCTCCAGAGAAGATCACCGCCCGGGTGGGGTGTTTATACCTCCAGCATAAAGGTCACAGGTCCGTCGTTTAGTAGCTCTACCTTCATGTCTGCACCGAAGCGGCCAGTGGCCACACTAGCGTGCGCTGCGTCTGCCTGGGCGACAAAGTAATCGTAGAGCTCCTCTCCCAATGCCGGGGATGCGCCGGAGGAGAAACTCGGTCGCAGGCCTTTGGCGGTATCGGCAACCAGGGTGAACTGGGAAACAACCAGCAGACCACCGTTAACCTGTTGCAGGTTGAGGTTCATCTTGCCCTCTTCGTCACCGAAGATACGGTAGCCAAGAATTTTCTTGAGTAGCTTGTCCGCCTTGGCTTTATCGTCGGTTTTCTCGACGCCAAGCAATACCAGAATGCCCTGCTCAATGGCTCCGGTGGTTTCACCGTCGACTTTAACGGATGCGTGGCTGACACGCTGGATCAGGGCTTTCATGATAAGAGGCTCCGCTGGCTGAAAAAGGCGCATTGTAGCCGTAATCGGCCAGCGGTACATCCTGCAGCTGGTGGGCTCAGGCCAGGGAGCGAGCGAAGTCGTCGGTGGCAGAGATCAGGTTATCCACAATGCCCGCCTCAAACGCAGAATGACCGGCGTCACGGACTATATGCAAGTGTGCTTGCGGCAGTGCCTGCTGCAGCGCAAAAGCCTGCTCGATCGGGCAGACCATGTCGTAGCGGCCATGCACGATCACCGTAGGGATATGCTGAATACGGTGGGCACTATTGAGCAGCTGGTTATCTTCCATAAACGCCCGGTTGATGAAGTAGTGTGCTTCGATGCGGGCCATGGCGAGGGCTACGTGAGGATCGGCGAAGTGATCTACTACGTCGCCGTTTGGGCCCAGGGTAGAGCAGCGACCCTCCCAGACTGACCAGGCCTTGGCTGCCGACATCCGTGCGATCTCGTTATCGGAGGTCAGCAGCTGGTAGTAGGCGCTGAGCATATCGTGGCGCTGGGATTCGGGAATCACCTTCTCGTAATCCTGCCAGTAGTCGGGAAAGATCGCGCTGGCGCCGCGTTGGTAGAACCAGTGAATGTCCTGCTGGCGGCAGAGAAAGATACCACGCAGGATCATCGCGGAAACATGCGTGGGATAGGTTTGCGCGTAGAGCAGGCTCAGCGTAGAGCCCCATGAACCGCCGAACAGCAGCCACTGATCAACCTTCAGTTGCTGGCGGATCGTTTCCATATCCTCAACCAGTGCCTGGGAGTGGTTGTCCGCCAGCTCGGCATGGGGCAGAGAGCGGCCACAGCCGCGTTGGTCGAACAGAATGATGCGGTATTTTTCCGGATCGAAAAAACTACGGTGTGCCGGTGAGGTGCCACCGCCGGGGCCGCCGTGCACAAACAGCACCGGAATGCCGTGAGCGTTGCCGCTCTCTTCCACATAGAGGGTGTGCCGTGAATCAACCTTGATCATATGTTCGGCGTAGGGGTGGATATCGGGATAGAGCGTACGCATGATGTCTCCTGACGGCGAAATACTAGCTCAAGTATAGGCTGGGCTACGGGCACAAAAAAGGCGACCCTGAGGTCGCCTTGATCTGAAGATGCGTCTGCTTACTTCTTAGCGCGTTTACGCTCGTTCTCTTTCAGCAGTTTCTTACGCAGACGGATGTTGTTCGGAGTAACCTCGACCAGCTCGTCATCTTCGATGAAGTCCAGTGCCTGTTCCAGAGTGAAACGGACTGGAGGGGTCAGCTGGATGTTCTCGTCAGAGCCGGAGGCACGAACGTTGGTCAGCTGCTTACCTTTGGTTGGGTTTACCGCCAGGTCGTTGTTACGGCTGTGGATACCCAGAATCATGCCTTCGTAGACTTCGATGTTCGGATCGATCGCCAGACGGCCACGATCCTGCAGGTTCCACAGGGCGTAACCCAGTGCTTTACCGGTCACCATGGATACCAGTACACCGTTGATACGGCTGACTACTTCACCCTCTTTAACCGGACCGTAGTGGTCGAAGATAGAGGTCATGATGCCGGTACCGGACGTCATGGTCAGGAACAGGGAGCGGAAACCGATCAGACCACGGGATGGGATCATGAAGGTCAGGCGTACGCGGCCTTTACCGTCCACTTCCATGTTGGTCATGTCGCCTTTACGTTTGCCCAGTTCTTCGATCACAGAACCCTGGTGTTCGTCTTCAACGTCGATCATCACCAGCTCGTACGGCTCCTGAATCTCGCCGTCGATCTCTTTCTGGATAACTTCCGGACGGGATACACCCAGCTCGAAACCTTCACGACGCATGGTTTCGATCAGTACGGACAGGTGCAGTTCACCACGGCCGGACACTTTGAACTTCTCTGGGGTTTCGCCATCTTCAACGCGCAGTGCCACGTTGTGGATCAGCTCGCGGTCCAGACGGTCTTTGATGTTACGGCTGGTGATGAACTTGCCGTCCTGACCCGCAAACGGAGAGTCGTTTACCTGGAAGGTCATGGAAACGGTTGGCTCATCTACGCTCAGCGCTGGCAGCGCTTCAACGTTGTCCGGATCACAGATGGTGTCGGAGATGTTCAGCGCATCGATACCGGTGATACAGATGATGTCGCCTGCGGTCGCTTTTTCAACTTCCACACGTTCCAGACCGTGGTAACCCATGATCTTCAGTACACGGCCAGAGCGGATCTTGCCGTCGCGGTCGATCACTTTCACCGGCGTGTTGGTGCTTACGCTACCGCGGGTCACGCGGCCAACACCGATAACGCCCACGTAGCTGTTGTAGTCCAGCGCGGAGATCTGCATCTGCAGTGGGCCGTCAACGTCTACACTTGGTGATTCAACGTGCTCAACGATCGCTTCGAACAGCGGCGTCATGTCTTCCGACATCTCTTCCGGATCATTACCTGCAATGCCGTTCAGGGCGGATGCGTATACAACCGGGAAGTCCAGCTGTTCGTCGGTAGCGCCCAGGCTGTCGAACAGGTCGAATACCTGATCCATTACCCAGTCAGGACGTGCGCCAGGACGGTCGATCTTGTTGATTACAACGATTGGATGCAGACCCTGGTCGAATGCTTTCTGCGTTACGAAGCGGGTCTGTGGCATTGGGCCGTCTACGGCATCAACCAGCAGGCAGACGCAATCTACCATGGACAATACGCGCTCTACCTCGCCACCGAAGTCGGCGTGCCCTGGAGTGTCCACGATGTTGATGCGGTAGTCGTTCCATTTAATGGCGGTGTTTTTCGCCAGAATGGTAATACCACGCTCTTTCTCCTGATCGTTGGAGTCCATGATGCGTTCGGTGCCTTCGTCGCGGCGACCCAGGGTGCCGGACTGGGAGAGCAGTCCGTCGACCAGAGTGGTTTTACCGTGGTCAACGTGAGCGATGATTGCGATGTTACGCAGGTTGTTGATGCTAGATGACATTTTAAGTATTCAACCGGGTAATGGAGTGAAATTTGTACACGTAGATGTACCCATCAGAAAAACGAACCCGGTCATGCGATGCACAACCGGGTGTTCATTGTGCGCGCATTATACATGGATTAGTGTGACAGGGCTGTAACAATGGCGGTAAATGCCGGGAAATTCGTGGATTCTGTCTGCTGCCCGATTATTGATCCAGATAAACGAATACGCACACGCAGCATGGAAAAGTAGGCACCGTGCGATGGGTGGAGTATTATTAGTGCGCTAATAATAAGGCGGCAAACCGCTAAACTCGGCTGGTTGCACTAAAATGGTGCGCGTTGTTTTTAGTTTGCACCAGAGTGGTGCGGCCGTTTCGATAAAGCTGGTCCGTAAAGCCCTGAAATTAAGCACTTAGCCATGGTGTGGGTGTTGGCACGCTCCTTGCTTTTGTATTGGGCAACTGAACAACACCGAATTCAGGACTGCATAACAGCGAGTCTGGCAAATTCATAAAGTGGAGAAAGCCAAATGTCAGAGAAGACTCTGAATCTGATCAAAGAAAGCGAAGCAAAGTGGATTGACATGCGCTTCACCGATTCTCACGGTAAAGAGCAGCACGTTACCATTCCTGTTTCCGACATGGGTGACGACTTCTTCGAAGAAGGTAAAATGTTCGATGGTTCCTCCATCTCCGGCTGGAAAGGTATCAACGACTCCGACATGATCCTGATGCCTGAAGACAGCGCATCTGTGCTGGATCCATTCTCCGAAGCAACTACTGTTATCGTGCGTTGTAACATCGTTGAGCCTGCGACTGGTCAGGGTTACGAGCGTGACCCACGTTCCGTTGCTAAGCGCGCGGAAGAGTACCTGAAGTCTACCGGTATCGCTGACACCGCTATGTTTGGTCCAGAGCCAGAGTTCTTCGTATTCGACGAAGTTAAATGGCACGCTGACATCTCCGGTTGCGGTTACACCATCGCGTCTGAAGAAGCTTCCTGGGCGTCCAGCCACAACATCGAAGGCGGTAACATCGGTCACCGTCCACGTGTGAAAGGCGGTTACTTCCCAGTACCACCAATCGACTCCTTGCACGACCTGCGCGCCGCTATGTGTGACGCGATGGAAGCGATGGATCTGCAGATCGAAGTACACCACCACGAAGTAGCAACTGCTGGTCAGTGTGAGATCGGTGTTGGTCCTAACACCCTGACTAACAAAGCAGACGAAGTACAGGTACTGAAGTACTGCGTACACAACGTTGCTCACGCATACGGCAAAACTGCTACCTTCATGCCTAAGCCGCTGGTAGGCGACAACGGTTCCGGTATGCACGTTCACATGTCCCTGTCTAAAGATGGTGTGAACCTGTTCGCAGGCGACGCTTACGCGGGTATGTCTGAAACTGCTCTGTACTACATCGGCGGTATCATCAAGCACGCTAAAGCACTGAACGCGCTGACTAACTCCTCTACCAACGCTTACAAGCGTCTGGTTCCAGGTTTCGAAGCTCCAGTAATGCTGGCGTACTCTGCACGTAACCGTTCTGCGTCTATCCGTATCCCATACGTGACTAACCCTAAAGCGCGTCGTGTAGAAGCTCGTTTCCCTGACCCATCTGCTAACCCATACCTGTGCTTCGCTGCACTGATGATGGCAGGTCTGGACGGTATCGAGAACAAGATCCACCCTGGCGATGCTGCTGACAAAGACCTGTACGACCTGCCTGCAGAAGAAGCTGCAGAGATCCCACAGGTTGCTGCTTCCCTGGAAGAAGCACTGGAAGCTCTGGAAAACGACCGTGAGTTCCTGACTAAAGGTGGTGTATTCACTGACGACATGCTGGACGCATTCATTGAGCTGAAGCGTGAAGAAGTTGAGAAAGTGAACATGACTACTCACCCAGTTGAATTCGACCTGTACTACTCCGTATAAGGTCAGAACTCGCTGAGTAAAAAAGCCTCCTTCGGGAGGCTTTTTTTATGCCTGAAATAAGGTCGTTTGCAGATAGGGCTGTTGTTGCTGGTGAAAACCAGGGGCCTTAAGAGGGGGCAAAAAACTCCATATGCACTAAAATGGTGCATAGGTGTGGTGCAGTTTTTTGTGCCACGTCGATAAATTGTTCGGTTAAGTGCGTAATCAGGGTGCGCCTGCTTGTTTTGCAAGGGATCTGTAAAGCTGGTTTGTTTTTTGCATTTCTCTATACATGAGTTTTTCATGCCCCGGATATAAACGTAAAAGACAGGCTGTAGAGAAAGGTGACGGGAACCCGATGCTCGTGAATGAGATGTTTAAGAAGATCCTCGAAAACCTCGGCACTGCCGTGGTGCTGCTGGATGGGCAGATGTATATCCAGTACATGAACCCGGCGGCAGAGATGCTGCTGGCTGCGAGTACCCGTCAGCTACAGCGTCGAGATATAGCAGAGTGGTTTGCCACCGATGAGGAGCAGCTGCAGGGACTGAAGCGCTCCCTGCATAGCGGCCATCCTTTTACCCGACGTGAAGCGAAACTGTGTAATCAGTCGGATCAGATGCTGACAGTGGATTACACCGTGAACCCACTGCCGATGACGGGCGAGAACTGGCTACTGCTGGAGATCGAAGCCCGTGATCGCCTGATCCGGATCGAGCGGGAGGAGGAGTTACTGACCCGTCATGCAACAGCGCAGATGCTGGTGCGCGGTCTGGCCCACGAGATCAAGAATCCGCTTGGAGGATTGCGCGGCGCTGCGCAGCTGCTTGAGCGTGAGCTGGACGATGTCTCTCTGCACGATTACACCCAGGTGATTATCGAAGAGGCGGATCGTTTGCGTAATCTCGTCGATCGCATGTTGGGGCCGCGGAAGTTGCCCGATATCGACGACGTGAACATCCATGCGATTCTGGAGCGCGTCTGTAGTCTGGTCGGTGCCGAGAGCGCTGGTAGCGTCAAGCTCGAACGCGATTATGATCCGAGTATTCCTGAGTTTCGTGGTGATTCAGAGCAGCTGATACAGGCGATTCTGAACATCGTGCGCAACGGTATGCAGGCGCTGCAGACCAGTGAAACGCCGGAGCCAACGATCAAGCTGCAGACCCGCACTCTGCGTCAGGTCACGCTGGGTACTGAGAAGCACCGTCTGGTGTGCTGTGTGCGGATCGAAGACAACGGTCCGGGTATCCCTGAGCAGCTATTGAGCCAGATCTTCTATCCGATGGTCAGCGGTCGTGCGGACGGTTCCGGTCTGGGATTGTCGATCGCCCAGTCGATCATCAATCAGCATCACGGTCTGATCGAATGTGATACCCGTCCGGGGCGAACCTTATTCGAACTTTTTATCCCTTTGGAGTTGAACCATGAGTCTGTCAGGTAGTGTATGGGTCGTTGATGACGACCGCTCAATTCGCTGGGTACTGGAGAAAGCACTCACTGCCGAGGGCGTCAATAACACCGTGTTCGACAGCGCAGATGTGCTGATCCAGGCGCTGGAAAGCCAGGTGCCTGATGCCATTATCAGTGATATCCGTATGCCGGGTACCGACGGTCTGGCGTTGCTCGAGCACATTCAGGAGACGCACCCGCAGATTCCGATCATTATTATGACGGCGCACTCCGACCTGGATTCAGCCGTAGCGTCCTATAAAGGTGGTGCCTTCGAATATCTGCCTAAGCCGTTCGACGTGGACGAGGCGGTGGCGCTGGTTAAGCGTGCGCTGGAGCATGCGTTTGAGCAGCAGAAGCAGGTCGAGGAGCAGGTGGCGGATGCGGGTACCGAGATTATCGGTGAAGCGCCTGCAATGCAGGAGGTGTTCCGGGCGATCGGGCGTCTCTCTCAGTCTAATATCACCGTGCTGATCAACGGTGAATCGGGTACCGGTAAGGAGCTGGTGGCCCATGCGCTGCATAAACACAGTCCGCGCCGAGAGAGTCCGTTTATCCCATTGAATATGGCCGCGATCCCACATGATCTGATTGAGTCGGAGTTGTTTGGTCACGAGAAGGGCGCGTTTACCGGCGCTGCCGCCGCGCGACGCGGCCGTTTCGAACAGGCGGACGGCGGTACACTGTTTCTGGATGAGATTGGCGACATGCCCGCCGATGCGCAGACCCGTTTGTTGCGTGTGCTGGCGGACAGCGAGTTTTACCGCGTGGGTGGTCATACACCGGTTAAGGTGGATGTGCGTATCATTGCTGCGACACACCAGAATCTGGAAAAGCTGGTGCAGGAGGGGCGTTTCCGTGAGGACCTTTTCCACCGCCTGAACGTGATCCGTGTACATCTGCCAACCCTGGCGGAGCGACGTGAGGATATACCGCGTCTGGCGCGTCACTTCCTCAATGTGTCGGCTGAGGAGCTGAACGTTGAGCCAAAGATCCTCAGTGCTGAAGCGGAAGCTTACATGTGTGGCCTGTCATGGGCGGGTAACGTACGTCAGCTGGAGAACACCTGTCGTTGGCTGACCGTGATGGCCTCCGGGCGTGAAGTGCTGGTGTCCGATCTGCCGCCGGAGCTGCTGGAAGCTGAGGCCGGGGAGGTAGTCACCGGTAATAACTGGCAGGGTGCGTTGCGCAACTGGGCGGATCAGCAACTGGCATCGGGTAATACCGGATTGCTGGATGAAGCGGTGCCTGCCTTTGAGCGGATCATGATTGAAACCGCGCTGAAGCACACCGCAGGTCGTCGTCGTGATGCCGCAAATCTGTTGGGTTGGGGGCGCAACACCCTGACCCGTAAGATCAAAGAGCTGGATATGGATACCAGCACCGGCAGTGCCGACCCGGAATAACCGACGAGACTCTCCGCTGATCACAGGGGCTGTTGAAGCAAGACGGCCCCTGGCTTACACTCCGGCGCAACTTTTCCGTGAACAGAGTCTGGCCGGTACCCTCATGCTGCATGTCGTATTGTTTGAACCTGAAATCCCGCCGAATACCGGCAACATCATCCGGTTGTGCGCCAATACTGGTTTTACCCTGCACCTGGTGGAGCCGCTTGGCTTTGATTTTGACGATAAAAAGCTGCGCCGGGCAGGACTGGATTACCACGAGTTTGCGGCTGTGCAGGTGCATCCCGATCTGGATACTGCGTTGCAGCAGATTCAGCCAAAAAATGTCTGGGCGTTGAGCACCAAAGGGACAGCGAGTTACGCGGAAGCCAGCTACGCTGCCGGTGATGTGCTGCTGTTTGGCCCGGAAACCCGCGGCCTACCCGCCGATATCCGTGATGCACTTCCCCCGGAAACGCTGCTGCGTTTGCCAATGAAAGAGGGCAGTCGTAGCCTGAATCTATCGAACGCCTGTGCAATCGTCGTGTACGAAGCCTGGAAACAGTTGGGTTTTGCCAGCGGACAGTAAGCGTTAATTGCTTAGCGGCGTCCAGCTGCTGAAGGTGGCCGCCTGGCCGCATTTGGTGCCGCTTTCGTCCAGCAGGTTCCAGACGATGGTTGGGCCAAGTTCGAAGCGTTTCCCGCTTTTACTGATACGTACGCCGCTGTAGTTATCGATATATCCCTGCTCCTCGACCTCTTTCAGCATGCGGGCACGTACCTCACGAAGATCTGCTTCTGCTGAAAGGCGCGATGGCATGCCGATAAATTCATCCCAGGGCAGCTCCCACAATTTCTGAGCGGTCAGGTTGGCGTAGATAAACTGCGGATCGCTCTGGCCGTTGTGCGCGAGCACTACATAGGGTGCATGGTAAAGCGCCTTTGCCAGTGCAAGAGGATCGGTGGGAAGCGTGGTATCCAGCGGGTGGCCGAGCAGTTGTGCGAAACTCTGTTGCAGGCGCTGTGAGAGCGCGATAATTGACTCGTTTTGCCATGGCTGGTGCATGAACTCTCCATCGCTGTGGCTTGTCAGGGCTGAGTAGTGCCTGAGATACTAGCGCCTAACATGAATAGAATGAACCGGTAATGTTGATGCAGGATGTTATAATCCTCACCCAATCTGATCCGCTTAACTCCTCGCCGTCCTGCTGGACGGGCATTGACCATCGAGGGGCACAGGTCCGTTTCTGGGCCGGTGAGAATCAGCGGATTAACCTGCTGACGTTACAGCAGCAATTGTTACCCTGCGTGGTGCTGGTGGATCAGTTACACCAGACAGCGACGGGACGTGATGTAAGCGCGCAGGCGTTGATCAGTGTATTGCCCATGGCCGCAGTAGAGGTTGAAACCGTACTGACAGCGGGCGCGGCGGAGCAGCTCATCGCTTCTGCGACAGGTGCCAGAAAAGGTTAAGCACCTGACGATAGATACTTCGTGCTTCTGCGATTGAAAAACACACAGTGCAAAACAGGTTTATTGATGCGAATTCTCTCTGTCTTTGTAGCGTTACTGTTGTTGGGACAGAGTGCTGCCTGGGCGCAAAACACCGACGCGGTGAACGCCCTCTGCAAAAAAATTAGCAATAAGCTGGCCAGTGTCTCCTATCAGGAGTGTGCCGGGCTGAGCTACGATCAACCGCGTTATTTCTCGGCCAACGAGCAACCCATTCTGGAAACGCACTTCTCGGCCAACCCTGAGATCAAGGACCCGATCCGTATTCTGTTTATCGGTGGCATCCACGGGGACGAATACTCAAGTGTCAGTGTGACCTTCAAGTGGCTTAACAAGCTTAAGAAACACCACAGTGGTGCTTTTGATTGGCATTTTCTGCCGCTGGCTAATCCGGATGGTTTGTTGCGTAAACGTTCCACCCGCGTCAATGCCAATAATGTGGACCTGAACCGAAACTTCATCCCAGCTCAGGGCGGACTGACACCGCTGGATCACTGGCATATCCATGCTGGAAAGCGCGCGCGTTACTACCCTGGCGAGAAACCGCTGAGCGAACCGGAAAGTCAGGTTATCCACAGGTTGATCGAAGAGTATCGGCCAACGGTGATCGTGTCGGTGCACGCGCCGCACGGTATTCTGGATTTCGATGGCGATCAGCAGCCTCCGGAGCGTTTGGGGCCGCTGCAGTTACGTCATCTGGGAACCTATCCCGGTTCGCTGGGCAACTACAGCTGGTTTGTGAAAAGCGTACCGGTGCTGACCATCGAGCTGCCCTACGCGGGGATAATGCCGTCGCCGAAAGATATCAGTCATATGTGGGTCGATCTTGTGCGCTGGGTGCGTTACAAGTCCAAACCAGAGGAGCAGGTGGCGGAGAAAAACTAACCGCTTCTGTTTTCGGGACATAAAAAAACCGGAGCCAAGGCTCCGGTTTTTTTATGTCTGCTTTGCTTTGGGCAAAGTGACTATCGTAGCTGCTTAGTGGCTTGCGCCTTCAGCCTGCGCCTGCTGCTGAGCCAGCTGCTGCGCGTACAGAGCGTCGAAGTTAACCGGTGCCAGCATCAGTGGAGGGAAGCTTGCTTTGGTTACCATGTTGTCGATCGCTTCACGTGCGTATGGGAACAGGATGTTCGGGCAGAACGCACCCAGCGTGTGGTGCAGTTCAGCTTCTTCCAGGCCAGCGATAGTGAAGATACCTGCCTGCTGGATCTCGGTCAGGAATGCGGTTTCACCTTCGTTGGTTACAGTCACGGTCAGAGTCAGTACTACTTCGTACGCGCCTTCACCCAGCTGCTGGGTGCGGGAGTTCATGTCCAGGTTGATCTCTGGCTGCCACGCTTTGGTGAATACTTCCGGTGCGTTTGGTGATTCCAGAGAAGCGTCTTTCAGGTAAACGCGCTGTACTGCAAACTGTGGGCCCTGAGCTTCGGCCGCCTGGTTCTGTTCGTTCTCAGACATCGTAATATCCTTAAATTTAGTAGTACTGTTATTCGGCCAGCAGGGCGTCAAGTTTGCCCTGTTGCTCCAGTGCGAAAAGGTCGTCGCAACCGCCAACGTGGGTATCACCGATAAAGATCTGCGGCACTGTGTGGCGCTGCGCACGCTGCATCATCTCCTGACGGGCGCCGGGCTGACGGTCAACGTCAATCTCGGTATAGGCCACGCCTTTATGATCCAGCAGCATTTTTGCGCGGACACAGAAAGGGCAGAAGTTGCTGGAATAGATCAGAGTATCTTTCATCACTTATTTGATCACTGGCAGAGACTGGTTTTTCCACTCGGTCATGCCGCCGGACAGACGTGCAACGTTGCTGAAACCTGCAGCCATCAGTTTCTTGCTCGCAGCACCTGCGGTCTGACCCAGGTTGCAAACAACGATGACAGGCTTCTCTTTGTACTTGTTCAGCTCGTCCATACGACGGTCCAGCTCGGCCATCGGAATGTGGCGTGCGCCGGTAATGTGACCGGTGCTCCACTCTTTCTTCGGACGGATATCCAGAATGACCGCGTCTTCTTTGTTAATCAGCTGCGTTGCAATGGCCGGAGTAACCGACTTGCCCGCTCTACGGTTTTCGTTCCACAGTAACATTGCCAGGGTCAGCAGCCAGGCTGAAACCAGAAGGACATGGTTACCAATAAACTCGATCACTTGTTCCATGGTTTTTCTCGAATCGAATGACCACTGGGGTCGGGCGGTTAAATCAAAGCCGGTAAGTATACAACGCGATCACGACGGGTATAAGGCGGAGACCTAAAATCTCTTAAATTCGTCTGAAAGTTGAACGGGCAGGGTGGAAATGGTCATGCGATTGGTTCGCGTTAGCGTCCTATTCAGAGTAAAATGGCCGCCAATTTTTCGACTCTAAAAACCGGGCAGGTTACCAGCTGATATGACTGACACGCGCGCGACTAAGGCACTGATTATTCTGGATGGCTTCGGTATCGAACCATCTGAATCCTCCGCTATCGAAGCGGCTTCTACTCCAACCTGGGACCAGCTGCTGGCCAACAATCCGGTTTCCCGTATCGCAACTTCCGGTATGGCGGTAGGCCTGCCGGAAGGTCAGATGGGCAACTCCGAAGTGGGTCATATGAATATCGGCGCCGGTCGTACCGTATATCAGAACTTTACCCGCATCTCCAAAGCGATCGAAGACGGTGACTTCTTCGACAACGCGGTGCTGGTGGATGCGATGGATAAAGCGATCGCAGCGGGTAAAGCGGTGCATCTGATGGGGCTGTTGTCTCCGGGTGGCGTTCACAGCCATGAAGACCACATCCTGGCACTGATCGATATGGCGGCTAAGCGTGGTGCCAAGGCCATCTACCTGCACGCGATTCTGGATGGCCGTGATATGCCACCGCGCTCTGCAGAACCATCGATTGCCAAGATGCAGGCTAAGTTCGAAGAGCTGGGCTTTGGCGGTATCGCGACCGTTGTGGGCCGTTACTATGCGATGGACCGCGACAACCGTTGGGACCGTGTACAGCTGGCTTACGATGCGATGACCCAGGGTACAGCACCACAGAACGCTAATGATGCTCAGGCGGCACTGGCTGCTGCTTATGCGCGTGATGAAAACGATGAGTTTGTACAGGCAACCGTGATCCAGGATGAGGCGGGTGAACCGCTGGCGACTGTGCAGGACGGTGATGCCCTGATCTGCGCAAACTTCCGCCCGGACCGTGCCCGTGAGATCACCCGTAGTTTTGTGGAAGGCGATGAGTTTGCGGGCTTTGAACGCGCGGCCAAACCAGCGCTAAGCAGCTACGTGATGATGACCGAATACGCTGCGGACATCGATACAGCTTGCGCATACCCTCCGCTGAAGATCACCAACGATCTGGGTGAATACCTGTCCGGTCTGGGTAAAACACAGCTGCGCATCGCAGAAACCGAGAAGTACGCACACGTGACCTTCTTCTTTAACGGCGGTCAGGAAGATGTGTACGAAGGTGAAGAGCGTATTCTGGTGCCGTCTCCGGATGTAGCAACCTACGACCTGCAGCCAGAGATGAGCGCACCGGAAGTCACCGAGAAGCTGGTGGGTGCAATCAAGAGCGGTAAGTTTGATCTGATCGTCTGCAACTTCGCTAACGGCGACATGGTGGGTCACACCGGGGTCTTCGACGCGGCGGTTAAAGCGGTAGAAGCGGTAGATGGCTGCATCCGTGAGGTACTGGCTGCGATGGCCGAGGTTGGCGGTGAAACCCTGATCACGGCCGATCACGGTAACGTGGAGATGATGCGTGATCCTTCCACCGGTCAACCGCACACTGCGCACACTACCTGGCCGGTAGCATTGGTATACGACGGCCCGCGTGGCGACCAGATCAGCCTTAAGGACGGTGCCCTGTGTGACCTGGCGCCAACCCTGCTTGAGCTGATGGCGATCGATGCACCGGAGGAGATGACCGGTAGCTCGCTGGTCGAGTTCAAGTAAGACGGATCGCGGGATCGGTTGATGTCTGAACTGATCCCGCACCTCCTTATGCGCCGAATCCTCCCCTTTATCCTCCTGATCTCACTGGCGTGCAGCAGTTATGGCGCCGATGAGAAAGCCACTGCGTCCCAGATCCGGCAGCTGAAATCTGAAATCAGCAGCCTGCAGAAAACCCTCTCCAAACAGCAGGGCAAAGCCTCCAACCTCAGTAATGCGCTGAAGAAAAGCGAGCTGGCGATCAACCGTATCGCTAAGCAGATACTGGCTCTCGATAAGCAGCTGAAACGCCTGGGCAGTCATGCCGGATCTTTGGAAGAGAAGCGTGATCAATTGCGCTCCGAACTGAACAAACGCTCCCGACATATCGCCAAGCAGCTGCGCGCGCAATACAAACAGGGACAGCAATCCTGGTTGCAGGTGTTGCTCACCCAGCGTAATCCTGAAGAGCTGTCGCGTATGATGCGTTACTTCGGTGAGATCAACAGCGAGCTGGCAGCACAGATAAAGAGTTTCAGCGAACGTCTGGATCAGCTGAACAATACGGAAGCCGAGCTGTCGGATACAGAGCAGAAAATAATCCGCAAGCGGCGTGAATTGAAACGCGATGCCGCTGAACTGGCAGAGAAAAGGGCGGAACGTAAAACCGCACTCGCCGCGCTGCGTGGCAGTATCAAAACGGATAAACAGCGCCTGACCGGCCTTAAGGCGGATCGCTCGCGTCTGGAAGCCTTATTGCGCGAAGTTCAGCGTTCTGTGGATAAACTGTCGCTGGCGCATGACGGCAAGTCGTTCCGTTCACTGAAAGGCAAGCTGAGGTGGCCGGTCAAAGGGCCGGTGAAGCGTAGTTTCGGTAATGTCCTGGATGGCGTTAGTTATGATGGTATCTGGATCGGCAGCAAAAACGGTCGTGCGGTTCAGGCGGCACATCACGGACGGGTGGTTTTCTCGGACTGGCTGCGTGGTTTCGGTTTGGTACTGATTATCGACCACGGCAGTAACTATCTGACGTTGTACGGCTACAATGAAACACTGCAACGTGAGGTTGGCGATTGGGTCTCCGCCGGAGATGTGGTCGCTACTGTCGGGGCCAGCGGGGGACGTTCCGCCAGTGGCCTCTATTTCGCGATACGCTATAAAGGTAAGGCGACCAACCCAAGGCGTTGGCTGGGAAAACGTTAGGCTGAATTTGGCTCGGTAGGTTAACCTGCCGATTGCAGAGATTAAGGAATTGTTTATGAATGCACGTAAAAAAGTGCAACGCTCCCTTTATGCGCTGGCAGTGATGGCGCTGCTGGGTGGAACGCCCCATGTGCAGGCACAGTCAGAAGCCGATCAGACTCAGGCTGTGGAGCCAAAGACGTTGCCGCTGGAAGAGCTGCGTCTGTTTGCCGAAGTCTATGAGCGGATCAAAGGCGCCTACGTGGAACCAGTGGATGATGCCAAGCTGTTAGAGGATGCCGTGCGCGGTATGCTGGCCGGACTGGATCCACACTCCAACTATATGGATGCGGAAGAGTTTGAAGCGCTTCAGGTACACACCAGCGGTGAGTTCGGTGGTCTCGGTATCGAAGTGGGGATGGAAGAACCCTACATCCGCGTGATCACACCGATCGACGATACGCCAGCACAACGTGCCGGTGTAAAAGCAGGTGATCTGATCACCCAGCTGGACGACAAACCGGTGGCGGGCATGTCACTGGAGGAAGCGATCAATCTGATGCGCGGCAAACCGGGCGAACCGATTCTGTTGACCATCGTGCGTGACGGCGAGGACAAGCCGCTCAAAATCAAAGTGGTGCGCGACATTATTCACGTTGCCAGCGTGAAGAACCGGATGCTCGATCCGGGTTACGGTTATCTGCGTATCACCCAGTTTCAGGTGAACACCGGTAAAGAGCTGGTGAAACAGCTGGGACAGCTGCGTGAAGAGGGTGAACTCAAGGGGTTAGTGCTGGATCTGCGCAACAACCCAGGCGGTGTCCTTCAGGCGGCGGTGGACGTAAGCAATGTGTTCCTGAAGGAGGGGCGTATCGTTTACACCGAGGGACGTCTCAACAACTCCGATCAGGTATTTGAAGCAAGCAGTAAAACTGAAGCTGCCGAGGTGCCGTTGGTGGTGCTGATCAACGGCGGTTCAGCATCCGCATCCGAGATCGTTGCCGGTGCGCTGCAGGATCACCAGCGTGCGGTGATTATGGGACGTGATAGCTTTGGTAAAGGCTCAGTGCAGACCATCCTGCCGCTGGCAAAAGACCGCGCGATCAAACTGACCACGGCACGTTATTTTACGCCGAACGGGCGTTCCATTCAGGCGCAGGGGATTACCCCGGATATAGAAGTGGCCAATGCGGAGCTGAAAGCGCTGGAAAGCGATGTGGAGCACCTTAAGGAACGTGACCTTTCGGGGCACCTGAAAAACGGCCAGGCGGAAGAGAAAGCGATGTCACAGGCTGCTGCGAACAGATCCCTGCGTGGTGATTTTCAGCTTTATGAAGCGCTCAACCTGTTGAAAGCACTTTCCATCGTCCAGGCTCAGGGTAAGTAAATACATGACAAAGTTGTCTCTGAGCATGATGCTCAGCGTTGCCCTGCTGTGCTCTGTGTTTACCAGTGTCGTATCCGCAGAACCGTTGCATCCACGGATGGTGCTGATCATTGATGATATGGGCTACAACCTGAAACGCGGACAGGACGCGCTGGCGTTACCCGGTGCTGTAACCTACGCAATTCTGCCTTATACCCCCTATGCTGTTCGTTTTGCCAATGAGGCACATGACAGCGGCCGTGAGGTAATGCTGCATGTGCCGATGGCGAATACACGCGCCAAGGAGCTGGGACCGGGGGCGCTGACCGCGACTATGGATGAGGCGGCTCTAACGGCGGGGCTCAACAAAGCGTTGGACGATACCCCGCATATCAGCGGTATCAACAACCACATGGGCAGTCAGCTGACCAGCATGCACGAACCCATGCGGTGGGTGATGAAAACCCTGAAAGCGCGCAATCTCTACTTTGTCGACAGCATTACCAGCGTGAAAACCGTGGGCTGGAAAGCGGCGCGTGATAACGCGGTACCGTTTCTGAAGCGACATGTGTTCCTGGACCATCTGCAGACACGGGAGTTTATCGCCGGGCAGTTTGAGCGGGCTAAGCGGGTTGCGCATCAATACGGTTTTGCCGTTGTCATCGGACATCCCTATCCGGAGACGACGGCCTACCTGCACGAAGTCCTGCCCGAACTTGAGCAGAGTGGTATCCAGCTTGTGGCCGCGTCTGAGTTGATTCTGCCCGAGGTGAAACGTGCGCTGACTGTGGCTGCGCGTGAGCGTGCACAGCTGGCGGATGCGTCGATTGCCAGCACCGTAAAAAAAGCGAAGGTCAGCGAAGCGCAATCAGAAAACCAGCGCGATACCGTCGCCAATTAATTTGATACCCACCATGACGGTCAACGTTTCAAAAGCACGTTTGACCAGTTTGTTGCCGCGGCTGATCGCCAGATGGGCGCCGAGATAGGCGCCGATGATGGCGCCAACGATCAGCACCGGCAGCCAATCCCATTTCGGGGCTTGCTGCAGGGCTACCGCCAACGCACCCGATGAATTCCAGAACAATCCCACCAATATCAGTACATAGGTGACTGCGCGCTTGTAATCGAAGCCGAACCAGAACACCAGCCAGAGGGTGACGAACAAACCGGTCCCCGAGGTCAGTGAACCGTTGAGGAAGCCGATCAGAAACAGTACGGCGCCGCCGATCAGCAGACCGCGCCCCTCGCGGTTGCGCGGCGCGTAGTCCATGCCCAGCTCCTTCTTGGTAAAGGAGTACAGTCCCAGTCCCGCCGTGAGCATACCCAGTGCCAGAATCGTCCAGCCTTCCGGAAGTCGCAGGATCACATAGGCACCCAATACCACCCCTGGCAGTCCCCAGGCGAGAATATAAGCGCAGAAGCGGTAATCCAGCGATCCTTCACGCAAGTGGCGAATGGTTGCACCGACGCCTAGGGCTACGCTGGCGATCTTGTGGGTTGCCAGGGCAACCGGAAAGCTGAGACCCAGGAACAACAGTACGGGTAGCTGCAATAGTCCCGCGCCGCCGCCCGCCATCGCCGACAGGCCGTTAGCAAACAGCGAGATCACAAACAGCATCAACTGTTCCAGTATCAGGTCCATGGTGTATTCCGGCGCAAAGGTTGGATAAGGGAGGTGGAACGCCGGGTCAATGCTGACCCGGCTGGTAGGCGGTCACCCGCTGAAAGGTTCAGGGGTTAAGCTGGACGGAAGATACCCGCAGCAAGACGTGGCCACTGGTCAGCCCACTGTTCAGTCGGTGCGCGCTTGAATTCGCTGCGCACAAACTGGCGGATGCGACCTTCCACTGCAGCCAGCATCAGGTTGGCACTGGCCCCTGCGGTGGTTTCAGTACGCAGGCCTTCACGCGCTTCAGCTTCACGCAGGATCTGCTTGATCTGGGTTTCCAGTCGTTCGAAGAACTGGTTAACACGGGTGCGCAAGCGATCGGTTTCGCCTGCCAGCGCGTCACCGGTCAGGATGCGCGCCATACCCGGGTTCTTCTGCACGAAGGCCAGCAGCAGGGTAAGGATCTGCTCGCACTGACGCACAGCGTCCACATCGGAGTTGGTGATCATGTTCACGCGGGTAAAGATCGTATCTTCGATAAAACCGATCAGCCCTTCGAACATACGCGCCTTGCTTGGGAAGTGGCGGTAAAGTGCCGCTTCCGAGACGCCGACCTCTTTGGCCAGTGCCGCCGTGGTGATACGGGCACCCGGGTTCACCTCCAGCATCTGCGCCAGCGCCTGCAGGATCTGTTCGTGACGGGAGATCTTCTGTTTCTCTTGTGCGGTCATTCCCGGTCCTTACTACGCGCGGTTGGTGATCAGCGTGCCGACACCTTCGTCGGTGAAGATCTCAAGCAGGCAGGAGTGTGCCACGCGACCGTCGATGATGTGCGAGCTGGTTACACCGGACTTAACCGCACTCAGGGCGCAGTCAATCTTCGGCAGCATACCGCCGTAGATGGTGCCGTCTTCGATCAGCTCGTCCACCTGCTTGGTGGTCATACCGGTCAGTACGTTCCCCTCTTTGTCCAGCAGGCCTGCAATGTTGGTCAACAGGATCAGTTTTTCCGCCTGCAGAACTTCCGCTACTTTGCCTGCAACTAGGTCGGCGTTGATGTTGTAGGATTCACCGTTTTCGTCCACGCCGATTGGCGCGATTACCGGAATGATGTCGGACTGGGACAGCATATCCAGGACTTTCACGTTGACCTGAGCGACCTCACCCACGTGACCGATATCGATGATCTCCGGCGCTTCCATATCCGGGGTTTTGTGTTTCACTTTAAGCTTGCGCGCGCGCAGAAGCTGGCCATCTTTACCGGTCAGGCCGATAGCGCTACCGCCGTTGGCGTTGATCAGGCCAACGATCTCTTTGTTGACCATGCCGCCCAGAACCATCTCGACAACGTCCATGGTTTTGGAATCGGTTACGCGCATACCGTTGATAAAGTGAGACTCGATGCTCAGTTTGTCCAGCAGGTCGCCGATCTGTGGGCCACCGCCGTGAACAACGATCGGGTTGATGCCGATCAGCTTCATCATCACGATGTCACGGGCGAAGCTGTTCTTCAGGGTTTCGTCGGTCATGGCGTTGCCGCCATACTTGATCACAATGGTTTTACCAACAAAACGCTGGATGTATGGCATCGCTTCGCTGAGCACCTCAGCGGTGGTCATGGCTTCTTTACGCGTAAGAGGCATATTCTTCTTATCCTTCAAAACAACCGGGGCAGGGCGTTACGCCGTGCCCCTTTATATTTAGATCACGCCTGCGGGATGGTCAGGGAGGCGTCTACCTGGGTCAGGCGCTGCTGGAACTCGTTCTTGATACGTTCCAGTGCAGATTCGGACTCTGCTTCAAAGCGCAGCACCAGTACCGGTGTAGTGTTGGAGGCACGGATCAGGCCCCAGCCGTCCGGGTAGTCGACGCGTACGCCGTCGATACGGTTGGCGTCACCACCTTCAAATTCCAGCGCCTGCAGGCCTTCGATGATGCTGAATTTGCCTTCGTCGGTCACATCGATGTTCAGTTCCGGCGTGCTTACATCTTCTGGATAAGCATCAAAGATCGCGTCGGCGTCCTCTTCGCGGGCAGACAGAATCTCCAGCAGACGCACGGCGCTGTATAGGCCGTCGTCAAACCCGAACCAGCGCTCCTTGAAGAAGATGTGACCGCTCATCTCACCGGCCAGCAGGGCGCCGGTCTCTTTCATCTTACGTTTGATCAGCGAGTGGCCGGTTTTCCACATGGTAGCCTTGCCGCCCGCTTCGCGAATCACGTTGGCCAGCAGACGGGAGCATTTCACGTCGAAGATGATCTCGGCGCCTGGGTTGCGGCTGATGATATCCTCTGCGAACAGCATCATGACGCGATCCGGGTAGATGATCTTACCCTGTGGGGTAATCACACCCACGCGATCGCCATCACCGTCGAACGCCAGACCCAGGTCTGCACCGGTCTCTTTTACCTTGGCGATTGCATCCACCAGATTCTTTGGTTTGCCCGGATCCGGGTGGTGGTTCGGGAAGGTGCCGTCGACTTCGCAATACATCGGGATCACTTCACAACCAACCTGTTCCATCAGTCCCGGTGCGATATCACCCGGAATGCCATTACCGCAGTCCACCACGACTTTCAGCGTACGCTTCAGTTTGATGTCAGACACTACGTGTTCCAGGTACTGAGGACGCACATCCACTTCCTTCAGGCTACCTGCGCCTTCGCTGTAGTCCTGTTCCAGGATACGCTGTTTCAGAGTCTGGATATCGTCGCCGGACAGGGTGTGGCCATCCAGCATCATTTTGAAACCGTTATAGTCGCTTGGGTTGTGACTGCCGGTGATCATGATGCCGGTGCATTGCTCGTCGTGGTTCGCAGCAAAATAAAGCAGTGGTGTAGGTACGTAACCGTTATCCACAACATTACAGCCGCCATCCATCAGGCCTTGATTCAACAGGTTCTTCAGGTGTGGGCTGGAAAGACGACCGTCCGCTGCAACGTTAACGGTGGTGACGTTCTGGCTCTTAGCTTGTGCTGCGAAAGCACGTCCTAGGTGATAGACGGTGTCATCTGTCAGGGCGCTGCCCACAATACCGCGGATGTCATAGGCGCGGAAAATGGTCTGGTCGAGATCCTTTAGTTCGTAACGCATGGTGCGAAGTCCTTAAAATTAAAAATTAGTGACGGCCTGAGGAGCCAAAACCACCGTCGCCACGGTGGCTGTCGGAAAATTCGTCTACCACTTCAAATTCTGCCTGTACCACCGGTACCAGCACCAGCTGCGCGATGCGCTCGCCCGGGTTGATTTCAAAGGTGGTGTGGCCACGGTTCCAGCAGGAGACAAACAGCTGGCCCTGATAATCGGAGTCGATCAGGCCCACCAGATTGCCCAGCACAATGCCGTGCTTATGACCGAGTCCGGAGCGGGGCAGGATCATGGCGCAGAGATTGGGGTCTTCAATATGGATCGACAGGCCGGTCGGGATCAGTTCAGTCTGGCCCGGTTCCAGCGTCAGCGCCTGATCCAGGCAGGCACGCAGATCGAGTCCGGCAGAACCCGGTGTTGCGTACTCCGGCAACGGAAGTTCCTTGCCAATACGCGCATCAAGAATCTTAACTTGCAGTTTTTTCATGGTATTTGACTTGGGTAGTTGCCCAGCGGGATTAACGGACCTTGTAATATTCCTGCGCGATCATGCCGATCAGTTGACCGGCCAGCTGGCGCTTGGAGGCCTGTGGCAGTTCGTGATCTCCGGTTGCGCTCACCAGAGTGACAGCGTTTTCATCGCTGTTGAAACCGATGTCGCTGCGGGAAACGTCGTTGGCCACGATCAGATCGAGGTTCTTGCGTTCCAGCTTGCCACGGGCGTAGCTGAGTACGTCCTGGGTTTCAGCCGCAAAACCAACGGTGTAGGGTTTGTCAGCGCGAGCAGCGACGGTCGCCACGATATCCGGGTTTTTCACCAGATGCAGCTCCATAATCTCTTCGCTGCCTTTTTTGATCTTATGCTCGGCGATAGCCGTCGGACGGTAGTCCGCCACCGCTGCTGAAGCGATAAAGATATCGCAACTTTCAATACCATCCAGTGATGCCTGCAGCATATCTTCCGCACTCTGTACGGACACTCGTTCACAGCGCTCTGGCGCAGGAATATTGACCGGGCCACTGATCAGTTTCACCTTGGCGCCTGCGTCGATGGCGGCTTCCGCCAGTGCATAACCCATCTTGCCGGAGCTGTGGTTGGAGATGTAACGCACCGGGTCCAGTGGCTCGCGGGTCGGGCCCGCCGTGATAAATACGGTCTTACCTGTCAGTGCACCGGTATCAAACTGCTCGGCGGTCAGCTGAGCCAGTTCGGTGGGTTCCATCATGCGACCCGGGCCGGTATCGCCGCAGGCCTGCTCACCACTTGCCGGGCCAAACAGTTTGACGCCACGCGCCTGCAACGCCTCAGCGTTCTCCTGCGTGGTCTTGTCGCGCCACATCGCCTGATTCATCGCCGGTGCGAGGCAGATCGGTGAATCGGTTGCGAGGCACAAGGTGGTCAGCAGGTCGTTGCCCTGACCGGCAGCCATACGCGCCATAAAGTCTGCACTGGCCGGTGCGATCAGAATCAGATCGGCCCATTTAGCCAGCTCGATATGTCCCATGCCCGCTTCTGCTTCGGTATCGAGCAGGTGCAGGTGAACCGGATTACCGGAAAGAGCTTGCAGTGTAAGTGGGGTGATAAATTCGGTGGCGGCGGGGGTCATCACAACGCGAACATCAGCGCCCGCGCCTTTTAGAAGGCGGGTCAGTTCAGCGCTTTTATAGGCTGCGATACCGCCGGTGATACCCAATACGATCTGTCGGTTAGTAAGTCTCTGCATACCCTGAAGCCGGTACTATCTATGAAATCTGTAAGGAGCGTGTAAGATACCATCTCAGCTATGGGATGCGTAGAGCAGGATGCTCTTAATCTACCAATTGCTCACCCAGAGCAATGTGCACGCCCGAGATGACAAGGAGGTGACTATGGCGATCAGCGACTGGCCGGAAGGCGAACGGCCGCGCGAAAAACTACTCAACCTGGGGGCGCATGCCCTGTCCGATGCCGAACTTCTGGCGATCTTTCTGCGCACCGGCGTAACCGGGAAAAGCGCGGTCGATCTGGCCCGCGATCTGTTGAGCACTTTTGGCGGTCTGCGCCCGTTGCTCGAAAGCCGGGCTGATGAGTTCTGTGCTGCGCATGGCCTGGGGCCAGCCAAATACGTGCAGCTGCAGGCGGTGCTGGAGATGGGGCGGCGCCATCTGGCGGCGTCACTGGAGCGGGGATCGGCGCTGGAGAGTCCCGGCGCGGTGCGCGCTTATCTGGCCTCGCGTTTGCGGCATGAATCCCGCGAAGTGTTTGCCTGCCTGTTTCTGGATAACCGCCACCGGGTGATCTGCTTCGAATCCCTGTTTTTTGGCACTATCGACGCCGCTTCGGTTTATCCCCGCGAAGTGGTACGTAGGGCACTGGAGCATAACGCAGCTGCGCTGATCCTGGCGCACAACCATCCGTCCGGAATTGCTGAACCCAGTCGCGCCGATCAGCAGATCACAGACCGGCTGGTGCAGGCGTTAGGGCTGGTGGATATCCGGGTGCTGGACCATATGGTGGTAGGTGATGCTGAGGTGGTGTCGTTTGCCGAGCGCGGACTGATCTGAGAAAACTACGTTGGAGTATTTACGCACACTCCAAAGCAGCTGTCAGGCGAAGTAGGCATTCACTCAAGGAACAGTGAGTTGGCCAGCGTTTCGATGCGGGGTTGAAGTTTTTCCAGGCGTACAAATTGCGCTTCAATTTCATTGGGGCCTATGCCCAGTCCCTGATACTGTTGAAGATCTATCTGATCGGGATTCTTCGTGGATAAACAATGAATAAGCGTCTTGCTTAGGTTGAGCAGCTTTCCGCCCTGCCATAACTCGCTTTCGTCGCTGTTACTGCTTTGCTGACCCAGCACATCGGTAAGTGCCGGTGGCAAAGCCCAGGCTTTGGCCAACGCTTCTACAGCAACATACTGATCAAACCCGCAGTGTTGTTGCAGTGCTTTGTGTAATGGTGTTTCGGGGGCGCTTTGGGTTTCTTCTAACGCCTTCTGGCAGCTATCAGCCATACTGTCTGCCAGCCAGAGCAGCCCCAGATTGTGCAGCAGGCCAAGCGTACGCATGGTTTGTGCGCATAACGGTGACGGCAGTGTTGTGGAAGGGGCCAGGCCAAACGCTGCTTCAGCGACCAGCATGGCATCAAGCCAGTAGGCCTGTGCGGAGAATGCCGGGCAGCGATTGGGATTAAACGGTGAGGAGATTGCCAGCGCAATGCTGGTGCTTCGCACGACGTTAAAGCCCAGGCGAGTGCAGGCTTCACTTAACGATGTCACGGAGCGTGAAGAGCCCGACCAAGCGGAGTTGGCGAGGGCGATCAGACGGGCCGCGATGGTTGGGAAACGTTCTATCTCTGCGGCGAGTTCCGGAAAGGGGATGTGCTCATCGGATAAACGCTGCATCAGGTGCGTTGCACCTGGTGGCAGAACGGGCACTTTAAGCACCTTGTCCTTAATCTGGATGGTATCGGTCATGCAGTATTCTCGGTCTTGCATTCGTTTTCGTGTCGCGGACAAGTGGCTTACGCGGGTTCAGATGCCCGGTTTTCCGGGTACAGTTGTTGCTCCGGTGATGGCAGCTCTACCGCGGGCACCGGATGACAGAAGTAATATCCCTGTACCTGATCACAGTTTACGCCATAGAGGATGCGGGCCTGCTCCAGCGTTTCGACTCCTTCAGCGACAACTTTAGCGCCGAAGGCGTGGGCTGAGCCAATTATCGTGCCCAGTAAAACAGCAGCTTCCGGCGAGTCGGCGACGTTCTTAATGAAGGAGCGGTCGATCTTGATGGTATCCAGCTCCAGATCTTTCAGTAGCGTCAGTGAGCTGTAACCGGTGCCGAAGTCATCCACTGCAACCTTAACACCCATTTCACGCAGCAAACGGGCATGCTTGCGCCCGGCTTCAGTCTGGAGGGCGCGGGTTTCGGTGATCTCCAGTTCCAGGCAGTGGGCGGGCAGGCCGGATGTCAGTAACGCCTGTTCCACTGCCGTAATCAGCGTTGGGACCTCAAAATGCAGGGGAGAGATATTGACCGCGATGGTGAATTGCACACCACGCTCCTGATGCCAGTGTACGGTCTGTTGGCAAGCGGTGTTCAATACCCACTCCCCCAGGTCGTCGATGATCTTCAAGCGTTCGGCGGTGTCGATAAACTGGTTCGGCATCAGCAGGCCACGTGTTGGATGGCGCCAGCGGGCCAGGGCTTCAACCCCCGTCAGTTTGCCGGTTTGCAACGATACCTGGGGTTGATAGTGCAACTCCAGCTCGCCACGTGGGATCGCGGCCCGAAGATCCTGTTCCAGTTGCAGGCGTTCGATCGCCTCCACAGTCATATGCGGCTGATAACAGGCGTAGCGGTGTTTTCCTGCGTGTTTGGCGGAATACATGGCGCTGTCTGCGGCTTTAAGCAGGCTGGTGGTGTCTTGACCATCAGCCGGATAGTAGGCGATACCGATACTGGCCCGGGGTGTGATCTCCTGCGTGTCCAGGGTCAGCGGTTTGTTGATCTCCTGCAGCAATCGCTGGGCGGCAGCCGGTGCAGAGTAATCTTCGGAGAGGTCGTTGATCAGGATGCAGAATTCGTCACCCCCCAGACGAGCCGCGAAGTCGGCGGCACGCAATTGCAGTTTCAGACGAGCGGCGACTTTCTGCAGTAAACGGTCACCGGCGTCGTGGCCGAGGCTGTCATTGATATCCTTAAAACCGTCCAGATCGATATAGAAGATCGCCAGCTGCGCCTTGCGGCGTGCGGCTTGTTGTACCTCGCGGTTGAGCTGTTCCATAAAGTGGGAACGGTTGGCCAGTGCGGTCAGTGCATCGTAGTACGCCAACTTCTGGATACGCGCTTCGGTCTGCAGCTTATCGCTGACATCACGCGCTACGGCAAAGATCAGTTGCTCGTCCAGCGAGGCGGTGCAGCGCCAGCTTAGCCAGCGGTAGCTGCCGTCCTTGGCCAGATAGCGGTTGCGGTAATCGATCACCGCTTCTCCCCGGCGTAACTTCTCCATCTGTTGTCGGGTTGCGTCACGGTCTTCAAGATGGATCAGCTCCGCGACCGGGGTGGAGAGGGAGTCTTCGTGGGGATAGCCGAGGATTCGCTCCCAAGCATCATTGAGCTGTTTAAAGCGGCCATCAAAGCCGATCACGCAGAACATATCCACGGACATATCAAAGAACGCGGCAATTTCGTTCTCCACCAAGCGCAGTTGTTTTCGGGTATCACGCCAGTGTATCAGCATATCCTCCAGCAACCGCGCTGCGCCGATGCCTAAGGAACCTCCCAGCAACAGAATAAGTGCCGGTACGCCGTACAATGTTGTCAGACTGGAGGGGTGCAATTGTGCTATCTCCAGCCGCCACTGACGCTCTCCCATATCGAGTGTGCGCCGGGCGCTGTAGCCGGAATCCGCTACAGCTGTTTCTGAGTGGCTGTCGAACAATAAACGCTCGTGTGTCAGGGCATCGTCCGGCAGCATTTGGTTTGCCGTGCCAGCATCGTAGATCCGCAGGGCAACCTCAAAGGCGTGCGGCGTATCAAAATAGGATTGCAGCGCTATGGCTGGGGTAATGCCCACGGGGATAAATCCACTCAGAGCGTCGATGCGGGCTTGTTCATCGTTGAGAACTGTACCGGTCTTATAGACCGGCGTCAGATAGAGAACACTGCGGGGGGCAGACGGCTGGTCTTGTGTCAGGGTGATGGGTGCACTCAGGTTCGGCAGCCCAGAGTTGCGGGCCCGGATTGCAGCAGCTCTGCGGGTGGGGTCAGACCAGAGATCGAAGCCGTGTACCTTGTTGTTTCCTTCCAATGGCGCAACCAGTACGGCAGGGAAATAAAGGTCCTGTCCGGGGCGTGGTGCCATCTGCAATTGGGGGTAGCCCAGTTTTGCCCGGGTTTTGTCCTGCTGCAGGGATTGATTGTAACGGGCGAGCTGTTCTGCGGGCACTTTCGGGCTGAACGCAATCGCTCGTGCAGCGGGAAATTGTACGAAGAAACGGCTGTTATCCAGGTAATGCTTAAACTGCTGTGCGGATAATGCCGGGGTAGCGGTCAGGAAACCTTTGACCCCCTCTACGGCAGTGAACAGCTGCTCAATACGGGTGGTGACCAGCGAGCTTAGCTGATCGGCTTCATGCTGAAAGTCGGTTTGGCGTTCGGTTTCCTGGCGCTCGAAGACCAGTTGGGCCAGCCAGACTGACAGGGCGATAAAACAGATAACAATCGTCGCCTGGCGGATAAGGGATGATGGCATACAGCGTGATTCCGTGACTGACTCTGGATATATCTTGGTAACACTGGTGCAAGGGCGATGGCTGAAGAATACGTGGCAGCCACCTGTATCGCCGCTCAGAAGATATACCGGTTATGTTTACAGAACATTGCCCGGAGTATTCAGATAGAGCGAATACTCAACGTTCAAACCCTTCAATGTAGCAGGTCTTTCTCAGCTTGCTCTGTTTGGGGTTAAAAAACTGTTCTGAATCAAACAGCTGTGAAAAAGAACTGCCCTCATTGGCAGTGCCGGGCGTGGGGTGTCGGTTGATCGGACAGTTTTTATGCAAATGGACTGGTGCCTTCGGTTTGCTTCGTGTAATATACGCCGCCTTCTTACCCCACTCCGGTATGGTATTCTGTCTTCGTATAGGACGCTCCGCCTGAGAAACAGCACGTTATGAGCCTGAGAGTGCAGGTGTTGAACGCTGTTTCAATAATTATCCGGTAAGAAGTATACGAAATTGATATTTAAAGGGTTTTTAGCAATGGCTAAAGTATGCATGGTCACTGGCAAGCGTCCAGTAACCGGGAACAACGTTTCCCACTCTCAGCGTAAGACTCGTCGTCGTTTCCTGCCTAACCTGCACTGGCACCGTTTCTGGGTGGAGAGCGAGAACAAATTTGTACGCCTGCGTGTATCCTCTAAAGGTATGCGTATCATCGATAAGAAAGGTATCGATGTAGTTCTGGCTGAAGTTCGTGCTAACGGCATCAAAGTTTAAGGAGCTGGATCATGGCTAAAGGTACTGTTGATAAGATCAAACTGGTTTCCTCTGCGGGCACTGGTCACTTCTACACCACCACTAAGAACAAGCGTAACACTCCGGACAAGTTCGAATTCAAGAAATACGATCCGGTTGTTCGCAAGCACGTGATCTACAAAGAAGCGAAAATCAAATAAGATTTTCCTCTTTAGAAAAACCCGGCATTGTCCGGGTTTTTTTGTGCCTGGAATTTGCTGAATCAGTGCCTGGAGTTGAGCAAAGGAAGGAAGATATAAGGGCGGGGAGGGTATTGGTGGATAAAAGGAGTGGCTACTGCGACCACCCCTTTTAACTCAGCGATTAATCAACAGTGTGATTATTTCGCTTTTTTAAGCAGCTTTTTCAGTTTCTTCAACTTGCCTTCGTGCTTAGCGATTTTAGCTTTACGTGCTTTGATCTCTTTCTTAACTGCTTTTACCTTAGCCATGGTGTTCTCCCGTCAGGCTGTGTGAATGATCTCTCACTGCGGGGAAGCAGAAGTGGCTTTCAGCCGTCCACCTGCTCTTCGTGCTCCGCCACAAATTTACGTATAAAACGACGTATCTCTCGGGCAGCACTGGTATCAAGCTCTTCACACAATGAAACGAAGCGATCACGCTCCTGATCATTGATGCGTATTACAAGCTGGCTGTTTTTCTTTTTTGCTTTTTGGTTTCCACGCACGGCATTCCGACCTCGGATCAATCAGGTGCTTGAAGCATAAAGCAAATACAGCGGATACCCAATGCCTATCCTATGTATAAGTAAAGTACATCGTTTGTATATACGCTCTACTTTATAGACGTCGACCTCGGGTAGGTCAAATCATTCATATAAATTTAATATTGATGTAGTTTTTATGTAATGAGCGGGTGGGTTTTGGGCTTTTCTTGACAGGGGACGCCCGCTGCGCTGAATTAAGCGTACGTGGCTGAAGATAAGTCACTGCGTTCAGTAAGGTTTGTGGAGAGCGGCATGGAATTGGGGCGTAAATTAAAGGTGTATTACTTCACAGCGGTGTTCAGTGTGATGTTCTCGCTGGTGGGCTTCAGTTACAACGCGTGGCGGTTGGAAGTCACCGAGGATAATAGCAATATCCGTATGGCCTCGTTCGAGGTACTGAATACCCTCTCAGAGCTGGAGCAGCTGATTTACGCTGCGCACTACGATCACAACGCCATTGAAGGAAATCCCCGTAAAGGCTGGATTAAAGTGGGACTGATCGCTGACCTGAGCAGCCTGATCGGGCCTGATGTTGCACAGGATGCGAATACGTTGCGCCAGGTCTGGGGAGAAAACTGGGAGCTGCTGGGGCGGGAAAACGACTCTGCCAGTGTGATAGTGGTGGAGATCGACAAGGTGCGTAACCAGATAAAAATGGTGATAACCGATCTGAAATAACGTTCAATGGTTGGCTATCATCTTTAATGGAACCATAACGGCTTAACCGGAGGGAACGATGTCACTGAAAAAGCTTTGTCTAACCACGGCCCTGATGGCGCTTTGTAGCGCTCCCTATGCGATCGCAGAAAAACATGGGCATCAGGCTGCTGCGCCTTCGTTCCGTTCTACGCCTGTCACCGATCAGGTTATTTTGCTACAGGGTAAAGGTGGTAACCTCGCCTTGCTCAAGGGTGAGCAGGGTTTGCTGATGGTCGATGATGATTACAAAAACCTCTCTCCGGCGCTGAAAGAGGAGCTGGCAAAGCACGGCGGGCTGGAGAAGCTCACCTATGTGATTAATACCCACTGGCATGGCGACCATACCCAGGGCAATCTGGCGCTGGGTGGGCATGCGCATATTGTGGCGCACGACAACGTACGTGCCCGTCTGATGACCCGTCAGGAGATCAAGCTGTTCAAGATGGTGTCCGAGCCTTATCCGGAGTCTGCCCTGCCGTCGATCACCTACGACAAGACGCTGACACTGCATATCAACGGTGAAACCGTGCAGGTAGTGCACTATGCGGGTGGTCATACGGACGGCGATTCAGTGGTGTTCTTCAAAAATGCCAATGTGGTGCATATGGGCGATCATTTCTTCAATGGCTTCTTCCCGTTTGTCGACGTTGAGAGTGGCGGTAACGTGTTGCGCATGGCCGACAACATCAAAGCGTTGCTGGAGGTGATTGATGATGAGACCCAGATCATCCCCGGACACGGCCCGCTGGCCAACAAGCAGGATCTGAAAGCGTTCCATGAGATGCTGGTGGGGACTGCTGCAGAGGTTAAAGCGATGAAAGAGCAGGGTATGAATCTGGGACAGATTCAGCTTAAAGGCCTGGATAGTCGGTGGGATGAGTGGGCGGACGGTTTCCTGCCCACCCGTGTCTGGATCGGTATCGTCTACGCCAGCCTCTGAGGTAACTCTGGCAGTACGGCCCGGTCAATTGTTGTTCCAATCCAGCCCGCATCTGCGGGCTGGTCTGTTTATGCAGCCTGCGTATTTGGACCAGGGCCTGATACAATGGCGCTTTCGGTTTGAGTCTTCAAACCACACGCCAGTCTCAATCTGCGAATACGATATGCCCGCAAAACCAATCCGCACCAACCGGGGGAGTGCCGCAAACGGTAAACCCGGTCTGCATCCTCGCAACTTGCACAAACAGCGTTATGACTTTCCGGCGCTGATCGATAGCTGTGCCGAACTGGCACCGTTCGTGAAGACCAACGCCCATGGCAACCTGTCGGTGGATTTTGCAGATCCAGAGGCGGTGAAGGTGCTGAATCGTGCGTTGCTGTTCCATTTCTACGGTCTGCGCCACTGGGATCTGCCGGATGGATATTTATGTCCCCCCATTCCCGGTCGCGCGGACTATATCCACCATCTTGCCGACCTGCTGGCGCAGGATAACGGTGGTGAGGTACCTCAGGGGCGGCAGATTCTGGGCTTGGATATAGGCACTGGTGCCAACGCGATCTACCCGATCATCGGTCATCGTAGTTACGGCTGGCGGTTTATTGCGTCCGATATCGACCCCGTGTCGATCGCGACGGCAGAGCTGATCGGTCAGATGAACCCTGTGCTGAAAAAGGCGCTTGATTGTCGTCTGCAGAACAATGCCGACGACTGTTTCAATGGCGTTCTTAAAAGCGGGGAGATGATCGACTTCAGCCTCTGCAATCCGCCGTTCCACAGTTCGATGGCGCAGGCCAGCGCCGGTACCCAGCGTAAGCTGAAGAACCTCGGCAACGTAAAAGGTGGTGATAAGACAAAACTCACACTGAACTTTGGTGGGCAAAATGCCGAGTTATGGTGCCCGGGTGGTGAGCAGGCATTCGTGAAACGTATGGTGCAGCAGAGCCGCGCGTATGCGGAACAATGCTGCTGGTTCACTTCTCTGGTCTCAAAAAAGGAAAACCTTCCAGCCATTTATGCCGCTTTAAAGAAGGTAAAAGCGGTGGACGTGCGTACCGTTAAGATGGCGCAGGGCAAAAAGGTCAGTCGGTTCGTTGCCTGGAGTTTTCTCGACGCGGAAACACGCAGTCGCTGGGCTAACAGCCGTTGGCGTGCTTAGTTTTCCCCGTTATCTAGCTCCTCTTCAACCAGCCTGCTCACCCTTGTCAGGGCATGACTGATCTCTGAAGTTCCATCGTATTGGGCGAAGTTCAGACGGATGCAGTGCTGGTACTCCGCGCCGGTCGAGAACAGACTGCCCGGGGTGATCGCGATCCCCGCCGCCAGTGCCTGTTCGTATATCCGGTCGCCGTTACAGTAGTGCGGCAGTTCCAGCCAGCAGAGATAACCGCCTTCCGGCTGGCTGTAACTGACCTCCCGCGGAATCAATCGGTTGAGATCATTCAGAAACTGGTCACGCCGCTGTTTGTAGGTGCGCTTGATAGTACGCAGGTGGCGGCTGTAACGGCGGTCGGCCATAAAGTGCGCGCAGCTTTCCTGCAGCAGACCCGGCGAGGCGATCGTGGTGACATATTTGATGTAGTTCACCTCTTCGTAATAACGTCCCGGAACCACCCAGCCGATACGGATATCGGTATCCAGCGTTTTTGAAAACGAGCCGCAAAGCACGACACGCCCGCTGTTATCCAGCGCTTTTAGCGGCGATATGCGTTGGCTTTGATAGCCCATCTCGCCAAACACATCATCCTCAATGATCGGCAGATCATAAGGTGCGGTGATGCGCATCAGTTCGGCCTGGCGGCACGAATTTATCTGGAAGCCCAGCGGATTATTGATGTTGGGGTTCATCATCAGCGCTTTGATCGGCCAGCGTTTGAGGGCGTCCTCCAGCAGTTTCAGGTTGATCCCTTCACCCTGCACTGAGGGGATCTCCAGCACTTTCATCCCCAGCGCTTCGATGCACTGCAGCGTGCCGTAGAAGCAGGGGGACTCCACCGCGATGATCTCTCCTTGTTGGGCGACGGCGCGCAGACCCAGGCTGATCCCCTCCTGTGCGCCGTTACAGATAATGATCTCCTGAGGTTGGCAGTCGAATGCAGTTTCGCTCAGGTGCAGGGCCAATCGCGCACGTAACAGGCTGTCACCGGGTGGCGGCTGGTAGTGATTGCTGTTGTGTTGATGCTCCGAGCGATGCCGTGCACCACGTGCCAGGGTTTGGTAGAGCTGGCGTCGTGCGGGAAAACGCGATTCGGGATCGGCGCTGCCCAGGGGGACCAGATCCATCCGGGAGGCGGCACTGATAATGCTAAGTGCCAGCCCGCCCAGCTTTACCGGGCGGGGGGCCACATTGATCGTCTGCTGCAGCGGCGTATGACAAACGTAATAGCCGCTGCGCGCACGCGGTTCGATCAGCCCCTCGGCTTCCAGCAGCTGGTAGGCGTGGATGATGGTGTTCTTGCTGACCTTCAGTGATTCGCACTGATTGCGCAGTGAGGGCAGCGGATCACCGGGGCGCAGTTTGTGGTCCTGAATCTGCTGGCGTAGCAGTTCGGCAACTTGCAGGTAGCGTTTCATGGGGTACAGATTAATTTATTGAATGCTGAATGGGTACTATGCGGCATCTGTACCCATAAATAAACGGTGCCGTTGTGCCTATCTCACGGATGTTGATCCCCTTACAGTGGGGCGATTATCAATGAGGTTTGGAGTTGGGATATGGGGAGTATGCAAAAACGCTGGATACAGCTGGTGCCGTTTATGTTCGTACTCCTGTGGAGTACCGGCTTTATCGGCGCTAAGTATGCCTTGCCGTATATCGAACCTTTCCATGTCTTGCTGATCCGTATGCTGATGACGCTGGTAGCGTTCGGTGCGCTGGCGTTGATACTTAAATCGCGCTGGCCCACACCTTCCCAGGCGATGCACCAGATGGTGACTGGTTTTCTGGTACACGCCTGTTATCTGGGGGGCGTGTTTGCTGCGATTGAATGGCAGATGCCCGCCGGTGTCACTGCGTTGATTATGGGATTGCAGCCGTTGTTGACTGCACTGATGAGCTGGCAGCTGATGAACGAGAATCTGCGCGGGCGTCAGTGGCTGGGCCTGTGTATCGGTTTTGTGGGTGTGGCGCTGGTGCTGGTATCAGGGCAGAACGGTGGCGAGTTTGAGATCAATGGTGCAGCGATGACCGCTGCGATCCTGGCGCTGGTGGGAATCTCCGTTGGCACCCTCTATCAGAAACGTTTTGGTACGGGGGTGGACCTGTTTACCGGATCATTCTACCAGTACCTGAGTACGGCGATCGCGATGGCGATTATGGCTTTCACCTTTGAAACCGGTGTGATCGACTGGCAACCAGAGCTGATCGGGGCGCTGTTGTGGATGGTGTTTGGTTTGTCGGTTAGCGCGATCCTGCTGCTGATGCTGATGATACGCGAAGGTGAAGCGGCGCGTGTTGCCAGCTACTTCTATCTGGTGCCGCCATTGACCGCCGTGGAGGCCTGGTTGTTGTTTGATGAAACGCTCAACGTGCTTAGCATCGGTGCCATCGGCCTGACCGTGCTGGGTATCTATCTGGTATTGCGCCGCCCCGCGCCAAAAGCTGATGAAACAGAAGGCGCTGAAAAGTCGTTGTCCGCTGAGCCTGCCAAGTAAGGGCCACGGTTGCCGTGAGCCTTACCCCCGAATAGGGTATGATGGCCTGCAAATTAAGCCATCATGCCCGGTACAGCCGGTGCTGTACCCTCTATGCCTGAATTACCCGAAGTAGAAACCACGCGACGTGGAATTGAGCCTCATCTGGTGGGGCGCTCTGTCACCTCCTTAGATGTCCGTCAGCCAAAACTGCGCTGGCCGGTGCCCGATCACCTTAGTCAGCTGCTTCCCGGGCGGGCTGTTCAGTCTGTGGAACGGCGCGGCAAGTACCTGCTGATCCGCTTTGATTGTGGTGAGCTGCTGGTGCATCTGGGGATGTCCGGCAGTTTGCGGGTTGTGGATAAAACTAAATCACCCGGCAAGCATGATCACGTGGATCTGACGCTGAACGATGGTAAGTGTCTGCGTCTCACCGATCCGCGCCGTTTTGGCGCAGTGTTGTGGCAGGCTGAAGGGGAGTTACACGAGTTATTGGCGCACCTGGGACCGGAGCCACTGAGCGACCAGTTCGACGCTGATTACCTGATCGAGCGTGCCAAAGGGCGTAAAACCGCGATCAAAACTTTCATCATGGATAGCAAAGTCGTCGTGGGTGTAGGGAATATCTACGCCAATGAAGCGCTGTTTGCTGCGGGCATCCATCCCAAGCGGGCCGCCGGTCAGATCTCCCGTGCGCGCATGGAGCGGCTGGTCGATGAGATCAAGCGAGTTCTGGCAGCGGCGATCATGCAGGGAGGCACCACGTTAAAAGATTTTGTCGGCAGTGACGGCAAACCGGGGTATTTCAAGCAGGAGTTAAATGTCTACGGTCGCCGTGGTGAGCCCTGCGTAACTTGCGAGCGCCCCCTGAAAGAGATCCGTTTGGGTCAGCGGTCCACCGTGTATTGCAGTCACTGTCAGCGTTAACAATAGGATTCAGATGAATATTCAAGTGAAACACGCGGCGTTGACCCGCGAAGGGCAGCCCGATCGTGTACGTCTGCGTAAAGCGCTGAAGCTGGAACCCTATCTGGCGCAACGGGAAGCCTTCAGCCTGGGCAGTGACGGTATTCACTGTGAGTTATACACCCACGCGGTTGACGCGCCGACCATCGTATTTCTTCCGGGTATCGGTACTTACTGTGAAATCTATGGTGAGATGCTGGCTAAGCTGAGCGCCAAGGGTTTCAACGTCGTGGGGATCGATCTGCCGGGGCACGGTTACTCAGATGGTTCCCGCGGGCTCTATACTGTGGCACAGGTCTCGGATACGGTGAGTATGGTGATCGATCATCTGGAAAGCCGTTTTCACGGGCCTTTTGCGATCTTCGGTTACTCCATCGGTGCGACGCTGGGCCTGGCCGCTGCGGAGCAGGATTCTCGGGTCAAGGCGCTACTGTGTGGCACCTTGCTGCTACCAAATATCGCGCCGGATATGTTCCATGAGATGGGCTGGCAATGGACCCACGCCAGCGCCTTCTTTTTCCCCCTTATGCGTGTACCACTGCGCATGATTGTCGACTTCGAACAGTTGCTGGCCAGCCATCCGGCTGGTAGCGAGGTCAACAAAGACCCGTTGATCGTTTTCGATTATCCACTGAAGACCCTCTCCAGCGCCTTTTCTCACCGCGCGGGTGTGGTTAAAAATCGTTACCCGTTTAAAAGTGCGATCATTCATGGCGAGCGCGATGAGGTCTTACCGCTGGTATACAGCAAGCGGGTGATACGCGAGTGTGAGCAGCCGTTTGACCTGCTGGTTATGGAGAACGCGACCCACATGGTGCCTTGGCTGCGTACCAATCAACTGGTGGATATGGCGACCGATTGGTTCTTGAGTAATCTGTAACCAAAGCGTCAACAGCGCTTCATGGGACTGTCACCGGAGTACCGGACACTGATCGCTAATTAACCAGTGTCCGTTACGGTGGCCGTTATGAACGCCCTACGCAAAATTACCAGTTATGACGCTGTGGCCTTTTATTGGTGCCACGGTTTTACCCAGATTCCAAGCATGGCGGCGACGAGCCGTATGATCTCCCGCTTGGGTGACGGTGGTCTCTATCTGACGCTGGGCATTATGCTGGCGCTGTTTGAACCTCTCGATGGGGAGGCGTTTCTGCTGGCTGGGCTGCAGGCCTTTGCGGTAGAACTGCCACTCTACCTGATCCTGAAAAACACGATTAAGCGCGACCGTCCCTGTTACCGCTTTGATAACTTCAATGCGTTCATCGTGCCTTCTGATAAGTTCAGCTTCCCCTCTGGTCATGCCGCTGCGGCGTTTGTTTTTGCGACTGTCTTCAGCCACTTTTACCCATCCATGGCTGAGCTGAGCTACAGCGTTGCGGTATTGATCGGTCTTTCCCGCGTCATGCTGGGTGTGCATTATCCCACTGATATTGTTGCAGGTGCTGCTTTGGGCGTGAGTTGCGCTACCTTTACCCTGAGTCTGGCGGGATTCTGAAGCGATGCGTGTTCTCTACGGTGTTCAGGCGACCGGTAACGGCCATATCACTCGCGCCCGTGTGATGGCGCCCGCACTTGAAGCCGCCGGTATCGAGGTGGATTATCTGTTCAGCGGTCGTGAGCCGGATAAGCTGTTCAACATGGAACCGTTCGGTGACTATCAGACCCGCGAGGGCCTTACCTTTATTCAGAAAGAGGGTAAGGTCAAAGTATGGGAGACGATGCGCACCAGCAACGTGCTGCGCTGCTGGCAGGACGCCGGAAAACTGGATCTGACCGGTTATGATCGGGTGATCACCGATTTTGAGCCTGTGACTGCCTGGGCGGCAAAACGTAAAGGGGTGCCTTGTCTGGGGATCGCCCATCAATACGCACTTTCCTATCCGGTGCCGGGGCACAATCATGCAGTACTGTCGCGCCTGATCAACCTGTTCGCACCTGTGGATATCGCCATTGGTGTGCACTGGCATCATTTCGATTACCCGGTGTTGCCTCCGTTGATCCAGCCACCGCTGTTCGAACCCTCTGTTGAGCCAGACAAAGTCGTGGTCTATCTGCCGGTTAATCCGATCGAGGAGCTGGAGTCACGTTTCAGCCAGTTCGAAGATCACCGGTTCTATATCTACTGTGCGGTATCCGAGCCTGTGCAGCGGGATAACCTCTATCTGATGCCGTTCTCCCGCGAAGGTTTTCAACGCGATCTGGCCAGTTGTAGCGGCGTAATCACCAACAGCGGCTTTGGTTTGATTAGCGAAGCAATTCAATATGGCAAGAAGGTCTTCTCCATGCCTATAAAAGGGCAGGTCGAGCAGCAATCCAACGCCCAGGTGCTGGATGAGCTGGGGCTGGCAACCGTAGCCAAAGTGTATGATCGCTTTGCAGTTGCAGAGTGGCTGGAGCAGAGTCCACCGGAGCCTCAACCCTACCCGGATGTGGCGGGAGAGTTGGCTGACTGGATTCTGCAAGGCTGTGCTGAAGAACCGGCAGAGCTGGCGAAACGTTTGTGGCAGCATGGTGGGAGCAGCGCTACGCTGCTGAATGCTCTCACCCGTTGACACTCTGACGGCCTCTGCAGCTTACCGGGCATCGCTATGCAATAGCCCGGCGCGCTGGCACAATGCGCTTCTTTTGGCTTCAGGGACTCGTCATGCTTACCGGTATCCTGTGCGGCTTTGGCGCCGCACTGATGCAATCCGTTTCCTACGTCTACTCCGCCCGCTTTATCAGTCAGTTCCGCGTTGGCGCGGTGTCCCTGCTAGTGCTGACCCACGTAGTGTTGGGCATTGTCTCGCTTTTAGCGTTACCGCTGGTGTGGCACGACAGCATTCTTGAGATCGATACCTACCTGTTACCGCTCCTGGCGATGGCTCTGTCCTATCTGGTAGGACAGTTTTCCCTGTTCCAGGCGATCCGTTACTCCGAAGCGTCGCGTGTCAGCCCGTTGCTGGGTCTGAAAATCCTGATGCTGGCGCTGATCGGGTCACTCTGGTTTGGTGAAGCCTACGCTGGCGTGCAGTGGATGGCAGTGGTGCTCTGTGTGTTAGGAGCGGTCTGGTTGAGTGCCAGTGGTGGGCGGGTAAGCCGTGGCGCAATTGGCTGGGTACTGGGCGCCTGTGCGGGCTACGCCCTGTCGGATCTTTCGGTGCTCTACATTATGCGGACATTCGACCATCTGTCGCTGACCCATGCCGCAGCGATCGGGGTGTGTTTGTGTTATCTGCTGTGTGGTTTTGGTAGCTTATTTTTCCTACCGCGAGTTGAAGGTCGGTATCTGTTGGTCCATAGCGCACCGGCGGCGCTTACCTGGCTGGCAGCGATGATCTTCCTGTTTGCCTGTTTTGCAGAGATCGGGGTGCTGTTTGGTGGAATCGTGCAGTCCAGCCGCGGGTTGATCTCGATCTTTCTCGGCATATTTCTGACTTATGTTGGCTTTCGATTCGCTGAAAAAATGCCGGCTCGAGGGGTGTTTTTACAACGCTTGGGGGCGTCAGTACTGATGCTGGTGGCTATCGTAGTCTTTTCGCTTGGTGGTGAGGGAGGAGCGATCTGACAGCCTGTGTTGGTGGGTATGTCTGAACAGTCGGGCAGAAAGTAAAAGAGGGCGCTCAGTTCCTTTGAGACGCCCTCTTACTGGCTTCCATTTTCCTTGCGGTACCACCAGTTCCCCTGATTCCGTTCAGGGGGCGGTGTTGGCGTCCTGCCGTGGCATCCTGCCTTCCTTTCCGCTTGTCTTGGCCATCCTTCTTATTCATTCCATGAACAGGAGATCCACGAAGCCCATTATGCGGATTGGAAATTAGAGATATATAGGAAAAATTCCTAATTTTCTCAGACTTGGACTTAAGTCGTATAAAGAGTGGGGCGAACGGGGCAGGTAGGTAGGACAAATTTCAGGCATAAAAAAAGGCGCTTCGTTCCGTCGAAGCGCCTCTTTACTGGCTTCCATTTTCCCTGCGGTAATTCCTTGAGCATCCAGCTATTGGCGTCTTGCCATTCCCAACCGCTTTCTAGGCCATCCGGTGTATTCGTTCCATGAACAGGAGATCCACAAGAGCTATTATGCTGCGCTGCCAAAGAGGGATATATAGGAATTTTTCCTAATTTTGCCCAAGTAAGAGGTTGTTTTGGTATAAGAAAATATGTTTTAAGTAGGCTTGGTTATTAATGGTGAAGCCTGCTTGGGGGAGAGCGTTTTGCATTGATTTGGGTCAGTCGGCGGGGAGCTTTGCGTTTGCTGCGGTACAAAGAGAAAGAGCGCTTCATCCGCTGAAGCGCTCTCATTTGGTTTCCCTGTCTCCTTGAATCCCTGCAACCTGTCTGCTGCGATCCTGCATCCCTATCCGATGAATCCGTTCCTGCACTTAGTACCATCCGCGTATTCGTTCCGTGAACAGGAGATCCGTGTCTTCAGTATGGTAGAGATTGTCGTGATAAAAATAGGAAAAATTCCTAATTTTTAGATTTAGGTGAAATTTTTTGAGTTATTCACTCAAATTGGAGCGATGCGTAGACATCCAAGGGGCAGTGCACATACACTAGGGGCACTTATCTTGGTCGGGGTGTCCATTGCTAATGCGATGGGCTGAGAGTAGACCCGCTGAACCTGAACCGGCTAACACCGGCGTAGGAAATCGAGATTGTTTATGAACAACATATACCCGCTATTGGATGTTGCATCTCTTCAGCTCTTACTGACTGGGGAGGCACTATGACAACATCATTCCAACACCCTATCCCTATTGCGCTAACCATTGCAGGCTCCGATTCCGGCGGCGGTGCAGGTATTCAGGCCGATCTGAAAACGTTCTCCGCGTTGGGAGTCTACGGGGCGTCTGTCATTACCGCATTGACCGCGCAGAACACCCGTGAAGTGCGTGCCATACAACGTGTACCCGTTGAGTTCATCCAAACGCAGCTGGCTTGCGTATTTGATGATCTTGATGTGGCAGCGGTGAAAACCGGTATGTTGGGCGATGCAGAGGTTGTCGACGCAGTGGCTGAATTTCTGGCGCAGAAACCTGGCCTGAAGCTGGTGGTCGATCCAGTGATGCTTTCTAAGAGCGGGGATGCCCTGCTGAAGGAAGAGGCTGTATCGGCGCTGGTCAATAAGCTGCTGCCGCTTGCGACCCTGATAACCCCTAATCTACCGGAAGCTGCAGTCATACTGGGGTGTGATGAACCTCAGGACGTTGCCGGTATGGAGCGCATGGCGCGTGAGCTGAAGGCGCTGGGACCGGATGCAGTCTTGCTGAAGGGGGGACATCTGGCGTCTGCCCAGAGCCCGGATATCTTTTTTGACGGTGACCAGTGCTTCACGCTGGACACTCAACGTATCAACACACAAAACACCCATGGTACGGGATGTACCTTGGCGTCTGCGATTGCGGCACTTTTGGCGAAGGGTGAAACGCCAGCTGCAGCGGTAAAGCAGGCCAAGGTGTATATCTCCGATGCAATCGCGGCGGCCGACAGCCTGGCGGTGGGTGAGGGACACGGTCCCGTACACCACTTCCATGCGCTTTGGTAAGTCCCGATTGGTGAGATGGGATAAATAACGAGAAATATAAATAGGTCATTTTATGTCAGAGAACGTTAAGAGCCTGAGTGAAAGTGCACAGGTAGACCACGATTCCGTACAGCCGTTTCCGAAGTCACGTAAGGTCTATGTCGAGGGCAGTCGCCCGGATATTCGCGTCCCTATGCGTGAGATCACCCTCGACGATACGCCGACCGCGTTTGGTGGTGAAAAGAACGATCCGCTTTATGTTTACGATACTTCCGGGCCATACACCGATCCGCAAGCCGAGATCGATATCCGTAAGGGGCTGACACCACTGCGTGAACAGTGGATCCTGGAGCGTGAAGACACCGAGCAGCTGGACGGCATGACCTCCGAGTACGGCCGTGTGCGTGAAGCGGACCTGCGCCTGGATCACCTTCGTTTCGATCTGCAGCGTAAACCGCGTCGTGCTCAATCAGGTAAGAACGTAACGCAGCTGCATTACGCACGTCAGGGCATTATCACCCCTGAGATGGAATACATCGCTATCCGCGAAAACATGAAGCTGGCAAAAGCTAAAGCGGAAGGTAACGTAGTTGCCGAACAGCACCCGGGTCATAACTTTGGTGCTCAGCTGCCGGAAGAGATCACGCCGGAGTTCGTGCGTCAGGAAGTGGCGGAAGGTCGCGCGATCATCCCATGTAACATCAACCACCCGGAATTGGAGCCGATGATCATCGGCCGTAACTTCCTGGTGAAGATCAACGGTAACATCGGTAACTCCGCAGTCACCTCCTCCATTGAGGAAGAAGTTGAGAAGATGACCTGGGGTACCCGCTGGGGTGCAGACACCATCATGGACCTGTCCACCGGTGACAACATCCACGAAACCCGCGAGTGGATCCTGCGTAACTCCCCTGTACCGATCGGCACCGTACCGATCTACCAGGCGCTGGAGAAAGTGAAAGGCGTCGCGGAAGACCTGAACTGGGAAGTGTTCCGCGATACCCTGATCGAGCAGGCAGAGCAGGGCGTGGACTACTTCACTATTCACGCCGGGGTACTGCTGCGTTACGTGCCGATGACCGCCAAGCGTATGACCGGTATCGTTTCCCGTGGTGGTTCCATCATGGCGAAATGGTGTCTGGCGCACCACGAAGAGAACTTCCTCTACACCCACTTCCGCGAGATCTGTGAGATCTGTCGGGCTTACGACGTTGCCTTCTCTCTGGGTGACGGCCTGCGTCCGGGTTCCGTCTACGATGCCAACGATGAAGCGCAGTTTGCCGAGCTGGAAACCCTGGGTGAGCTGACCAAGATCGCCTGGGAGTACGACGTGCAGGTGATGATTGAAGGTCCGGGACATGTGCCGATGCATATGATCAAAGAGAACATGGACAAGCAGCTGACCGAGTGTCACGAAGCGCCGTTCTACACCCTTGGCCCACTGACCACCGATATTGCACCGGGCTACGACCACATCACCTCCGGTATCGGTGCGGCGATGATCGGTTGGTACGGCTGCGCGATGCTCTGCTACGTAACGCCAAAAGAGCACTTAGGCCTGCCGAACAAGGATGACGTGAAAACCGGCATCATCACCTATAAACTGGCGGCGCATGCGGCTGACCTGGCGAAAGGGCACCCGGGCGCGCAGATCCGCGACAACGCCATGTCCAAGGCGCGTTTTGAGTTCCGTTGGGAAGACCAGTTCAACATTGGTCTGGACCCGGATACCGCTCGTGCGTACCACGACGAAACCCTGCCGAAGGAGTCCGCGAAAGTGGCGCACTTCTGCTCCATGTGTGGTCCTAAGTTCTGCTCCATGAAGATCTCTCAGGAGGTGCGTGAGCTGGATGAGGATCAGGTGGCAGCGATGACCTCTGAAGCGAAAGCGGGTATGCAGCAGAAAGCGGAAGAGTTTAAGGAAAGCGGTGCGGAGATCTACCACAAGGTATAACGACCTGCTTGATCTGGCACATTAAAAAAGCCGCCCCAATGGGGCGGCTTTTTTCGTGGATCTCCTGAACGATCCTTTACAGGAGAAAGTGTTAGCGTACATCGAGAGATCTGAACGATGCTTTCCGCTAAAAAGTGTTTGAATTATTAGTCAGGGTTCTGATTAATACAACAAATTTTATTAAACACGCGTTTGATCTCTACAGGATTATTCAGGCATGAAAAGAGTCGGTTAGATGACTTTTCAAGTATTTTTTATCTGCTTAATAATAAAAATAACGTTCGTCCTGAGTGCCGCGGCAGATTTCAAAAATCTCATCGTAATTTGAGATCAGTGTTTTCAGGTCTGAACTGTTCAGCTTTTTGTGGTCACTTTCCAATTGCAGAGGTTTAACGCCAATAAACTCAAACATCTGTGTCGCAAACTGCTTCTGGTTTTGTGCAGAAGAAAACAGGTCTTCATATCGAATGCTTAACACCTGACCGGGAGCCAGGTTAGAGGTCATATCAATCTGATCCTGCACAACCTTTTCGGTGCGCCTCAAGCCGGAAATAAACTGATCAGGTGGCAGGTAGACCTGTTTCGCCTGGCGTTTAGCCGTATTACCTGATTTCGCATGGTCGCTAGAGACCACACCTGTCCGGTCCAGCATCTCGATGGAGGCGAAGCGTCTTAGCGCGTTCTCACGGTACAGGCTGACTACTTTGATATCGGGATTCGATTGCAGAAACTCTGCAGCGCCACGTTCGATCAGATTCATTGCGAAATCTTTAACACCGTAGCTCTGGATGGCACTCCACTCTTTAATTGGCGCATGGCGCATGTTCAGCGCTGATTTAAGGCGCCCAAATGCCTGCGACATTCGGAAATAACGTTCACCGGAGTAGATCAGGTCCAGATAACGGGAAGCATCTCCCCCACCCAAACGGAAGTATTTGTTGGCTTTATACCCCGTCGTCCATCTGCCGAGTACTTCGCCATAGTTAATGACATTGGGGTGGTTATTCAACAGGTCCGAAAGGTAATTACTTCCACTGCGACCACTTGTAAGAATGAAATGTTTGCTCATCCATAAACCTATTTGGTAGGAAGTGTTTTACGTATTTCCGTAAAAGAACACGCAACCTAACGTGCGTTTAAATTTACTGTCAAGGCGATTAGTTGCTACAGGCCGACGGAATGCATATTTAACTGATCTGTCGCTCAAAAAATGTAATTTCCTGTAGCTGGGGTGTACTTTGAACCAGTGAATTTAAGGTCTTTGTTTCGATTTTTTAAAGACCAATGACGTGGGATTTAGTTCAGGTGAATTCGTCTTACTGACAGCGGAGGTCCGGGCCAGCGGGTTACCCAAAAATTTTTGGATTTTCATTTTCATATCAGCAAGTTGGTACAAACTGGGCTAAGCTCATGGCTGATTTAATGACCGTCTATCGGAGGATACCGGATGTTTTGGCGCCGTAAGGAAACTCCCCCTGTCACACAGCAACATGCTCATAGCCTGATAACCACGCTCTACGTGATGGCGTCGATGGTTGAGGCGCGGGATCCCTATACCGGTGGGCACCTGTGGCGGGTCAGCCAGTACAGTCGCCTGGTCGCACAGCGTCTGGGACTGACGGAAGCGGATGTGGCCCGCATCAGTCTCGGTGGTTTTCTGCATGACCTGGGTAAAGTAGGCGTACCGGATGAGATCTTGCGTAAACCCGGTCGTCTTACCGATGAGGAATATGCCGTGATTAAAACCCATCCCGAGGTGGGTTTGAGGGTGTTGGCCGGGCATCCCTTGCTGGGTTTGGTGGCCGCAGCCGTGGGGGCGCACCACGAAACCCCGGATGGCAGTGGTTATCCACAAGGCTTGGGAAGGGATTCGGTACCGCTGGATGCCCGCATCGTTGGTGTCTGTGACGCGTTTGATGCGATGACCAGTCACCGTCCCTACCGTAAAGGCATGCCGCTGGAGAAGGCGCTGTCGATTATCGAGGAGAATCGGGGGATTCAGTTTGATCAGGCTGCCGCAGATACATTGATTACCATGGGACGCAGTGGGGAACTGAATCCGATCATGGGGCATACCGATGACGGCATTCCATTGCATGAATGTCCAATGTGCGGACCGACGATCGTTATCCGTCGTGACCAGCACGCGGGTGATCTCAGTTGCTGTCGCAGCTGTGGCAACGAGGTGGAAGTGGTTCTGGAGGACGGGGGCAGGTTAGGTGTGGTGCCAACCGGCAAACTGGCCCCCCTGGCAGCGGTGGCACCGGATGCAGACAATCAGTTGATTGTAGCGCTGGTGGACGCGGTCATCGTCCACCTGCAGCTGCCAGAAACACTCTGAGGGTCTAGAGTGTCTCGTTGAGCAACAGAGAGGCTGATGCACAGTTGGGGAACTGCTCGGCTGGCATCGGCTTACCGTAAAGGAACCCCTGAACCTGATCACACCCCTCAGAAACCAGGATATCCTCCTGTCCCTGCTTCTCAACGCCCTCAGCGATTACCTGTAAACCCAGACTTTTACCCAGTGCGATGATAGCCATACTGATCGCCCGATCCTCCGCGTCGTCGATCAGATCGCGGGTAAAGGAGCGGTCGATCTTCAGCTTGGATATGGGCAGCTTCTTCAGGTAGGAGAGGGAGGAGTAGCCGGTGCCGAAATCATCGATCGCCAGTTTAATGCCCAGTTCCCTCAGTTCATTTAACACCCCCAGACAGGTGTTGGGGTCTTTGATAAAGAAGCTTTCGGTGACCTCGAGTTCCAGCCGTGTTGCTGGCCAACCTGTACGGTCCAGTATTTCGGTGATCTGTGTACGCAGGTGGGGATGGTTGAGCTGCCGGGCGGACAGGTTGACGGCCAGAACGCCTGGATCGATCCCATCTCGCATCCAGAGACTGCATTGCTGACAGGCCATCTCCAGAATCTGCATGCCCAGGTTCTGAATCAGGCCGCGCTCTTCCGCCAGGGGGATAAACTCCTGAGGATGGATGATGCCCTCTTCGGGATGTATCCAGCGCGCCAACGCTTCAACACCCACCAGTCTTTTGTTATCCAGTGAGTATTGCGGTTGGTAATAGACGCTCAGCTGATGTTGCTTCAACGCTTGGCGCAGTTCCTCCTCCAGGGAGATCTTACGGACCGCATCGTGGGTCATGGCTTGATTGTAGAAATGGAAGGTATTGCCGCCGTCCTCTTTGGCTTTGTACATCGCCAGATCCGCATTGCGCATCAGAGTAGAGACGTCATCGCCATCCTCCGGAAAGATGCTGATGCCGATACTGGTACGCAGATGTAGCTCGTGCTCCTCGATATTGAGAGGCGCTTTCAGGCAAAGCAGCAGTTGTCGGGCGATCTGTGCTGCGCTCTGAGGGTTAGGTAACGGATCGATAATCACGGTAAATTCATCCCCACCAAGGCGGGCGATAAAGTCACTGCTGCGTAACCGGTTGCGGAATCGGCGTGAGACCTCCTGCAATACCTCGTCGCCAATATGATGGCCGAGGGAGTCGTTGATCTGCTTGAACTTATCCAGATCCATAAAAAACACGGCGGCAGAGGTGCCCGCCCGCTTATTCTTGCCGATGGCACTGGCCAGGCTTTGCCGGAAATAGGCGCGGTTGGGCAGGTCGGTGAGCTGGTCGTGATCAGCCAGCTGCTTCAGCGCCTGCTTCTGGCTGTTGAGTTCGCGGGTGCGTTTATCGACCTCCGCCTGCAGCTGATCGCGAGAGACCGTGGTGGCGCGCAACTGGTCGGTCATGTCGTTGAAGTGTTGTGCGACTTCGCCAATCTCATCCCGGGAGTGGGTGTGAATACGGCTGTTGGTGTCGCCATCACTGAGTTGTCGGATACCCTTGTCCAGCAGCGCAATGCGATTCCGGAAACTGCGCGAGGTGTTGATGCTCATGCCCCAAAGCAGCAGGGTAAAGGCGAACAGCAGGCCGCCGATCATCAGATGGGTTTCCCGGCGCAGCTGTTTTGAGTCGGATACGGCGTGTTGCTCAAGTCGGATGCTGTCCTCAGTCATCGACTGGACCACACCTGTGAGCAGATTTACAAGATGTTGCGACGCCTGATCAACCTGTGGGGACGGTCCTCCACTATGCAGATCGATCATCTGGTCCAGCAGGTAGCAGACGCTGTCGTTCTGTTTGGCCAGGCTCTGCAGATAGATCTGTTGCTGATTGTTGATGTGGGGAGCGTTCTCAAGCAATGTTTTCAACTCTGCATCGATCTCGTGGCTGCTCTTCAGTACCGCGGGGTCCTGCGTTGAGCGGAATGTCAGCAGTTGGGCGCGCAGGCTGTCGATGCTGACCTGAATCCGAAACACATCGTCCAGACGCTTGAAATGTTGTTGTTGCTGATGATCCTGCCACAGCAGGCTGGCCGCGATCGCCACGGACAGAAAGGTGGTACAGAGGGTCAGAGCATTGAGTTTGGTTGCGATCTTCATATCAACCTTCGATGCCGCTTATCGGATCAGTGTGGCGCCAGGGTCTGCCGCAGAGAGCGCTGACGCGTCTATCAGTTTACGGAAGTTCGGGTGTTGAGTGCTGGAGACCACACCGTTTTCTATCGCCCAGCTCGCTTCATTCTCCAGGGTAGAGATCAGAGAGTTGCTGAGCGATAGCTTGAAGATGTAGTCGTTCCAGGTTGCATGTATAAATGCGGGGTCCAGATTCAGGTGCGCCACCACGATCTCCTGGGCCTCCTGGGGATGGTTAGCGATAAACAGGGTGGCGCGCTTCAGTGCCTTGAGTAACCGAACATGTGTCTGTTGATGGTCAGTGATATGGGGTTTTAGAGTGACCAGGTTAAATGAGAGGTTGTACAAACCTTTGGACGGCAGTGTATAGGTTGGTTGCGGGCCTTTGTGGGCTGCTTTGTAGGCAAAGGGCTCCCAAACAGAGATGACATCCACCTTGTCGGTATGCAGTGCTTCCGGCATCTGGTCAGGGTGCAGCGAGACCAGCTCGACCTCGTTGATGCTGATTCCGAATATCAACAGGTAGGTGCTCAGAAAAAATTCACTGGCGGTACCTTTGACCACTCCGATCCGTTTCCCCTCCAGTTGCTGGGGCTGACGAATACCACTGTTTGTCAGGGTCATCAGTTTGATGTCGTTGTCCGAGGCGACAAAACTGCTGAGGATCGCAAAGTCGTCACGTGAGAAACTGTTGAACATGATCACCGAATCAGACGTGGTGGCGAGGTCGGCGTCGCCGTCTATCAGTGCCTGAAAGCACCGTTTACCCCCAGCAATGTCGAGTAGTTCTGCGTCCAGCCCTTCATCGGCGAAGTAGCCATTTTTTAGCGCGATATAAAAAGGCGAGGAGAGTGGAGTGGTTGAAACAGCTAGCTTTACGCGTAGTGGCGATGCCGTTTCTGATGAGGGAGTGAAGTAGATGCTTCCCCCGGCGATGACGAGTAGCAGAAGCGTTACGAGCAAGATCCCTTTGGGCTTTGCCATAGCTGAGTCCTTAAGATAACGAGGTAACAGCAGGTGTTATCCGTGTAAGTCATACAGCTGAATACCGGTTGCCAGAACCGGGTATTGAAAGAACTTTAGACGGGCCCTCTAACTGTAGTAACCCAATGGTTATTTTTAAAGCGTTTGCTGGCACGCAAAGTGATTGAATCGCAGTTAATTGATCTGGCGGTGTGTCGGTGCCAGAAAAGCGGTGTTTAGTGCGCAGGCAGCGGCCGCTGCCCACGACAAGAAGGGTATTGCGGTCAGTTTTTCAGCGGATGTCCGGCAGGCAGCTGACGTTCGATCCAGAGGGCCAGCTTGTGTTTCATGTTGGGCTCATTTTCCTGATCTTTTGCCAAAGGCTGTATCAGGCCATCCTGCACGAGCAGACGGTACAGGGCTTTAATCTTATCACTGGCGCTGTCGGTAGCCTCGAAACGACCCGCTCCACGTTTTTCAAAATAGGTCGCGCCGACAGCCAACGCTTGACGTAGCAGTTCCGCTTCGTGTTTCAGCTTACTCATCTGTCCTTATCCTTCCAGCTGCAGGGGTTTCACTATAGCCCGTATCCGTAGACGGATGGTAGGGGGAGGCGAGGGATTTTGGCTGACCTCAAGCCTGCGGCGACTCGAGGTCGCCGCAATCGGGGGTGGCAGTTCGGTATTTAGCTGCGTTTATTAGTAGCTAATTCTTCCGTGGGGTTGGTTCTGCATTGAATCCAGGAAACTGTCACGGTTCATTTTAACCAGCTCACGGTGATCTCCCGCTTCCAGATAACACTCCGGTTCCTGACCGAGATGGTCGTCCCAGATCACAGGCAGATTGTAGGTCTGGCCCAGACTAGGCACAGCGCCTTTGGCGCAGTCCCGGAACAGGATGGATACATCTTGTTGCTTAGCGGTTGTCAGCAGGCGGTTGGTGAAGTGGTTCACGGCGCGTAGGTCAACCTGGCGGTCGGCCGGAACGACAGCCATAACAAAACCTTCGTCATCTCTCAGTACTACACCTTTTGCAACCCGTTTAGGGGGCACTTTGGCTGCCAGTGCACAGCCCATAGCGGTTTCGGCGTATGGATGGAAGACGCGTTTATAAGGTATGTGTTTGCTGTCCAGGAAACGCTGAACGGTTGGTGCGAGGGACATAATAGGCACCTCTGGTTGAGGCTCCTGCCTGTTGAGGCTCCTGCACACTTCAGTTTAGTTCATTCCCTGTGGTCTATTCTTTTTTTGTGAACGGAAATAGAGGTGCTTCCCATGGCTATGGTCCTGCGGCCACGCAAAAAACTCGGGCGTGAAGCGCTGGAGGCGGTAAACGGGCATCTGGCTCAAGTTAACTGGATGGTCGATCATGTGCAGGCAGGCGAGCGTGACGATGTGATCCACGACACACGTACGGGCATGAAACGGATGCGTGCATTTTTGCGTTTGTTACGTGCCTCGTTGGGAGAGGTACGGTACAGCCGTGCGACGCAGGATGCAAAGAGCCTGGCGGACCTTTTCTCCTCCAGTCGCGATGCGAGGGCGTTGCTGGATACGCTGGATCTGTTGATGCGCGATTCAGGCAATCCGGATAGTTGGCGGCGCTTACGTCAGCCTTTTCTGAGCCGATACCGATTGAGCATTCAGCGTGGTGAGGAGAACCAGCACCTGCATCAGGCCAGTCGACAACTGCGGCGGATGCGCGGCGCCACCGGCCGTTGGCCGCTGAAGAATTACCGGCGCAAAAACCTCGAAGCCGCAGTGGCGCAGGAGTATCGACGTGGGCAGAAGTTCTGGCAAAAGATTCAGAAAGACCCACAGCCTGAACTGTTTCACGCATGGCGTAAGGTGGTGAAACGTTTCTATTACCAGATGACGTTGCTGTTTCCCAAGGCGTTGAAAAAACGCCGCAAACTATACAAAGACCTCGGTGAGTACCTGGGGCAGCTGCATGACCTGCATATCTTCCTCGATTTTGTGCATGAGCACCGGCGTCTGTTCTGGAATGAGGATCTGGTACAGCTGCAAAAGGCGGCGCAGGCACGCGAATACCAACTGATCGATGCGATCTGGCGTCTGGCGCCGAAAGCCTATCGGCAACCCGCCAACCTCTATGCTGCGAAGCTGATGCGGCGTTGGGCTAAGTAGCACGCCATCGTTTTTATCGCCTGATTGCGGTCATGCCGTCGTTACGGTGCCTCTGATATAATGCGCCCATCTTTCAGTGAGGTGGTGCATTCATGAAATACAGAATTATTCCGGTTACTCCGTTTCAGCAGAACTGTACATTGCTCTGGTGCGAGGAGACCAACAAAGCAGCGGTGGTTGATCCCGGTGGTGATGTGGACCGCATCCTGGCAGCCATCGAGCAGGAGGGTGTTGAGCTGGAGAAGATCCTGCTGACCCACGCTCATCTGGATCATATCGGCGGCACGGCTGAGCTGGCGGCAAAAACCGGTGTTGAGGTGGAAGGGCCTCATATCGAAGACAAGTTCTGGATCGATGGGCTCGATGAGCAGTGCACCATGTTTGGTTTTCCGAAGGTTGAGGGTTTCACCCCTAACCGTTGGCTGGAGGAAGGTAACGATGTACAGGTTGGCAACCAAAGCCTGAGTGTGTTGCATACTCCCGGTCATACGCCAGGACACGTGGTGTTCTTCCATCCTGGTGAGTTGCTGGCGATGGTGGGGGATGTACTGTTCCAGGGTTCCATCGGCCGTACCGATTTTCCTAAAGGCGATCATCCAACGCTGATCAGCTCTATCCGTGAAAAACTGTTCCCGCTGGGTGATGACGTGGAGTTCATTCCAGGTCATGGACCGATGTCCAGTTTCGGCAATGAGCGCCGCAGCAACCCGTTTGTGGCGGATCACCGCGGTTAGTCTGAATTACCTTTATGGTCTATTCGCGGTGGGTGGAAACCCCGCCGCTGACCACAAAGGTGGTGACTTTGCTGGCGGCTACGTCCAGTGGCTCTACCTGTGAGCGTGGAACGATAATCAGGTTGCCGGCAAAGTTGTAGGATTGCGGCAGATAGACCGCCACTTCATCCTCCAGTCCGAACGTTTCCATGCTCTCCCGCGTCATAAATCCCATCGCTTTGATGCGTTTATCCTCCGTGAGATAAACCAATACCGGTTTGTCGAAATTCTTTGCTTCCCCGAGAAAGGCGTTAAACAGATCTTTGAGCGCGCTGTAGAGCAGTTTAACCAGCGGGATGCGATCCAGAAAACGGTCCACATAACCCATCATGTAACGGCCCAGATAGAGCGAACCGAGTACACCGGTGGCGGTGATGAACAATAAGGTTACGCCGGTACCCAGTAAGGTGGCGGTGAGGCCGGGTTCCAGATTAGGGAAGAAGTACGCGAGCAGACTGCCCACCGCCGAGAACAGCGTTTCGTTCAGGGCGGTAAAGATCAGGTAAACCAGATAGATGGTCAGCACAACGGGCAGGAGCAGCAATAACCCCTGGAAGAAGAAACGCATCAGGCTTCGCATAAAATCAGAGTCCTTTATATTCAGATGCCCGCAATCATAAGCCGTGGAGCGGAACCTTAGCTTAACGGCTCAGGGTTGGTGGGGCGAGGTCTGATATTCCTGCGAGGCCATCTCGGTCAGACGGCTGCGGGTTCGCTGGAATTCGAAGCTGAGCAAATTGCCTTGGTAGAGATCTGCAAGCGGCGCAGCCGCGTTCAGAAACAGGTTGACCCGACGGTCGTAGAGTTCGTCGACCAGGGCGATAAAACGCCGTGCGGAATCGTCGGAGCGCCCGATCAGAACCTGGCGTTCACCGGTCCCTTGTGAACCTATGGCGCCATCTTCGGTGCCGCGGGCTTTAATCTGTTCGAACGGCTTGCCGCCCAACAGCGGAACATCATTGAGAATGACCGTATGAAAGCGTTGTGCGATATCGATGTAGTCCAGGTGGCTACGTGGGCCTTCGCAGAGGGCATCAAATTCAAACCAGACCGCGTGCTCTGCGAGTGCCACGCAAGGGATATCGCGGCGACAGATCGATACCGTACTTCGCTGCGCAAGCTGAGTACTGCGATAAGGATTAAACAACCTGTCCAGGGCACCTGCATCCTCGACAAAGTAGGCTTGGCTGTGGGTAAGCGTGCGAAAGCGATGGTCCTTCTCACCGTGTAAAGGTAAGACCTCCATCCGCTCCTGTAATAACTGTACGGTGGGCGCAAAACGGTCGGCATGTAAGCCCTGATACAATTCGTGGGGCGGTCGGTTCGAAGTGCTCACCAGTGCCACGCCATCGGCGAAGAGGTATTTAATCAGTCGGCCCAACAACATCGCGTCGCCGATATCGCCCACCAGAAATTCATCGAAGCAGAGTACTTTGTATTGGCGCGAGAGATCCGCAGCAACTACCTGCAATGGATCGGGTTCACCCGCGTGGGCAAGAAGTTGCTGGTGGATCATCGCTATAAAGCGGTGAAAGTGCAGCCGTAGGGCGCTGCCCTCCGGTAAGCTGTCGCAGAACAGATCCATCAGAAAGGTTTTGCCACGCCCGACCGGTCCCCAGAGATATAAGCCTTGCGGAGATTTACTGTGAGGCGCGCATAGATCTAACTGCAGGCGCTGCAGATGATCCAGTGCCCGGCGCTGCACTGGGTCATCGTCGTAGCCCTGTTCGCTGAGGAAATGTTGGTAACGGTTATGGAGCGGGGATTCGTGGCATGTCATGGCGGCACATCATAGCGCCGGTGGGATACCAGCGCCATGATATATGCCTAGATCCGTTATTTGTGCAGCAGGGCGGTCATCTGAATCCATTCCGGGGCCAGCTGTTTTTTGCGCTCCAGCACTTCGCGCAGAGGGACGTCCAGAATCTGACCGTTCTGTACGCCCACCATAATGCTGGTGTATCCGGCGCGCAGGTAATCCACCGCCGTGGCTCCCATGCAGGATGCGAGCACGCGGTCGTGGCTGGTCGGACTGCCGCCGCGCTGAATGTGGCCGAGGATACACACGCGTGGTGTCTGTTCGTGTTCCTCCAGCTGTTGTGCCAGACGGTAGGTCAGACCGGGACGCGGGCCTTCAGCAACAACGATGATGCCGCTGGAACCTTCGCCTTTCACGCGGTTGTTGGCCAGCTGGAAACAGAGTGCCTCCAGTTTGAACTCCACCTCCGGGATAACCACCATCTCGGCACCGCAGGCGATACCAACCTGGGTGGCGATAAAACCGGAATTGCGGCCCATCACCTCGACCAGAAACAGGCGTTCGTGGGAGAGGGCGGTATCGCGGATACGGTCGATCGCCTCCAGCGCTGTATTGATGGCGGTGTCGAAACCGATGGTGTCATCGGTACCGTGAATATCGTTGTCGATGGTGCCCGGCAGGCCGACCACCGGAATGCCGCTTTCTTCGGCCAGCAGAGAGGCGCCGGTCAGAGAGCCGTCACCGCCGATCACCACCAGTCCATCAATCTCATGTTCGCGCAGAATCTCAGCCGCCTGGTGACGAACTGCAGGGTCTTTAAACGCTTCGCAGCGGTCGCTCTTCAGCAGGGTGCCGCCGCGTTGCACGATGTTACTCACCGAACGTGAGTTCATCTCCCAGATGTCGCCGATGATCAGGCCGCTGTAGCCGCGGTTGATACCGTAAACCCGGATGCCATGGTTCAGTGCCGAACGCACCACGCCGCGTATTGCCGGGTTCATACCCGGTGCGTCACCACCGCTGGTAAGGATGGCGATCGCTTTCAGATCTTTAACCGCTTCAAGGGAGGGCAGTTTATACATGCGTATTCTCCAAAGGTGAGTCCCGAGGACGTTAGAGCGAAAGGATGAAAAGCGTGTGACAGCCTGAGGTTCACCGCGGGCTCGCTCGGGAGCAACATCTTTCCCTGTAGTAATAAGCTAAATTATAGGGGGTGTTGGAAACGGGTGAATAGATGGAGTCGGGACTATGGTGGATATTTCCCAACGGATTGCACGAGAAATACTGGATAGCTTTATCAGCTACCGGGCCTTTTTCCACCGGATCACCGCCGGTGCCAAAGCGCGTTTTGAGCTGGCGGACTGGAAGGCGGTGCAGAAAGCCGCATCCGAACGGATCGACCTCTATGAAAGCATGTGCCAGAGCTCGTCTGAGTCGTTGCAGCAAACCTATGCCGATGCGATCCATGAGCCGGATCTCTGGCTGCGGGCAAAGGCCGACTATATCCAGCTGATCCTTGAACGGGATGATTTTGAGCTGGCGGAAACCTACTACAACTCCATCTATTGTCGCGTTTACGGTCACCATCATCTGGACAATGAACATATGTTTATCCGCTCCTCCATGGAGGGGCGACTGATCGGTTCCGGTGACGAGTTCTACATCACCTACCATCTGCATGACGGTCTGCTGCCGGTGCTGACCCAGATGCTGGATGACTTTGCGTTTGATATCCCCTGGGAAAATAAACGTCGAGATATTCGTAACCTGATGCGTTACGTGCGCACCAGCTTGCCGGAAGATGTGATTGCTGATGAGCACACCACCGTGGAGGTGGTGAAAAGCGTGTTCTACCGCAATAAAGGCGCCTACATCGTTGGCCGTGTGCACTTCTACGAAAAGCAGGTGCCTTTTGTATTGCCGATCCTCAACAATGAACGTGGGGGGGTGTATGTCGATACGGCGATTAGCGAAGAGGATGACGTATCGGTGATCTTCAGCTTTACCCGGGCCTATTTTATGGCGGATGTGAACGTGCCCTCAGAGTTTATCCGCTTTATGCAGTCGATCCTGCCGATGAAATCGGTGCCTGAGCTTTACAGTTCGGTGGGATTTTATAAACAGGGCAAGGCGGAGTTTTACCGGGCCTTCGTAGATCACCTGAAAAACTCGGATGATGAGTTCATTGTAGCGCCGGGTATCAAAGGCATGGTGATGGCGGTGTTTACCCTGCCCAGTTACCCGCTGGTGTTCAAGATCATCAAAGACAGTTTTTCATCCTCTAAGCACATCGGGCGCAGTACGGTTATCGAGAAATATCACCTGGTGAAAAAGCACGACCGTGTCGGGCGTATGGCCGACACCATGGAGTTTTCCAACTTTGCGTTTCCCCGCGAGCGTTTTTCCGACGAGCTGGTGGAGGAGCTGCTACGGGTGGCGAAGTCTTCCGTGGAGGTCAACGAAAAAAGCGTTGTGATCAAACACCTCTGGACCGAACGACGCATGACGCCGTTGAACATCTACATCAATGAGGCCCTGGCGAAAAAGGATGAGTACGCCGTATTTCACGGCATCAACGAATTTGGCAAATGCATCAAACAGCTGGCGGCGGCCAATATCTTTGCTGGCGATATGCTGTTTAAGAACTTCGGTGTGACCCGCCACGGTCGGGTGGTGTTCTACGACTACGACGAGATTATGTATCTCACCGACTGTAACTTCCGCTATATCCCTGAGGCGATGTATCCGGAACAGGAGATGATGGATGAACCCTGGTACTCGGTGGGGCCCTGCGATGTGTTTCCGGAAGAGTTGAGTATGCTCACCCGATGTGACCGTACGGTACGCAAAATATTTAACGAACTGCACGCCGACCTGCTGGACGTGAAGTTCTGGCAGGGGATGCAGCAACAGGTCAGGGATGGGGACATTATGGATGTCTTTCCGTATCGCAAGGTGAAGCGTTTCTTGCGTAACTGAGCGTTTATACGATGCGCTATAACTTATTTTAGATTCTGATGAATTGTGAAAATACGTTGAAGAAATTTCTGTATCTGTATGAATTATGTTCAGAATTGCTTGAACGTAAGATGAGGCTGTCTAATATTTAACGATCAGGCCTTCAATAATGGCGGCCTATATATGGGTGATTAGGGAGACTGAAAAATGACAATTAGAAAGACAGTTACCTCTGCTCTGCTGGCAATGGGCGTAGGTGTAGCGACGCTGGGAGCATCGGTACCTGCATCGGCTCAGCAGTTTATTACCATTGGTACCGGTGGTGTCACCGGTGTCTATTACCCTACGGGGGGCGCGATCTGTCGATTGGTCAACAAAGGGCGAAAAGACCACGGTATCCGCTGTTCCGTTGAGTCGACCGGCGGTTCTATCTACAACCTGAACACCATCCGTGCCGGTGAGCTGGATATGGGCGTCGCTCAGTCTGACTGGCAGTACCATGCCTACAACGGCACCAGTAAGTTTAAAGACACCGGTGCCAACAAAGATCTGCGCGCGGTCTTCTCCGTTCATGCTGAACCCTTCACCGTTGTGGCCCGTGCCGACAGCGGCATCAAATCCTTTGATGACCTCAAAGGCAAACGCGTAAACGTGGGTAACCCGGGTTCCGGGCAGCGCGGCACCATGGAAGTGGTCATGAAAGAGAAAGGCTGGACCATGTCTGACTTCGCGTTGGCCTCAGAGTTGAAAGCGTCCGAGCAGGCGAGTGCGCTCTGTGACGGTCAGATTGACGCGATGGTGTATGTGGTTGGTCACCCAAGTGGTGCGATCAAAGAAGCTACCACTTCTTGTGACAGCAAGATTGTAAACGTAGCCAACGGCTCGGTAGATAACCTGATCAAGAAACGCCCTTACTACCGCACCGCGACAGTGCCGGGTGGTATGTATCGCGGTAACGCGGAGAGCGTGAAAACCTTCGGTGTGGGTGCGACCTTTGTGACCTCCGCCAATGTGCCGGATAAGGTGGTATACGAAGTGGTGAAAGCGGTCTTCGAGAACTTTGACATCTTCCGCAAACTTCATCCTGCTTTCCAGCACCTGAAGAAGGAGGAGATGGTGAAAGACGGTCTGTCTGCACCGCTGCATCCTGGTGCGGAGAAATACTACAAAGAAGCCGGTCTGCTCTGATCACGGCTTAACCACGCGGGAACTTCGGTTCCCGCGCTTGTTTTCGGATAGCGGAGGTTGCTGTGGCAGATAAACACACCTCGTTTGTGAACGATGAAGTTCAGGAGATGGTCGCGCAAGCGGATAGCGGTGCGCGTGCCCCGAAAGGTTTTCCCGGAAAGTTACTCTGGGGTGTCGCCTTGGCTTGGTCGTTGTTCCAGTTATGGTATGCCTCACCTATCCCGTTCGCGCTGAATTTTGGGGTGTTTAACGCCACCGAAGCGCGCTCGATCCATCTTGGCTTTGCGATCTTTCTGGCTTACACGGCGTTTCCCGCCTTCAAGCATTCACCGCGTTTCCATATTCCTCTGCAGGACTGGCTCTTTGCCCTCGCGGGGGCATTCAGCTCAGTTTATCTGGTGATTTTCCACGCGGAACTGGCTGGACGCGCTGGTGCGCCCATTACACTCGATCTTGTTGTTGCTGTCTGCGGTATGCTGATCTTGCTGGAAGCGACCCGGCGAGCGTTGGGGCCGCCGTTGATGGTGGTTGCCGCCGTATTTCTGATCTACACCTTTGGTGGCCCTTACATGCCTGAGGTGATCTCTCATAAAGGGGCCAGCCTGAGTAAGGCGATGTCCCATCAATGGCTCAGCAGTGAAGGTGTATTTGGAGTAGCCCTCGGGGTATCGACCGGTTTTGTCTTCCTGTTTGTGTTGTTCGGAGCGTTGCTGGATAAAGCAGGTGCGGGCAACTACTTCACCCAAGTGGCATTTTCTCTGCTTGGACATATGAAAGGTGGCCCGGCCAAAGCGGCGGTGGTGTCATCTGGTCTGAGCGGTATCGTATCCGGTTCGTCCATCGCCAATGTAGTAACCACCGGTACCTTTACCATTCCGCTGATGAAGCGAGTGGGCTTCCCTGGGCAAAAAGCCGGTGCGGTAGAGGTGGCTGCATCGACCAACGGTCAGTTGACGCCACCCATCATGGGGGCGGCAGCTTTTCTGATGGTTGAGTATGTGGGAGTTTCCTACATTGAGGTGATCAAACACGCGATTTTGCCCGCGTTGATCTCCTACGTTGCGCTGATCTACATCGTGCACCTGGAAGCCCTGAAAGCTGGGATGGAAGGGCTTGAGCGCCGTTATAAACCTACGCTGGCAGAAACACTGATGACGTGGAGTATGGTAGTGGTCGGTGTTTGTGCGGTGTCATTGGCGCTCTATTACGGTATGGGGTGGTCGAAAGAGGTGCTTGGTAACGGTACCTACCTGCTGATCGGGGTGATCATTCTCGTTACCTATCTGGCCCTTCTGCGATACGCAGCCAAGTACCCTGAGCTACAGATGGACGATCCCAATTCCAAGATCGTCACCTTGCCCGAAGTAGGGCCGACGGTGAAGTCAGGCCTCTATTTCCTGTTACCCGTGGTGGTGTTGGTCTGGTGTCTGACCGTTGAGCGTTTTTCGCCCGGATTGTCTGCTTTCTGGGCGACCGTATTTATGATCGGCATTGTGTTAACCCACAAGCCGCTGAAAACCTTTTTCCGTCATGAGAGTGATGATTGGCGCGGTACCCTTTATCACGGAGTTGAAGATCTACTGGATGGCTTGGTAAGCGGCGCACGCAACATGATCGGTATCGGTGTTGCTACCGCGGCAGCGGGTATCGTTGTCGGTACTGTGACGCTTACAGGCATCGGTTTGGTGATGACCGAGTTTGTTGAGTTTATCTCCGGCGGTAACATCATGTTGATGCTATTATTCACCGCTGTGATCAGCCTGATTCTGGGTATGGGTTTACCAACTACCGCGAACTATATCGTTGTTTCCACCCTGATGGCGCCGGTGATCGTGACGCTGGGGGCAGAGCATGGTTTGCTGGTGCCGCTTATCGCCGTACACCTGTTTGTCTTCTATTTCGGTATTCTCGCGGACGATACGCCGCCGGTCGGGCTGGCCGCTTATGCGGCCGCAGCTATTGCCCGCTCCGATCCGATCAAAACCGGTGTGCAGGGTTTCACCTACGATATCCGTACCGCAGTATTGCCGTTTATGTTCATCTTCAACACCGAGTTGTTGCTGATTGGCGTGCAAGGACCGTTTCACCTGTTGATGACAGTGTTGTCAGCAACCGGGGCAATGTTGATCTTTGCTGCCGCGACCCAGGGGTTCTGGTTGGTTAAAAACCGCTGGTACGAAACCCTGTTGATGTTGCTGGTGGCCTTTTCCCTGTTTCGGCCAGGCTTCTGGTGGGATGAACTCTATCCGCCTATTGAGCGAGTGCCCCCGATTCAGATCGAAGAGGTGGCGGCAACGCTGCCAGCCAATGAGCCTCTCCGTCTTGCGGTATCCGGCGAAACCATCGACGGCGATTTTGTGAAAAAAATTGTCGAGTTGCAGCTAGGGGATGGTCCGGATGGGGCTGCCCGTCTGGAGGACGCGGGATTGATGCTTAGCGTCAGCGGCAATCAGGTCATGGTGGATATGGTGGGTTTTGATAGCCCGGCACAAAAAGCAGGTATCGATTTCGGATGGGAGATCCATGCGATTGAACGTGCGGCAGACAGGCCGCCAAAACAGCTGGTCTATATTCCAGTGATCCTTTTGTTGGCCACGTTGGCTGGACTGCAATTACGACGCCGACGTGAACTGAATATCCCAGGAGGTACGGCGAATGTTTAGTAAAGTGTTGTTTCCCGTTGATCTGCAGGACCTGATCACCGCCGAGCATGGACTTAAGTACCTCAAGGATATGCTTGGTGAGCAACAGGAGTTACATCTGGTGTCTGTCCTTCAGGGATTTAATATGCCGTTGGTGGCCTCATACTTTCCTGAGGGTGCGGTCGAATCTGCAGTGAAAGGGATGGAGCAGCAGTTGTTGGTGCTGGCGAAAAGTGTTCTGGCTGATGACGTAAACTGGTTTATCCACGTTGCTGAAGGCACACCTCACAAGATGATTGTGGATAAAGCGGAACAGTTAGGGTGCGATCTGATTGCTATACCAAGTCGTAACCATTCGTTGGTGGAGCAGGTGTTGCTGGGGTCTGTTACCACTAAGGTTGTTGAGCAGGCTGCTTGCTCAGTGTTTGTAATGCGTTAAGTGCTGTTGCGTGCTATTTCTGTTTTAAACTCCTGCCGGAGGCAGAACCTTTGTCTGCTTCCGGTAAGCAAAGCTTTGTAGCCGCCCTCGCCCATGAATCTCCTGACCGTGATAACCCCCTCAAAACACCTTTTTTCACTTTTTTGTCATTTTTTTACAAAAGAGTGTTGACGCTGAATCTGAGGTCTGTAGAATTCGCGTCCTCGCTTGAGAGAGCAGCCACTAAGGCGGCTCGGAACTCAACGGGAAAGCTTAAATAACTCATTGATTACATTGGTTTTTCTTGAGATTGTTTAAGGGTCGGAAGTCAGCGGTGAGGGCTTCGAAGTTTGACAAAAACTTCTGAAAAAACTTACCAAAAAATGCTTGACACCGACGCGGCGCACAGTAAAATATGCGCCTCGCTTGAGAC
>CANMWJ010000019.1 GCA_947501565.1 uncultured Marinobacterium sp.
AGCGGGGGCCAGATTTGAACTGACGACCTTCGGGTTATGAGCCCGACGAGCTACCAGGCTGCTCCACCCCGCATCAACGTGGCGCGTATATTATAGAGCAGTTACAGAAAGCACAACCTTTTGTTTAAAAAAATAAAAATCGGTTACTTATTACTCAGCTATAACCACATCATAGCCCTTTTTGGGGTAAATCTGATGGCAAGTGCGCAGCAATTTGATATTTTTCCAACAACTGTTTTGAATGAATGATCAACGTGACTGACCAGCGCCCGCTCTGTTACATAGGCCTGCCGCAGTGGAATCATCCTGAGTGGGGCGATGGCCCGTTAGCGGCCAGCCAAAACGCCTCTCCACTGCGGCGTTACGCCCGCTATTTTTCTTCAGTAGAAGGAAACACGACTTTTTACGGTTTACCTAGCCCCGATGCCATTAAACGCTGGCGTGACGATGCGGGCGAACAATTCCGCTTCTGTTTTAAGTTTCCCAAAAGCATCTCACACGAAAACAGTTTGAGAAATTGTGCCGACGAACTAGATACGCTGTTTAAATGCGCTGCGCAGTTCGAAGAGCAACTGGGCCTGCTCAGCCTGCAGCTACCGGATAGTTTCTCTCCGAATGAGCTGCCGACACTGGAAACTTTTCTGCGTAACCTGCCCGAAGCGTTCAACTACAGCATCGAAGTACGAAATCCCGGCTTTTTTCAGAAGGATGACCAAGAACGCCACTTTAATCAGCTTCTAATGGAAACCGGCGTTAACCGCACCACCTTTGATACTCGTGCACTGTTTAAACACCCTGCAGAAGATCCAGCCACGCGCGAAGCACTCACGGCCAAGCCCAACCTGCCCGTACATGTGCTGGCGACGAGTCAGAATCCAATGGTGCGTTTTATTACCGCAATGGATTGGGAATCCAGTACCAACTATCTGACACCCTGGGTCAACAAAACAGTCCAATGGTTAAACGAGGGACGCTCTCCCTTCATATTTCTTCACACACCAGATAACGCCCAGGCCCCAGAGGTCGCCCAACATTTTGTCGCGCTACTGGAGCAACATAAACCGGGGCAGACACGCTTTACCGACTGGCCTGATCAATCTCAACAACAGAGCGCTTTATTCTGATGAACTTTATCTATGTGATGGACCCGATGTGCAGCTGGTGCTGGGCTTTTTCAGCAGTCATGGATGAGTTAAATACCGCCTACCCCGACAGCGAGATCACCTACCTCATGGGTGGGCTTGCTCCGGACAGCGACGATCCGATGCCCCAGCAGCTACAACAGGCTATCCAGTCTACCTGGCATACCATTGAACGTCAGACCGGTACCGAGTTTAACCACGATTTCTGGACAGAATGTGCGCCACGGAGAAGCACTTATCTGGCCTGTCGCGCAGTAATCACGGCAGAGACAATGCGCCCTGGCACGGCTGCCAGCATGGTTCAGGCTATTCAACACGCCTACTACCTGAATGCACGTAATCCTTCTGATACAGAAACACTGTCAGACCTTGCATCGGAGCTGGAGCTGGTTCAAAAAGTGTTCACACAATCCTTACACAGCGTCGAAACAGAGCAAACGCTACAACAACACCTTCAATTGGCACGCCAACTTGGTGCTCAGGGTTTTCCGAGCTTATATCTGCGTCAGGAGCAAGGCGCGCAAGCGGTGGCATTAGGATACTGTAACTGGAACACACTGCAGCTGCGGATCGAACAAGCCGTTCGATAAAAAGTTTGAAAGGGGAAATTAAGGAATAAGAACTGAAGTGGAATGAGCGGGGATAAAGGCGTTATCCCCGCAGAAAGGATCAAGCGCGAACGACGGATACGTCTTCGGCCTGCAAACCTTTGTCGCTTTCGCGAACACTGAACAGGACTTTCTGACCTTCAGCCAGAGAGCGGTGGCCACGGCCACGGATATTGCGGAAATGCACAAAAACATCGTCGCCGTTGTCACGGGTGATAAATCCAAATCCCTTGGAAACGTTAAACCATTTAACCGTACCGACTTCACGATTTTCATCTTCGGCGGATAGATCGGCTTCTTCAGCGCCGGACGCAACATTATTCTGAGCAACAGCAGGAGAGACTGCCGCAGCTTCGCCCATGGACGCAATCAGAGTACTCGCCAAAACAGAACCAAATACCACAACAAGAACAGGCGCACTCATCCCTACTTCTACACCCGCCACTGCCTCCAGCAGGAACGGAACAGCCAGTGCAGCGACAACACTGACAACAACAGATCGGATTAGCTTATTACCACTCATTTAGCTATCTCTTTTAATTCAACTTTTATGATTGTTAATGAATATAATGCCTAAAAACAGCACCAAGCTGACACATATATCCAATTTAGGTCATTTATTCAACAGCTTATCCCTGTATTAAGTGGTTTTATTTGACTTGGGTATTCTCTATTCTGTAATCACACCGTATTTTTAGGGGTACTAGATGTCGCATAGTGAAGAGATCGCTGAGCTGCAAAGCCGAGTCGCTTTTCAGGAAGACGCCATTGATAAGCTCAGCGCAGAAATAGCGCGGCAAGACAAAGAGATTGAAATGCTCACCCGCATGATCAAAATCATGAATAAGAACATGAAAGCGCTGGAAGGTGATTCACCGATGTCTCCGCAGGATGAGCCACCACCACCGCACTACTGAGTCAGCAGCCACGAAGGAGTCGGGACTGATGAATTGGCTAGCCACACCCAAGAAACACCTGCTGAAACTGCTGATAAGCTCTAAAACACTGGGCTTTGAACGACTCACCGCTTCCCCCGACACCTACTTCCTGCTGGAACATAAACGCGACAGCCACCAGCTGCTGTTGCGTTCTCTGCTCCCTTCGCTGGATGAAGACCATATCCTCTTTGCTGATTCCAACGGTGAAAAACCACTGAAGGAAGAGCTGGACACACTGTTTCGTGCACAACAGAGCAATCCCTCGCTGGATATACAGATCATCCCGGTTTCAATTTTTCATGGCCGTTTACCGCACAAAGAGAGCAGCTGGCTGAAACAGCTGTTTGGCGAACAGTGGCACCCCGGACATAACCTAAGAAAAAGCCTGCAGGTTCTGGTTAACGGCAGGGAAACACTGATTCAGGCCGATAACGCACTACGCCTGAGCGACCTTCTCGACATCGACGCCGAGAGCAGTGCCCGCAAGGCCACGCGTGTTCTGCGCACCCATTTCCAAATCCGACGCCGCGCAATAATCGGCCCAGACCTATCCCATCGCAATACGCTGCTGGCGGACGTAATGCGCCACCCTCAAGTTCAGCAAACGCTGGAGCAGCACGCTGAACAGCGCGGAGAAAACCGGCTTCACGTAGAGCAGCAAGGAAAGAAGATCCTCGAAGGCATTGCGGCCGACTTTAATCCCGCCATCGCACGCATGCTGAACAATCTGGTCACAGTTGCCTGCCGGCGTCTGTATCGAGATGTGGAAGTGCACAATATCGCGCCTGTACGCGACCTGGCGCTGGATCATCAATTGATCTACCTGCCCTGCCACCGCAGTCATATGGACTACCTGCTGCTATCCTGGGTACTTTACCGCCAGGGCCTCATGCTTCCCCACGTTGCCGCCGGTGATAATCTGAATATCCCGCTTATCGGCCCGTTGCTCAAACGCGGCGGCGCGATCTTTATGCGCCGCAAGTTTCATGGCGACCAGTTATATTACGCACTGTACAAGGCATACCTGGAAGCGATGAGCCACCGCGGCCACGCACTGGAGTATTTCATTGAGGGGGGACGCAGCCGCACCGGACGCCTGCTTCCAGCCAAAACCGGTCTCCTGAAGATGTCAGTCGAATCCTTCACCGCTACCCCGCAGAAACCGGTGGCTATTGTGCCGGTCTGGATTGGTTACGATAAGCTGGTTGAGAGCAGCAGTTATCAGCATGAACTGGCCGGACAGTCGAAGCAGAGTGAAAACCTCGGCAATACACTGGGGGCCGCCAGCATACTTATTAAACGTTTCGGCAAGGCACACCTTAGCTTCGGCACACCACTGCCTCTGGCGGAGGTCATCAGCCCACTTGAAGATCCGCAGCAACAGGCAGTCCAGTTGGGCAAGCGAACACTTCGGGCGATCAACGGCGCGGCCAAACTTACACCCATCAGCCTGATCGCCACCACCCTACTCAACGCACCCGGAATTTCCCTGTCACAACAGGCACTCGAAGTACAACTTACCGAATTGAAAGCGATGCTGGGAGGTCTCTATCCGGAGATACTGACTCAGGATCTGGAGCAACCAGTGAAGCGCTGGATAACCGATGCTCTCGACCTGAAACAGATCAGCGCGGATAAGTCTTCGATCTACATGAATAGCGCGCAGGCCCAGGCTTCCACTTTTTATCGCAACAACATTCTGCATCTACTGGCCCTACCGGGGCTCTATCTACTTCTGGCCCGACGCCTGCCAGGCAGCCCGTCCCAGACCTTTAACCGCCTGCTGAAAGAGCTCTATCCGGTGCTGGATGCAGAACTGACACTGCCAGTAACCACCGACGCACTAACACCTTATCTACGCCAGGCCCGCGATCAACTTAGGGAAAAGGGCCTGCTTTCTGAAAACAACCGACGCTGGTACGCCAACGATTGTGCGCCGGCATCTCTGTTGGCGATGACAGTCGAACCGATCTTGCTGCGCTACTATATGGTCTTACGGGTGCTGGATCGTTACCGGGAGATCGCTGCGGACGACCTGCTTGATGTTACCCGCCGTCTCGCCTTGCGTATTCACCAGGAGTACGGCTTCCACTCACGGGAGTATGCAGAACCGCGTGTTATCCAGAGTTTTATCGATCAGGCGTTGGAAACAGGTTTAATAACAGAGCGAGACGGACGCCTCTGCTGCCTGCAGAATCCACAACCACTCTTCAAGCTGGCCCGAAAAGTGTTGCGCCCTCACCTGATTGTTCGGATCGACGAGCGCTTGGGAAGCCGCGGTTAAGCGAGTTTTTTCAGGGTGTAGATATCGTAGCGGCTGGATTTACCCTCAAGCTGGTAGCTGGGAGCCCGCGATCCGATCAGCGGCGCTTTGCGCGGGCGCTTAACTACCACACGATTTTCAGCAATCGCCAGCGCAGCCGCCAGCAGCTCTTCAGCATCGGTATCATCCCCGACCACGGGACGGAACACCCGCATCTCCTTTTTAACCAGCGCTGATTTATCGTTGTGTGGAAACATCGGGTCCACATAAACCACCTGATAACGTTCGCCAGCAGCGGCCTGCTCACGCATCCAGTCGATGCTGTTGGCATGATGCAGGTGCATACGGTCCGTAATCTTCGCAACATCAGGATCCACTTCAGCGCGTGCAAGGCCGTCCGCCAGCAGTGCATGAATGACCGGAGAGCGCTCAACCAGGGTCATATCACAACCCAGCGTAGCCAGCACAAAGGCGTCTTTACCCAAACCAGCAGTCACATCCAGCACTTGTGGCCGAATACCTGACTTGATACCCACTGCCTTGGCGATCATCTGACCTTTACCACCACCAAACTTGCGACGGTGCGCAGTAGCGCCAGTAAGAAAGTCTGCCTGGATGGCCCCAGGCGCTTTTTTACCTGTCGCCTGCAGACTCAATCCAGTCTCTGCGACGCGCAGCAGAACCTCATAGGATTCACTCTCCGCTTCGGATGAGATCAGAGTCAGGCCCAGCTCATTTGCCAGTGTTTCAGCTTTTTCACTACAAAGGGGATCAAGTGCCAGAACGGCAACAGCATCTTTCATCATAAATCAGACATAGAGGTCGATACCGACCAGCTCGCCACCCGCAGAACGCGGCTGGAAGCTTTCGGTTTCGGCATAGGTTTCCAGCGCTTCACGGGTACTGAAGCTGATCCCTTGGATCTGCTCGAAGTTCGGTTTACTGGCACTCAGCGGGACAAACTCGCCCTGCAACGATTGGTTACTGTGGTTACTGAAGGTTTCGCGACTTTTATCGGTTCGCGGTGCAGTCTCCGGCTGAGACGCAGGTTGCGGACGCGACAACGCACGCTGACGCTGGATTGTCGTCAGCTGTGTAATCTGTTGCGCACCTACCTGCATCTGCTTTCCTCAACCGGTTCAGGCGATGAAATATACCGCCAACAAAGTAACACCTAAGAGTAAACGGTAGATCACAAATGGCCCCATGCCAACACGATCCAGCCATTTGAGGAACAGGTGGATACAGCTGTAAGCACTGACTGCCGCCAGAATTGCACCGACGATCACCATCGTCCATTGCGCATCGGTACCGGTTTCCGCCAGCTCTTTCCCCTTCAGCAGTCCCGCCCCCAGAATGACCGGAATCGACAACAGGAAGGAGAAACGTGCTGCCGCCTGACGCTGGTACCCTAGCATCAGCGCTGCTGTGATGGTGATACCACTGCGCGAGGTGCCTGGAATCAACGCCACTGCCTGCGCGAAACCAATGTACAGCGCGTGTTTCAGAGTAATCTCTTTTAACGGACGTACTTCTGTGCGGGAGGCATCCGCGTACCAGAGCAGCGCACCAAAGATCAGCGTGGTTCCCGCGATAACCAGGATTGAGCGACCGTAAACATCGATAATGTCGTTGATAGCCAGACCGAAAACCACGGCGGGAATGGTTGCCAGAGCAACGTACCAGGCCAGCCAGCCATCCGGACTCATGCGACCACGCAGAGAATTGAGCCATGCAACGATCATGACCGCGATATCTTTACGGAAGTAAAGCATCACCGCACAGAGGGAACCGATGTGAACTCCCACATCAAACGCCAGCCCCTGATCCTCCCAGCCCAACAGCTGGGACGGCAGAATAAGGTGCGCCGAACTCGAAATAGGAAGAAATTCAGTCAATCCCTGTATCAGGGCGAGAAACGTAACCTGTAGCCAATCCATAACTTACTGCTGGTCCTTCTTTTTCCATGCGACTTCATCACGCAGATAGACCGGCAACGCCTCTTCGGGCGCTACCGTGTTCCCTGCCTCCAATTCTTTTACGGCCAGTGTCAGCATATCCTGTGCCGCCGGGTAAATGCTGTCCGGCAGAAGTGCAACCGCCGCCTGTACAGCCTCTGACATCGCTTCGAGGTAACACCAGCCACTGCCCCCGACCGTCCACTGACCGTCGATCTGCGGCAGTTCCAGGGCATCTGGTGCACACACGGTTTCCGGCATCAGTTCAACCGGCAAACCGTTGTCGAAGCGATACGCGCAACAGTAGATCTCGTTCATACGCGCATCCAGTGCCGTAACCACCTGCGCGGCACCGGTGCTACGGTGGATCTGCAACGCCATCGCGGCCAGCGTAGATACCGGTAACATCGGCAACTCAGCCGCAAACGCCAGCCCTTGCGCTGCCCCCGTAGCGATACGGATGCCGGCAAAGGAACCCGGGCCACGCCCAAAGGCGATCGCATCCAGGTCAGAAACTTTCATATCAACATCGGCCAGCATCTGTTGCACCATCGGCAACAGTTCTTTGGTGTGCTGACGGGGAATGATGCGAAAGTCCTCTTTCACTTCACCATCGCGATAAAGTGCCACCGAACATGCGTCGGTAGAGGTATCCAGAGCGAGTAATTTGGGCATGGCTACAACCTGTTTTCAGACAAGGAGCGAATTCTACTCCGCTCCCGTGACGATTTCACGTAATGAGATCATCCCCCCAACGCGGCATCAGGGTCTGTTCTACACCTAACTGGTTCAGAATACGTGCCACCACGAAGTCGACCATCTCCTCCACGGTGCTGGGTTTGTTGTAGAAACCCGGGCTGGCGGGGATCACTACCGCCCCCATACGGGTCAGCTTGAGCATATGTTCGAGGTGAATTTCAGAATAAGGCGCTTCGCGTGGCACCAGAATCAGCTGACGACGCTCCTTCAACGCCACATCCGCGGCGCGCTCGATCAGGTTATTGCTCGCGCCACAGGCAACCGCTGACAGGGTACCGGTGCTGCAGGGGCAAACCACCATCGCCGAGGGTGCTCCGGAGCCGGATGCCACCGGAGACATCCACTGCTCGCGTCCGAACACACGGATCTGCCCATCTTTCGCGTTGTAACGCTGAGTCAGGTAACTCTCCTGATCGGTCGGCGTACCCGGCAATTTTTCGTCGGTCTCAGTAGCGATCACCACCTGCGCCGCTTTGGAGATCAGCACCATCACCTGAATATCCGCCGCGACCAGACACTCCAGCAGGCGCAAACCATACTGCGCACCGGATGCTCCGGTAATTGCCAGCGTTACCCGATCCAAAGTCATGGTCATGACTCGCTCTCCGTTTCCGCTGGCGACTTCAGGGCCTCCACCAGGCGCCCATGGATGCCCTCGAATCCACCATTGCTCATCACCACAATATGACTGCCGGGTTGTGCTTGCGCAGCCACCTGCTGAATTATTTCCTCGGTACTACGTAACAGATTGGCTGGCACCGGGCTGTCGGCCACCACCTGATCCAGATCCCAGTCCAGCCCCGGCGGCTGATACCAGAACACCTGATCGGCCTGTTTCACTGACTGCGCCAGATGCTGCTGGTGTACACCCATACGCATGGTGTTGGAGCGTGGCTCGATAATCGCGATCACCGGCGCTTCACCCACCTGCGCACGCAAACCTTCCAAGGTAGTTTCGATGGCTGTCGGGTGGTGGGCAAAATCGTCGTAAACCTTCACGTCAGCCACGTCGCCCACCAGCTCCATACGGCGTTTTACGCCCCCGAACTGATTCAACGCCGCGATCGCATCGTGCGGCTGTACGCCTACGTTACGTGCGGCGGTAATTGCGACCAGCGCGTTGTTAACACTGTGCATCCCGGTCATCGTCCATTCAACGGTACCCTGCACCTCACCGTTGTGCAGCACTTCAAAGTGAGTTCCATCTTCACCCAGCAGGCGTGCCTGCCACTCCGCCTGTTGCTCACCGATTCCGGTACTGACTACCGGCGTCCAGCAACCCATCTCGATCACTTCATCCAGCGCAGGTTGCCCCTGCGGCAGCACGATCTGGCCGTTTTGCGGCACGATACGCACCAGATGGTGGAACTGCCGCTGAATGGCCGCCAGATCCGGGAAGATATCTGCATGATCGAATTCAAGGTTGTTGAGGATCAGCGTGCGCGGACGGTAGTGCACGAATTTGGAACGTTTGTCGAAAAAGGCGGTATCGTATTCGTCCGCCTCAATGACGAAAAAGATAGAGTCGCCAACACGGGCCGACACGTCAAAATTATGCGGCACACCACCGATCAGAAAACCCGGCTTCATATCCGCGTATTCCAGAATCCACGCCAGGATGGTCGCCGTGGTGGTTTTGCCGTGGGTACCGGAAACCGCCAGCACCCATTTCTCCTGCAACAGGTGTTCGCTTAACCACTGCGGACCCGAGGTGTATTTAAGCCCCTTGTCCAGCACATATTCCACTGCCGGATTACCACGGGTCATCGCATTGCCCACCACGACCAGATCCGGCTCGGGCTGCAGATGCGAAGCGTCGTACCCCTCCATCAGTTCAATGCCCTGCGCTTCGAGCTGAGTACTCATCGGAGGATACACATTGGCATCGGATCCGGTGACATGGTGTCCGAGTTGTTTCGCAAGAACGGCCAGCGACCCCATGAAGGTGCCACAAATTCCGAGAATATGGATATGCACTGAGCAGACTCCCTGATGAATCAATAGCTTCCATCATAACAGCTTTTTGAGCCCAGCCCTCTCACCGAATCCTCCGGCAAGAGAACATCACAAAAAAGCGTAATATTTGACCTGCAGCCCATGCAATCCGGCGCTTAATCACGTAAAATCGCCCCCTTGAATATACAACCTGCCTGAGCCGGAGAGATACACCCCCGATGCAGACCCTGAGCCAGTTTCTGACACACCAAAAAACGGATACCAATCTGGTTGACCTGATCGACACCCTGATGGTGGCGTGCAAAGAGATCGCCATTCAGCTGCGTGAAGGCGCGCTGGCCGGTGTTCTGGGTACAACCGAAAACACCAATGTCCAGGGAGAGACACAGAAAAAGCTGGACGTCATTGCCAATGACGTGCTGAAAAAGGTGATGTTGGATAACCCTCTGGTTGCGGGTATCGCATCAGAAGAGGAAGACGATCCCGTTGCAGGCAACCCTGAAGGTCGTTATCTGATCATCTTCGATCCGCTGGATGGCTCCTCCAACATCGACGTTAACGTGTCTGTTGGTACTATCTTCTCCATTCTGGAACTGCCAAAAGGCCTGACAGGTGCAGACGAGAAAGCCTACCTGCAGAACGGTCGTCAGCAGGTTGCGTCCGGTTACGTACTCTACGGTCCATCCGCCGTACTGACCCTGACCACCGGTAACGGCGTAAACATGTTCACGCTGGCGCACACTGGTGACTTCCTGCTGACTCAGGAAAGCATATCCATTCCGGAAGAGACCAAAGAGTTTGCCATCAACATGTCAAACCAGCGCTTCTGGGAACCACAGATGCAGGCGTACATTGATGACCTGCTGCTGGGCAAAGACGGTCCACGCGGCAAGAACTACAACATGCGTTGGGTTGCATCCATGGTGGCTGAAGTACACCGAGTACTGACCCGTGGCGGCATCTTCACCTACCCTTGGGATCAGCGCGATCCTAACAAACCGGGCAAACTGCGTCTGATGTACGAAGGCAACCCGATGAGTCTGCTGATCGAGCAGGCGGGCGGCATCTCCAGCACCTGCTACGAGAACATCCTGGATGTTGAACCGACCCAGATCCACCAGCGTGTAGCCGTTGCCCTGGGTTCCAGCAACGAAGTAAATGCTGCGATCGAGTACCACAAAGGTAACGAAGATTCTCAGGCAGCTAAGCTGAACAGCTAATCACTATTCAAAAGTCGGATTCAACCTTCGCGTTTAGTCGTATTCATCGGCCTTCCGTGAAACGGGTATAATCCGGCTTTACTGATCTTTTTAACAGTTAACAGGAAGACAAGCATGAGCTTCGCGAAAATCCCTGCAGGCAAAGATCTGCCAAACGACCTCTACGTAGTGATCGAAATCCCGGCAGAAAGCTCCCCGGTTAAATACGAGATCGAGAAAGAAGAAGACGCGATCTTTGTTGACCGTTTCATGGCTGCACCGATGTTCTACCCAGCTAACTACGGTTACATCAACAACACTCTGGCTGACGACGGCGATGCGCTGGACGTGCTGGTTGTGACTCCTTACCCGGTAATCCCAGGTTCTGTAATCCGTTGCCGTCCAGTTGGCGTACTGAACATGACCGACGAAGCTGGCGAAGACGCTAAGCTGGTTGCTGTTCCTCACGACAAGCTGACCAAAGCGTACACCGACGTTCAGGACATCGATGACCTGCCTCAGCTGCTGCGTGACCGCATCAAGCACTTCTTCGAGAACTACAAAGGTCTGGAAGAAGGTAAGTGGGTTAAAGTTGAAGGTTGGGACAACGCTGACGCTGCACGCGCTGCGATTGTTGAAGCCGCTGCTGCTTACGAAGCTGCTAAGTAAGTTAACACTTACTGAACAGTTACAAACCCCGCTTCGTGCGGGGTTTGTTGTTTTTGGAACGTTTTTTCTGATACATTTTTAATATTCATGCCCTCACCGCATGAGCATCTATTCCCCGCTCGCAAATCGGATTTGCGCTTTGGATTTTTCAGGACAAAGGTAGTATCCGATATGACATCACTGGCGCGAGCACTAGATAGCCCAAAAACCCTCTTTAAGCGCCTGACCCTGATATCCATTTTCTCCACACTGATTATTCTGGTTGCAGCCGGTTACAGCATCAGCGTCCTGTATGAAAACCATGTAGTCACCTATGCGCGCAAAAACGCAGTTAGCCTGGGTGAGGCGCTGGTCTCTTCAGAGCGAGAGAACCTACTCACGAAGTTTGGTCTGATTACAAACGAACCTGTTACAAATAACGCATTGCGTCTGCTGCTGGATAACTCGCTGCACAGCTTTCTTGGCCCGTATAACATCCTGAAGATCAAGGTGTTCTCCGCGTCCGGGAAGATCCTCTACAGCACCGATCACAGTATCATCGGCCACGATGACAGCAACAACAGCCGTCTAAACAACGCCCTCTCCGGTGCAATCGATGCGCAGATCAGTGCCAAAGACCAGATGCAGGATCTGGCGCACGAGGTCCGCTTTGACGTGGACGTGGTCGAAACCTATGTCCCGATCCGGGATAAGCAAAACAAGATCATCGGCGCCTTCGAGATCTATCAGGACATGAGCGACGAAAAGACCCTGGTACGTCGTGGCGTTATCCTCTCGATGATGATGCTGGGCGGCATCCTGCTGGTTGTATATATCAGCGCATTCAGCCTTTTACGCTCGGCAGCTGCGCGTCTGATCGCAACACAGGAGGAGCTGGCGCGACTGGCAACCGTCGATCCCGCAACCAATGTACTTAATCGCCGCGAGGTACTGCACCGCGCCGCCAGCGATCTGGAGCTCTACCACCGAAACCGGAACACACCGGAATGTACCTTCGGGCTGCTGATGGTTGATATCGACCACTTTAAATCGATCAACGATACCTATGGCCATCTGATTGGTGACGAAGCACTCAAGCAGGTAGCTGAGTGTCTTAACAGCAGTATTCCACCCGAATGCTACGTAGGGCGCTATGGCGGAGAAGAGTTTATGGTGGCACTGCCGGTCTGCCTTGCGCAAACCGCAGAAGAAACCGCACATCGGCTGCTTAACCGTATCCGAAACCTGCCAATTCAGATCGGTCAGCGCACCTTAAACCTGACGATCAGCATTGGTGTCGCCACAACACAGACGCAAACCCTGACGTTTGAGGAGCTGCTCCACCAAGCAGATACCAATCTTTATGCCGCCAAAGCTGCTGGCAGGGATTGTTATGTTCACGCTCCCGATACGGCCAAGTGCGTTGCAAGCGTCTCATAACCCTCGCTAACCGGCTGTAATTTGATCTCGTCCGCCAGCGCTAACCAGAAATCGATCTATACTGGTTCAGTCAATCAGGAACTATGGAGGGTAAGATGAATATTCCTTCAGCGGGGATCTCCGGCTACCAAATGATCAACCGCTCCGTGCAGCAGATCGACCAGGCCGGTCGGGAGATTGCACGTGACCCCGTCGAGCAACAAAACGCCGCGCAAGCAGAACAGACCGGGATGCTGAGCAATACGACGGTAAACCACCCCAGTAAGCCTGTCGAACAGTCACTGGTGTCTATGCTGGAAGCAGAACTGGGCGCTAAGGCAGGTGTTAAGGTGGTGGCGGCCGATAACGAACGTATCGGCACACTGATTGATATCGAGGTGTAAGCAGCCTATCTAGGCTGACACAAAGCTAAACGGCCCCACCGCTTGTCAGATCGACGGTGCAGGTTCGCTAAACAGATAACCCTGTGAGTACTCAATTCCCAGATCGCTGACAATAGCCTGCACCGCTTCATTGTGCACAAACTCAGCCACCGTCTCGATGCCCGCATTCTTGGCAAAGAAAACAATCGCCCGCGTCACTTCGTAGCTGGTTTTATCTTCAGCGATGTTCTTGATGTACTTAGCATCAATCTTCACGGTATCCACGTTCAGTTCAAGAATGCGCTCGAAGTTGGAATATTCGGTACCGAAGTCATCGATCGCCAGCTGATACCCCCGCTGTTTTAGCGCGCTCAGCTGTTTGATATGGTTTTTCTTGCCGGTGGCACTCACCCCTTCCAGAATCTCCAGCGTCACCCGCGAAGGCTCCACACCATATTGTGCGGATTTCTCATCCAGATAAGCAGCCAGGTAACCCTGGTTGAGATCCTCCTCAGTGATATTCACCGACAGCAAACAACTCTTTCCGGCGATCTCGGCAAAACCTTTATCGATGACACGTCGGGCGATCTCCGGCATCAGACCCGACAGCCGTGCGGCGTTCAGGAAACGGTAGGGCGTATACACCTCGCCTTCATGCTCCAACCTGACCAGCGCCTCGTATCGGGTGATCTCACCACTCTGATTATCGCGGATACCCTGAAAATAGGGGCGGACACGATCTTCACTCAACGCGGCATGCAGCAGGCTGTTCCAGTGGATATAGTCAAACCGTTTATCCTGATCCGGCTCATCCTGCTGTGCGTCATAGAGATGGAAACGGTTTTTACCCTGTTCACGTGCTTTACGCAGTGCCTGGATCGCTTGCCCGAACAAACCCTGATGACCGCTGGCACCACCAAACGTGAAGGTGATATTGAAACCGAGGTCCTCTACTTCGATCTGACGGGCAAAAAGCTGCCGAACCTGTGCGATCTGCGCTTCCAGATCAACCTTGCCATCGAAATAGAGCGCGAACTCATCGGCATTGACACGAAAAGCCCGGGCATCAACAGACAGCTGCTGCAGTCGTTCAGCAACACCGCAGAGTAACTGGTCACCAAACGCCAGGCCGTAAGCGGTGTTGATATAGCTGAAGTTATCCACATTCAGCAACAGCAGGGAACCACCCTGCTCGGCGTCATCAAGCAGAAAACTGAGACGGGATTTGTTCGGCAAGCCGGTCAGCTGATCATGCTCCAGTGCGTAAAGACGCTTCTCACGCTCCGCTTTCAGTTCGGTCAGATCGGTAAAGACAGCCACATAGTTCTGCAGCTCTCCTTCTGTATTGCGAATCGCATTCAGGCTCATCCACTGAGAGATAAGTGAGCCATCCTTACGACGGTTTACGATCTCACCATGCCAGTGACCGTTCGAATTCAGTGAATCCCACATGCGGGTGTAGAACATTTTGTCCTGCTTACCGGATGAGAGAACGCTGGGATTCTGCCCGAGCACTTCGTCGCTACGATAACCCGTAATTGCTTCAAACGCCTGGTTAGTCTCTGCAATTCTGTTCTGTGAGTCGGTGATAATCACACCTTCCGTGGATTGGGATAGCGCGGTGCCCATCAACTCCAGACGCCTGCGGTTCTCTTCAAGACGCTCGTTCTGAGCCCGATGAGAGAGCACAATACGAATCATCGACGCCCCCACTTCCAGAATTCGCTTGTGGAATTCGGTAGGAGCACGGTGTTCAAAGGACGAAAGCGCGAAGGAGCCGATTGCCAGCTCCTGCTCGTTACGGATCGGATTGGACCAGCAGGAACAGAGATTAAAGTCTAAGGCGATCTGACGAATACTCTCCCAACGGGGGTCGGTAAACGTATCCTGAACATACACCGGCGTATTGCCGAATACCGCATTGCCACAGGATCCACCGGTAGCACCAGGTTTCAGGCCTTGCAGGGCATCAATGCCCACCTGAGGAACGCTGGGCGCACAAAGCACATTCATTAGCCCCGTTTCGGGGTCCAGCATCATGATCGAAGCGACAGAGTTAGGCAGCAGACTTTCAGCCAGTTCGCAGAGCTTGCTGAGGATACTCTGGTAGTCGTTGGCATTGCTGGCAACCCGAGCAAAGATAGCCTGCTGTAATTGCAGAATATCTTCCATCTCCGCCGTTGTAAGCGGCACCTCTCCCTGTACCGGAGAGCACACGGCATCACAGGTCTGTGGATTATCAGCGGATATTGTCATGGTCAAACCTAACTCAGCGGTTACTGCGTGTAACAGTCGATACTACCGCCTGTTACACGCAAATTGAATAACCTTATCGCCGCTGAATGTACTTAAGGTTAAAAGTGAGGTTTTCGTAACATGGCCACCAAATACGTATATCCCCTTATAAATTAGAAGAAACTGGATAAATTTTGATACACTGCCCTGCCCTGAGACACGATAGATTTGAGGAGTGAGTGGATGAGATTTGAAGGCACTGACCAGTACGTTGCAACCGACGACCTGCAGATGGCGGTTAACGCCTCCATTACCCTACAGCGCCCGCTGCTGATCAAAGGCGAGCCAGGTACCGGTAAGACGATGCTGGCCGAAGAGGTTGCCTCTGCGCTGGGTAAAAAGCTACTTCGCTGGCACATCAAATCCACCACCAAAGCACAGCAGGGCTTGTACGAATACGACGCCGTGTCCCGCCTACGCGACTCCCAGCTGGGTGACGACCGCGTGCACGACATCGCCAACTACATCAAGCAAGGCATGCTGTGGCAGGCCTTTGATGCTGATGAACAGGTAGTACTGCTGATCGATGAGATCGATAAAGCTGACATCGAATTCCCGAACGACCTGCTGGTTGAGCTGGATAAGATGGAGTTCTTTGTATACGAAACGGGCCAGCGCGTTCAGGCTAAACACCGCCCGATTATCATTATTACCTCCAACAATGAAAAAGAGCTGCCGGACGCTTTCCTGCGCCGCTGCTTCTTCCACTACATCAACTTCCCGGATCAGAGCACCATGCACCAGATCGTCGATGTGCACTTCCCGGAGATCAAACAGGAGCTGGTGCGCGAAGCGCTGGAGATCTTCTTCCGTGTGCGCGACGTTAACGGCCTGAAGAAAAAACCGTCCACCTCCGAGCTGATCGACTGGCTGAAGCTGCTGCTGTCTGACGATATCTCCCGTGAAACCCTGCTCAATGGCGATCCATCCCAGGCGATGCCACCGCTGTACGGTGCGCTGCTCAAGAACGAGCAGGACCTGCACATGCTGCAGCGTCTGGCCTTTATGGCGCGTCGGGAAAACCGCTGATGCTGATCGATCTTTTCTACCACCTGCGCAAAAGCGGGGTGCCCGTCACCATCAAGGAGCTGTTGATCCTGCTGGAAGCGCTGCAGGCGCGGCTGGCGTTCTGCGACGCCAACGAGTTCTATATGCTGGCACGCACCTGCCTGGTGAAGGATGAAAAGTACTTCGACCGTTTCGACCAGGCGTTTGGCGCCTATTTTCAGGGGCTGGAGCAGATCGAAGATTTCGCCGAAGCGCTGATTCCCGAACACTGGCTGGAAGCCGATTTCCTGCGCAACCTGTCCGACGAGGACAAAGCCCAGATCGAAGCGATGGGCGGCCTGGAAGCACTGTTGGATACGCTGAAAAAACGCCTCGAAGAGCAGGAAAAACGTCATTCAGGCGGCAACAAGTGGGTCGGTACCGGTGGTACTTCGCCATTTGGCCACAGCGGCTACAACCCGGAAGGGATTCGGATTGGAGGCGAGAGCAAGAACAAGCGTGCGGTGAAGGTGTGGGAGAAACGCCAGTTCCGCAATCTGGACGACAGCGTCGAGCTAGGCACCCGCAATATCAAGGTCGCCCTGCGCAAACTGCGCCAGTTCGCCCGTACCGGCGCTGCCGAAGAGCTGGATCTGGATGACACCATCAAGTCCACCGCCAGCAACGCAGGTCTGCTCGACATCAAGATGGTGCCCGAGCGCCACAACGCCGCCAAGGTGCTGCTGTTCTTTGATGTGGGCGGTTCCATGGATCCGTACATCCGTGTCTGCGAAGAGCTGTTCTCCGCCGCCCGCAACGAGTTCAAGCACCTGGAGTATTTCTACTTCCACAACTGCGTCTACGAACACGTTTGGCAAGACAACAGCCGCCGCTATGCGGAGAAGATTCCAACCCTGGACGTGTTACATACTTACGGGCCGGACTACCGGGTGATCTTTGTCGGCGATGCGTCAATGTCGCCCTACGAGATCGCAGACCGTTTCGGCAGCGTGGAGCATATGAACGATGAACCGGGAGCTGTCTGGTTGCGCCGCATCACCGATACCTGGGACAAGGTGATCTGGTTAAACCCGGCCAACCAGCGCTACTGGGGGTATACCCACAGCATCGCCATGATCCAGCAACTGATGGACGACAGGATGTTTCCACTGACACTGGAGGGGATTGAGCAGGGTATTAAATACCTGTCGAAGTGAACCAGCCCCTTAGGCTCCGGGCGACAGCTCTATGCGCCCGGCCTTTCTCCGCTCGAAGCGGTATATCTCTGAACAGCCGCCGCTCTTCCGTACGTAGACACACCCACTCGATCAGAACCATCCGTTTCATCTCCCCAATCACTACTGTTCACAACCACTTATCCGTTGTCAGGAACAGTCCATTTCCTGTTCCTGACCGTCGGAAACAGGCTAACCTTTACAGATCTCACCTCTTCCCGGAAATCTGTAAAGGATCTTTTTTATGGCGTTGTTTCGCCATCTAAGCTGGTTTTTTAAGGCTCATCTGGGCACCTACCTGATCGCCCTGGCGATGCTGGCTGGTGTTGCGCTGCTCAATGTCGCTATGCCCTACCTGATCGGCCAGACGATCGATCAACTGATCGCCGCAGGCGAGCTCGATCAATCGGTCAACAACTACCTGTTTCTGCTACTCGGCATGGGGCTGCTAATCTATCTGTTGCGCTTTGGCTGGCGCCTGATCCTTTTTGGCACCTCCTATCAACTGGGTGGTTTACTGCGTAAACGCTTCTACCAGCGCCTGACACGTCTGGGACCTGCGTTTTACAGCCGCCACGGCACAGGCGATCTGATGGCACGAGCCACCAATGATATCGACGCGATCGAGCTGGCCGCAGGTGAAGGCGTCTTATCCGGTTTCGACGGTGCCCTCACCTTTATACTGGTGCTGTTTATGATGCTGGTTGTTATCGATTGGCGCCTGACCCTCATCGCCCTGCTGCCTTTCCCTCTGATGGGGTACGGCTTCTATCGCATCTCACGCAAAGTACACCAACATTTCCAGAGTGCGCTCGAGTGTTTCTCCGATCTTAACGACCGAACGCAGGAGGCCTTGTCCGGCATCCGCCTGGTGAAAGCGATGGGCCGGGAGGATGCAGAAAGCGAGCAGTTCAACCGTATTGCGGCGAAAGCAGCTCGCTACAACTACAAAGTCGCGCGTAGCGAAGCGCTCTATGAACCGGTGATCTATCTCTGCCTGACCACTTCCCTGCTGCTGATTCTCGGTTACGGCGGCTGGCTAGTGTGGCAGGACCAGCTCAGCGTCGGTAAGCTGGCCAGCTTTACCCTCTATATGGGGCAGCTGATCTGGCCAATGTGGGCTTTTGGCTGGCTGCTCAATATCGTCGAGCGTGGCAGCGCCGCATTCACCCGGGTTGACGAACTGCTGCAAACGAAGGACACCATCTCCGATACTGGCGGTGCTGAACCGAACGGCCATGCACTGCAGGTGGAAGATCTCTATTTTTCTTACTCAGACGACACGATAAGAGTACTGGATCAAATTTCGTTCCAGCTGCCGGAGGGTAAGACGTTGGGGATCGTCGGCACAACCGGAGCCGGTAAAACGACTCTGATCCAGTTGCTGATGCGCCACTGGCAAACAGCTACATCATCGGTCCATATCGCGGGCACACCCATCGACGATATTCCACTGCAACAGCTTCGCGGCAGGTTCGCCTACGTGCCCCAGGATAGCTTCCTGTTCAGCCTGAGTATCGCCGAGAACATCGCACTGGCGCGGCCGGACGCATCGCCGGAGGCGATCAAACGGGTGGCCCATATCGCAGCACTGGACGGGGATATCGGGCAGTTTCCTGAAGGTTATCAGACACAGGTGGGCGAGCGTGGTGTCACCCTCTCCGGTGGACAACGCCAGCGTCTGGCGATCGCACGGGCATTACTGACCGAGGCACCGATCCTGATTCTGGACGACGCCCTGTCTGCCGTGGACGTGCATACCGAGCAGCAGATCCTCAGCTACCTGAATAACGGAACCACCACACGTACGCAGATCATTGTCAGCCACCGCCTGTCGGCAGTGGAGCACGCCGACGAGATCCTCGTCCTCAACCATGGGCAGGTTGCCGAGCGTGGCAGTCATCAGGAACTGCTGAATAACGAAGGCTGGTATAGCCGTATGTGGACTTACCAGCAGATGGAGGCGGCGCTCGATGCAATCTGATAGATCGGATAGGACAAAGAACAATGCCGCCCGCCGCGGTACCTTCAAACTGCTGACCGACTACATCTTTCGCGACAAAGCCCTGCTGACCCGCGCCAGTCTGCTGCTGGTGCTGGCCACAGCCGCCGACGTAGCCGGCCCGATCCTCGGTAAGATCTTTATCGACGACTACCTGATGCTGCGCAATTTCGACCAACAGGCGCTGATCATTCTGCTATTGCTCTACCTGATCAGCCAGGTTGCCGCGGCCTGGCTGCGTTACCAGCAAACGATGCGTTTCACCGAGATGGCTTTGAATGCCGTACAGGATATCCGCCAGCGGGTATTCGTTCACGTACTCAAGTTACCGATGGCCTACTTCGACCATGCCCGCACCGGCCAGCTGGTCAGTCGTATCACCAACGACACTGAAGCGATCAAGGATCTCTATGTCCAGTTTCTGTCGGTGGTGATGGGTAATCTGATCCTGCTGATCGGCATTATGGTGGCGATGGCGCTGCTGGATCTGCAACTGATGCTGGCATCGATGCTGCTGATCCCGAGTGTGGCCGGGGTGATCTATCTGTACGAAAAGTTCAGCGGACCGGCTGTGCAGCACGCGCGACATCTGCGCTCGGAGATCAACGCCGGGGTCAGCGAATCGATCGCCGGCATGTCGGTGATACAGGCTAGCAATCAACAGCAACGCTTTACGCAGCAGTTTGATGAGGTGAACGAGGATTACTACCGGGCGCGTATGCGCTCAATCAAGGTCAGCGCGATTCTGCTGCGCCCCGCCATCGATCTGCTCAGTATCAGCGTCCTGGTGGCCATCATCTGGATGTTCGGTCTGCAGGTCACCGCCGGTGTTGCCGAAGTCGGCGTACTCTACGCCTTTCTGAGTTATCTGGGGCGTTTTACTGAACCCCTGGCCGAGGTCACCCAACGATTCAATCTCTACCAACAGGCGATGGTAGCCGGGGAACGCGTCTACAGCCTGATCAACGAAACCGAACAGGAGTACCGGGACACACCCGCCCACGTCAGCCAGGGCGCAATTAAGGTTGATAATCTGCAGTTTGCCTATCAAGAGAATAAGCCGGTACTACACGGTCTGAACTTTTCGATTCAGCCCGGCGAGTTATATGCCATCGTGGGCCATACGGGCAGCGGTAAGAGCACCCTGCTGAGCTTGTTACTCAATTTTTACACGCCCAACGCAGGCACCATCCGTGTGGATAACCAGCCCCTCGACCAGTTCAGCCATGACAACCTGCGCGGCGGCATCGGCCTGATTCCGCAGGAGCCGTTTATTATCGCTGGCTCCCTGCATGACAATATCGATATGGGACACGGCCTGCCGGATGACGCCATTCAGAAAGCAGCTGAGCAGGCACACCTGATGGATACGATCCGCCAGCTTCCCGACGGGCTGAATACAGCGCTGGGGGAGCGCGGGATGCGTTTATCCACAGGACAACGTCAGCAATTGGTGATCGCACGGGCACTGGCGGCATCACCGAAAATTTTGCTGCTGGACGAAGCCACCGCCAACGTGGACAGCGAAACCGAACAGGTGATCCAGCGCGCTCTGAACGAGCTGCGCGGTCAGGTCACGATGGTTGTGATCGCCCACCGGCTTTCAACCATTCACCACGCTGACCAGATACTGGTTTTATCCCATGGCGAGATTGTGGAACGGGGCAACCATCCAGAATTGATGGCACAACCTGAAGGGCTCTACCGCTCCATGTATCAGCTGCAACAGCAAGCGCAGAGGCTGGAGATGTAATACTAGTCTTGAGCTTCTGAGCGTCGTTTTTTGCACCGTCGCAACACCTGCTCTCGTTGCAGACAATCAGAATCTGCCCAGCCGACTATCTCCTCGATCGAGCGATAACAGCCCACGCAGATGTCCTGATCGTTAAGACAGCAGTTTCGAATACAGGGCGAATCTGGCAACACCGTCTTTTGCATTCCGCTCTCCCATAACAAAAAAGCCGCTTCCAACTGAATCAGAAGCGGCTTTCTCAGACAAGCTACAAGATATGTTTAACGACCGTGGTTAACCATATCTTCAACGACCGCCTGCTCTTCGTGCAGATCATCGGCAGCAGGTTTTGGCATCGGCAGAATCAGGTTCAGCGCGATCGCTACCAGACCACAAAGGCTGACGCCCTGCAGGTTCAGGTCGCCACTGCCGATCGCCATACCACCGATACCGAATACCAGCGTAGTGGAAACGATCACAAGGTTGCGCTGCTCACCCAGATCCACGCGTGCTTTGACCAGAGTATTCAGACCAACACTGGCGATGGAACCGAACAGCAGGATCAGAATACCACCCATAACCGGTGCCGGAATGGTCTGCAGCAACACGCCAAACTTGGAAACAAACGCCAACAGGATGGCGAATACGGACGCCCACAGCATGATCTTCGGATTGAACGCTTTGGTCAGCATCACCGCACCGGTCACTTCGGAGTAGGTGGTGTTTGGCGGACCACCAAACAGGGATGCAGCTGAGGTCGCAATACCGTCACCAAACAGTGTACGGTGCAGGCCTGGCTTCTTCAGGTAATCCTTGCCGGTCACGTTACCGATCGCCAGCACGTCACCCACGTGTTCAATCGCTGGCGCAATCGCCACCGGCAGCATGAAAAGAATCGCGGCCAGATTGAACTCCGGGGTTACAAAGTCAGGCATCGCAAATACCGGTGCTTCCGCTACTTTGGTCATATCAACCATGCCCATAGTGTTAGCGGCGATATAACCCACCAGTACACCCGCCAGAATCGGCACCAGGCGGAAGACGCCTTTCGCCATAGTCGCTACCAGCAGCGTAGTCAGCAGTGCGACCATAGAAACGATCATCGCATCTTCGTACGGGAACAGCTCGATGGCACCGTCGCCGGTTTTACCCATCGCCATATTCACCGCAATCGGCGCCAGGCCCAGACCAATCACCATAATGACCGGACCGGTTACCACCGGCGGCATGATACGGTGCAGGAAACCGGAACCTTTAATCTTCACCAGCATCGCCAGCAGCATGTACACCACACCGGCCGCGAACAGCGCCCCCATGGTAGCAGCTACACCCCAGGTCTGGGTGCTGTAGGTGATTGGCGCGATAAACACGAAGGAGGACGCCAGAAAGACCGGCACAGAGTTTTTAGTCACTGCGTGGAACAGCAGGGTACCCAGACCCGCTGTAAACAGCGCAACACTCGGGTTCAGACCGGTCAGCAGCGGCATCAGCACCAATGCGCCAAACGCCACAAACAGCATCTGTGAACCCGCAAGGATCGTGCGCGGATTTGTGAAGGATGAATCACTCATTCAGGTAAGCTCCTGTTACTTACTGAGTACCAAAGATTTTGTCACCCGCGTCACCCAGACCCGGGATAATGTATCCCTGTTCGTTCAGGTGGCTGTCCACAGACGCCACGTACAGGTCCACGTCCGGGTGTGCTGCCTGCAATTTTTCGACACCTTCAGGTGCAGCCACAAGCACCAGTGCACGGATGCTGGTGCAGCCAGCTTTCTTCAGCATATCGATGGTCGCGATCATCGAACCACCGGTCGCCAACATCGGGTCGATCACCAACGAGATACGGTTATCGATATCCCCCGCCAGCTTCTCGAAATAAGCAACAGGCTCAAGAGTTTCCTCGTCACGGTATAGACCCACCACGCTGATTTTTGCGCTTGGTACCAGCTCCAGCACACCGTCCAGCATACCCAGACCCGCACGCAGAATCGGTACGACAGTAATCTTCTTACCTTTAATACGCTCAGCCTGTACTTCACCGCACCAGCCGTCCAGCGTGTACTCTTCCAGCTCCAGATCCTTGGTCGCTTCGTAGGTCAGCAGACAGCCTACCTCAGCAGCCAGCTGGCGGAAGCTGCGGGTACTCATATCCTTCGCCCGCATTAAGCCGATTTTGTGCTTAACCAGCGGGTGATTAATCTCTTTTACACTCATTTTTGGACCTCGAAATGAAGCTTTTAGGAAACATTCAGCATGGATAGGAAAAACTTGGTAATATTAGCGAAATCGTTCAAAAAAGTCATCGCTGTCATCACGCCGTTTATCCGTTAATCGGCAAGCACAGCGCGCATTTTCAGCCCCCGTTATCACCCACATTCAGGAGTTATCCAAAACCATGTCCGCTGCTGATCTTGATCACATTAAACAGGTCTATATGCAGGCTGATCTGCTCTACAGTGAAAACGAAGTTGAGCAGGCGATCTTCCGGATGTCGGTTGAGATTACCGAAGATATGATGGATATGAATCCGGTGGTATTCAGCATCATGAATGGCGGTCTGGTGACGGGCGGTAAGTTATTAACCCGCCTGAACTTCCCATTGGAAGCGGGTTATATGCACGCCACCCGTTATCGCAACAGCACCGAGGGCCATGGCCTGGAGTGGAAAGTAAGACCGATGATCGACTTCAAAGACCGACCGGTACTGATCATCGACGACATCCATGACGAAGGCCACACCCTGGCTGAGATCTCCGATTACTGCCTGGAACAGGGTGCCAGCGAAGTGCGTATCGCGGTGCTGGTCGATAAACAGCATGACCGTAAGGCGCGCCCGGAGATGAAAGCGGATTACATCGGCATTGAGATCGAAGACCGCTACATTTTTGGCTACGGCATGGACTACAAAGGATACTGGCGCAATGCCCCTGGTATCTTCGCAGTAAAAGGCCTTTAAGACACAATCCAAAAACAGGGTTAACGGAGATAGCTGATCGCTATAAAAGGTGACAGTTTCATGAATTATTATCTGTTGCCCGCAGAGCATTTTTAGATAAAATCGGTTGTGACATAAACAACCAACGGTTAAATCATGACGGAAGTCGTCATTCTGGTCGTTTCCACGGCCATGCTCCTGATGTGGTTGCTGAGTTTACGTAACAAAGCAATCGAGATGCGTCGCCAACGCCTGACTAACAGCGATATGGATCTGGAGTAAGCGGTTCACGCCGCATAACCAAAACGGTTACCTGAACATACAAAAAAGCCGCTATGCCAGCACTCAGCTGTCGCAATAGCGGCTTTTTTCACTTCTGCCCTGCGTTTACTGCTGATACAGTTCCTCAAACAGAGCAACAAATTCCAGCGTCATCTTGTGCTTCGGTGCCAGATGGATCAGCGGAATGCCTTCGTTGTGAGACTCTTTCATCTTCACAGACGACGAGATCTTGGTATTCAGCACCGGCAGGTCATCAGCCAGCAACTCATCAACAATCGCCTGAGGCAAGGTAGCACGTGGCTGGAACTGATTTACCACGATGCCCTCAATCTGCAACCCTTCATTGTGGTCCATCTGAGTTTCCTGCACGTTAGCCAGCAGGCTGTACAAAGCCTGACGGGCGAATTCATCGCAATCAAATGGAATCAGGCAGCGTTCAGCCGCAACCAGCGCGGACAGGGTAAAGAAGTTGAATGCAGGCGGTGTATCGATATAAACCGCATCGTACTCTGCCTCCAGCTTACCGAGTGCATCACGCAACTTATAGATTTTATGCTTGGACTCGAGCTTCGACTGCAGATCGCCCAGGTTGTAGCTGGCCGGCAAAAGATGCAGGTTTTCGTAGTCCGTTTTGTGGATAAAGGTATCCGGTGTAGCGGGATTAACCTGAAAACTCAGCGTCTGCTCAAAGAAATCGCGCACGCTGGGCGTAACATCCATATAGTCATCCCCTAACAGGTAATGACTGGAGTTGCATTGAGGATCCAGATCCACCACCAGAGTCCGCAAACCACGGGCTGCGCTGATTGTGGCCAGGTTCACCGCAATACTGGATTTACCCACACCACCTTTCTGGTTAAATACAACGCGTCGCATCATCTTTCCGCTCCTTGCAATCGAGCTATCTACCACAACCGGTTTTTGCAATGCAATATCTAAAAAATTGAACCGAACGTCAATCTTTATGTCAGTAAACTGCGGCAAACTACCGGAAAACAATCGAGTAGGTTGAACTGAGCATAAATAACGCAAAAACAAGGCCGACCTTAGTCGAACCTCGTAGCGAAATCGCGTCTATTTTCGCGAAAGTTGATAGAAAACAACTAAAACTTGCCATGTTGTAGACATCGAGATTTTAGTTGTGCAAACTATACCGCTAATTCACTCTCAGTGGCATGATTCAGCGCGTCTTCGCTAAGGCTGTGATATGGCAAAAATTCTTGTTCTGCATGGACCCAACTTGAACCTGCTCGGCACCCGTGAGCCAGAAGTTTATGGTTCAACCACGCTGGCAGACATCGAACAGGAACTGACGCAACAAGCCAGCGATGCGGGCCACGATCTGAACAGTTTTCAGAGCAACGCCGAGTTTGAACTTATTGAACGCATTCACAAGGCACGTGATGAAGGCGTCGCTTTCATCATCATCAACCCGGCTGCGTTCACTCATACCAGCGTTGCCCTACGCGATGCCCTGCTGGGTGTCGACATCCCTTTTATCGAGGTACACCTTTCCAACGTTCACGCACGTGAAGCGTTCCGCCACCACTCCTATTTTTCGGATAAGGCGGTTGGCGTGATCTGCGGTCTGGGTGCCCAGGGATACCAATTTGCATTGCAATCTGCCTGCACACAGATTGCGTGATACCGAACAGCAACAGTAACCGCTAAAGAGATATTACCCAGAATGGATATTCGTAAAGTTAAGAAGCTTATCGAACTGCTTGAAGAATCCAACATCAACGAAATCGAGATCAAGGAAGGCGAAGAGTCTGTACGCATCAGCCGCGGCAGCAGTGTTGCTGCAGCACCTGCTGTAGCTTACGCAGCTCCAGCTCCAGTTGCTGCTGCACCGGCTCCGGCGGCTGCGCCAGCTGCTGCAGCAGAGCCAGCTGCAGAAGCTGCTCCTGCGACTTCCGGTCACGTTGTTACTTCTCCGATGGTTGGTACTTTCTACCGTTCCCCATCCCCAAGCTCTCCATCCTTCGTTGAAGTTGGCCAGACTGTTAAAGTGGGCGACGTAATCTGCATCGTGGAAGCGATGAAGATGATGAACCAGATCGAAGCGGATAAAGCCGGCGTTGTGGAAGCGATTCTGGCAGAAGACGGTCAGCCGGTTGAATTCGACCAGCCGCTGGTTACCATCGTTTAAGCGCTCCCTCAGACCTGATTCAAGGACATCCAGATGCTGGAAAAAGTTGTCATTGCCAACCGGGGTGAGATTGCACTGCGCATCCTGCGTGCCTGCAAAGAGCTGGGCATCAAGACCGTAGCGATCCACTCCAAGGCTGACCGCGACCTGATGCATGTACGCCTTGCAGATGAAGCAGTCTGCATCGGTCCGGCGCCATCCCCTCAGAGTTACCTGAACATCCCTGCAATCATCGCGGCTGCGGAAGTCACCGACGCCATGGGTATCCACCCTGGTTACGGTTTCCTGGCTGAAAACGCAGATTTCGCCGAACAGGTTGAACGTTCCGGTTTCCAGTTCATCGGCCCGAAAGCTGAAACCATCCGCCTGATGGGCGACAAGGTTTCCGCTATCGAAGCGATGAAAAAAGCAGGTGTACCAACCGTACCGGGTTCTGACGGCCCGCTGCCGGTAGACGACGGCGAAGCGATGAAGAAGATCGCTCTGCGCATCGGTTACCCGGTAATCATCAAAGCGGCTGCCGGTGGTGGTGGTCGTGGTATGCGCGTGGTTCACTCTGAAGCATCTCTGCTGAACTCTGTACACGTTACCCGCTCCGAAGCCGCTGCTGCTTTCGGCGACGACACTGTGTACATGGAGAAATTCCTGGAAAACCCTCGTCACGTGGAAGTACAGGTTCTGGCCGACGGTCAGGGCAACGCTATCCACCTGTACGACCGTGATTGCTCCATGCAGCGCCGTCACCAGAAAGTGGTTGAGGAAGCTCCGGCACCACACCTGGACCCAGCTGCACGTGCTGAAGTACTGCAGTCTTGTGTCGATGCATGTATTGAGATCGGCTATCGCGGTGCGGGCACCTTCGAGTTCCTGTACGAAGACGGCGGTTTCTACTTCATCGAGATGAACACCCGTGTACAGGTAGAGCACCCGGTTACTGAGATGATCACTGGCGTGGACATCGTGAAAGAGCAGCTGCGTATCGCATCTGGTCAGCCACTGTCCATCAAACAGGAAGACATCAAGGTACAGGGCCACGCGTTCGAGTGCCGTATCAATGCGGAAGACCCGAAATCGTTCCTGCCGAGCCCAGGTACCGTGAAGCACTTCCACGCTCCAGGCGGCTTCGGCATCCGTGTCGACTCTCACCTGTACAGTGGTTACACCGTACCACCGCACTACGATTCCCTGATCGCCAAGCTGATCAGCTTCGCAGAGGACCGTGAAACCGCGCTGACCCGTATGCGTAACGCGCTGGATGAGGCTCTGATCGACGGTATTCGCACCAACATCCCACTGCATCAGGATATCGTTCGCGATGCACACTTCCAGGAAGGTGGCGTAAACATCCACTACCTGGAGAAGAAGCTGGGACTTTAATCCTGCGCGGATTAATCCACTAGAAAAGCCCGCCTTGTGCGGGCTTTTTTGTGCCTGCTTTAAATAAACGCGGGATCATTGATCACTATCTCCCGAAGCTGCGTATAAGGCGATATACTGACCCCTCTCTCGTGAACTGGAACAGATCATGCCTTGGCTACAGATAAAACTTACTACCACCCCGGACCATGCCGAGCAGTACGAAGATATCCTGCTGGCAGCAGGCTGCGCTTCCGTTACTTATCAGGACAACAAAGACCAGCCAATTTTTGAACCGGAACTGGGCACCACCCCTCTCTGGGACAGCACCATCGTCACCGGTTTATTCTCCGCTGACCATGATCTGGACGCGACCAACACCTTTATCCAGCAGGCTCACAATCAGCTGTTTCCAAACCTGCCTCTACCAGCGATCAAGGAAGAGATTCTGGAAGACAAGGATTGGGAACGCGAGTGGATGGACAACTACCATCCGATGCAGTTTGGCAAGCGCCTCTGGGTTTGCCCGAGCTGGCGCGAAGCCCCGGAACCAGATGCCGTGAATATGATGCTGGATCCGGGTCTGGCATTCGGCACCGGTACCCACCCGACCACCGCGCTCTGTCTGGAGTGGCTGGACGGTCAGGAAATGAACGATTTCGAGGTCGTTGATTACGGCTGTGGCTCCGGCATTCTTGGCATCGCATCCCTGTTGCTTGGCGCCAAACATGTCACCGCTATCGACATTGATCTGCAGGCCCTGCAAGCCACCAAAGACAATCTCGCACGCAACAAACTTGAAGATGCACGCCTCAACGTGTTCCTGCCGGAAAAAGCCCCGCAAATCGAGGGCGATCTGGTCGTTGCCAATATTCTGGCGGGACCTCTGGTGGAACTGGCGCCAACCATCGCCAGCCACGTCCGCTCCGGTGGCAAGCTTGCGCTGTCGGGCTTATTGGTCGACCAGGCCGAATCGATTCAGGCTGCGTACTCCGAATGGTTTGACCTGGAACCCTATGCCGAGCGCGAAGGCTGGATCCGCATCTCCGGTGTAAAACGCTGATCACCAACGAGGCCCAGCTCAGCCAATTATGAGGGGATATTCAAAATCCCCTCTCATCTCCCTGCCCCAGGCTACAAGCCGCGTCCCACAACGTTTCCTGAAGCTTAATTCCCAGAAACAGTCAAGCCAAAAATCGTACAAAAAACCATCAAAACGGCTTGGACCTCACCGTCTGAAGCGTTATCATTGTCCGCCTTCCTTGTTTGAAATTAAGTGCTGAAGCCTTCGTTCGCTTCAACGTACTTCTTTTACCCAAAATTAAGGTAAACCATGTTCCGAATAGGACCTTATACCATTGAAAGTCAGACTATTCTGGCCCCGATGGCTGGTGTCACGGACCGACCTTTTCGGCAGCTGTGCCGTCAGTTCGGTGCGGGACTGGTCGTGTCGGAAATGGTTACCTCAGACACCCGTCTCTGGAAATCCCGCAAGTCCACCTACCGTCTCAACCATCAGGGTGAAACGGAGCCCCGCTCCGTGCAGATCGCTGGCGGTGATGCGGCTATGATGGCGGACGCAGCCCGGATGAATGTTGAGCGCGGCGCCCAGATTATCGACATCAATATGGGTTGCCCTGCGAAGAAGGTCTGCAATAAAGCGGCAGGTTCTGCGCTTTTACGGGATGAGCAACTGGTCAGCGACATTCTGCACACTGTCGCTGGCGCTGTGGATGTACCTGTCACACTGAAATTCCGCACCGGCTGGGATCTGGAAAGCCGCAACGCCCTGAACATCGCCCGCATGGCGGAAGATGCAGGTATTGCGGCCCTTGCTCTGCATGGCAGAACCCGTGCTTGCGGCTACAAAGGTGCTGCGGAGTACGACACAATCGCTGCGGTGAAACAGGCAGTATCTATTCCGGTATTTGCCAACGGGGACATTACCTCACCGCGAAAAGCCAAAGCGGTTATCGAACATACCGACGTGGATGCGGTGATGATCGGCCGCGGAGCTCAGGGACGGCCCTGGTTATTCAGGGAGATTAACCATTACCTTCAAACAGGTGAGACTCTGGAAGCACCCTCACTGGATGAGATTAAATCGATTCTGCTGGGACATCATCAGGAGCTACAAACCTTTTACGGCGACTACTTAGGCGTTCGGATCGCTCGAAAGCACGTAGGGTGGTACCTGCAAGACCAGCCGGAGGGCCAGACCTTCCGTAAAGAATTCAACGCATTGGAAACAGCAGCAGATCAGGTCGCAGCGCTCGAGCGGTATTTCGAGACCCTGCGCGAAGATCTGGCTGCCTGACAGACTGGATACGTAATACAGTGGAATACAAAGACATTACTCAACCGACTCTCGCTCAGAACGCAACAGCGGAAACCGGCAGCACCCTGCGCGACAGCGTGCACCTGTCCCTGACCAACTACTTCCGTCAGCTGGATGGTCAACCGGTTACCGATGTGTACCAGATGGTACTGTCCGAGATCGAAGCACCTCTGTTTGAGTCCGTCATGGCTTACACCAAGGACAATCAGACTAAGGCGTCTCAGGTACTCGGTCTGAACCGCGGCACCCTGCGCAAGAAGCTGAAACAGTACGGTTTGCTGTAATCGTTTTCTCTTTTATATCGGAACCCTAATTACCATGGCAGAGAACACCACTCCTGTACGCCGCGCGCTGATCAGTGTGTCAGACAAAACCGGCATCGTAGAATTCGCTCAGGCACTGAACGCCCGCGGTGTCGAAATTCTTTCCACTGGCGGCACTTATAAGCTGCTGAAAGAGAACGACATCCCGGCGGTAGAAGTCTCCGACTATACCGGTTTCCCTGAGATGATGGACGGCCGCGTAAAAACCCTGCACCCGAAAGTACACGGCGGCATCTTGGGCCGTCGCGGCACCGACGATGCGGTAATGAACGAACACGGTATCACCCCAATCGATATGGTTGTTGTGAACCTGTACCCGTTCGAACAGACCATCAACCGTCCTGATTGCGATCTGCCACTGGCGATCGAAAACATCGATATCGGTGGTCCAACCATGGTGCGCTCTGCTGCGAAAAACCACAAAGATGTGGCGATCGTGGTAAATGCTTCCGATTACGACGCCGTTGCTGCTGAACTGGACAACGGTGGTCTGAGCTACAAAACCCGCTTTGACCTGGCGGTTAAAGCGTTCGAACACACCGCCGCGTACGACGGCATGATCGCCAACTACCTGGGTGCGATCGTTGAAGGCGAAGAAGAAGCTCCGGCTGACTTCCCACGTACCTTCAACACCCAGTTCGTGAAAGCGCAGGATATGCGTTACGGCGAGAATCCACACCAGCGTGCGGCGTTCTACGTTGAAGCAAACCCAGCAGAAGCCTCTGTTTCTACTGCTAAGCAGCTGCAGGGTAAGGCACTGTCCTTCAACAACGTTGCAGATACCGATGCTGCACTGGAGTGCGTTAAATCTTTCGAATTGCCTGCATGTGTCATCGTTAAGCACGCTAACCCTTGCGGTGTAGCGATCGGCGACGACATCCTGGCTGCCTACGAGCGTGCGTTCCAGACCGACCCGACCTCTGCCTTCGGCGGCATCATCGCGTTCAACCGCGAGCTGGATGCAACCACTGCTAAGGCGATCGTTGACCGTCAGTTCGTGGAAGTGATCATCGCGCCAAGCGTTGCTGAAGAAGCCTCCGAAATCGTTTCTGCTAAGCCAAACGTGCGCCTGCTGGAGTGCGGTCAGTGGTCTGCAGAACGTGCACAGAGCTTCGACTACAAGCGCGTAAACGGCGGTCTGCTGGTTCAGGACCGTGACCTGGGCAAAGTTGAGCAGTCTGAACTGAAGGTCGTGACCAAACGTCAGCCTTCCGAAGAGGAACTGCGTGACCTGATGTTCTGCTGGGAAGTTGCTAAGTCTGTTAAGTCCAACGCGATTGTATACGCGAAAGACGGCCAGACCATCGGTGTAGGCGCAGGTCAGATGAGCCGCGTTTACTCTGCGAAGATCGCTGGCATCAAAGCCGCTGACGAAGGTCTGCAGGTGGAAGGTTCCGTGATGGCATCTGACGCGTTCTTCCCGTTCCGTGACGGTATTGATGCAGCGGCTGCCGCAGGTATCAAAGCGATCATCCAGCCGGGTGGCTCTATGCGCGATCAGGAAGTGATCGACGCAGCTGACGAAGCGGGCATCGCCATGGTCTTCACCGGCATGCGCCACTTCCGCCACTAAGCGGTCACAAAGAACAACCCAGTAGCCCGGCATGTCCGGGCTGCTCTGTGTTTAGAGGATAAAAACATGAAAGTACTGATTATCGGTTCTGGCGGTCGTGAACACGCGCTGGCATGGGCTGCGGCACGTGACAGCAAGGTGACTGAAGTTTTCGTTGCACCAGGTAACGCTGCGACTGCATCCGAAGAGAAGATGCAGAACGTTGCCATCGACGTAATGGACCTGGACGGCCTGCGCAACTTCGCCAAAGACAACGGCGTTGGCCTGACCATCGTGGGTCCTGAAGCGCCGCTGGTTGCTGGCGTGGTTAACCACTTCCAGGCAGAAGGCCTGCGCATCTTCGGCCCAACCGAAGGCGCTGCGCAGCTGGAAGGCTCCAAAGCGTTCACCAAAGACTTCCTGGCGCGCCACAACATCCCGACTGCGGAATATGAGAACTTCACCGAGATCGAACCTGCCCTGGCGTACGTGCGCGAAAAAGGCGCACCGATCGTGGTTAAAGCTGACGGTCTGGCCGCAGGTAAAGGCGTTATCGTTGCGATGACCCTGGAAGAAGCGGAAGACGCAATCAAGGACATGCTGGCCGGTAACGCATTCGGCGACGCGGGTAGCCGCGTGGTGATCGAAGAATTCCTGGACGGTGAAGAAGCGTCCTACATTGTGATCGTCGACGGTGACAACGTACTGCCGATGGCAACCAGCCAAGACCACAAACGCGTGGGTAACGGCGACACCGGTCTGAACACCGGCGGCATGGGCGCATACTCCCCTGCTCCTGTTGTGACTCCAGAGATCGATCAGCGCATCATGGACGAAGTGATCATGCCAACTGTTAACGGCATGAAAGCGGAAGGCAACGAATACGTGGGTTTCCTGTACGCCGGTCTGATGATCGATGCCGATGGCACCCCGAAAGTGATCGAGTACAACTGCCGCTTCGGTGACCCTGAAACTCAGCCGATCATGCTGCGTCTGAAATCCAGCCTGGTTGACATGTGTGACGCTGCGCTGGACAAGAAACTGGCTGAAACCACTGCCGAGTGGGATGAGCGTAAGTCCGTTGGTGTTGTGATGGCTGCGGGTGGTTACCCTGGTAGTTACGACAAAGGCGACGTGATCAGCTTCCCGGCAGAGTGTCCTGAGGGAACTAAAATCTTCCACGCAGGGACTAAGCTCGACGACGCGGGTAACGTGGTAACTGCCGGTGGTCGTGTTCTGTGTGTAACTGCACTGGGCGACACCGTTACCGATGCTCAGCAGCGCGCTTACGCTCTGTTGAACGAAGTAAGCTGGAAAGACGCATATTTCCGTACTGATATCGCCTACCGTGCAATCGCACGCGAACAGGGCGAATAAGGCGGCTGGGGTACAGGCTCACACCTGAAGCACATCAAAGGCGCTGAGCCCCCAGACTCAGCATGAAGAGAGCCCCGATCCAGGGTTCTCTTCACCGTCTCTTCCCTCTTTATATAGCAGCACCTGTTTCGCCGCGTTTTTACAGGGAACCGGCCAGCCACTGCAAACACAGCGGCAGCCTGTTTATAATATCCGATTCAGAAAAACGTTCACGGTTTCGATTAAACACATGGCATCGCTAACTCACGCACCTGGAAAGAAAAGATGGCTTCCTCTGGCAATCGCTGCGATCGTAGCAGGGGTTGTCGTATACAGCGTATTGGATCGCCCTGAAGAGACCGTTACGCCGCCCAGCAGCGCCGTAACTGACGCTCCCAACCAGGCCTACCTTGACCGCGCCCGCAATCAGAGCGGAGAAGGTCGCTACCAGGCCGCACTGGCAACACTGGACGAGATGCCCGATGCGGACGCCAGCATGGATGCCGAACTGCTGAGAGCAACGATTCTGCTGCAAAGCGGACAAACCCGCGAAGCAGAAACTCTGCTTAATGAGCTGCGTGAACAATACCCAACACGCCCTGAGCCGCTGAATAACCTCGCGGTGATCTACGCCGAATCCGGCGATACCGGACGTGCGATTGAAACCCTGCAGCTTGCGTTCAGCACCCACTCCAGTTACGCCAAGGTCTATCAGAACCTGAGTGACATGTACGCTGTACTGGCTGCAGAGGCGTATAACAAAGCACTGGGCCTGCCGAAAAGCAACAGCGGTGCACAGCTGGCGATGATCGACCAGTTTGGCGAACAGACCGCGCCTGTTGCCGAAACTGTGCTGGCACAGGATACGGCGCCACCTGCACCTGCGATTGCAGATAACAGTGCAACAGCCCAGACAAACGAAGCTCCGACCGAACAACCAGCTGCGCAGGCCGACAACAGCCCAGCAGTAGCGGCTCAGACATCAACCCCAGATTTGAGCGACACTAAGCTGCCTTATACCAATGTGGTGATGAATGAGGCGGATTCGGATGCCATCGTTGCCGCTCAGACCTCCAATGAGGATCCGGCCGCAGCACCAAGCAACAACGCACTGGATCCGGAAGTATTCCGCACCACACCGCAGGAACAGGCGATTGTTCGCGATACACAACGTGCCGAAGAGCTTCTGGCCAGCCTGAATACCGGAACCGCCCCAACTGCGGACAGCACGCTGTCTGATGTCGCTCCGCTACCGCTGGAAACCAACCCGGCTCCTGAACCCACGCCGGAAGACGCGGTTAAACAGCACCTGACCCAATGGGCACAGGCATGGTCAGCTCAGAGCGTTGATGACTACGTACGGGCGTATGTGGATAACTACCAGCCAAACCGCAACACCAGCCACCAGCAGTGGCTGAAACAGCGTACTGACCGTCTGACCAAACCAAGCTTCATCAAGGTAAGCCTGCGTGACATTAAAGTACGCATGATCTCCGATACACGGGCTGAAGCTACCTTCCGTCAGATCTACCGTTCCGACCGCTACCGCGATTCCGAACGAAAGAAAGTCCGCCTGATCCAACGTGCTTCTGGCTGGAAAATCCTGCAGGAAGGCAAACAGTAAACATAAAAAAGCCCTTCATCGAAGGGCTTTTTTAGTGTTTGATCACAGGCGGTTGCTGATGGCCTAAGGAATCCCGCGTGAAGGTTTACCCTCGTAAGCGATCTTCCAGCCATCATCTTCCAGCACCCAGTACTGACGTTTTACTGAATCGCCTTTGTAGTTACTGCTTTTATAGGACTGGCGGAAGGTAGCCACCAGCAGACCCGGCTCATCCGGATAGCGGTAGAGGCTCAGCTGATCCACACCCACCTTAATATATTTCTTACTGGCGTTGACCTTGCGCTTGTGGCTGGCAAAACGGTTGTAGTCCCAACTGCCGTTTTTGTAGCTTTGAGAGTAGTTGTTCAGGTAACGCTCGTTATCCAGGCTTTCCCAATCGCCGCGCCAGCTTTCGATCAGCCGCGCATAATCACGCTGCTGATTGAGCCAGTCGGCGCGCTGCATCCAGCGGATATTATGACCGACGATCACCGGCGTGTTACGCACATCCACCAGCCCATCCAGCGCTGAGAAATCAACGTTACTCAGGGAGATACAACCCTCACTCGCTTCCGGTGGACGGCTGTAGGTATCAAACGGTGAACCGTGCACCCAGATACCACTGCCCGTGCGGCCCTGACGCTCATCCCAGACATTTGGATAGTTCAGTGGCAGCGCGCCGGTGCCGTAGCGCTGTGGCAGCTGTGCGTCGGTGAAACGACCAGTAACAAAGTACACACCCAGCGGCGTTTTCAGGTCACCACGGCGCTCTTTACCGATGCCACCACGCCCGTAGGACGCGTAATAATCTTTAACCAGATGCGGTACGCCAGCCCGGTTTTCGAAGATAAACAGGCGGTGCAGGCGCGTATCCATGATCAGGGCATATTTCTGATCCGGTGCCATCTGAATCATGGAGGCAGGCACCATATCCGGAGCCGGTTTCTCCTGTTCGATCAGCAACCGCGCTTTAGCTTCAGAGATAAACCCTGCCAGCTTCTTATCATCAATCGCCCGGTTCTGACCCACATCGTTCAGAGGAGCACCACGCGCCGACATCAGATCAGCATAGATCAGTTGAGCCAGTCGAAAATCCGGCTGCTGGTTGGTGAGCGTACGCAGGTCTTCCAGAGCGGAATCCACACGGTTTTCACGCAGGTGCCGCAAACCGCTCAGCAACAGTTGCTCATTATCCTGAGATGCAACGGATGCCGAATCCAACTGATCGCTCGCATGCAGCGGCAGTGCTGTCATACAGCCTGCTAACAGTATCCCTGAGATCAGTTTTTGCATCGCTACCTTAGCCCTGCCCGGATTAATGAATGGACAGATTATAACCGCATCTGCGCAAACACCCTAGTGCTATTCACCCCCTCAAATCCGTCCCTGATCCAGTCACAAAATTCCGCCGTAGAAGCCGCTAATTGGTTGTGAAAAAACGTTATTTTTATCTGAACTTTGGTAAATCCTGTGCTATCCAAAATAGGAGGAGTGCACACACCGCACCCCTTCAGGAGCTTTTCATCCAGCATTCAGGATCGCTGATCTAAAGGTTCCACAGAACAGCGTTGCTGTTTTCCTGTAAGACAAGTACGGAGGATCCCGTCATGTTCGAACTGATGGAAAACGCGGGTCTGGAAAGGTTGCATCTCGCCTGCGACCCGGAAACCGGTTTACGTGCAATTGTTGCCATCCACTCTACGGTGCGCGGTCCCGCGATCGGAGGGTGCCGGTTTATAACCTACAAAAGTGAAAACGATGCCGTGATCGACGCCAGTCGACTGGCACGCGGAATGAGTTACAAAGCTGCACTGGCCGGGCTACCCCACGGTGGCGCCAAGGCTGTGATCATCAAACCCGAGCACAACTTTGATCGGGTCGCTCTGATGAAATCCTTTGGTCGTTTCGTGGAAGATCTGGGCGGTCGTTATATCACCGCCATGGACAGCGGCACACAGACCAGCGACATGGATGCTATCAGTCAAACCTGTCAGTGGGTGACCTGCACCAGTCAGAGTGGTGATCCCTCGCCGATGACCGCTCTGGGCGTCTTTGAGGGGATCAAAGCTGCCATCCGCTATCGCACCGGTAACGATTCCCTGAAAGGCATCCATGTAGCCCTGCAGGGCTTGGGCCATGTGGGATACGCCGTGGCCAAGATGCTCTATGCCAGCGGCGCGCACCTGACGGTATCCGATATCGATCAGGGTAAATTACTCAAAGCGGTGAACGAACTCGGGGCCAAAGCGGTTGCTGCAGACAAGATCTACAGCGTTTCGGCGGATGTGTTCTGCCCCTGCGGGCTGGGCGCCATCATCAACGATCACACCATCAATGAGCTGAACTGTGACATCGTTGCGGGATCTGCCAACAACCAGCTCGAACGGGAAGAACACGGCGAACTGCTACGCCGTCGCCACATCATGTACGCGCCGGATTACCTGATCAATGCCGGAGGCCTGATCTTCGTCGCCATGCAACACGCAGGGCAGAACGATGCAGCGATCAAGGCCAAGGTCCGCCAGATCGGAACCTCTCTCTACCAGTTATTCCAGCAAGCCGATCAGGAAGACCGTTGCACCCACCGCATCGCCAACGAGCGGGCTGAGGGCATTATTGCCCGCGCCTCACTTCACCCGGCGGCATAATCTGAGATGGAGAGTTTGCAATGGATACCGTTTTTGAAGGCCAGATATTATTCCGGCAGTACCTGACTGCGCAGAACGAGGTCAGCACGGAGCTTCCTGAGTGGGCACGCTCCGCGGACTGGCTGACTACCTGCTATCGCAATATGGTGCTGGCACGGACGATGGATAACAAAGCGATCGCGCTGCAACGTACCGGTCAGCTAGGCACCTACGCATCCCTTCTGGGGTCTGAAGCGATCGACGTTCCCGTCGGTCTGCTGATGCAAAAAGAAGATGTGCTGATCCCTTACTACCGTAATCACGCCATCCAGATGCTGCGTGGCACGCCGATCGAAGAGATCCTGCTCTACTGGGGCGGGGACGAACGCGGCAACGCCAGTCCCGGCATGGGCGAGGACTTCCCCAACGCGGTGCCTATCGCTACACAGGCTATGCACGCCTGCGGTGTCGCCAGCGCCTTCCGGATTCGCGGGGAATCGCGTGTGGCATTAACCCTTTGCGGCGACGGTGCGACCTCCAAGGGCGATTTCCTCGAAGCCCTGAACGTCGCCGGTGCCTGGCAGCTACCGGTGGTGTTCGTGGTGAACAACAACCAATGGGCGATCTCGGTTCCACGTAACCTGCAGTCCGGTGCCCCCACGCTGGCACAGAAAGCGATCGGTGCAGGCATTCGCGGTGAGCAGGTGGACGGGAACGATGTGATCGCCATGCGCGAAGCCCTGCAACTGGCACTGGACCGTGCCCGCGACGGCAAAGGCCCGACCCTGATCGAAGCGATCAGCTACCGCCTGTCTGACCACACCACCGCCGACGACGCCACCCGCTACCGGGACAATGATGAGCTGAAAGCCGCCTGGGAGCTGGAGCCGATAAAACGCCTGCGCACCTACCTCCACAGCAACGGTTGGTGGGACGAAACCCAGGAAACACTCTGGCAGGAGGAGGTGAACTGCATGGTTCAAAGCGCCGTCGATGCCTACCTGGATACACCGCCACAACCCATCGAATCGATCTTTGATCACCTTTACGCCGAACTGCCCGAGTCTCTGCGTGAGCAGCGCGATTGGGCGATGGTAAAAGCGATGAAAGGAGGCAGCCACCATGAGTCATGAAACGATCACTATGGTAGAGGCGGTTAACCTCGCCCTCGCCCACGAGATGGAAAAAGACGACAGTGTTGTGCTGTTGGGTGAAGATGTCGGCACCAACGGCGGGGTGTTCCGCGCCACCGTAGGTCTGAAAGAACGGTTCGGCAACCGCCGTGTCATGGATACACCTTTAGCTGAGGCGTTGATCGGCGGCTTGGCCGTTGGCATGGCGGCCCAGGGACTGAAGCCAGTCGCTGAGATTCAGTTTATGGGGTTTGTTTTCCCCGCCATGGAGCACGTGATCTGCCATGCGGCGCGCTTGCGTAACCGCACGCGCAGTCGCCTGAGTTGCCCAATGGTACTGCGCGCGCCTTTCGGCGGCGGCATCCACGCCCCGGAACACCACTCGGAGAGCACAGAATCCCTGTTCGCCCATATCCCGGGCCTGCGGGTTGTGATCCCCTCCTCTCCCGCACGCGCTTACGGTCTGTTGCTGGCGGCGATACGCAATCCTGATCCGGTCATTTTTCTGGAACCCAAACGGATCTACCGCGCCAGCAAACAACCCGTCGAGGATAACGGTGTCGCCCTGCCGCTGGATACCTGCTTTACCCTGCGTGAAGGTTCCGATCTCACCCTGATCAGTTGGGGTGCGATGATCAAAGAGACCCTGGAATCCGCTGAAGAGCTGGCAGAAGAGGGCATCAGCTGCGAGGTGATCGACGTGGCGACGATCAGCCCGCTGGATATGGACACCATACTGGCCTCTGTCGCGAAAACCGGACGCTGCGTCATCGTGCACGAAGCATCACGCAATCTGGGCGTAGGAGCCGAGATCGCGGCCACCATTGCCGAGAAAGGCCTGCTCGATCTGCAGGCTCCGCCTGTGCGGGTAACCGGGTATGACACCGTGATGCCCTACTTCCGCCTGGAAAACCACTTTATGCCTAACACCGCCGACATTAAGGATGCGGTCAGACAGACACTGGAGTTCGTATGAAATACTTCAAACTGCCGGACCTGGGGGAAGGACTGCCCGAGGCCGAAATTGTGGAATGGCACGTCAAGGAAGGTGATCAGGTAAAAACCGACCAGATCCTGGTTTCGGTCGAGACTGCGAAGGCGATTGTAGAGGTCCCCTCGCCGCAGGATGGCGTGATTGCCCACCTGTTTGGTGACGCTGGCGATACCATCCACACCGGCGAGCCTCTGATCGAATACGCCTCAGAAGAGGATGAAGATACGGGCACCGTGGTTGGCAAAATTCCGGACGCCGACAACAGCGCCCAGGGTGACCAGTTCATCATCGGTGCGGCACCCAGTACACGTGCCCACCAGGCTGTACGTACGACGCCAGCCGTGCGCGCCCTGGCCAAGCGCCTCAACGTAGACCTGACAGGACTTCAGGGCAGCGGACGCGATGGCACGGTCACACCGCAGGATGTAGAACAGGCAGCAAACATGGACCGCAAACACGGCCGGGCCGAACCGCTGCGCGGGGTACGCAAGCAGATGGCCAAAACTATGGCCGCTGCGCATGCTGAAGTGGTTCCCGTCACCCTGTGTGAGGATGTGGATATCGATTGCTGGCCGGAGGGTACAGACGTAACCATGCGGCTGGTCAACGCCATTGCCGGTGCCTGCAAGGCCTCCCCTGCGATGAATACCTGGTTTGACGGCAATACGCTCAGTCGGCGCCAGCACAGCAAAATTCATCTTGGCGTCGCGGTCGACACCGATCAGGGACTCTTCGTCCCCGTGCTGCGCGATATCGGTGGCCGCAGCAGCGAGGATCTGCGTGCAGGTCTCGACCAGATGCGCGCCGACGTAAAGGCTCGCACCATCCCCCCAAAAGAGTTACAGGGCGCAACTATCACCCTGAGCAACTTCGGCACTATTGCTGGTCGCTACGCCTCTCCGATTGTGGTGCCGCCACAGGTCGCCATACTCGGTGCCGGCGTAATCCGTGAGCAACCAGTGGCAGTGAACGGGGAGCTGAAAATCCATCGCGTCCTGCCCCTCTCGTTGACTTTTGATCACCGAGCAGCCACTGGTGGAGAAGCCGCACGCTTTATGCGTGAAGTTTTACAAATTCTTGAACGGAAATCTTTTGAAGAATCAAATGGTTAAATTTTAACCAGACTTATAAAAAAATTCGTTGTCCAACGATGAGAGGAAGCCTCGCAGGCTCAAAATGTGAACTACACTTAACATCAAATGCAAGAGAGAGAAGCACACCATGAGCCCTTAAGCAATTGATATAAAAAGGTATCTTAAGAGGAAGGTGACAAACATGAGTATTTTTGAGCATTACAAGTCCCGTTACGAGTCAACCAAGCAAGAAGAGATGTCTCTCACTGAGTATCTTCAACTCTGCAAAACAGACCCGTCGGTATACGCCGATGCCGCAGAAAGGATGCTAAACGCAATTGGTGAACCTGAGATAATAGACACCTCCTCTGACCCTCGACTCAGCCGTATCTTTTCCAACAAGCTGATCAAACGCTACCCTGCCTTCAGTGAGTTCTACGGCATGGAAGAGGCGATTGAAAACATCGTCGCGTACTTCAAACACGCCGCACAAGGACTGGAAGAGCGCAAACAGATTCTCTATCTGCTCGGCCCTGTTGGTGGCGGTAAATCCTCGCTGGCGGAACGCTTGAAGTTCCTGATGCAGCACATACCTTTTTATGCCATTAAAGACTCACCGGTGTTTGAAAGCCCGCTTGGCCTGTTCAACCCTGAGGAAGACGGCAACATCCTCGAAGAGGAGTACGGGATTCCGCAACGTTACCTCAAAGGGGTGATGTCCCCTTGGGCGGTTAAACGTCTGCATGAATTCGGCGGCGACCTCTCTAAATTCCGTGTGGTGAAACTCTATCCATCGATCCTTGACCAGATCGCTATCGCCAAAACCGAACCGGGTGATGAGAACAACCAGGATATATCCAGTCTGGTGGGTAAAGTCGATATCCGTAAGCTGGAAGAGTATGCCCAGCACGATCCTGATGCCTACAGCTTCTCCGGCGCATTGTGCCGCGCCAACCAAGGCATTATGGAGTTCGTGGAGATGTTCAAAGCACCGATCAAAGTGCTGCACCCTCTGTTGACCGCTACCCAGGAAAGTAACTACAACAGTACCGAAGGTATGGGCGCCATCCCGTACGGCGGTATCATCATGGCACACTCGAACGAATCCGAGTGGCAGAGTTTCAAGAACAACAAAACCAATGAAGCCTTCATCGACCGTGTCTATATAGTCAAAGTACCTTACTGTACCCGTGTCACCGAAGAGATTCATATCTACGAAAAACTGCTGGAACACAGCTCTCTGTCCCACGCGCCTTGTGCCCCGGATACGTTAAACATGCTGGCGCAGTTCTCCGTGCTATCCCGTATTAAAGTGCCGGAAAACTCCAGCCTGTTCTCGAAAATGCGTATCTATGACGGTGAAAACCTGAAAGATACAGACCCGAAAGCCAAATCATTGCAGGAGTATAAAGACGCCGCCGGTGTCGATGAAGGGATGGACGGCCTTTCCACCCGTTTCTCCTTCAAGATCCTGTCGAAAGTCTTTAACTTCGACCCATCAGAAGTGGCTGCCAACCCGGTACATCTGATGCACGTACTGGAGAAAGAGATCGAACAGCAACAGTTCCAGGCAGAAGTGCAAGAACGTTATATCGGTTTCCTGAAGGAGTTTGTCGCACCGAAATATATCGAGTATCTGGGTAAAGAGATCCAGACCGCGTATCTGGAGTCCTACTCAGAGTACGGTCAGAACATCTTTGATCGCTATGTCACCTATGCTGACTTCTGGATTCAGGATCAGGAGTACCGCGACCCTGAAACCGGCGACATTCTTGACCGCCAGGCTATTAGTGAAGAGCTGGAGAAAATTGAGAAACCTGCGGGTATCAGCAACCCGAAAGATTTCCGCCACGAAATTGTCAACTTCGTACTCCGTGCCCGAGCATCCAATCACGGCAAGAACCCGGCGTGGGCAAGTTACGAGAAGATGCGCTCTGTGATCGAGAAGAAAATGTTCTCCAACACAGAAGATCTGCTACCGGTCATCTCCTTCAATGCGAAAGCATCCAGCGATGATCAGAAGAAACACAGCGAATTTGTTAAGCGCATGATCGAACGCGGCTACACCGAGAAACAGGTCCGCTTACTCTCCGAGTGGTATATCCGGGTGCGTAAGTCACAGTAAGGAACCTGATGCCTGACTTCCCAGAGCGCGCCCAGCGCGCTCTGAAGTGACGGATAAAACTATGAAGGCCGTTTTCCGCCCTGAACGGGTGGGCCGTGGCCGAACATGGGGATCGGAGTATGAGTTATATCATCGACCGCCGCCAAAACGCGAAGAAGAAGAGCACGGTTAACCGTCAGCGCTTCCTGAAACGGTATAAGAAACATATCAAGGAAGCGGTAGAAGACGCTGTTAACAGCCGCTCGATCACCAATATTGACCAGGGTGGTTCGGTCACCATTCCGCGTCGCGACATCTCAGAACCTATTTTCCACCACGGCAAAGGCGGCGTAACCAAGCGCGTGTTCCCGGGAAATAAAGAGTTTGTCGTAGGCGACGAGTTCCAGCGTCCCTCCGGTGGCGGTGGTGGCGGTGGCTCCGGTGACGGCAAAGCCAGCAACCAGGGCGAAGGCATGGACGACTTCACCTTCCAGATCAGTCAGGACGAGTTCCTGGACTTCATGTTCGACGGCCTCGAACTGCCCTATCTGGTGAAGAAACAGCTGAAGAACACCACCCAGTATGAAACCCGTCGCGCCGGTTTCACCAACGCAGGTGCACCCGAGAAGATCCATATCGTACGCTCACTGCGTTCAGCCCAAGCCCGCCGCGTGGCACTGACCGGTAAGGAACGTCGTGAGATCCGCGCCTTATACAACGAGATCGAATCGCTGCAAAAACGCCTCCCCGACGATGAGGCAGAACAGCAGATCGCGGCTCTTCGCCTACAGATCGACGAACTTAAGCAGAAGATCAAGCGCGTTCCCTGGATCGACGATTTTGACATCAAGTACAACAACACCATCCGTGTGCCGGTTCCATCGAGCAAGGCCGTGATGTTTTGCGTGATGGACGTGTCAGGCTCCATGACCCAAAGCATTAAGGATATCGCCAAGCGATTTTTCGTGCTGCTCTATCTGTTCCTGAAGCGCAACTACAAGCAGATTGAGGTGGTGTTTATCCGCCACCATACCCACGCCAAAGAGGTGGATGAGCAGGAGTTCTTCTACTCCCGCGAAACCGGGGGCACCATCGTGTCCAGCGCTCTGAAGCTGACCGGTGAGGTATTGCAGGAGCGCTACCCGGCTGGCGACTGGAACATCTACGTTGCCCAGGCCTCCGATGGTGATAACTGGGATGGCGATTCCAACATCTGTGGTGAGCTGCTGCAGAAACAGATCCTGCCGATGGTGCAGTATTTCGCCTATGTCGAGATCACCACCGGACCACACCAGAACCTCTGGCTGGAATATGAAAAAGTCTATGAGAGTTGGGCCGATAGCTTTGCGATGCATCAGATCACTGATGCTGGCGAGATCTATCCGGTATTCCGCAAACTCTTTGAGAAAAAGACTGAGGGGGCCGCATGAAGAAGAAGGAACCTATCTCAACCGGCGCCGAGTGGACCTTTGAGCTGATCGAGCGCTACGATCAGGAGATCAGCCGTGTCGCCGAGACGTTCGAGCTGGACACCTATCCCAACCAGATTGAGATCATCACCTCTGAGCAGATGATGGACGCTTACTCCTCTGTGGGGATGCCACTCAACTACAACCACTGGTCGTTCGGCAAGCAGTTTGTGGAAACGGAACAGAACTACCGCCGTGGACGTATGGGTCTGGCGTACGAGATCGTGATCAACTCCGATCCCTGCATCTCCTACCTGATGGAGGAGAACACCATGACCATGCAGGCGCTGGTTATCGCCCACGCCTGCTACGGCCACAACTCCTTCTTTAAAGGCAACTACCTGTTCCGCACCTGGACCGATGCTACCGCGATCATCGACTACCTGCTCTTTGCCAAAAACTACATCCGTCGCTGTGAAGAACGTTACGGCGCAGAGGAGGTTGAAGCGCTGCTCGATTCCTGCCATGCGTTGATGAACTACGGCGTAAACCGCTACCAGCGTCCGCAACCAATCACGGCGGAAGAGGAACGCGAACGTCAGAAAGCACGAGAAGAGTACGTACAACGTCACATAAACGAACTCTGGAACACCATTCCGAAGAAGGAAGAGGAAGAGAGACCCTCCACAATGCGCTTCCCAGCGGAACCGGAGGAAAACATCCTCTATTTCGTGGAGAAGAACGCCCCGCTGCTCGAATCCTGGCAGCGTGAGATCATCCGAATTGTGCGCAAGGTATCGCAGTATTTCTATCCACAGAAACAGACGCAGGTGATGAACGAAGGCTGGGCCTGCTTCTGGCACTATACCCTGTTGCATGCGTTGTACGATGAAGGCCTGGTAACCGACGGTTTCATGATGGAGTTTTTGCATTCCCACTCCAGCGTGGTGTTCCAGCCCTCCTTCGACAGCCCTTATTTCAGCGGTATCAACCCCTACACCATCGGTTACAACATGATGACCGACATCCGTCGCATCTGTGAAAATCCAACCGAAGAGGACAAACAGTGGTTCCCGGATATCGCAGGCAGTAACTGGCTGGAGACCATGCAGAACGCCATGCGAAACTACAAGGATGAGAGCTTTATTCTCCAGTTCCTTTCACCAAAAATGATTCGTGATCTGAAGCTGTTCACCATCCTTGATGATGCCGAACGGCCCACTCTGGCGGTCTCCTCTATCCATGATGAGCTGGGCTACAAGCAGATTCGGGAAGATCTGGCCGCCCAGTACAACCTGGGCAACCGTGAACCTAATATCCAGGTGTATAACGTCAACGTGCGCGGCGACCGTGCCCTGACGTTGCGTCACTATGTGCACAATGGACAGCCCCTGGGGGACGATACCGACGAGGTATTGCGCCATCTGCATCGCTTATGGGGTTTTGATGTACACCTCGAATCCGTCCTGCCGGATGGAACCGTGACCAGAAGCCAGCACTGTCCGCCGGTGCAACAGGATATGATCGAGCAGATCTGATCAGCCGGATTTGATCGATCATCCCCCGGCGGTATACTGCGGGAAGTTTTTCAAAGATTCTCCCGTAACGGCGCTCGACAGATTAAGGAAACGGTTATGGATTGTTTGTTCTGTAAGATTATCAACAAGGAAATTCCGGCGGAGATCATCTACGAAGATGATCAGGTCATCGCGTTTAACGACATCAACCCGCAAGCACCGATGCACGCGCTGGTGATTCCGCGTAAACATATCCCGACCACCAACGAGATCCCTGACGAAGATACCGCACTGGTTGGCCATATGGTTCAGGTTGCTGCGAAGATCGCCAAACAGAACGGCTACGACGAAAGTGGTTACCGTACCGTGTTTAACTGCAACACCCACGGCGGGCAAACCGTTTACCACATCCACCTGCACGTGCTGGCAGGTAAACCGCTGGGCTGGCCGCCGTACTTCGACGAGAGCCTGAAACAGCCGGTAGCCTGATATTCCAGGCAGCAAAAAGGCGGATCATGATCCGCCTTTTTTGTGTCTCTACGCACGCTTCGTTCAGCTATCAGCGGTATTTTGCCGCCGTGATAAACTCCCCGAAGGTCTCGCACCAGATCACCACCGTGGTGTACTTCTCGATATCCGCATCCGCTGGCAGTCTCGCAATAAAGTTATTAAACGACTTCACCTCTCCCACCTGCTGGGAGTAACGCTTCACGGCCAGGAACTGCTCTTCGTTTTCCACAAAGTCCGGTGCCAGATACAGTTTGTAATCAGGCCCTGGGGCTATTGATCCCATAAAGCTGATCGCGTTGTTATCTACCGACACGGTACCTTCACCCCAGTGCAGCAGGTCACTGCCTTTCAGATCGCGGGTGAACTCCGCGCTGTAGGCAGCCTTTGAAGCCAACGACTCCACTTCTACCGTGGAGGGACCTTCCGGCGCGGTTAGAATCGGCAGCAGGTAAATACCCAGTGCAAAACCCGCTCCCAGTGCCATCAGATGGGTTATCAACAGAAAAAGCCGCTTCATACTATGTATCTCCTTTCCAGCCTGCAGGGCGACAGCTCTATATATTCAGTGTAGGTAGTGATCGCTCACTATGAGAGTTTTTATTGTCTTACTGGTTCAACACGAATTTCATTCCGCCATAAAAAAGGCAGCCATTCAGGCTGCCTCAGCGTAGCGCTACACCGTTAACCGCGACTCAGCAGTTCACGCAGGTCGATGATCGCTGCATTAGCACGGGAGATGTAGTTGGCCATCACCAACGAGTGGTTGGCGAACAGACCGAAACCACCACCGTTCAGGATCACCGGGCTCCAGACTGTATCCTGAGCAGCTTCCAGTTCGCGGATGATCTGGCGCAGGCTGATGCGGGCATTTTTCTTATCCAGAATCGGTGCGAAGTCAGCTTCCACCGCCTTCAGGATGTGCAGCAGCGCCCAAGTTGAACCGCGGGCTTCGTAGAAGACATCATCAATCTCCAGCCACGGGGTTTTTACCTCCTGCTCGCCTGCTGTCGCGGTAGACTGGGCAGCATCCGGATCACCTGCCAGGTCGGTATTCAGGCGTTTCTGGCCAACACTGGCACTCAGACGCTGTGACAGGCTACCCAAGCGGGTCTGCACATCACCCAGCCAGTTGTTGAGGTTATCGGCACGGGCGTAGAACTGCGCATCACCCTGCGCTCCGTCAGCCAGTGCGGTCTGGTAGGACAGAAGCGCCTGCAGACCTTCCTTGTACTGAGATTCAGAGGATGGCAGCAACCAGCTGTTGTTATCGAAGTTGAACTTAGGTTCAGCGACAGTCAGCGCCGGGTATTCTACAGACTGGGACTGCGAGCGACTGAAATCCTTACGCAGAGCACGGCTCAGGTCGCGCACCTGTACCAGCGCACCAAACTCCCAGTTGCTGATGTTGTCCAGCCAGACGCCCGGCGGCATGCGGTCGTTGCTGATGTAACCGCCCGACTTATTCAACAGCGTGTCCATCACACGGTTAAGGGTAAATACCGTGGTGTAACCGGTCGCCGGTTTCAGGCCACGCTCCTGCGCGTCACTTTGCGCTTCTGCGGCAGGATCAAACTGGCTTGGCGTCATACTCCAGTACATACCCAGTGGAATAGATACCAGCAGGTAAGCGCCCAGCAGGGCCAATATCATTCGTACAATCTTTCCGCCCGGTGTCGCGTCCCAGAGGTCCACACACCAATCAATCAATCGTCCCATTGGTCTTCCCTAAGTACTTGGATTTAAGCAAATTATGCCCCATCGGTCGGCTACAAGGTAGCACCCACCAGCGACCTGAGACAAAAAGGGATCGATTTCCGCTATCGCGGGGACAAGCATGGTCAGGAGATCAGATATCCTTCACCATCAATAACCAGTCGCCGTTATGCGTCATCACCCCACAGCGCACAACCGGTTCGGTAGCAACACAGCGAAAACCATAGTCTTCCACCAACTCAATGGCGGAGGGGTTTTCACTCGCCACAATAATACTCATCTGGCGTATATTCAGGGTCTGGGCTAACTGTTCCGCAGCTTCCAGTAACTGCGTAGCCAGACCATGACGGCGGTGCTCTTCGAAGACCGCCAACGCCACGATGTTCCATGTATCGAGGGCGTGTTGTTCGAGTTTAATAAGCGCCCGGACAAAGGGTAGGTATTCATCCAGAACCGCCGGGCTTTCACTGGCAAGCAGATGGCGCCCGGAGATCATTCCAAACACCTCATGAACCTTGGCTACCACGGTCGCGTGACGGAAACTGAACACACCGGTTTCCTTGTGCACCAAACGGGCTCCGGCACCCAGCGGAGACTCATCTCCCTCTGCCAGATGCTGCCACATACAAGCGCACATCCCTTCGCTTGACTGATTGATCAGATCCGCCAGAACTGCCGCATCTGTGGAATAAGCGGGTCGTATGTTCATCGTTACAGACCTTTTGGCTATGTTACGTCTATTGACGTTTTATCCGTGTATAGAGTAAGAATAGCCACTCAGGCGCTTGATTAGTGCCCAAAAGCGCGAGAATTGTAAATTTTATGAACAGTACTGTTACGCGGACTTAACAACTTCGCGCCTCGCCCCGGTTTCACATACGCTTGAACACCTGCCAGTCCTGCTCAACGCAACGTGCATAATGCAGCGCTACGGCGCGCAACAGACGGAGAAAGGCTTTCCTCTCAGGCAGCAGGTGGTGAGTGACGTAGTGGATAAATCCACTCGCCTCGGGCTGTACATCCAATGAGCCGCGTGCATGCTCACGTCCGAGGATATAACCCCACACGTCAGCCATCACCAGAAACTCATCAGCATCCAGTTTGTGTGCTGGATAGTCTTTCTTAAACGGAGAACGTTCGCGTACTGAAAACAGCGTGCCATCGTAAGTCAGCCATCCCAGCCAGCTATCGGCATGCTCAGCAATCGCCCGGTACGCCTGCGCATGACGCCGCCCTTCATGGGTAAAACTCTCGCGATACCAGTGCTGTTCGATCTCTGGCATCACCGCAACCGATGCCGGTTCACGCTGCTGTTTGATATCGAGAATGATATTTTCCAGTGGCGTTTCACCCTCGATCAAGGCGTAGTAACGCTGACTACCCAAAGAGCCGGTGCCCGCCTGGGTACGACGTACAATATCCAGCACTTGCGGATGCTCGCCGTCGGGTAACAGTTCTCGGGTATCGTGGTAGGCGTTGATCGCAACCTTGAGGGCCAGGAACTGTTCATCCGTCACGGCTTCCAGTTTCTCGTGCCCATAATCAAAGCTGCGACAGTTGTTGCTGGTCCACTTCTCCAGCATCCGTTCACGGGTGTTCTTCTGATGGACTTTATCCAGAAATTTACGGATCGGCTTAGGCGCATGCTCCAGGCGCAACGCCGGAACCCCGTTGGCCGCATCCTCGATGGCATTCAGATAGGCTTTGCCGAACGCCTTGATCGCATCATCCGCCAGAGCATCGCTATAAAATGGCCGTTGGCGTAGCTCCAGCACCATGCTCGCGGCAAGACGCCAGACGTCAAACTGAAAATCCCCTACCACCGCATCATCGAAATCATCCATACCGAAGTAGATACGGTTGAAGTGATCATGCAAAGCGCCGAAGTTGTAGATATGGGCATCGCCCTGCAGCCAGATCTGCGTCTCGGCACGCCCGCCAAAAAGTGAGATACGCCAGTCCCGTGACACGTCGTACCAGTACAGGTGGCTGGTGCCGCGGAAAAAGATAAACGGCGACTCGGCCATCTTTTCAAATTTCAACTGCCGGTCGGCTTCGGGAAGTGTTTCATTAAAACGACGGATCTGTTCCGTTACCTGACGGGCGCGGGTGTGCAGTACTTTCATCCGGGGATTCCTTCCTTTATTCGGCGGTTAGGCCCTGAAACGTAAAACGGGGCGCTGACTGCACCCCGTTGTTTCAGATTACGCAGCTCATCAGAGCTTAAACTGTTGCACCAGCTGGTTGAGCTGATGGATCTCCTTACGGATCTCCTCGGTGGCCAGCACAACACGTTGGGTATCGTTTTTGGTTTCACCCGCCACATCAGAGATATTCACCAGTCGCTGATCAATATCGTTAGCCACAGCGCTCTGTTCCTCCGCTGCAGTGGAGATCATGGTGTTCATGGAGGAGATCGTAGCAGTGGAGCTGATGATATCCTGCAGTGCCTGCGCCCCTGCCTGCGACAACTCGCTGCTGCGCTCAGCCAGTTGTGTACTTTTCTCCATGGAAGCCACAGCGGTCTGCGACTGATTCTGCAAGCGCTCAACAATGGTCTGAATCTGGTGCGTAGACTCCTGCGTACGCTGCGCCAGCGTACGGACTTCGTCCGCAACGACAGCAAAGCCGCGTCCCTGCTCACCCGCACGCGCCGCTTCGATAGCCGCGTTCAGCGCCAGCAGGTTAGTCTGCTCGGCAATATCATTGATCACAGACGTCACCTGATCCACCGCCTGGGTTTCAGTTTCAAGGTCCATCAGCAGCTGTTCGGTTGATTTCATCATCTCCAGCATCTGATTGGCCTGCTGCTCAGATTCTTCAACAACCTGTCCACCCTTGTGAGCCTGCTGATCGGTGTTGCCTGCGGCCTGTTCCGCTTCGACGGCGTTGCCCGCAACCTCCTGTACCGTCGCCGACATCTCGTTCATCGCAGCGGCTACCTGTTCCAGGTCGTCGTACTGGCGGCTGACACCACGTTCGGTATCTGCTGTTGCCTGCACCACTTTATTAACGTGGTTATCGGTATTGGCCGCAACCTGCTGTACGCGGTCCATCAGATTGCCCACGTGTTTGAGCATATCGTTGTAGCATTGGAACAGCTGACCGATCTCATTGTCGACGCGGCTGATGTTGAAACGGTGGCTGAAATCACCTTCACCCACCTGCTTCATACGACGCTCAAGCCGCTGGATGTTATCCATCACCATACGTAAACCGAAGACACGTCCCATCACCACCAGCACCAGGATGATCAGTACGCAGACAAAAGAGATCATCAACAGGTTCTGGGTGGTGTTACGCGAAGCTTTGGTCATCATGACCACCGCTTTGTTCATCTCTTTCAGTACCACCGGCGACTGACGATGGATCTCCGCCAGCGTTTGCGGCGTAGCACCCGACAGATGACTCAGAATCAGCTGCTTGTAGGTTTTCCACAGTCCACCCACTTTATCCATCTGCGCAAGGATCGCCGGATCTTCGATCGGCTTCATATTCTGGCTGGAATCACCATTAATGATCGCGGTATGGGATTTCTCAAACAGCGAAATGGTTTTCTCCAGCACAGCGCGCTGCTCAATACCCGCTTCCACCAGCATCGCCTCTTTTGCGATACGTTGGCTAAGCATACGCTGGCGCCCCGCCACATTGATGGTGTTGGGGTCGATTGCCATACTCAGATAAAGCGCCACACCGGATGAAGCGGCCATGAGAAAAATAATTGCGTATGAAAGAAGAAACTGCTGATTTAGCGTTTTGCAACCAATTGCCCGCAGACAACTGTCAATCAGCTTCGCTATACCACTATTCATCAAGCTACTCCGTCAGTGGAAACATACAAATTGTTAAGCATTGTAACCGAAGTTTTAAAACTTAAACCTATCTAGGATAGACCAACGTTACCGGAAAGCGATTATCACTGTACGTGACATATGTCAGTTTGCCCTTTTGTTGCGGCGCGTCATAATGGGTTCACAGTAAACTGTCACACTTAAGTCGTATACCAAACCACATAGTTACGCTTAAAAGAGACAGCGTTGTTTCTCCTGTCTAAGGATTAAGTACGATGATTATCAAAGATACACCGCCCCTGCACGATCAACTCGAATTTTTCATTGAGCAGGCGGTAAAAGCGACGCCAATACGCACCGCAGTTGTACACCCAGTCGACCAGAACAGCCTGGTTGGCGCGGTTGAAGCGGCAGAGAAGGAGCTGATCGCGCCTATCCTGATCGGCCCGGAATCCAAAATCAAAGCGGCGGCGGATGAAAACAATCTTGATATCTCACCGTATGAGCTGATCGATACGCCACACAGCCACGCGGCTGCCGAAGCCGGCTGCGACCTGGTACGGGTTGCAGATGCGCAGGCGCTGATGAAGGGCAACCTGGCCACCGCTGAACTTCTTAGTGCTGTGGTGCACAAAACCAAAGGTATCCGTACTGAACGCCGTCTGAGCCATGTATTTGTGTTCGATGTACCCAACTACCACAAACCGATCATGATCACCGACGCGGCGATCAATATCGCGCCGGACCTGATCACCAAACGCGACATCGCCCAGAATGCTATCGATTTCTGCCACGCATTGGGTGTGGATGTCCCTAAAGTTGCGATTCTTTCAGCTGTGGAAAAAGTAAAACCGAACATCCAGAGCACCATCGATGCTGCCGCGCTGTGCAAGATGGCCGACCGTGAACAGATCACCGGGGGTATTCTTGACGGCCCGCTGGCGTTCGATAACGCGATCTCCCAGCAGGCAGCGATCGACAAGCACATTAAGTCCGTAGTTTCAGGGGATGCCGACATTCTGCTGGCGCCGGACCTGGAATCGGCCAACATGATCGCCAAGCAGCTGGTGTATCTGGCTAACGCTAAATCCGCAGGTATTGCACTGGGTGCACGCGTGCCGATCATCCTGACCAGCCGCTCCGAGAAAACCCTTGCCCGTCTGGCTTCCTGCGCGTTGGCCTCTCATATGGTGCTGCACCCGGAAGGCTTGTAAGCGATGAAAACCATACTTACCGTTAATGGCGGCTCCTCCAGCCTGAAATGCGCGCTGTTTGCTCAGCGTGCAAACGGCGTAGAGTGCCTGTACGTGTTTAAGCTCGGCAATATTCTGAGCGATGCCCGCGTCAGCATCAAAGATGGCGACGGCAACGACGTAGAAAAATGCGGCCTGGACCTCTCGGCCGCTGCGCAGGAGAACCGTCATCAGGCGGCGCTACAGTATGTTCTGGACTGGCTGCAAAAGGCGCTGCCGGAGAGCGAACTGACCGCCATCGGGCACCGCGTGGTCCACGGCGGCGGTGTCTTTAATGATCCGGTGTTGCTGGACGAAGAGATCCTGCTCAAGTTGCGCACCTTTGTAGCGTTGGCACCGCTGCATCAGCCGTACAATCTTAAGCTGATCCGCGCCTGTCAGGAGTTGGCACCGGAGCTGCCGCAGATCGCCTGCTTCGATACCATGTTCCACGCCGAACAACCGGCTGAGGAACGGGACTATGCGCTGCCGCGCGAGTACACCGAGCAGGGCATCCGTCGCTACGGCTTCCACGGTCTCTCCTATGAGTTTATTCAACGTCGTCTGAGCGCTCTTGAGAGCGGCGACCACAACACGGTGATCTGTCACCTTGGCGCAGGCGCCAGTATGTGCGCCGTAAAAGCGGGCCGTTCCATCGCCTCCACCATGGGCTTCACCGCAGTGGATGGTCTGCCGATGGGCAGTCGCTGCGGTAACATCGATCCCGGTGTCCTGCTCTACCTGCAACGCCACAACGGTATGGATGCCGATGCCCTCGAGCGCTTGATCAATAAGGAGAGCGGATGGCTGGGTGTGTCGGGCATCAGCAGCGATATGCTGACCCTGCATCAGTCTGACGATCCCCGCGCCGAAGAGGCGATCAATATGTTCGCCTACCGCATCTCGCTGGAACTGGGTCGTCTGGGCGCTGCGCTGCAGGGCCTGGACCAGATCGTTTTCACCGGCGGTGTCGGAGAGAACGATGCGGACCTGCGCCGCCGTGTACTGGAACGTGCTCAATGGCTCGGCGTATCCTTCGACGAGGATGCCAATAACGCGGGGGCTGATCTGATCAGCAACGCAGACTCAGCGGTAACCGTGCGGGTAATCCCTACCAACGAAGAAGCGATGATCGCCACCCACGTGGAAGAGGTGTTAACGGAACTCTAAGCACTCAGCCAACCAAACGCTGAAGGTAAAGCAGAAAGTAAAAATGGGGCGCTGATCGCCCCATTTGTGTTTTAGCGGCGTTTAACGCACTTAATTATCCACCGCGCTATTTTGAACGCTGACGCACCGCCTCGAACAGACAAACACCGGTAGCCACCGATACATTCAGGCTACTCACTTCACCCGCCATCGGGATCTTCACCAGCTGGTCACAGTGTTCGCGGGTCAGGCGGCGCATCCCTTTTCCTTCTGCGCCCATCACCAGTGCCATAGGCCCTGTGAGGTTGGACTGGTAGACATCCAGGTCGGTTTCTCCAGCGGTTCCGGTGATCCATACACCGGCTTCCTGCAGGCCTTTCAGGGTGCGCGCCAGGTTAGTCACCTGCACGTAAGGCACCGCTTCTGCCGCACCACACGCCACTTTGGCCACAGTTGCGTTCAGCGGTGCCGACTTATCCTTAGGCGCGATCACCGCATGTACCCCGGCAGCATCGGCAGTACGCAGACAAGCCCCCAGGTTATGCGGATCGGTCACACCATCCAGCACCAGCAAAAAGGCAGGCTCTTCCAGATTCTGCAGTAGCTGGTCGAGGTACTTCTCGTTATGTGAGCGGATCGGTTCACACTCTACCAATACGCCCTGATGCACACCGCCCTGCGCCAGCTCATCCAGCTCCTGACGGTTGCTCCAGCGCACGCGGATACCCTGTTGCTGTGCCAGCTCCAGGACCTGCTGGATACGTTCATCCTTGCGGCCTTTCTGCGCTACTAATCCGCGTACACGTTTGGCGTCGCGTTTCAGCGCGGTTTTAACCGCATGGATTCCGAACAGGATCTCGTTCTGCATTCTTATCGCTCCAGCAACCAGTCGCCCGCTTGTTCGGCCACCAGCTCAGACAGTAATTGGATAAAAGCCGGGGCTGCATTCAGCGCCGGGATATAAGCGTATTCGCTGCCGCCCGCATTGAGGAACACTTCGCGGTTTTCGATCGCGATCTCCTCGAGGGTTTCGAGACAGTCGGCAGAAAATGCCGGGCTGATCATCTGCACCTTGTGTGTCCCCTGCTGCGGCAGCTTTTCCAGGGTTTTGTCGGTGTAAGGCTGCAACCATTCAGCAGGCCCAAACCGCGACTGGAAGGTAGTCATCCAGGCGTTATCGCTCAGGCCCAGTTCCTGCGCCAGCAGCTCAGATGTACGGTGACACTGCTGTGGATAAGGGTCGCCCTTATCGGCGTACTCTTTCGGGATGCCATGGTAGGACAGCAGCAACTTATCTGTGCCACCATGTTCTTCCCGGAACGCCCGCACACTGTCGGCCAGCGCTTTAACGTAGGACGGATGGTTGTAATAGGATTTGAGGATACGGATATCCAGCACTTCGCGCTGTTTGAGCTGGAAACGCGCTATCTGGTCGTAGATCGGTGCAGTCGTGGTCGCCGAGTACTGCGGATACAACGGCAAGATCAGCAGCCGTTTATAATCCTGCTGTTTCAGGTCCTCCAGCAATGCGCTCAGCCCCGGCTGCCCGTAGGTCATCGCTGAATACACCTCCGGTGCCTTGTCGCCAAAGCGCTCCTGTAACACCAGAATCAGTTCTGATACCTGCTGGTTCAAGACCTTGCGCATCGGCGAGTCATCCTCCCAGATCGACGCATAGGCTTTTGCCACACGGCGGGGACGTACATTGAGGATAATCCCCTTCAGTACCGCCAGCCAAAGCAAACGACGCGGACCTTTACCCTCCACCACACGCGAGTCAGACAGGAACTCGTTCAGATAACGACGTACGGCACCAGCTTCGGGTTTGTCCGGGGTACCCAGGTTCACAAGAATGACGGCGGTTTTCAGCTGTTCACGCATGGCGGGATGGTCTCAAATCGATAAGGGGGCAGATTATACGTTAAAAATCACCGATCGGTGCACCGCGTTTAAACTCAGTTTTGTTGTCCTGATAGCAAGGCCCAAAAACAAAAAAAGCCGCGCTAAAGAGCGCGGCTTTTTAAAAGCTATCCGGCTGTCAGGCTTACTCGCCCAGGCCTTCGAATACTTTGTCGCGGATGTCTTCAACAGAACCTACGCCTGGCACGTAAACGTACTTAGGTGCAGTTGCTGCATCTTCATCGTTCCAGCCTTTGTAGTAGCTAATCAGAGGAGCGGTCTGCTCGTGGTATACACCCAGACGGTCACGTACAGTCTCTTCAGCATCGTCAGCACGCTGAACCAGATCTTCACCGGTTACGTCGTCTTTGCCTTCAACCTTAGGCGGGTTGAATACAACGTGGTAGGTACGACCGGAACCCGGGTGTACGCGACGACCAGCCATACGCTTAACGATCTCTTCGTCAGCAACGTCGATCTCAACCACTGCGTCGATCGCTACGCCTGCGTCTTTCAGTGCGTCAGCCTGAGGGATAGTGCGTGGGAAACCGTCAAACAGGAAACCCTTCTCGCAATCAGCTTCAGCGATGCGCTCTTTAACCAGACCGATGATGATGTCGTCAGAAACCAGCTGACCAGCATCCATCACTTCTTTAGCTTTCACGCCCAGAGGGGTGCCCGCTTTAACTGCTGCACGCAGCATGTCGCCAGTGGAGATCTGCGGAATACCGTACTTCTCGGTGATGTATTGAGCCTGTGTACCTTTACCGGCACCTGGTGCGCCCAGAAGGATGATACGCATACAGGGAAACTCCTAAGTTAAAAATTATAATTTTATAAATGCAAAATAGGCCTGCGGTCCCGCGCGCCTTGCCCGCCCAACAGGGCATTCCCGGCGTCGCCAGACAGCTAAATTCTTTCTGATTATGAAACTCAGCTTACACTTGAACAGGACAATACCACGCACCCGAAGGTGGACAATTCGACGTTAGAACTACCATTGTCGACAATAGGTCCGGTTCACAAAAGGTTTCTGAGATTACGCCAAAGCGTTAAGGCGCTCAACCCCTAACTGGACTAATGGATGAGGTGTTAACAGAGGTCAATGGCCGGAACAGTGCAAAATAAAGCACTGTCCCGGTCCTGAGGGAGGGTTAGCCGGTGTTTCGCATACCTGCGGAGATGCCCGCCATGGTAACCATCAGCGCCTGCTCCAGACGTTTATCCGGCTGGGTGCGGTCACGATTGAGCAGTTCGGCCTGCAGGAAGTGCAACGGATCGATATAGGGGTTACGCACATCGATCGACTGACGGATGATCGGATGGTCCACCAGCAGTTGATCCTGCTCTTTAATGGTGTTTACCAGATCAACCGTTTTCTCCAACCGGTCGCGCAGACTTGAGCCCAGTACACGCAGCTCTTCCGACACCAACTGCTGGTCATAGTAAGCAGAAATGCGGGTATCGCTTTTCGCCAGTACCATCTCCAGCATGTTGATGTAGGACTGGAAGAACGGCCAATCGCGGTACATCGTGCGTAGCAGCTGTTGCTGCCCACCTTCAAGCGCTTCACCCAAGGCATTGTCGGAACCCAACCAGGCGGGCAGCATCAGGCGGATCTGAGTCCAGGCGAAAATCCATGGGATAGCACGCAGACTCTCCACACCACCATCCTGACGGCGCTTCGCCGGACGTGAACCCAGCGGCAACTTGGCCAGCTCCTGCTCCGGCGTCGCCGCACGGAAGTAAGGCACAAACTGGGGATCGTTGCGCACCACCTGACGGTACTCACGCAGGCCGATGCCCGCCATAAGCTCCATCTGCTGACGCCACATCTCTTCCGGTCCCGGCGTTGGATCCAGAGTAGCCTCCAGCACGGCACCGGCATAAAGCTCCAGGTTGCGCACCGCGATCTCAGGGATACCAAACTTGAAGCGGATCATCTCACCCTGCTCGGTCACACGCAGACTGCCGTCCACCGAACCCGGCGGCTGCGCCAGGATCGCGGTATGACTCGGGCCACCACCGCGGCCTACGGTGCCGCCACGGCCGTGGAACAGGGTCAGGTGCACACCGTGCTCCTTACAGAGCGCGGTCAACGCTTCCTGCGCCTTAAACTGCCCCCAGGCCGCAGCCAGCTGACCTGCATCCTTGGAGCTGTCGGAGTAACCGATCATCACCTCCTGATGGCCTTGGGTGTACTGCTTATACCAGTCCACCTTCAGCAGCGCATCTATACAGTCACGGGCGTTATCCAGATCGGCCAGGGTTTCGAACAGCGGTACCACACGCATGTTATGGCCGATCCCCATATCCCGTAGCAACAGGATCACCGCCAGTACGTCGGATGGATTACTGGCCATAGAGATCACGTAGGAACCCAGACTGTTCGGTTCGGCCTGCGCCACGATGCGGCAGGTATCCAGCACCTCCTGCACCTCAGCGGACGGCTGCCAGTTATGTGGCAGCAGCGGACGGCGGTTCTGCAACTCTTTCAGCAGGAAGTTCTGACGCCCCTCCTCGCTCCAGCCGTTGTAGGAACCCATGCCGTAGAAGTGAGAAAGCTCCTCAAACACCTGCGCGTGACGATCGGAGCTCTGACGGATATCCAGCTTCACCAGCGAGGTACCGAAGCAGGCGATCCGTCGGATGATATCCTCCAGCGCTCCTTCCGCTATGATTCCCATACCGCACTCGATCAGCGAGCGATGGCAAAGCATCAGCGGTTCGAGCAATTCCTCACTGCAGTGATAGATCGGTTGCGCGGGTAGCGGATTACCCTTTAGTTTGGCAAAGATCCAACCCTTGGTAGCCGCAAGTTGCTCACGCACCTGCCCCAACAGTTCACGGTAAGGTTCGGCAACGTCCGCCCCCACCCGCTCACGCAGTTCAGCACTGGCGTTGCGCATCGACAGCTCAGCGCGCAGAGAGTCTACGTCTTTGTAGTACAGGTCTGCGGCCATCCAGCGCGAGAGCAACAATACATCTTCGGTTACCTTGGCGGTCACATTCGGGTTGCCGTCACGGTCGCCGCCCATCCAGGAGGCAAAGCGAACCGGTGCAGCATCTAGCGGCAGACGCTCACCCAGGGTTTCGTTGAGCTGTGCATCCAGCCCCTTGAGGAATTTCGGAATAGCGTGCCAGAGGGAGTTTTCAATAACCGCAAACCCCCACTTGGCCTCTTCGACCGGTGTCGGGCGTTGCTGACGGATCTCGTCGGTGTACCAGATCTGGCTGATCAGCTCATTGAGACGATGCTGGGCGTCTTCCCCCTGATCCAGACGGCGCAGACTATCGGCAATACCATCGTACTTCTGAATCAGAGTACGTCGGTTCACCTCAGTCGGGTGTGCGGTGAGTACCAGCTCCACCTGCATAGAGCTGAGCGTATCGGCGACGGTCCTGGCGTTAAATCCCCGCTTGCTCAGGTGGGCAAAGAGGCTACAGAGGGAGTCAGGCGTACAGACGTCTTTCACTTCCAGACGACGTCGCACACGGTGGTGCTCTTCGGCGATGTTCGCTAGGTTAAGGAACTGGGTGAAAGCGCGCGCAACCGGCAACACCTCATCATCGCCCAACTCGTTTAGCGCCTTCAGCAGCGCTTCGCGGGCTTCATCATCCGCGCCGCGGGCATCTTTCGCCAGATGGCGCACGTTTTCAATTTTGCTCAGGAAGTCATCGCCCAGATGACCGCTGATGGTCTCGCCGAGGCTTTGCCCCAACGTTCGAACGTTATCGCGCAGTGCTTCATGTAGATCCGACATACATTATCTCCGCCTGAGTTTCGATAGCGTACAGCGTGCATATCACACTCTGCTTATTGCAGTTTTTATCTGAATAGTAGCTCGATAGTAACGAACTGGAATAAAACCAACATACACCCTTCGCACTATTTGCCAAGAGCCAGTTCAGGATAAAAGCGTTGAATAACAGGTAGGTTACAGTTGGAGGAGGGTCTTGAAGCGGCTTAGCTGATCACGCGCCAGCCACTCATTTTCGTAGTGAATTTCGAAAGAGGCGCCGCTCTTCAGCGTAATCAGGAGGTGGAAGTTTTCCTGCACTTGGCTGTTGTTGTCAAAGCGCAGTTCAACGCTGCCGACCGTTGAAAACGGGTGGCGCTGGAAACCTTTGGAATCAACCAACGCGATCTCCTGTGCAGAACTGTCCACCAGCAGTTGCGGTTGGCCCTTAAGGTCTTCGGAGATGGAGAAACCGGCTTGCTGCAGGGCTTTCACCTGAGTCTGAGTGCGCTGCCAGTTCGTGACGGCCAGCACCAGAATAACGATCAGAACCAGAACAAACCACTGCCAGCCAACCATCGTTTCCCTCTCCGCATGAGCTTTCCGCTGCGTTTTATGCCGGGTTAGAGCCCTTTGGCTTTCGCCTCATCCCAGAAACCGTCAAGTTCGTCGAGGGTGAACTGCTGCCACTCCCGATCCGACTCGTTCACACGTTGCTCAACGTGACCGAAGCGGCGCTCAAACTTCTGATTGGTAGAGCGCAACGCGGTTTCTGGATTTACGCCCAAATGACGCGCCAGATTCACCTGCGCGAACAGCATGTCACCCAGCTCCGACTCGATCTCACGATGATCGCCTTTAGCGTACGCCTCACGCAACTCGTCGATCTCTTCGGCGATCTTATCCAGCACCGGCAGGGGATCGTTCCAGTCGAAACCAACCTGAGAGGCACGTTTCTGCAGTTTCACTGCCCGCGAGAGTGCGGGCAGTGCGCGGGGCACATCATCCAGCACACCGGAGCGCGCTTTGGTATCACGCTCCTGCTGTTTGATCGCTTCCCAGTTGGCTTTCACCTGTGCCGCATCAATATCCTCGTCCGGTGCGCTGACAGCACGCTCCGCACGCAGCTGACCGTTCGGGAATACATGTGGGTGACGTCGTACCAGTTTCTGAACCAGATTGTCGACGATCGCATCCAGATCAAAGCGCTGCTCTTCATCTCCCAGTTGAGCGTAGAAGATCACCTGAAACAGCAGATCACCGAGTTCATCCTTCAGATGTTCCCAATCCTCCCGCTCAATGGTGTCGGCGACTTCGTACGCCTCCTCCAGGGTGTGCGGCACGATCGTAGCAAAGCTCTGTTTCAGGTCCCACGGACAGCCGGTATCCGGGTCGCGCAAGCGCTGCATCAGGTAGATCAGATCCTGGATATCATGCGCCATCAGAGGTTAAACCCGCTGCGCTGACGGTGTACGTCGATCACGTTTGGCACCTGATTGATCTTATCCATGATACGGCCCAGCAGCTCCAGACGCGCGATCTCCACAGTGATCGTTAAACGCGCGGTGTTGCTGTTTTTATCGGTCACCGTATTGGCTGCCGTGATGTTGATATCGTCCGCTGCCAGCAGGATCATCACGTCACGCAGCAGACCAGAGCGGTCGTAAGCTTCGATGAAGATATCCACCGGGTAGGTGGTCTCCCCTTCGTGGCCCCAGTCCACTTCGATCACCCGCTGTCCTTCGTTTTCGCGCAGCTGCATCATGTTCGGACAGTCATCACGGTGTACAGAAACGCCACGGCCTACGGTGATATACCCCGCGATCGGATCACCCGGTACAGGTTTACAGCAGCTCGCCATGGTGGTGAGCAGGTTACCGACACCGCGGATACGGATATCGCCCGGAGAGCCCGTATCGGCTTCTCCCGCAGGCAATGCCAGATCCAGCTGCTCGTCCGGATGCGGACGTTCAACCTGACGCTGTGCGCCGTTGATGATCTGGGAGAGGCGAATATCACCCGCACCCAGCGCGGCGAACATGTCCTCATCGTTTTTGAAGTTAAGCTCCGCTGCCATGACATCGAAGTTGATATCTTCCTGATCCAGCGCCAGACGTTTGAAATCGCGGTCGACAATCTTGCGACCCGCTGCCGCGTTTTTCTCTTTGTCCTGCAGCTTGAACCAGTGCGCAACTTTGGCACGCGCACGTGAGGAGGTGACAAACCCGAGGTTCGGGTTGAGCCAGTCGCGACGCGGGCGTTCTTCGTTGATGGTCAGGATCTCCACCTGATCACCGGTACGCAGTCGGCGGTTAAGCGGTACGATACGACCATTCACCTTGGCGCCACGGCAGCGGTGCCCGATCTCAGTGTGCACGCGGTAGGCAAAATCCACCGGTGTCGACCCCTGCGGCATATCGATCACGTGGCCGTCCGGGGTAAAGATATACACCCGGTCCTGTACCACGTCGGCGCGCAGCATATCGCCAAAGGCTTCGCTTTCGCCCAGATCTTCGTGCCATTCGAGGACCTGACGCAACCAGGCGATCTTATCTTCGTACGCATCGCTTTTGGTTTTGGTGTCGGTGCCTTTATAAAGATGGTGGGCACAAACACCCAGTTCCGCTTCCTCATGCATCTCGTGAGTACGGATCTGGATCTCTAGTACTTTGCCTTCCGGACCAAATACGGCGGTATGCAGCGAGCGGTAACCGTTTGGTTTTGGCGAGGCGATGTAGTCGTCGAATTCGTGCGGGATGTTGCGCCACAGGCCGTGCACAATACCCAGCACGGCGTAACAGTCTTTAATCTCTGGCACCAGGATACGCACCGCACGCACATCGTAGACCTGGCTGAAGTCGATGTTCTTGCGCTGCATTTTGCGCCAGATGCTGTATATATGTTTCGCCCGACCGCTCACCTCACCGTCGATGGCCGCTTCCTGCAGTTTCTCGTGCAGCATGCCCACCATAGTGTCGATAAACTCCTGACGGTCCAGGCGTTTCTCATCCAGCAGTTTGGCGATGGTTTTATAGTCATTGGGCTTGAGGTAGCGGAAGGAGAGGTCTTCCAGCTCCCATTTGATATGGCCGATACCCAGACGGTGTGCCAGCGGTGCATAAATATCGAAGACTTCGCGCGCCACCAGATAACGCTTCTTGCGCGAACCGTCTTTCACCGCACGAATTGCACAGGTACGCTCGGCGATTTTAATCAGCGCCACACGTACGTCGTCGATCATGGCCACCAGCATCTTACGCAGGTTGTCCATGTGGGTCGCGCCGCCAAGTACATTGTCTTCGGCGCGTGGGTTTTTGATGCTACCGATCGCCGCCATCTGGCGCACGCCATCCACCAGCGTAGCCACTTCACGGCCAAACTGCTTGCGGACGGTTTCTAACGGTAACTTACGCTCACGTACGGAGCGATAGAGAATTGCAGCAACGAGGGTTGGCTGATCCTGCTGCAGTTCAGCCAGGATCTGCGCCATCTCCAGACCGGTCAGGTAACTGCCAGCGGAGTTTTCGGACCAGACATCCTCTTCTGTTCCTGCACGTTCAAACGCCTGCTTGGCCACTTCACAAGCACGGCGAATTTCCTCAATGTCGTCAACTTCGATCTGCTCGGCCAGTCGCTCGAGCCAAAGTTCTAAGTCAACGGTTCCGTCATGACGGACGGGATGATCTTCTCGAACCTTTACCATGGCAAATTGCCACTCCTGTTTCTAAAACTCTGCCGTGAAGCAACGCAACGGTTTATTATTTTTATTTAACAGAGTGGGCACTCATGAAATCGCCCAGCAATATACAACGAGCCCCCAAGTCCCTCAGGGGACGGGCGCACATTCTAGACGTTAAGACAGACAATCGCGAGCAAGTTCCGTGCTCATTTAACCAACCTTGATTCAGATTCATAAAAAAAGGAGCCCAAGGCTCCTTTTTTCGGTAAGCGGCTGGAACTTATTCGGCGTTGAAGACACCGGTGGAGAGGTAGCGGTCACCGCGGTCGCAGATGATGCAGACGATCACTGCGTTCTCGACCTCCTGCGCCAGGCGCAGTGCGCCCGCAACAGCACCGCCTGAGGAAACACCACAGAAGATCCCCTCTTCCATCGCCAGTGCACGCATGGTGTCTTCCGCTTCCTGTTGGTTGATGTCAATCACTCGGTCAACACGGGACGCATCAAAGATCTTCGGCAGGTACTCCTGTGGCCAGCGGCGAATACCCGGAATCTGTGCACCTTCGCATGGCTGCAGGCCTACAATCTCAACTGCACCGTTCTGCTCCTTCAGGAAACGGGAGGTCCCCATAATGGTGCCGGTGGTGCCCATGGAGCTGACGAAATGTGTGATCTGTCCTTCAGTCTGACGCCAGATCTCCGGCCCGGTACCACGGTAGTGCGCTTCCGGGTTATCTACGTTAGCAAACTGGTCCAGCACGATACCTTTGCCGTCAGCCTGCATCTGATGCGCCAGATCGCGCGCGCCTTCCATACCCTCTTCCGGGGTGACGGTGATCAGCTGGGCGCCGTACGCTGTCATCGATGCTTTACGTTCGGCACTGCTGTTATCCGGCATGATCAGGATCATCTTGTAGCCTTTGATCGCCGCCGCCATCGCCAGTGCAATACCGGTATTACCGGAGGTCGCTTCGATCAGGGTGTCACCTGGTTTGATCATACCGCGCTCTTCCGCCAGCTGAATCATACTCAGGGCCGGACGGTCCTTCACGGAGCCGGCTGGGTTGTTGCCTTCCAGCTTACACAGGATGGTATTGCCTCGTCCCTGACCGATACGCTGCAGACGCACCAATGGAGTATTGCCGACATAATCTTCAATGGTCGGAAACTGAACGCTCATAGAATCACCCGTGGGTTACTAGAATGTAACCAAAAGAAATAAAAAAACGGTTTTATATACCTTACAAAGCTGGTCGGAATAATACCTTTGCCGCATCCAAAGCTCAAGAAGGCCAACCGGATGGATTGGTGAGGTCCAGTCCGGCCCACCGTATTAACGCCTTTTTTAAAACCGTAAACTCAGGAACGCGTTGGCACCAGAAAAACCGGACAAGGGCTGTTCCGGATCACCTCCTGACTGACATCCCCCAGCAGCACACTGGATAAGGTACCGCGTCCATGGCTACCCATCACGATCAGGTCGGCCTTCAGGCGTCTACTCTCTTCGAGAATGACCGCTGCGGCAATACCTTCCAATAGCAGCGCATGGGTATCGATACCTAACTGCCTTGCCTGTTGGGCCAGCTGGTTCAGGTTGGAAGATTCCTCTCCAAACTCCTGCCCCATCTCTTTTTTGTCCTTGTAGCTACTGTCCTCATTGGGGAGTACCGCGTGGATTATATAGAGCGTGCTGTTAAAGGCTTGCGCCTGTGCCTGGGCTTGAGCAAACAGCTGTGGGGTTTTGTCGGAGAAATCGACCGGCAGAAGGATGGTATTCATAGAGCCCCCTGAAGATTGGATTTAACCTGCGCCTTCCAGACAGCAGGCTTACTTCAAGTGTAGTTCAGGGGAAAAGGAGAAATTTCAGGCCCGCTCAGCCACGACGAATGCGACCACATAGTCATGCTCGTCGCTGTAGGAGAGGTGGAACTGACCGATACCCAATAAATCCGCACGTTCTTTGGCTGCACCGGATAGTTGCAGTAAGGGTTTACCCAGTTCATCGTGGCCAACCTCAAAGTGCTGCCAGCTAATGCCACGTCCAATACCGGTACCCAGTGCTTTTACCGCCGCTTCTTTGGCGGCAAAGCGCTTGGCCAGAAAGATCTCGGACCGCGACGTCTGCTCGTAACCTTCCAGCTCCGCCGGCGTGAGGATACGTGCAGGCAGGCGCGGGGTGCGCGCCAGTGCCTGCTGGATACGTTCAATCCGGAGGATATCGGTACCGATGCCGAAGATCATGCGCGCAATGCGTCTCGCTTGGACTGCACGCGCGCCTGAGTTTCCATCATCAGACGACGCATTTCCGCGATCGCCTCTTTCAGGCCAACAAACACCGCGCGCGCAATAATACCGTGGCCGATGTTCAGCTCATTCAGTTCCGGGATCTCCGCGATCTGCTCCACGTTGTGATAGTGCAGACCGTGACCTGCATTCACAATCAACCCTTTCTGGAACGCATAGCTGGCGGCTTCCTGAATACGCTTCAGCTCATCGGCCTGCTCCTGCGCGCTTTCCGCGTCGGCATATCCGCCGGTATGCAGCTCGATCACCGGCGCACCGCATCGGATGGTGGCGTCGATCTGATCCTGATCGGCATCGATAAACAGAGACACTTCCACACCCGCGGCAGCCAGACGGTCACACGCCTCTTTAATACGCACTTCCTGACCGACAACATCCAGGCCACCTTCGGTGGTCAGCTCTTCACGTTTTTCCGGCACCAGGCATGCGTGTGCTGGTTTCACCTTCTCCGCGATACTGATCATCTCATCGGTCACCGCCATCTCGAAGTTCATACGCGTCTGCAGGGTTTCTGCCAGCATGTAGATATCGCGATCCTGGATGTGACGACGGTCTTCGCGCAGGTGCACCGTAATGCCGTCGGCCCCAGCCTCTTCTGCCAGTGCAGCAGCTTGGACCGGGTCCGGATAACGCGTACCACGCGCCTGACGAAGTGTTGCGACATGGTCAATATTCACACCCAGCAACAAACGGCCTGGTTCGATCACGGTGTACTCCTTAAAATTCGGTTTGTCGGACGGTCACGATGTCCAACAGCTATCGTTTCTGGAACAGTTCCCGGCTGCGCAGTGGCTTATCCCCCAGCAGCAGGTCGATCACCAAGCGCATCAGACGTTTGGCAGCCTGGCGCACGGCAGGCTCAGCATACTGATCCTGCTCTATGGACTGCAAGTGGGAACCGTAAAAACAGCGCATTCGGTTGTTCGGATTGGGCTGTGCGATACGCTGCATCCCCTGTTCCGGCTGATACAGGTAGATTGCGTCGGGGTCGATATCACTCAGATCCGGTGCGTACCCTAACTCCAGCAGCAGACGCCGCTCGAAGGTGCGTAACGCGCCCTCAATATCTTCCCCAGAGCGCAGCTCGTTAACCACATACTGATAATAGACGTAGAGACGGGGATGGGCGTCAAACGGCTGCAGCAGACGCTCCAACAATTCATTTACGTAGAGACCGCACATCAGTGCAGTGCCGCTGAGGAAGGGGTTGGCATCAACCGGTTCAGCGAGGGTAAGGTTTTTCAGGTCCTGACGCCCACGCCAGCCGATCTGCAGGGGCAGAAACGGCTGGATCACCGGGCGCAAGCGGGAGTTTGGACGCCGCGCGCCTTTTACCACTGCGCTGACCTTCCCGTTCTCCAGCGTGAAGAAATCGACCAACAGGCTGGTATCGCGGTAAGGCCGACTATGCAGAACATACGCGGCCTGACCGTCAACGCGGTACTCCATTACTCCCCGTCGTTATAGCCGAGGCTGCGCAGTGCGCGCTCGTCGTCCGCCCAACCACGGCGAACTTTCACCCAGAGGTTAAGCATCACTTTAGAATCGAAGGCACGCTCCATATCCAAACGGGCGTCACGGCCGATGGTTTTCATGCGTGCGCCTTTGTCGCCGATAACAATCCGCTTCTGACCTTCACGCTCCACCAGAATCAGAGCGCTGATGGTGGTCAGGTTCTTCTTCTCGTCGTATTTGAACTCTTCGATCTCAACCGTAGTTCCGTACGGTACTTCGTCGCCCAGGTTGCGCATCAGCTTCTCACGCACCAGCTCGGCCGCCATAAAGCGGGAGCTTTTGTCGGTTACCTGGTCTTCCGGGAAGTAGTGCACGCCCTGTGGCATATGGGAAGCGATGATCTTCTCCAGCTGCTCAACGTTGTGGCCGTCGGTAGCGGACATCGGCATGATCTCCGCGAAATCCATCTTACCGGACAACGTCTGCAGATGCGGCAGTAGTTCATCTTTGTCTTTCAGGGCATCAACCTTGTTGATCACCAGCACCACCGGGCAACGCGCACGCTGCACCTTCTCCAGCACCAGCTGATCCTCTTCGGTCCAGGCGGTACGGTCGACCATGAAGACAACCAGATCCACATCACGCAGTGCGTCGGAAGCCGCTTTGTTCATGTAGCGGTTCAGCGCTTTCTTACCATCGTCTTTGTGCAATCCCGGTGTATCCACGTACACCACCTGCAGATCACCTTCGGTTTTAATACCCATGATCTGATGGCGAGTGGTCTGTGGCTTTTTCGAGGTAATGCTGAGCTTCTGCCCCAGAATATGGTTCATCAAGGTCGACTTACCCATATTCGGACGGCCAACGATGGCCACAAAACCACAACGCTGATCCGGGTTCTGAGGCTCCAGCAGATAGGAAAGATCTTCACCCATCAGGATTTCTCCACTTGTAGTTTTTCCAGCGCTGCACGGGCAGCCTCTTGTTCAGCCTGACGGCGGCTGCTGCCTTTACCTTCGGTCGCTGCGGCCATCAGTTCTACATGGCACAGGATATGAAAGGTCTGATCGTGCGCTTCCCCTTCCACTTTGACCAGCTCGTACTGCGGCAGTGCCGCACGACGGGACTGCAGAAATTCCTGCAGGCGGGTTTTGGAATCTTTCTGGGTCTGCTTGAGGTTGATCTTCTCAAGGCGCGCCTTATACCAGCCCAGCACATAGCCACGCACGGTATCCATATCGCTATCGAGATAGATCGCACCGATCACCGCTTCGACGGAGTCGGCCAGAATAGAATCGCGACGGAAACCACCGCTTTTCAGCTCGCCGGATCCCAGGCGCAGGTAGTCACCAAAACCCAACTCACGGGCGATCTCCGCCAGGGTTTCACCTTTTACCTGACCTGCACGCAAACGGCTGAGGTCACCCTCACGCGCTTCCGGGAACCGGGCGTAGAGGTCTTCGGCGATGATAAAGTTCAGGATGGAATCGCCCAGAAACTCCAGGCGTTCGTTGTTACGCTTACCGCAGCTTCGGTGGGTCAGCGCCAGTTCGCACAAGCTAGGATCCTTAAAGGTGTATCCCAGTTTGCGCATCAGTTCAGCTATTGGTTTGATCAAGGTTTTACAGCTTCGTAGTGCTTATTGAACGTTACGACGGCGTCGACATTGTAGAACATCGGTACACGCACTTCGTAGTCCAGATCAAAATGTACAACGCCTTTCTCCTGTTTAATCACAAGAGAGTCCTTTTCAGGCAGCGTTATCTGATTGATGCGAAACTTCTTCGCAATGTCCTGACGTAAACGGGTCAGGGGTTTGGAGAGCTCATCCCGATCCTGGCTGACATCGGTAATCACCGAGTCCACAAGTTTATAATCCCAGAACGCCGGATACAGCTTAAATCCAACCGAGAAAAATATTCCGCCAATGATCAGGTAGATCATGATGGTGAGCAAAGATGCACCCTTCTGTTTGTTCCGCAACTTACTCATTCCATCCTCCATTAGTTAATCTGACGAACGTCTCCGAAGTCAGGGATACTGAACAGGCTTGGCCAGTGCATCCAGACAGCGAATGCCTTACCGACCAGCAGGTCTTCAGAAACGAATCCCCAGTAACGGCTGTCATTACTGTTGTCACGGTTATCCCCAACCATGAAATAGTGCCCTTCAGGAACCACCCACTCGCCAACGATCCCTTTACGCATGACGTCACGGTAGATCTGATGCGGTACGCCGCTCAGATTTTCCTGCATCACCAGACGCTCAGGACGGCGTGGTGGCAACTGTGCCAGCAGTTCCTGCGATTGTGCCTCGCCGTTAATGTACAGGGTTTTATCAATGTACGCGACACGGTCACCCGGCAGGCCTACAACACGTTTAATGTAGTTAATGTTCGGCTGCTTCGGATAGCGGAACACAACTACGTCACCGCGCTCCGGTGTGTTCAGCTCGACCACTTTGGTGTTGGTCACCGGCAGACGGATACCGTAGTGGTATTTGTTAACCAGGATAAAGTCACCAATCTGCAGGGTCGGCAGCATGGAACCGGACGGGATCTGGAACGGTTCGACCAGAAAAGAACGCAGCACCAGTACGATAAACAGCACCGGAAACATGGAACGTCCGGTATCCACCCAGCCTGGCTCGTGAGCGATCTTTGCCGCCACCTCTTCCGGCAGTGCGCCTTCTACCTGCGCTGCAGCCTGCTCCAGTTTTACCCGACGCGCCGGGGCAAGCACAGCCTTGTCGTACACCCAGATCACACCGCACAGAGCGGTAGCGATTACCAGCAGAAGCGCAAAATCGAAATCCATGACCGGTCCTTAGTTATCCACCTTGAGTACAGCGAGGAACGCATCCTGTGGGATCTCAACACTGCCCACCTGCTTCATGCGTTTCTTACCCTCTTTCTGCTTCGCCAGCAGTTTCTTCTTACGGCTGACGTCACCGCCGTAACATTTTGCCAGTACATTCTTACGTAACGCTTTCACGGTGGTACGCGCAATGATTTTGCCACCCAGTGCGGCCTGGATCGCCACGTCAAACATCTGACGAGGGATCAGCTCTTTCATCTTTTCACAGAGCTGGCGGCCACGGTACTGGGCGTTGTCACGGTGCAGGATCACCGCCAGTGCGTCCACCTTGTCACCGTTGATCAGGATATCCATACGCACCAGCTTGGCTGGTTCAAAACGTACGAAGTTGTATTCCAGAGATGCGTAACCACGGCTCACAGACTTCAGGCGGTCGAAGAAGTCCAGCACGACTTCGGCCATCGGCAGCTCGTAGCTGAGCTGAATCTGGTTACCCACATACTGCATGTTCTTCTGGATACCGCGCTTATCCACACAGAGGCTGATTACCGGCCCCAGATAATCCTGCGGTACCAGAATGTTGGCCTCAACAATCGGCTCACGCATCTCCTGAATGGAACCCGGATCCGGCAGTTTGGACGGGCTGTCGATATGTACGATATCGCCGTTCTGCTGCGCGATCTCATAGACTACCGTCGGCGCGGTGGTAACCAGATCGAGGTTGTATTCACGCTCCAGGCGCTCCTGGATGATCTCCATGTGCAGCATACCGAGGAAGCCACAACGGAAACCAAAACCGAGCGCATCGGAGGTCTCAGGTTCGAAGAACAGGGAGGCATCGTTCAGCGTCAGTTTATCCAGCGCTTCACGGAAATCTTCGTAGTCATCAGAGCTGGTTGGGAACAGACCGGCATATACCTGCGGCTGTACTTTCTGGAAACCAGGCAGCTCTTCCACTTCCGGTGTTTTGCTCAGCGTCAGGGTATCACCCACTGGCGCGCCGTGGATGTCCTTGATACCAGCAACCACGAAACCTACTTCACCCGCTTTCAGGATGCCGGTTTCGTTACGTTTTGGCGTGAAGGTACCCACGGAATCGACGCTGTACGTCTGACCGGTGGACTTCACCAGAATCTTGTCTTTCTTGCGCAGGGTGCCATGTACCACACGTACCAGGGATACAACCCCCAGATAGTTATCGAACCAGGAGTCGATGATCAGCGCCTGCAGTGGTGCGTCTACATCCCCCTCTGGTGGCGGTACGGTTTCAACCAGAGCCTCGAGTACATCTTCGATACCCATGCCGCTTTTCGCAGAACACGCAACCGCATCGGTCGCATCGATACCGATTACCTCTTCGATCTCTACACGTACACGATCAGGATCCGCTTGCGGCAGGTCCATCTTGTTCAGGACTGGCAGTACCTCCAGGCCCTGTTCAATTGCGGTGTAACAGTTTGCTACGGACTGCGCTTCCACGCCCTGCGCCGCATCCACAACCAACAGGGCGCCCTCACAGGCCGCCAGGGAACGGGAAACCTCATAGGAGAAGTCAACGTGCCCCGGGGTATCGATGAAGTTCAGCTGATAGGTTTTGCCATCTTTCGCCTTGTAATCGAGCGTTACGCTCTGCGCTTTGATTGTAATACCACGCTCACGCTCCAGATCCATGGAGTCGAGTACCTGCGCAGCCATCTCGCGGTCGGTCAAGCCGCCACAAGTCTGGATGAAACGATCGGCCAGGGTGGATTTACCGTGGTCGATATGGGCGATGATGGAAAAATTTCGAATATGATCGAGGTTGCTCACGTGTTGGCTACCAATTGTGTTACAGAGTCGCTGGAAGGCGGCAAGTTTACAGTATTTCCACCACTGCGGCCATCCATCCGTCAGAAACGTAAAAGGGGCTGTTAGGCCCCTTTTTTCTAATCGTTTCCCTTCAACTCAGGGTTTTAACTTCAATGGGATAAACAGCGGGCTGCCACGACGCACGATACGCATCGGCACAGCACGGTTTACCGGCAGATCGTCTGCGACCTTATCCAGATCAGCAACGGTATTGATCCGTTTTCCGTTCAGCATAGTGATCACATCCCCCACCATCAAACCAGCGTCTGACGCCGCACCTTTAAGCACGCGGCGCACCACGACCCCACTGGTAAGATTCCACTTATCCTTACGTGCTTCATCCAGCTCGGCTACAACCAGATTCAGACGATTGCCGTTGCTTTTCTCTTTCTTCGTTGAATTGTTCTGTGCCAGAGAGCGCTCATCCGGCAGCTCACCGATGGTCACCGTAATATTACGACGCTGCCCATTGCGCATCACGCTGACTTTCGCGTTCGCGCCTGGCTTAACACGACCAACCTGATGCGGCAGATCGGACGAGAGTATGACCGGCACATTGTTAAACTTCAGGATCACATCCCCTTCGCGCAAGCCGGCAGCCTCAGCTGGGCTACCTGGAAGCACCTTAGCAACCAGCGCACCGGCGGGTTTATCCAGACCAAAGGATTCCGCCAGGTCTTTGTTCACTTCCTGGATGATCACACCCAGCCAGCCGCGAGTGACAAAACCTTTATCTTTGAGCTGATCGGCCACTTCCATCGCCACATCGATCGGAATTGCAAAGGAGAGCCCCATAAATCCACCAGAGCGGGTATAGATCTGGGAATTTACACCAACCACCTCACCATCCAGGTTGAAAAGCGGGCCACCGGAGTTACCGGGATTGATAGCCACATCGGTCTGGATAAAAGGCACATAAGTTTCATTTGCCAGCGCACGCTCTTTCGCGCTCACAATGCCTGCCGTTACGCTATAGTCAAAACCGAACGGAGAACCGATAGCAAGTACCCACTCACCCACTTCAAGGCGACTTGAGCGCCCCACCTTAACCGTAGGCAGGTTCTTAGCATCAAGTTTTAACAGAGCTATATCCGCACGTTTGTCAGAGCCTACAACTTCTGCTTCCATCACGCGGCGATCGTTCAGGCGCACCATCACTTTATCAGCACCATCTACCACGTGATGATTTGTCAGCACATAACCATCCTTACTGATGATAAATCCTGAACCAAGCGACTGGGGCGACTTACGACGCGGGCCTTTTTCTGAGTCCGGGAACTGGAAAAAGTGTCGGAAGATCTCCGGGATCTCCTCTCCGTTCGGACCTCGGAACTGGCCAAATGGATGCGCCTGCCCCTCTTCCGCCGCCTGTATCGTGCTGATATTCACTACGGCCGGCGACGTATCTTTAACCAGCTCCTTAAAATCAGGCAATTGCGCTGCCTGTGCTAAAGACGCCCAACAAAATATAAATAATGGAATTAGATAAACTCTAATTGAACGCATCATCGAACTACCTTTCTTATCTGTCCTGAGGCGGGTTTAAAACACTTTCAAGAGTACAGGGTGGTACTTGCAGGACTTCATCATGGTGCGGCTGGTATAACGCACAACACCCAGGCCAATGATTAAGCCCGTAATTCCGCTACCAATCACCACAGGCTCAGCAAAACCAGACAGTTTCGCAATCACTGCGGCAATAAACAGCGTTAACAAAGGAATGAGATACAACAGAACAGAGATACGCATGAATGCGCCCTCTCCGATACCGATCACAACCTGATCATCCGCCGATACCGCAAGGTTTGACGGATTATCCACACAGATAACGGAGCGCTTTCCCTGTCCAACTGAGGCCAGCAACGACTGACCACAGCCGCTACGGGCACTGCAAGACGCGCAGGCACTCATCTTGATGGTTTCTACCCAGACCCCATCAGCGTCTATATCAACTACGCGCCCTGATTCTTCAAGCATAAATTACAGTCGTTCCGGCGATACTGACGATGCGATCTGCTCAGCAATCATGAGCGGTACATCGCCAATAACAGTTACAAAGTGCTGGTTCTTTCGCTTCGCTACGGCAACCATCTTATCGGATTGAGCCACGCCCTGTGGAACAGACTGGCGTCCCAACCGCTCAATGCATACAGAGAAGGAGTTACGGCCATTAGAGAACACCATAACCTCCGCGTCCGGCAGCACTTCATGGCGGACATTCACGAAACCATTAGGTAGCCAGTCAGCTTTCCATTGTGGTTTCTGTGCCGACAGCATGTGCTTGTGCTGATTTATGTAGCGTGACAACCCCTGTGACAACCGGATGATCTCCGGCTCGTTCAGGCTGTGCGGTTCCGGCAGCGCCGTCCGGCTACCCAGCTGAGCGCGCACATAATTACCCGTTTGCACCGCCGATTGCGGCAGTATGTAATCCGGACGACTATCCGCGATTGCGGGTGCAGCACCGTTCTGATCAAAATTCTGAACACCCAGAATAACCACTGCGGTTACAGACGCTGCAACAGCCATGCTGGTTAACGGTTTCCACAGCATCTCGGATATACGGGATTTACCCGGCACATCTTCAGACACAGGTTGTGTTGCAGTTTGATCATGCTCCATGCCCGCAGACAATGGCGCCTCATCTTCCAATGCGGCCATCACAGAGCCGCTGATATCGATCTGTACGTCGGAAATCACTTCTTCGTGCATCGCAGAACGCGCCAGATGGTATCGGCGCCAACGCTGCGCTGCTTCTGGATCCTCAGAGAGCTTATCCAGGGTGCGTCTCAGCTCAAAATCTGCCACCTCAGCATCCATTAATGCGGATACTGCTTCGATGGATCGGTCAGTCATAAACCCTACCTCAACTTTCCCAGTCTCTTCCCCAAAACCTAACTCGCCATAAGTGGCAGGATTTCCTTATCGATTGCCTCACGGGCACGGAAGATACGAGATCTTACAGTACCCACCGGACAGTCCATTACGTTGGCAATATCTTCGTAGCTGAGCCCCTCAAACTCACGCAACGTTAATGCCACACGCAGATCTTCCGGCAGTCGATCCAACGCTTTTTTCACAACGCGCTCCAACTCATCCCGGTACAACTGATTTTCCGGATTTTCTATATCCTTCAGATCGTTATCACCTTCAAAGTGGTGCGCATCATCCACATCCACATCCACATCGGGTGGACGACGGCCCTTGGCAACAAGGTGATTCTTCGCCGTATTGATAGCTATGCGGTACAACCATGTATAAAACGCACTGTCACCACGAAACTTAGGTAACGCCCTGTACGCTTTGATAAATGCCTCCTGGGCAACATCAAGCGCTTCATGGTGGTCATATACATAACGACCGATCAGCCCAACAATCTTGTGCTGATACTTCTTAACCAATAGGTCGAAAGCTCTCTTATCACCGGCCTGAACGCGGACAACAAGCTGTTGGTCTATCGCTGCCTGGCTTTCGTTCGACACTCTGAATCCTTATTCTGTGTTGGTTTTTCCCTGATGAGATTAAATGTAGCCCTTTAGAATGACTACTTGTACAAAAAAGTCGTTTTATACTGCGTGTTACATTGCAACCTCAATCCACAGAGTGTTTCGAACTACACTCTATGAACGTCCGAAACAAGGTTAGTTCCCGACGCTCCCGAAAAATTTGAAAACGCCTGAAAATCCCCAATTATCAAAGATTCAGGCATAATTAGAACCAAAGTATAAATCGCAAAAAAGGAACCTGACCAGGCATGGCAATTAAACACCAATACGATGTCCTGATTATTGGCAGCGGCGCTGCCGGTCTCACACTCGCATTGCACCTTGCCGATCAAGGCAAAATTGCCGTCCTGAGTAAGGGCGATCTGAAAAGCGGCTCCACCTGGCTCGCCCAGGGAGGGATTGCAGCCGTTCTGGATGAAAGTGACAGCGAACAGAAACACCGCGAGGACACCATGATTGCGGGCTCCTGGCTTAGTCACGAGGACGCGGTGGATTTCACTGTCAGCCATGGCCAGGAGAGCATCCAATGGCTGATCAACCAAGGCGTCCCGTTCACCGAACAGGAAGGCCAGCACCACCTGACCAAAGAGGGTGGCCACTCTCACCGCCGTATTATTCATGCCGCGGACGCCACAGGAAAAGCGGTGCAACGCACCCTGATCGAGAAAGCTGCAGCACATCCGAATATCGACCTGTTTGAGCGCTATACCGCTGTTGATCTGGTAACCCGCACCAAGCTACGTCTGCCCGGCAACCGCTGTATTGGCGCCTACGCCCTGAATGGCAACGACGGACACGTAGAGGCGTTTTACGCTAAGGGTGTTGTACTGGCCACCGGCGGCGCTTCGAAAACGTATCTGTATACCAGTAACCCTGACGGCTCCACTGGTGACGGCATCGCTATGGCATGGCGCGCGGGCTGTCGCGTAGCTAACCTGGAGTTCAACCAGTTTCATCCCACCTGTCTCTATCATCCACAGGCCAAGTCTTTTCTGATTACAGAAGCGGTCCGGGGTGAAGGCGGCAAGCTGCTGCTGCCGGACGGTAAACGTTTTATGGATCGTTTTGATGACCGCGGTGAACTCGCGCCCCGTGATATCGTTGCGCGAGCGATCGACCATGAGATGAAACGACTGGGTTCCGACTGCCTGTTTCTGGATATTTCGCACAAACCCGCAGAGTTTATCCAGTCACATTTCCCGACTATTTATAAGCGCTGCATGAAACTGGGTATCGACATCACCAAGGAACCGATTCCCGTCGTACCTGCGGCTCACTACACCTGTGGTGGTGTCATGACTGACGAACACGGCCAGACAGACCTCAGCGGGCTTTACGCAGTCGGTGAAACAGCGTTTACCGGACTGCACGGCGCCAACCGTCTGGCCAGTAACTCGCTGCTGGAGTGCCTGGTATATGCCCGATCAGCGGCGACACATATAGCGGCGGAGCTGGAAAAACCACTTGAGTCTGTCACCATCCCAGACTGGGATGAGAGTCAGGTAACGGATTCCGATGAGGATGTGATTATCTCCCACAACTGGGACGAACTACGTCGTTTTATGTGGGACTACGTGGGCATTGTTCGCACCAATAAGCGCTTGCAACGGGCGAAGCACCGTGTCGACCTGCTGCTGCAGGAGATCAGCGAGTACTACAGCAATTATAAGATCAGTAAGGATCTGCTGGAGCTTCGCAACCTGGCGGTTGTCTCTGATCTGATCATCCGCTCAGCGATGCTGCGCCAGGAAAGCCGCGGCCTGAACTATACACTCGACTATCCGGACGAAGCCCCGGAAGCACTGGACACCATTCTTACCCCGGTTAACTACCAGTGGCAGTCTCAGCGTTAACATAGGCGGCATGCAGGCACAGTATCCGCAATCGGCGATAACTGTGCCTGTCCAGCATATCAGGCAGCACAACCACACTCTTAGCTAACAGACAGCTGCTCAATTCGAATCGCAGTACCACCGCGTAGGGCAGCACCACAGCGCTTTTTACTTCGGTTACGTCATACCAGCAACCATCTCCCGTCTGCACACGTATCGCTTTCTTATTCGCATTCCAGCGGATACGTTCAATCCGGTCAGATCGGCCTGGCCACAACCAGTAATGAGACTGCCAGCCCAAAGAGATACAAACCACCACGGTCAGCACCACAGCAGTGAAAGGTTCCAGGGCGGTAAGCCAGAGGGCGGCGATGGCAAAGAGATGACTCCCCAGCAATAGAAGCGCCAGGGAGCGAGAGGCGTTGAGTTTTAACTCACTTGGGCTGAACACGGTCCAGAATGATGCGTACGATGCGGTGGATGTCCGGATCGACCGGTTCTTCACGCTCCATGAGCCAGACAAACAAGTCCTGGTCTTCGCACTCCAGCAGCTTTACGAAGCGATCCTGATCCTCTTCAGGCAGGTCACGAAAAGCCTCATTCACAAATGGAACAAACAGCACGTCCAGTTCCAGCATGCCGCGCCGGCTCTGCCAGGCTAAACGGCGGATATCTTCTTCGCTATACATTCAAACCAACCTTTTACACTTCACGATTACATCAAAGATCGTTGCAGGCAACACAATGCCAACAGAGCTGAGACAGGTAAATGACGATTGTCATAGTCAGCACACTAATAGCCACAGCGGGAAGAGTTTACCAGAAATTAAGCGTGGTTTGCGGTACGGAAAGTTATTGAGATTAAGGTTAAATCCCGAAAATGTTATCAACAGGTACAGAGGCGTGGATTATGAAGCTTATCAACAAGACATGACAAGGATTAGAAAAAAGACTTTATGTACTAAGCAGCTTTTAGCACACAGAAA
>CANMWJ010000020.1 GCA_947501565.1 uncultured Marinobacterium sp.
CCTTAGTGGCTGCTCTCTCAAGCGAGGACGCGAATTCTACAGACCTCAGATTCAGCGTCAACACTCTTTTGTAAAAAGATGACAAAAAAGTGAAAAAAGACCTAAAACACCGCCTTAAGGGCTTCCTGCCACAGCATTTTGGTCAAACAACAACCAAACTCGCAGATACAAAAAAGGCGCCTATATAAGCGCCTCTTCTTTTCCTGTCATTCAAACAGACTCTGAGCTGAATTTAATCGCGGTTATTACTTTCCTCTTCCCGCATCGCTTCTTCGAACTCGTCATCAAATTCCTCATCCTCTTCGTCATCTTTACGCTTAACGAAGATACGCCCCATCAGGATACCAAGCTCGAACAACAACCACATCGGCACCGCCAGCAGACTCTGGGAGATCACATCCGGTGGTGTCAGCAACATACCAAGAACAAAACAGCCCACCAGTACATAAGCGCGCTTTTGCGCCAGGCTGTCAGCAGTCGCGGCACCGGTCCAGATCAGCAACAGCGTGGCAATCGGGATCTCAAATACAATGCCAAAGGCGAAAAACAGCTTCAGCACAAAGTCAAGGTAGCTGCTGATGTCGGTCATTACCGCGACATTTTCCGGGCCCACACTGGTGAAGAATCCAAAGATCAGCGGGAACACCACAAAGTACGCAAACGCGATACCGGCGTAAAACAGAAAAATACTCGATATCAGTAACGGCACCGCCAGACGCTTTTCATTCTGGTAGAGACCCGGCGCGATAAAACCCCAGACCTGGTGCAGAATAACCGGCATTGCCAGGAAGATAGCCGCCACCAAGGTCAGCTTAAAGGGTGCAAAGAATGGTGAGGTGACGTCTGTTGCGATCATGCTGGTGCCTTCAGGCAGCAGCGCACTCAGCGGCGACGACAGGTAGGTGTAAAGATCGTTAGCAAAATAGAACAGACCGAGGAAGATCAGCAGAATGATCAGCAAAATACGCATCAGGCGCTGACGCATCTCCAGCAGATGGGAGATAAACGGCTGCTCCTGATCCTGTTCCGGCAGGTCTTTTGGGGTATCGGTCATTCTTTGTCAGTCTTGCTATCAGTGGTCGCAGCACTGCTTGTCTGAGCGGGCTGGCTTGAAGATCCGTTAGCAGGCGTTTGTAACGCGGCTTTTTCAGACTGCTGCGCTTTCAACTCATCTGGTGTGGATACTGAACTGGCAAACGGGGATTCCCCATCCAACGCCTCATTAAAGGGCGTACGCATCTCTGCCAGCTCCTTCTCCAGCTCCTCTTTCTTGATCGCTGCGGTACGCTTCATCTCATCAATGCGAAGCTCTTCAGAGATCTCCGCCTGAATACCACTTACCGTGCGGCGGATTCGACCAATCCAGAGGCCAGCCGTACGGGCAGCGGTGGGCAGTTTTTCGGGCCCTAATACCACCAACGCAACGACAGCAACGATAAGGATTTCAGCAAAGCCAATATCAAACATCAGAGGGTGGCCGCTGGATTACTTATCGGACTTGGTTTCTTCTTTAGCTGCAGCGTTGTTCGCTTCAGTAAAGTTAGCGTCCTCTTTACCCAGTTTCTTCGGGTCCTCTTCTTTCTTCTCTTCCTCTTCGGTCACGGCTTTCTTAAAGCCTTTAACTGCACTACCGAGGTCACCGCCCAGGCCACGCAGTTTTTTGGTACCGAACAGCAGGACAATGATCAGAACAACAATCAGCAGCTGCCAAATACTGATACCACCAAAACCCATAACTCTTCTCCGCTTTTGTTCTTATATTGAGGGCAGGTTGCCGCCGCCCAATAGATGAAAATGGATATGATAAACTTCCTGACGACCACCCCGCCCAGTATTGGTAATGGTTCGGTAGCCGTCTAAAAGACCATTCTCCCGCGCAATCTGCGGGATCTTCATCAACAGGTGAGCGAGTATGATTTCATCGCCAGCCTGCAGATCGTTTAAATTCCGTATATGTTTCCGCGGTATCACCAACAGGTGAATGGCCGCTTTTGGCGCCCGGTCCTTGAACGCAACAATGTGCTCATCCTGATACACAATGGTTGCAGGCTTATGACCTGCGGCAATCTGGCAGAAAATGCACTCTGCCATTACTTACCTTTATGGGTGCGGGACGCTTTCTCTTCAAGGCCTGACATATCGAAGCGACGCGCCAGCTCATCCAGTACCACTTGCGGCTTTTCACCCAGGTGAGACAGCGCAACCAAGCTGTGGAACCAGAGATCCGCAGTTTCGTAGATCACGTCTTTGTTGTCACCACTGACCTCGGCATCTTTCGCCGCGATAATGGTCTCGACAGACTCTTCACCGACCTTTTCCAGAATCTTGTTCAGCCCTTTGGCGTGCAAACTGGCAACGTAGGATTTTTCCGCGGTGGCGTTCTTACGCTCTTCAAGGATCTCACCCAGACGGGTCAATACATCACTCATTGGTCGGCCTATTTGTTGTAGATCGCTTTCGGGTCTTTCAGGACCGGCTCTACCGGTACCCACTCGCCCTCTTTCAGAACACTGTAGAAACAGCTTTCGCGTCCGGTGTGGCACGAGATACCCCCCAGTTGCTCGACATGCATCAGAATCACATCAGCATCGCAGTCGAGGCGCAGCTCATGCAGTTTCTGCACATGACCGGACTCTTCACCTTTACGCCACAGTTTCTTGCGTGAACGTGACCAGTAGATTGCCCGCTGCTCTTTAACGGTCAGTTCCAGAGCTTCAGCGTTCATCCACGCTACCATGAGAATGCGACCAGTTTTGTGGTCCTGAGCGATCGCCGGAACAAGGCCATCTTCGTTCCATTTGATCTGATCCAACCAAGGTGCTGACATCAATTTACTTCTTTAGCAATTTCTAATTCAAAGCGGCAAGCATACCTGATCAAACCGCCTTCCACCATCCTTTACAACTAAAGGCCCAATGCGTCCCACAGGCCGCAGATCAGCGCCGTATGATCAGGTAAAGGCCGATCCCAGCCGCCAACCAGCTGCTTACTGAGAGCTGATCCAACCAGCTCATAATCTCTTCGTTGCCACTGGCCAGAGCAAACAGCACCAGCAAACCACCGACATAACGCATCGGACGACGCTGGCGCTCCAGTTCGGCTTTCGCTGCAGCGTAGGCGCGCATATCGCGGGCCCGGTTATCATCCAGGCGACGTACCTGATTAAGCGCATCAAACACCATCTGTGGCATATGAGGCATTTTTTCCAGCCAGTCCGGCGCCTGCTGCTTGATGGAACGGTAGACCGCCTTAGGCCCCATGCGTTCCTTCATCCAGCCCTCCAGGAATGGCTTGGCGGTTTGCCACAGATCCAGATCCGGGTAGAGCTGACGTCCCAACCCTTCGATATTAAGGAGGGTTTTCTGAAGCAGCACCAGCTGCGGCTGCACCTCCATGTTGAAGCGACGTGCCGTCTGGAACAATCCCAGCAGCACCTGACCGAAGGAGATCTCTTTCAGCGGTTTCTCAAAGATCGGCTCACAGACACTTCGGATCGCCGTTTCAAAGGCATCCACATTGGTATCAGCTGGCACCCAGCCGGAATCCACGTGCAGCTGCGCCACCTGCCGATAATCACGGGTAAAGAACGCCAGCAGGTTGCGGGCAAGATAACTCTGATCCTCTGGGGTCAGCGATCCCACAATGCCGAAATCCACTGCGATGTACTGCGGTGACTGTGGATTTTCACGCGAAACAAAGATATTGCCCGGGTGCATATCCGCATGGAAGAAGCTGTCACGGAACACCTGCGTGAAGAAGATCTCTACGCCACGCTCGGCAAGTTTCTTCATATCCGTATTCTGCGCTTCCAGTTGCGCCACGTCGGCCACCGGAATGCCATGGATACGCTCCATCACCAGCACGTTCGGGCGGGTGTAGTCCCAATAGATCTCAGGCACGTAGAGGATATCGGAACCCGCGAAGTTACGGTGCAGCTGGGATCCGTTCGCCGCTTCTTTGCGCAGGTCCAGTTCATCGAAAATGGTCTGCTCATACTCAGAGACCACCTCGACCGGACGCAAACGACGCCCATCTGCCCAGATCGCCTGAACCAGGGCGGCAATACTATAGAGCAGAGCCACATCCTTGCGGATAATGCGGTCGATACCCGGACGGATTACCTTTACGACCACTTCGCGGCCGTCAAACAGGGTCGCCTTATGTACCTGAGCAACCGATGCTGATGCCAACGGCTGCACGTCGAAGGCGGAGAACAGCTCACTAACGGGCTGGGCCAGCGCCTGCTCAATGATGCTCTGCGCATCGCTACCTGCAAACGGCGGCACCTGATCCTGAAGTTTCTTCAGCTCTTCAGCCACATCATCGGGCAACAGGTCGCGCCGGGTGGAGAGCATCTGGCCAAATTTGATAAAGACAGGTCCCAACGCCTCCAACGCCAGTCGCAGACGTTCACCACGCGGCTGTGTAGCCGGCACCAAGTAGCGCCACGGCAACAGCCAGAGCAGCAGACGCAGATAAAAAGGCAGTGGAAGCCCTTCGAAAAAGGTATCCAGACGGTAGCGGGCCACAACCCGCAAGATTTTGAAGCTTCGGAGCAGTCGTTTCACAGACAGGTAATCCTGAAATCAAGCAATTTTCGGCGGGGTCATGCTACAGCAATGCATTGCTCAATATCAGCTGACACAGGCCTGGTTACGTCCATTCGCTTTGGCTTTATAGAGCATTTCATCGGCACGGCTGAAGAGACTTTCGACGTTGTCGTCGTCTTGTACCTCGGTAACACCAAACGACATAGTCACTGTCACCGGTTTGCCGTGGAAGTTGAACGGACTCTTCGCTATCGCCTGGCGGATCTTATCAACCGCCTGGTGCGCCTCTTTGGCCTGCGTGGACGGCATTATGATAACAAACTCTTCCCCGCCATAGCGGGCAACAAAGTCGGTCGTGCGCAGTTTGGCACGTAACACCTTGCCGATCAGGCGCAATACCTTGTCGCCAGCCAGGTGCCCGTAGGTGTCGTTGATACGTTTGAAGAAATCGAGGTCACCCACCACGACGGAGAAGTGGGTCTTATAACGCTCCCAGTTGGCCAGGGTTTCGGTGATACGCTCATCGTAGGCGGCACGATTGGGCAGGCTGGTCAGCGCATCGGTCGTCGCGCGGGCACGCTCCTCCTCCATATGTGCCTGGACCTCACGGGTCTCCTGCTCCATCTGTTCAACTTTTTTCAGCAGGCCGTCGTAGCGCTGCGCCAAACGGTTCTCGCGCTCATCTTCTTCACGCTTGAACTCATCCATCGCCTTGATGACATGGCTCAGCTGACTGGCCACCGCTTTCTTCAGTTCACCAAGGTCATCGCTGGACTTAACAACGTCGTGCATCTGTTTCACGTTAGAGCGCACGGCCTGGTTCAGCTTGCGCTGGTTTTCACCTGCACCACTCTGGTCCTGACGGCTCTCGGTGATAAAAGTCTCCACCTCGGACAGCTGCGAGCTGAGAGCACGCAGATAACTTTCGAAATCCTCATTGCCCGTGGTGCTGACTTTGCTGACCAGCTGAATCACCTGGCGCAGCAACGACGGCAGCTCTGCCAGATCAAAACCACGCTCAATCTTGGCAATCAGCTGTTTACTCTGTTCATGCTCGTGAGGGGGCAGATATAAACCGGCTACCAGCGCAGATAATTCATTCGCGACGGTCTGCAGCAGGCGTGACATCTCTTCGTCGTTCAACCCCGCCATAGCGTCATCTGACTCGGGCTTGCTGTCAGTTGCGGTAGCGGGTGACTCCTTGATACCGGCCTGCAGCTCAACCAGGTCGGTTAACAGCGCAGGCAGGTGGTACATCTCTTCGGCAGCTTGTTCGCTGCGTTTTTCGTAGGAATCGAGAACATTCAGCATCGGCGGATGCTGTGTCGCGGTGCGGAGTTGGCGGATCCAGCGATTCAGCGCTTCAAAGACTTTACGCGCATTTTTGTCGCGACTTTCATCACGCGCACGAATCTGTTTGTCTAAACGTTTGCTCAACCGGGACAGGGGTTCCGGAGCCATCCCTTTGTTGATCGTCGATTTAAGCTCGTTCAACTCCAGATCCAGCTTGGCGTCCTCGCCTTCCAGCGCCAACACCATGCTGCTGATAATCTGGCCCAGTGACGATTCCTGTTTCTGCGTGCGCCCCTGGTTCTGTTCGAACTCTATCGCCAGTTCACGGTATTTTTGTTTCCAATCTTCAGTCTGCGCCGACACCGTTTGCCCTCTACCGCTGCTTGCTCATACACCTGTTCCGCCACTATATGGTATGTGAAACAGGTATCGCTCCTCTAGGCTAATGTTTGTTTGAACAAAAAAAAACCGCTCTTTTGAGCGGTTTTTCAGAATTATGTTGTTTGGATCCATTATTTCGCAGCGGCGCGCTCTTTAGCGACCAGGTAATTGACCACTTCCAGCATCTTCGCATTGCTACCCGCCATCTGCGCGGTCACACGGTATTTACCGTTTACCACCATCGCAGGTACGCCGGTAATGCCGTAACCACGCAGTTTTGAGTCGCCCTGACGCAGCTTGCTGTCTACTGCAAAGGAGTTGAACAACTTACTGAACTTGGCACTGTCCACACCCAGCTTGCCGTAGAACTCTGTCAGCTGATCCTTGCCAGCAAAGCGACGACGTTCAATGTGTACCGCGTTAAAGGTTGCCTGATGGGTTTTGTCGGTTACGTTCATCAGGTCAGCGGTGTAATAGGCACGCGCCAGCGGTTCCCAGCTGCGGCCGAATACAACCGGCAGGCGCACAAAGTTCACATCATCCCCGATCTTGTGCTCCCAACGCTGAATCAGTGGCTCGAAGGTATTACAGTGCGGGCACGGATAACCAAAGGCCTCAACCACCTCAACACGATTTTCATCGCTGGTTTTCACCGGGTAAGAAAGAACAGCGTAGTGCACACCTTCCTTAAACTTTGCTTCGCCTTCGGCCCATGCCATCAGCGGCAACATCAGCGCAACCAGCACCAGTCCGATCTTTTTCAGCATCTTCTCGATCTCCAACAATAGCTTGACTGCAAACTCAGACCTCAACCACAGGCCCAAAGTTCTGTTACTCCTAATAAAAAAGGCAGCCTAAGTGGCCATCTTCCCTTCACCCTAATATAACCTATTGTTTACATTAGTGATTAATAGTCGCTTAACGTAAAAGTATGCCTCACTTGCCCCCGATTTGGTGGAGCACTACATGCCTCACTTAAGGCTACTCCAACAAATTCTATTCGGCCTCGGCTTCTTGTTCCAGCGTGTAGTTTAGGTCATCAAAAAAAACCCGCCTAACACGGACTTTGTCCGTCATGACGGACATTACTAGCTGCTCAGGAACCCACCAGTCTCCAGGATGGCTCGCAGAGCTTCCCGCTGACCATCACTGCACTCCATCTCTTCAAGCCAAGCTTTACCTGGAGACGCCACAGCGTCGGTCTGAGTGACACCCGGCTCTTCCTCGGGCACCTGCATCTCTTTGCTTTGCTTTACCTGCTCATATCGTTCTTTGTAGATCTTGGCCGCTGCGCTTTTAGTCGCGCCATCCATCGATAACCTGGTTGCTCTAGTACTACCAGAAACCGGCTTGTCTAACTCTTTGCAGAGATAATCTGCTACACCAGCATCTATCGGAGCATTGCGGTAGAACCCGACTCGACCATGCTTGTTAATACCCATTCGTGGATAGACGCACAGCGGCTCTCTATCTTCACCCCTGCTCTTGTATTCTCTATCGTACTCAAGGTCGATATGATTCAGCTCATTCACTTCCCGCAGGCGTTCTACATAAGATCTCGCCCTATATCCCACCGGGTCTTTCCGGGGCACGTCCAACCACTGTCTGTACGTATCCTGGAACATCACTGCGTTATCGTGCTGCTTCGCTTCAATCCGGAGCATGGTATTAAGGGCATCTTTATCGTCTCGGTAGTACACGATAATAATGTGTGCATGCAGAGAACCATCACTCGAATCCTCAAGGCTTACGGAGAGCTGCGGAAGCTCCTGTAACTTAATGCCTTGCTTAGGCAATCCCCGCTTAAAGCGTCTAATGAGCTTGTCGCAATAATAAGCAGCCCCAGCGTGTTTCGAGTTACCTACGATGATGGCTTCTGACTGAACGTGGTCGAAATTCACCGTGATGTGATTCAGCACAAATCCTGGGCGATCGCGTCTAGCGTGTTCGAGGGCGGCGTAAGCCGACCTCAGAACAAAGCTGTACGCACGTGCCCCCTTTCCGTTCTTCTGTTGCAGCCACTGAACAGCCTTCTTATGTGAAGGTGCTGGTAGAAACTGGAGCCTGTTATAGTCAATTATTGGAGTGTTAAGTGTATCTACTGGTGTAAAGTCAGACAGTGTACCGGTACGTTTAGCCAGCGCACGCATGATGGCTGGGTTTTCATCACTCTGACCAGAACGGCGAACCGCCCCTTTTTGTTTCCGAATTCGCACGGTCATATCGTTACAACAAATCTCTTAATTTACGCCCGAAGCATATCGAGGCGCCCATTTAGTGTAAGACCCCGATTTCCAAAAAATCTGCCTGGCAATGACAGCATCGGGGTCTAACTATAGTGTGTGTGTCTAAAGGTATGACAGAACGGGTGTCATCAATGGATCATGCCTGACTCATCGTCGCCGTTCATCCGCTGCCTAAGCTGCTCCTTTGTGGCCTCTACATCTTCATCAGACATCACTTTGATTGTCAGCTCTGGCAGGTCGTCTTCGGTATTAGTGAGGCTATCAGCACCTGTTGCCACTCTGCCCACCTTCTGTACTGTGACAAGTGCGCTGGACGCTGAGTTAAGCGCCCTGAGGTTTGAGGCGATCTGTTCCGGGTCAGTCATATCCAGACGAATCATACCTTCGGTGATCTTCTCCCGGATGATCTGACCCAACACCAGGTCATCAGCCACCAGCATTGCTGCCTTCGATTGCAACTCTCTATCGTCCGTGATGCGCTCCACCAACTGCTTCCTGCTCTGCTCCACTAACTCATCAGTGATTGCCCCCTTCTGGCCGCTGAAGCGCTTGCAGATACGAGAGATGGTGCTGATCGACACCCCCGTCTCTATAGCGATAACGGCCCGGGTCGCTCCGATACTACGTAACGCCAGAACTTGCTTAATCTGGCTTAGTGTCGTGTGCTTGCCTGGCATAGCTCACCTCACTCCGCTTCTGAAAGGTCAGATGCGATCTTTAACAGCAAGTGTTCCAGGCTTCCACCTTCATACATGAGCCTTAGAGCCTGATGTTTGTAGAGCTCCACCTGCTCTGGGCGGGTCTCTGCAATGTGTTGCAATGCCTGATCTAGCTGCTGCAGCTGCTTCAGCGCTCCTCCCAAAATGCCGCCCATGATCTCTGTCCTAGTCGTGCTGTAAGCCTCAGCTAGTTCCGAGAACGCCTGCAGATCGTCCTGAGACATCTTCAGGTAAGCATCTTGTTGATTGGAAGCCTTCTGTCTTGCTCTCTGTGCTCGCTTCCTCTCGGCTGCACTCATGGCCTTGTCACCTATTGGTTTGCGGCCTGGCTTGGCTTTTTCTGACATTTAGTCTTCTCCATAGCAGTTATGCTCCCATTATATTAATTCGTGACTTGTCACGCAAATATAAGCATTATAAGCTACATGCAACAGTCACAACGAACGTAGTCGTTTGTTGCACCAGAAAAGCCAGAGAAAAGTACTCATGAAATACGTGGTATATCGTAGGGTCAGCACTAGGGGACAGGGAGAGAGCGGTCTAGGTTTAGAAGCTCAAGACCGCGACATCAGTTTGTATTTCAATCAGCACAAAGAAGGTGAAGACTATGAAGTGATCGGCTCCTTTACCGACATTGAAAGCGGCAAAGCTGGTGTTGATCGCCCAGAATTTAACAAAGCAGTCGAGCTAGCAACGAAAGAGAAAGCGCGGCTGCTTGTAGCCAAGTTAGACCGAATCAGTCGTGATGTTGAGACAATTGCTGGACTGAATAAGAGGGTCGAATTAAAGGTTGCCTGCATGCCCCATGCTGATAATTTTCAGCTGTACATATTTGCAGCCCTTGCTGAGCAGGAGAGAGAGTTTATCAGTCAGCGCACAAGGGCCGCCCTCGCATCAGCCAAAGAACGCGGATCGAAGCTAGGCGGCTTACGCGATAAAACCGGGGCTCGAAATAAAGCAAAAGCAGACAAAGCAAAGCTGCGAGCAGAACAGCTGCGCGAAGTTGTAAGCCCTATGAGAGAACTGGGCAAGAGCACTCGACAGATTGCTGCAGCATTAAATGCTAGTGGCTTTCGTACAGAGAGAGGGGCAGAGTATCAGTCCGCGCAGGTCAGCCGCATATTGAAGCGGCTAGAGATATAGATAGTTAGGGTAGATGCCTCCATAAACACAGAGGCATCTATTAGATGGCCAATTAAACCAGGCGCAAGGAGCGCAGGCGAATACTCATAGCAGCCTCAGACACAGAAAAGTGTTGGGCCAGGTGAAACACAGAAGGGTTTGCTTCATAAGCTGCTCGAACCTGTCCAGCAGGCATCAGCAGACTAGCAGCGAACTGATTAGCCTCCGTCTCATGACGAGGCTTAATGTTCGTATTGTTGAAGTTGCCTTTTGACTCACTACGATACGCTTTATTGTCATCCACGCCCTTCCCAATCAGCATACGGTGCAGCATGTAGTGCCCCAACTCGTGCGCAATTGTAAAGCGCTGGCGCGTTTTAGCGTGTGAAGCGTTCACTCGAATGATAAAGGAACCATCCTCACGCTTCTCCAGCTCGCCAGAAATATCACGGTGAAGCTCATAAGAGCGCTCTAGCGTAATATTTAAATCACCAAGCAGTTCTTCCAAATCCACTGGAGTAGAGGATTTATAATGTTCAATGATTGTTGCTTCGCAAGTCATACGTCATCCTCCATGCTTTTGGCTATTTCATCACTGTCTTCAGCAGATATGTCAGTCGCCCCTAGTAGCTCCTGATACACCCTCATCTGCTGTTCCATCTGTAACCAGCCTTCCGCCAGCTTTTTATCAATCCGATCTTGTATAGAGTCTTTATAGTCTTTTATAAGCTCATTTACTTGCTGCTCAGATACCTCACGAGCAGTCGATCTGGCTTCAATTTCAGCTTTTTCCTTAGTGAAAAGTAAACTAAAAATAGCCAGAAGACCAATTCCTGCCCCCAGGATCGCCAAAGCCGTTGCGACCCAGTCTAGTCGACCAAGCTGCACCGCGATGTTAATTACGTCCGGGTTTTTGCTACATTCTTTGGCATTTTCATCGCACACTTCCTTATAAACGACTTCGATGGGAAGACTTTCCAATGAGTCTGTAGCCCATAGAAATATGGACCCCACAATCACAATGACCCAGAGGACTAAACTGGCATACGCAGCAAAACGGTGGCTCAAGATTAACTCCCTATAATCCGGCGCGAATTCTATAGACTGTAATTAGTGCTGTCTATCATTTAAACAGCATTAATTGAGGTCAGGGTATCAACTCTACAATCCGCTGCATATCATCCATTGATCCATTTTTTAGATAATATTTTTCAGTCGTGTTCACCAACGCAGCTTTATCTGCTTGATCAAAATGCCCAACGAAGTACGCAATTTCCGGCTGTGCCAAACCGTGTTCACTTAGCTTATTGATAAATCGGTGACGAAGGGAATACGTAACCACCTTACCTTTTTCGTATACACCCAACTCCTTTAGGGCTTTAGTGACGGCGGTACTCAGATTACTGATGACGCTGTCCTCCATCCCAGGTGGCCGCGCATTAAACAAATAAGCCTGCCCTGTGCGCTTTGCCTTTTCCCAGTGGTCCAGTATCCGCCACTCCAGTAGCTGACTGTGAATAGGCACTTTACGCTTCGAGTTGGGATTCTTCACTTTCCGAAGGAGTACATCTTCGCCATCAACAACGGTAAGTTCGTCGCAGAATACGAAGCAGTAAATACCAGTATCAGCATCTTTTTGGATACCATTTGGTGTCAGCCAAACTGCTTCAGAGTTTCGGCAACCAGAATACGCCATGATGGCGGGCATCCAGAACTTTTGTGAGTTGGTTGGATGCTCAATAAACCCCCTTATTGACTCCAACTGCAGCAAACTCTTGGCTTGCTCATCAGTTAACACCTTCCTCTTAGAGTCACTTCTTTCCACAGCATATTGCTTAGGGGCCAGAATTGCGTCGCTTAAGGAATCAAACCCCTTACTAATCCCATACTCTGAGAAAGCCCACGTCACAAACTTGTCCAGCTGTAGCAGTTTATCCTTGGCTCCATCTGCGTTGATTCGAGCGCCATCAGATTCGAAAAACACGTTCATCGGCAGCGTTGCACACGGATCTTCAGCATTCGATATGCGATTCTTCTTGAACACATCTGCTGCCGATCGCAGCATAAGATCATAGAACTCCGCACCAACCTGCGGCGATATTCGCTGCAACGGTCTATCACCGACTAAGCCCATGAAATAGCGAAACGAAGACAAGTAACGATTCTTGGCTCTGTTAGACATGTGCCCATCAGCAAGCATCACTCGTGCCATATAGGCCTGTATCGCCTCAGAAACCAACACCGGGGCTGTTTTCTCTTCCTCCGTCATTAGGCTGCCTATTGGCAAACCACGCTCTAACTCCATTTTACGAGCTTCAGAGCGCAAGATTGCCAACCGTCGCTCTTCTTCAAGCTCCTGCTGAACTTTTATTGCCCGGAACTCTAACCTTCCCCTTGCCTCTCTACGAAGAGCCTCTTCGGTAGGAGGGATATTACCTTCCGCTTCACTCGCAAAGATCCCAGGCTCTATACCCAATAACGAAGCGCTGGTGGACGCTTCTAGTTCTGCCAGTATTTGGTCTTCCAGCTCTTCGCTGATGTCGTGGTAGTTGTCGCTCATGATTGCCTTAAATAGTGCATCAAAGCGTACGCGCCAATAAGCAGCCCTTTTCAAGGCTTCTCTGCGGCACCTGGTACGCAATGACCTTCTTACCTCTCTACGGCGAACTCCTGCGGTGGAGACAACCTTACTAGGTATCACCAAACGGAAATACCAGATGCCGTGTCTGCTCAAATAGCAGTTAGCCAAATGCGCCTTCATTAAAACACTCCTCTACACTGCCCACCACCGGAACAAAAAGTGGCACACTTTAGACGCAAGGAGCTATAACCTATTGATTTCAATAGATTTAAGGCACAAAAAAAGGCAGCCTAAGCTGCCTTTCTTTAATCAAAGCTGAACCGTGCTTAGTTCAGACCCTGAATGTACTGAGATACAGCTTTGATCTCTGCATCACTCATCTTAGCAGCGATGTCGCGCATCATCTTGTTAGGATCGTTGTCACGCTCAGCGTTGCGGAACATCTTCAGCTGTTTCTCAACGTAAGCTGCGTGCTGACCGCCAACTGCTGGGAATGCAGCAGATGCGTTACCGGAACCAGTTGGGCTGTGACAAGCAGTACAAGCAGCTACACCTTTAGCTGCGATACCTGCACGGTAGATTTTCTGACCTGCTTCTACCTGATCTGCAGCCGCGTGACCTACGGAACCCGCCTGCTTCGCGAAGTATGCCGCGATATCAGCCAGATCCTGATCACTCAGGTTAGTCAGCATACCGGTCATCTCTACAACCTGGCGTGCGCCTGATTTGATCTCTTTCATCTGCTTAAGCAGGTATTTTTCATTCTGGCCGGCCAGCTTAGGGAAGTTAGCCATAGCACTGTTGCCATCGGCTGCGTGACAAGCGGCACATACTGCGGTTTTAGCTTTTCCTGCAGCGGCATCACCGGCTGCATGAGCTACACCAGTAATACCCAGGGTCAACAGCATGCTGATCAGTAGTTTATTCATCGACGAGAACCCAGACTCTTGATTTTTTAATAAGTTTTATTGCGATCGCCGGCTGTATTTCCAGATACAAACCCACGTTCGACAGAACCTCACTTGCCTGCGACACTAGAGCCTTTGCCTTATCGCAGGTAAAATTTGGCGCAATTATAACCTAATATCCATACAAACTGGAACGGCAATATCCGCTCCTACAACACGCGAACCCGTACCCATGTCAACAAATGCCTCTCCTATTCGCTACAACTCGGCACGTTTTAATAAAAGTGCTGCCAAACTTCACCAGTGTCCGGAGGATATCGGTGCAGAGGTCGCGTTTGCCGGTCGCTCCAATGCAGGTAAATCCAGCGCGATCAACACACTGACCAACAACTCAAAACTGGCCAGAACCTCGAAAACACCGGGCCGTACGCAGTTGATCAACTTTTTTGACCTCAATGTTGAGGGCGCACGTATTGTCGATCTGCCGGGTTACGGTTTCGCCAAAGTACCGCTGGAGATGAAGCTGCACTGGCAGAAACACCTGGACGATTACCTACAGAAACGTGCCTGTCTGCAGGGTGTTGTACTGGTGATGGACATCCGTCATCCGATGAAAGAGTTCGACCAAATGATGATACAGTGGTGCCAGAACACCGGCATGCCACTGCACGTTCTGCTGACTAAAGCGGACAAACTGAAGAAAGGGCCGGCGCAAAGCACCATGCTGAAGCTGAAGAAAGAGCTGAAAGCGGAGCTGGGCGACAATGTCAGCGTGCAGATCTTCTCAGCGCTGAAAAAACAGGGTGTCGATCAACTGCAGCAGCGTCTGGACAGCTGGCTGATGGATGGCCTTGCAGCCAACGAAGAGGCCGATGAGATGGATGGATTCGATGAGAACTACGATGAGTTCGGTGAGGAATAACCAAACCTGACAAGCGCCAGATAAAAAGAAGCCCTGGATACCTGGAAGGGGAACAAGGGGATATCACAGGGCTTCAACGCATGCTTGTTATAAAGAGCCACAACCATGGCACAGTCTACGTGTAACGTGACTCTCAATTGTGTGACTGGGGTGAAACTTAAAAGTTCACCTCAGTACAAAATTAAACCAGATTAAATTTATCAGTGAGCCTGTTCCCAGTTCTCACCAACCCCGGCATCGACCACCAGCGGCACATCCAGATCAGCAGCAGCCGCCATTTTCTCTTTCACCGCGGCGACAAATACCTCGACCTGATCTTCACGCACTTCGAACACCAGTTCATCGTGCACCTGCATGATCATACGGGCATCCATCTCACCACTCGCTAGCCAGCTGTCTACAACCAGCATCGCTTTTTTGATGATATCCGCCGCCGTACCCTGCATCGGTGCGTTGATCGCGGTACGTTCGGCCGCCTGACGACGCATGGCGTTACGCGCCTTGATCTCCGGCAGGTAGAGGCGACGTCCAAACAGGGTTTCCACATAGCCCTCTTCCGCTGCCTTGGTGCGGATATCGTCCATGTAGTTCTGCACACCCGGGTAGGTTTCGAAGTAATGTTCGATGTACTGCTGCGCTTCGTTTCGACCCACGCCCAACTGTTTGCCCAGACCAAAGGCGGACATACCGTAGATCAGACCGAAGTTGATCGCTTTAGCACGACGACGCTGCTCGGAGGTCACCTCTTCCACACTGGTCTTGAATACTTCAGCCGCGGTGGCACGGTGCACATCATCACCGTGGCTGAAGGCGTTCAGCAGCCCTTTGTCCTGAGACAAGTGCGCCATGATACGCAGCTCAATCTGGGAGTAATCTGCCGCGACGATCTTGTAGCCTGCGGGCGCGACAAACGCCTGACGGATACGGCGGCCTTCGGCGTTACGTACCGGGATGTTCTGCAGGTTGGGATCGGAGGAGGACAAACGTCCGGTCGCGGTTACCGCCTGATGGTAGGAGGTGTGGATACGGCCGGTCTGCGGATTGATCATCTGCGGCAACTTGTCGGTGTAGGTAGACTTCAGCTTGCTCAGGCTGCGGTGTTCCAGAATCAATTTTGGCAGCGGGTAGTCCAGTGCCAGCTCCTGTAGTACTTCCTCAGCGGTTGACGGCGCACCTTTCGGGGTTTTCTTCAGGACCGGCAGTTTCTTCTGCTCGAACAGGATCGCCTGCAGCTGTTTGGTGGAGCTAAGGTTGAACGGCTCGCCCGCTTCATCATGCGCGGCTTTTTCGATCTCCAGCAGTCGTTCGGTGATCTCCAGGCTCTGTTGGCCCAGCAGGTTGGCATCCACCAGCGCACCGTTGCGTTCGATGTGTGACAACACCGGGATCAGCGGGCGCTCGATCTCTTCGAACACTGGTTTCACCGCCGGTGTAGTCTCCAGCTTCGCCGCCAGGGCCTGGTGCAGACGCAGGGTGATATCCGCATCCTCTGCAGCGTACGGCGCCGCCTGTTCCAGTTCGATCTGGTTGAAGGTGAGCTGTTTCTTACCCTTACCGGCGATATCTTCGAAGTGAACGGTTTTCACGCCCAGGTATTTATCCGCCAGGCTGTCCATATCGTGACGGGTAGCGGTGGAGTTAAAGACGTAGGACTCCAGCATGGTGTCGAATGCCACGCCGCGCAGCTCGATGCCGTAACGCGCCAGCACGTTCATGTCGTATTTGATGTGCTGACCGACCTTGAGGTGATCTTCGCTTTCCAGCAGCGGCTTGAGTTTTTCCAGCAGACGCTCGCGGCTGATCTGCTCAGGCGCGCCCATGTAGTCGTGTGCCACCGGCACGTACGCTGCCTTGCCCGGCTCAACTGCAAAGGAAACACCCACCAGCTCCGCTTCCATGTAGTTGAGGCTGGTTGTTTCAGTATCGAAGGCAAACAGCTCGGCCTGTTCCAGCGCTTCCAGCCAGCGGTCCAACGCGGCTTCGTCCAATACGGTTTCGTATTCAACGTTTTCCGGTGCCTGCGGTTCTGCATCACCGGCAGCAACGTCTTCTGCGGTCGGTTGTTCACCGCTCAGCTCACGTACCCAGCTGCGAAATTCGAAGGTGGTAAACAGCTCTTTCAGGGCCGCCGCATCCGGCGCAGGCAGGACGAAGTCCTCTACCTTGCTGTCCAGTTCCACGTCGGTTTTGATGGTCGCCAGCAGGTAGGACAGTTCCGCCGCTTCGCGGTTATCTTCCAGCTTCTTCGGCATCGATTTGGAACCACGGAAACCCAACGCAGGAATTTTTTCCAGATTTTCGTATAGGTCCTTGATACCGCCCACGCCTTGCAGCAGTGCCAACGCGGTTTTCTCACCTACGCCCGGCACCCCCGGAATGTTGTCGACCTTATCGCCCATCAGCGCCAGGTAATCGATGATCAGATGAGGTGGGATACCGTATTTTTCTTCTACTCCCGCCACGTCCATCACCGTATCGGTCATGGTGTTGATCAGGGTGACGTGTTTGTCCACCAGCTGTGCCATATCCTTATCGCCGGTGGAGATCAGGGTGTCCACCCCTTTACTGCTGGCTTCCACCGCCAGGGTGCCAATCACGTCATCCGCTTCCACGCCTTCTACAGCGATCAGCGGCAGCCCCATGGCACGCACGATGTTGTGGATCGGTTCGATCTGCAGGCGCAGGTCATCCGGCATTGGTGGACGCTGCGCTTTGTACTCCGGGTAGATATCGTCGCGGAAGGTTTTGCCCTTGGCGTCAAACACCACCACAACCGGGCTCTGCGGGTACTGCTTGAGCAGACTGCGCAACATGGAGGTCATCACGCGCACCGCCCCGGTTGGCACCCCGTCGGACGTTCTCAGGTCAGCTTGCTGTGACGCAAAGAATGCACGGTATAAATAGGAGGAGCCGTCAACTAAAATGAGGGGAGAGTGCTGTTCGCTCATGGCGGTATCCATGTTGGTTGCAGTTCGGTCTGGTTCAGGGCGACAATCATAGTCGATATCGATGCGGCCAAACACATCTAAGGACATATTATGAAACGATTGCTGCTCACCGCGCTGCTGCTGGCATCCCCGCTGGCTCAGGCGGAATCCATGCCTCAGTTTGACGACAACGAACCCGAAATCACCATCCGTCACAGTGAAGGATCGACCTTCTACGAGTACCGCATCAACGGCGAACTGCGCGAAATTAAGGTGATCCCAACCAGCGGCCCGGAGTACTATCTGGTGCCGGCTGAAGGTGATGAGTTCATCCGTTCCGATAAATCCTCCCTGTTAATCCCTAAATGGATTCTGTTCCGCTGGTAATATTGTGGCTGTATATACTGAAGTAACCTCGCAGGATCTGGATGCGCTGCTGAAGGATTTCGAACTTGGTCGTCAGGTTGACCTGAAAGGCATCCAGGGCGGTATCGAAAACACCAACTACTTTGTCACCCTAGAGAGCGAAGGCCAGCAAGGCGAATACGTGCTGACCCTGTTCGAGGAGCTGAGCGAAGAGGAGTTACCGTTTTTTGTTGAGCTTTCCCGTTGGTTAGCGGAGCGCAACGTTGCCGTACCGTACGGCATCGCCGATCGCAACGGTATCGCCCAGAAACGGCTGAACCAGCGCCCTGCGCTGCTGCAGCCGCGCTTCAATGGCGGCCATATCCAACGCGATCAGCTGCAACCGCAACATTGTGCTGAAGTCGGTCGCGCGCTGGCGCAGTTCCACAAAGCGGGTGAGGATTTCTACCTGAAACGCCAGGCGCACCGTGGCGTGTTCTGGTGGCGCACGGAGAGCAGCCGGATTCAATCCCACCTGCCCGCCGACGATGCCAAGCTGCTCTGCGACGAGGTAGACGCCTTTGACGCGCTGCGTAAACACGCCAGCAAAATGCCGACCGGCATCATCCACGGCGACCTGTTCCACGACAACGTCCTGTTTGAAGGCGACCAGCTGAGCGCCATCCTCGATATCTACAACGCGGCAACGGCGTTTTGGCTGTTTGACCTGGCGATCGTTGCCAACGACTGGTGCAGCCAACCCGATGGCAGTATCGACCCGGCACGGGAAGAGGCGCTGCTGCGCGCTTACGCCAGCGAACGCCCGTTTGTCGAGTTCGAATATGAAGCCTGGCCGATCCTCACCCGCACCGCTGCCATGCGTTTCTGGCTCTCCCGCCTGCTGCCTGCACTGGGACTGGAGAACAACGGCGATAGCGACAAGAAGATCAAAGATCCGGACGAACTCAAGCAGATCCTGCTGGCACGTATCAAAACCCCGGCACAGCTACCGCGCTGATCCGACCGGTTAATTTGCTGTAAACATATACAGTACCAGAGGGTATACTCTACCCTCTGTATCCCCATTTTTAGCTCACTTTCAGATAGCGACAGTTCCTATGGACGTTACCCACATCATCGACTCCCTCAACGACGCCCAACGCGAGGCGGTGACCGCACCTGTACAGAACTTGCTGGTACTGGCCGGTGCCGGATCCGGTAAAACCCGCGTACTGGTGCACCGTATCGCCTGGCTGATCCAGACCGAAGGGATGTCGCCCTACTCCATCATGGCGGTGACCTTTACCAATAAGGCGGCGCGCGAGATGCGGGGACGTATTGAGGAGTTGCTGGGGATCAATCCGCAGGGGATGTGGGTAGGCACCTTCCACGGCCTGGCGCACCGCCTGCTGCGCTCCCACTGGCAGGACGCCGGATTGCCGGAGAACTTCCAGATCATGGACAGCGACGACCAGCTGCGCCTGATCAAACGTCTGTCTAAGGAGATGGGCTTTGATGAGAACCGCTGGCCGGCCCGTCAGTTCCAGTGGTACATCAACGAACAGAAGGACGAAGGTCTGCGCTCTCAGCATATCGAACCGTCTGGCGATCAGTTCAACCAGATGATGCTGAAGATGTACCAGGCTTACGAGCAGGCCTGCGAACGCGGCGGCATGATCGACTTCGGTGAGCTGTTGCTGCGCTCGCTGGAACTGCTGCGCGACCGTCGCCCCAACCTGCTGGCACACTATCAGGAACGCTTCCGCTACATTCTGGTGGACGAGTTCCAGGACACCAACAGCATCCAGTACGGCTGGTTACGTCTGCTGGCGGGCAGCGATAAGAAACTGATGGCCGTGGGCGATGACGACCAGTCGATCTACGGCTGGCGTGGCGCCAAGATCGAAAACATCCAGAACCTGAGCGAACACTTTGCCGGGCTGGAGACGATCAAGCTGGAACAGAACTACCGTTCCACCAATACCATCCTGAGCGCCGCCAATGAGGTGATCCGCAATAACATGGGCCGTTTGGGTAAGGAGCTGCGCACCGATTCCAGCGACGGCGAACCGATCTCCCTGTACGCGGCGTTCAACGAACAGGACGAAGCACGTTTTATCGTCGACCAGATCGGCCAGTGGGTGAACGACGGCAACCTGCGCCGTGAATCAGCGATTCTCTACCGCTCCAACGCCCAATCGCGCGTACTTGAGGAGGCACTGATCCGCGCCGGTATGCCTTACCGTATCTATGGCGGCCAGCGCTTCTACGACCGACTGGAGATTAAAAACGCCCTCGCCTACCTGCGCCTGATCGCCAACCGCGACGACGATACCGCCATGGAGCGTGTGATCAACGTGCCGACACGCGGCATAGGTACTCGCACCGTGGAAGTGATCCGCGAACACGCCCGCATCGAACAGGTGTCCATGTGGCGCGCCGCTACCGAGGTGGTCGGCCTGAAGAAACTGCCTGCCCGCGCCAGCAACGCGCTGGTTGCCTTCCTCAACCTGATCAACGAGCTGACGCAGGAGACCGAAGGCGTTGAACTGCACGAACAGACCGAACACGTAGTTCAGCGCTCCGGCCTGATCGAACACCACCTGAAGGAGAAAGGTGAAAAAGCCCAGTCGCGTATCGAAAACCTTGAGGAACTGACCAACGCCGCCAAGCAGTTCCTCAACCAGTGGGATGAAAGCTTCGAAGAGGCGTTTACCTCGCCGCTCGCTGCATTCCTTGACCAGGCGGCACTGGATGCCGGTGACGCCCAGGCCGATGAGCATCAGGACAGCGTACAGCTGATGACCCTGCACTCCGCTAAAGGTCTGGAATTCCCGCTGGTTTTCCTCGCCGGTATGGAGGAGGGCCTGTTCCCACACAAGATGTCGATCGAGGAACCGGGCCGTCTCGAAGAGGAGCGCCGCCTTTGCTACGTGGGTATCACCCGTGCCATGCAGAAGCTGCACATCACCTATGCTGAATCGCGCCGTCTGCACGGCCAGGAAACTTTCAACCGGCCGTCACGGTTTATCCGCGAGATCCCGGAGAACCTGCTGGAGGAGGTGCGCCTCAACGCCAGCGTCTCCCGCCCGGTATCGGCACGACCGGAGAAATCCAGCCTGTTTGGTGGTGGCAGTTCCCTCTCCGGTGCTGAAGTCCCATCCACCGATCTGGCGCTGGGTCAGCGTGTTAGCCACCAGAAGTTTGGTGAAGGCACGGTGCTGAACTTTGAAGGGTCTGGCCCGAAAGCGCGGGTGCAGGTGAATTTCGACTTCGAAGGATCAAAATGGCTGGTGGTGGGGTTCGCCAACCTGCAGCCACTGTAAGCTCAGATCCAGACAGCAAAAAGGGCTGCAATTGCAGCCCTTTTTGTTTTGGGAATTCGGGGTATTCAGGAGGAAAGCCCTACCATCAGCGGCGGTAAGCTCTCATGCTGCCAGCGCTGTACGCAGTAACCTTCCACCACAATCACTTCGCAGTCATCGCCTTTCTCAACGCGCCCCTGCATGTGTCCTTTCAGCACAGAGATCAACTGTTCGGTATCTGCTGCAGCCACAAAACGGTTCACAAAATGGCTGAAGCCATAGGCCTCATCATAGATACTGAGCACAACACGGTTGACCGCTTCCACACTCGGCGCATGGCTGAAGATATGCTGCTTACGGTCAAAGTCTCCCTGATGCACCCAAAGACAAGGTTCCGGTTCCAGGATTTTCAAACCATGTTTGGTGGTCATCATGTACTCCCAGAGACGAAAGTTTTCCATCTCTACGAGTCGCAGGCGACGTTCGCCATCAGCGTTTTCGGTGTAACACTGCACCAGCTTTTGTGACTGCTGATGCTCAAGGCGCGGGATCGCTGCATCCAGACCCAGGTCCACCATGGTTTCATCCTTCCGTGCGCTCACTACATAGTCTCCTATAAACAACTAAGACGCTGGTCCTCCTGACCCTGCGCCAACACGAAAAAAGTCTATGGGTATCGCGGTAAAACTGTCAATCAACAAACCCGGTCGGTCATGACGATGATCAACCATTGCCACAATAGCACAATCGTTAGACTATGATAGTTCAATATTCGCAGTGCAGCGTCCGCATTCCCCGCGGACAGGCCTCACGGACGGATGGAAAGACACGATGTTGCATAGAATATGGCTGTTCTTTTTCCTGCTGGCTTTCGCTTCCGGCCTCTATCACTGGTTGTGGCTCGGTGATGCAGAGGTTTTCCAGCGCCTGGTGCAGTCGACCTTTGATATGTCCAAGCTGTCGGTGGAACTGGCGATCGGCCTGATCGGCACCCTGGCGTTCTGGCTCGGCATCATGAAACTGGCCGAAGCGGCCGGGCTGGTTGATAAATTAGCCGTGCTGCTGGCGCCTCTCTTTACCCGGTTGATGCCGGAACTGCCGCCACGCCACCCGGCGATCGGTTCCATGACCATGAACCTGTCGGCCAATATGCTGGGACTGGATAACGCCGCCACGCCGTTGGGTCTGAAAGCGATGCAGGATCTGCAGGACCTTAACCCCAGGAAAGACACCGCCAGCAACGCACAGATCCTGTTCCTGGTGCTCAACACCTCCTCAGTCACACTCTTCCCGATCACCGTATTTCTCTACCGCGCCCAGCAAGGTGCGGCCAATCCCACCGATGTGTTTATCCCGATCCTTATCGCCACCAGTTGTTCCACCCTGGCTGGATTGCTGATGGTCTCCTGGGTGCAGAAGATCCGGCTCTGGGATCGGGTGACTCTGCTGTATATCGGTGGCTTCTGCGCTCTGCTTATGGCGTTTATCGGATACTTTTCCACGTTGGCGATCGACGAGCTGCAACGTCAGTCATCGCTGGTGGGTAACCTGCTGATCTTCAGCGCGATCATCTTTTTCCTTCTCTGCGCCCACTTCAAACAGGTGAACATCTACGAAACCTTTATCGAAGGCGCCAAACAGGGGTTTAACGTCGCCATCATGATCATTCCCTATCTGCTGGCGATGCTGGTGGCGATTGGGGTGCTGCGGGCGAGCGGTGCATTGGAAGGGATCGTCTGGCTGCTGCGCGAACTGGTTGCCCTGTTTGGCATGGATACCCGTTTCGCCGATGCCCTGCCAACCGCAATCATGAAACCTCTTTCTGGATCCGGGGCCCGGGCGATGATGCTGGAAACGATGCACAGCCATGGCGCTGATGCGTTCGTGAGCCGGGTCGCTTCCATTATTCAGGGTTCAACCGAAACCACCTTCTATGTACTGGCGGTTTATTTCGGCTCAGTGGGGATACGCCATACGCGCCACGCGCTAGCATGCGGCCTGACCGCAGATCTGGCGGGCATTATCGCAGCAATCGCTTGTGGATATTGGTTTTTTGGCTAAATACAGGCGCCATTGATAATAAAAATACAGAAGGACAAAGCCTTGTCGGCTTAATCCAGGGAATCACAATGCGAAAAATACGCTTGAAAGCTCTTTCTTATAATTTTCCAGTCATTTTAGCACTCTTGCTATGCAATAATGTTATGGCTTCTTCCAATTCGACCGATTATGCGTCTGAACCTCGTTATGCGCTGATCATCGGCAACGCTCAGTATCAGTCGCTGGGAGAACTGAAGAATCCCCTGAATGATGCCCAGGCGATGAGAACGGCACTTGAGCGCACCGGTTTTCACGTGACTCACCTGGAGAATGGCGGACGCCGAGCCATGAAACAGGCGGTACGAGAGTTTTACAGCCATATATCCGGCGGCGGAGTTGGGTTCTTTTTCTACGCCGGGCACGGCATTGAGGTCGACGGTCAGAACTACCTGATCGCCTCTGACAGTGATCTGCAAAGCAAGGCGGATGTGGAGTTTGAGACCCTAGAGGTGAACTATATCGCGCGAATGATGGAGCGCGCGGGTAATCGTCTCAACATTATGGTTCTGGACGCCTGCCGCAACGATCCCTTCTCCCGAAGCGGCAGCGGAGGCCTGGCCCCGATTCAGGAAGCCCAGGGCATGTTTATCGCCTTTGCCACCGCCCCCGGCAGTGTCGCCAGCGACGGAGACGGTGAAAACGGCCTCTTTACCAGTCAGCTGATCAGTGAGCTGCAACGTCCCGGACTGAACCTGGAAGCGGTATTCAAGAATGTGCGCAAGCGGGTGATCGCACGCTCCGGCAGCCAGCAGGTACCCTGGACCAGCAGCTCGATTACCGGTGATTTCTATTTTGTGCCGCCATTACCGGGCGGTCAGTCGGGGGCCTCTGTAGCCGCACCTATTCAGGTCGATGTGGAACAGGAGTACTGGAACAGTATCCGCCATTCGCAGGAGGTCGCAGATTTTCAGGCCTATACGGATGCGTTCCCACAAGGACGTTACCGGATGCTCGCTAAACTGCATATCGATCGGCTGAGCAGAAAACAACAAGGCACCGAACCCGCAGATCAGCCATCCCAGACGGATCTGGTATTGGCAGTGCGTTTCGAGGATCAGGATGGTTTCGCTAAACGCACCCAAGAGTTCACCAACCAGATTCGCCAGGCGATAGACAGTCGTCTTAAACCGGGTACGAAGGTAATTGAAGAGTTGGGCACCTGGGAATCGGGCGGCTACTGGTCAACGGACGACCTATTTAATGACGATAACGGCCGAAACCATCAAAAGATCTGCGACCGCCATCAGGCAGGGCATATCCTGTCGATTGTCTTGCAGGATATGAAGTATGCACGGAACGGCAAACGCGATGTGCGCATTCAGCAGTACAATTGCTCAGACGCTACCCTGCGCACCGAAACCATCACCACCTTGAAAAACAAACGGAGCGGGCAGACGCGCAAGGCGATCGCAAACTTCAGTCAGCAGATCCCTTAAAGGAACGAGATATTAACCAAAATCGATGGCGCGGATATGGCCGTGGCCGTCGATCGCCACCTGCACACACTCCGACTCTGTAACCTTACGCAGGTCGGTACCATCCGGGCAGCGGCCCCATACCTCCACACGGATACGAGCCGAACTACGTCCCAGCTCTTGCACATGGGTGTAGAAAGACAGCACCGTACCCACCAGTACGGGCGACATGAACTCCATATTGCCTACAGATACCGTGGCTACGCGCCCCTGCGTGGCTTCCGCTGCTTTAATCTCGGCAGCCAGTACCACTTGAGAAGCGACCCATCCGCCGTATACATCACCAAACATGTTGGTCGCCTGCGGATCGGCAGGCAGGGTCAGGCTCAGCTCACCTTCGGGAGTTAATACCTGAGTGTCGTCTTTTGTCATGACTCGGGTTCCACCATTACTACGGGGTTATTCACGCTGAACAGGCCTGTGACGGACACAGGCAGTGTATCTGCCTGCTAGTTAACACCTGCTCACGACTAAAGTCTATATCCGTATGACCGCGGACGACATCAGGCGCACCAATATCAACAAATATTCGGTTATTGGATGTCACACTAATGTCACAAAGCACTTTTATAGTACACCCATCGTCAAATTCTAACTCAAACTTCTCTCTCTGGAGATTACGATGAAACCAATGAAGAAGCTGTTTGCAGCTGTTGCCATCTCTGCAACCTGCATGACTGCAAACGCTACAGATCTGCTGGACAAAAACCTGCCTGTTTACCAGAAAGCATCCGGTGTTTCCGGCAACCTGTCTTCTGTAGGTTCCGACACTCTGGCAAACCTGATGACCCTGTGGGCTGAAGAGTTCAAGCGTGCTTACCCGAACGTTAACATCCAGATTCAGGCCGCGGGTTCTTCTACTGCCCCTCCTGCACTCACGGAAGGAACCGGCAACCTGGGCCCGATGTCTCGTAAGATGAAAGACAAAGAGATCGGTGCGTTCGAGAAGAAATTCGGTTACAAGCCAACTCCAGTTGCTGTAGCAATTGACGCTCTGGCTGTATACGTACACAAAGACAACCCAATCAAAGGCCTGACTATCCCTCAGGTTGATGCAATCTTCTCCTCCACTCGTAAGTGTGGCGGCGCTGCAGACATCACCAACTGGGGTAACGCTGGCGTAGAAGGTTCCCTGGCATCTAAGTCTGTTCAGATCTTCGGCCGTAACTCTGTATCCGGTACTTACGGTTACTTCAAGAAGAAAGCCCTGTGTAAAGGTGACTTCAAAAACAACGTAAACGAGCAGCCAGGTTCTGCTTCCGTTGTACAGTCCGTTTCCACCTCCCTGAACGGCATCGGTTACTCCGGTATCGGTTACAAGACCTCTTCCGTACGCGCAATTCCACTGGCTAAGAAGCCAGGTCAGAAGTTCGTAGAAGCGACTCCAGAAAACTCTCTGAACGGTTCCTACCCTCTGTCTCGCGCTCTGTACGTATACGTGAACAAGAAGCCAGGTCAGCCTCTGTCTCCACTGGAGCGTGAGTTCCTGAAGATGGTTATGTCTAAAGTGGGTCAGGAAGTTGTTGTAAAAGACGGCTACATCCCACTGCCAGCTAAGCTGGTTGAAAAACAGATGTCTGCTCTGGGCCTGTAATCCAGCAGATTATCTGACGAGATCTTTAAGGTCTCACAGATCAGGGGGGATCCGAAAGGAGCCCCCCATTTGCGTTAGTGACGTCTCTGTAACATAAGCGTAACAAATTTGCCTTATTGTACGCCCGACGCTAATTTCAGGACCTCTCAGGACCTTTGTGCCATGAGCATTGATAACACAAACCTAGCCACTGAACTCGATTTCGACACACCAGCGGCCAAACGTCTGCGCAAACTCCGCGCCCTCAAAGACAAGTCGGCCTCTGTAGGTATCGCCTTTGGCGGTATCAGTGTCATCATCGCCATCCTGCTGATCTTCTTCTACCTGCTGTATGAGGTCGCTCCGCTGTTCCACTCTGCCGAAATTAAGCAATGGCAGCAGAACGGTCAGGCGGCGGCACCTTATGAAGCACCAGGACGGGGTAAAACCTTATATCTGACCATGGAAGAGCAGGCAGAGATCGGCCTGCGTGTCACTGATCAGGGAGAGATCATCTTCTTTGATGTCCGCGGTGGCAACGTGCTGCAGCAGTCCAATATCCCGGTACCTGCAGGTGCCGAGATCACCAGCTTCGCCCTGGCGTCCGACGCCAGCCGCATCTTTGCGGTGGGCTTCAGCAACGGTGAGGTGCTGGTACTGAAGCACAGCTATAAGTCGACGTACCCGGAAGGTAAACGTGTTATCACGCCGTTCATCGAATATCCGTTTGGTGAAGCACCACTGGCAATCGCCGACAGCGCGGTGACCGAAGTTGCATTGAACGGCGGCGAAGAGAGCTGGAGCGTGATCGCCAAGACCGAACAGGGTCTGGCCGTGGCAAATCTGGCGTTTGAAGAGAATTTCCTGACCGGTGAAGTGGAAACCAGCATCGAGACCGAAACGCTGCCGAAGCTGAACTTGCCGGTGAACAAACTGCTGCTGATGCCGGACCGTCGCTGGTTGCTGATCTCCGGTAACGACAACAAACTGGCGGTGATGGATCTGGCCTCTGCCGATACTGAAACCACTCAGGTGCTGGACGCTTCTTCCGGCAAGATTACCGGCTTCCAGCTGCTGCTGGGCGGTAACTCTCTGATGGTTGCTGACGACCGAGGCAACATCAGCCAGTGGTTCCTGGTACGCGACGACAGCAACGTATGGCGTCTGAACAAGATTCGTGAATTTGAAGGTGGCAGCACCGCAATCAACGCCCTGTCCATGGAACACCGCCGTAAAGGTTTTGCGACCATCGACACCAACGGCAGTCTGCGCCTGTATAACTCAACGGCGAACCGCAATGTGCTGTCTGAGCAGGTGGTTCAGGGTCAGGCTGACACCATCGCCCTGGCACCACGCTCCAACGCGATCCTGATTGAGCAGGACAACAAACTGTCTTTCTGGCTGATCGACAACGAGCACCCGGAAGTTTCCTGGGACGCGCTCTGGGGTGAGGTCTGGTACGAAGGTTACCAGGAGCCTGAGTACGTATGGCAGTCCTCCGCGTCTACCAACGACTTCGAACCTAAATACAGCCTGATGCCGCTGGCATTCGGTACCCTGAAAGCGGCGTTCTACGCGATGCTGCTGGCAACCCCGCTGGCGATCTGTGGTGCGATCTACACCGCTTACTTCATGGTGCCGGCACTGCGCCGTAAAGTGAAACCGTTTATCGAGCTGATGGAAGCGCTGCCAACGGTAATCCTGGGCTTCCTGGCCGGTCTTTGGCTGGCGCCGTTCATGGAAACCAACCTGGCCGGTATCTTTGTCTGCCTGGTGCTGATTCCGGTCGGTATCCTGCTGTTCGCCTTTGCCTGGGCAAGCGCACCGAAACATATCCGTTACCTGATCCCAGAGGGTTGGGACACGGCGATGCTGATCCCGGTTGTGATCCTGACCACCCTGTTTGGTCTGTGGATTGCCCCAGGTGTCGAGGAGCTGCTGTTTGCTGGTGATATGCGTCAGTGGGTGACTGATGACCTGGGTATCGCGTACGACCAGCGTAACGCTCTGGTTGTAGGTATCGCGATGGGTTTTGCGGTTATCCCAACCATTTTCTCCATTACTGAAGACGCGATCTTCGCCGTACCTAAGCACCTGAGCTATGGCTCTCTGGCACTGGGCGCAACCCCGTGGCAGACGCTGGTACGTGTCGTTATGCCAACAGCAAGTCCGGGTATATTCTCGGCTGTGATGATCGGTATGGGCCGTGCGGTAGGTGAAACCATGATCGTACTGATGGCGACCGGTAACACTCCGATCATGGATATCAACATCTTTGAAGGTATGCGTACTCTGGCGGCAAACATCGCGGTAGAGATGCCGGAATCTGAAGTGGGCAGTACCCACTACCGTATTCTGTTCCTGGCTGCTTTCGTACTCTTCCTGTTTACCTTCATGGTGAACACCCTGGCAGAGACAATTCGTCAGCACCTTCGTAAGAAGTATGGCTCTCTGTAACGCGGCTTGATTGAGGAATAAAACCGATGAAAGTTTCATTAAAAGAATGGACTAAATCCGGCGAGCCGTGGGTATGGTTGAACGCTGGTGCAGTCGCGATCTGTATGATCATGGTTGTGGGCCTGCTGTCCCTGATCGCCGTGCGTGGTCTGGGTCACTTCTGGCCAGCCAATGTCTACCAGGCGGACTTAGTCGAAAACGGCAACTCCCTGCGTCTGGCGGGTGAACTGGTCGACTCTGAAGATGTACCGGCGGCACAGCTACGTGACAGCGGTGTAGCGGTACCTGAAGGTGTTGAGTTCATGCAGCGCGACCTGCTGAAGATCGGTAACCGCGATGTAGGCGGCTCCGACTTTATCTGGGTGCTGGACGACTTCCTGGAGAACCGTTCCCAGCCTGAGATGCTGTTAGTGGCTGAACGTCGCGAATGGGGTAACTTCTACGGTTACCTGCGCAGCCTGAAGGAAAATGGTCAGGTTGTCGCAAGTTACGACGGCTACGACAAAAATGCCGAGTATATGGCGCTATGGAACAAGTTCCAGGCGAGCATCGATCGCGCGCTTGATCTGCATGACCAGATCGTTGATATCGAGAAACACGAGATCGGCGCGATCAACTACGAGCTGGAACGCCTGCGTCTGAAAGAGCGCTCCCTGCAGCTGAAAGAAGTCACCGATCAGTCCCGCTACGCGGAGATCGATCAGCGCCGTAAAGAGCTGGATGCCGACTACGAAGTTCTGCAGAAGAACCTGCTGGACCTGTATACCCAGTTCAACCGCGACTCATTCACGGCTGAAACCGCCGGTGGTCAGACCATCGAAGTGGGTGTTTCCAAAGTTGTACGTGCCTTCCTGCCAAACAACATGGGCATCGGCGCCAAGATTGGTCACTACTTCGCGAAGATCTGGGAGTTTATGTCCGAAGATCCGCGTGAAGCGAACACCGAAGGTGGTATCTTCCCAGCGATCTTCGGTACTGTGATGATGGTTATCCTGATGTCCGTGATGGTAACCCCGTTCGGTGTTGTGGCGGCCGTTTACCTGCGTGAATACGCTAAGCAGGGTTTTGTGACCCGCCTGATCCGTATCGCGGTGAACAACCTCGCCGGTGTACCGTCGATCGTATACGGTGTATTCGGCCTGGGCTTCTTCGTTTACTTCCTGGGTGGTCACATAGATGACGCCTTCTTCCCAGAAGCGAAACCGGCGCCGACCTTCGGCACGCCGGGTCTGATGTGGGCATCCCTGACGCTGGCACTGCTGACTGTGCCGGTGGTAATCGTAGCGACTGAGGAAGGCCTGTCCCGTATCCCACGCGCGGTACGTGAAGGTTCTCTGGCATTGGGTGCAACCAAAGCGGAAACCCTGTGGAAAGTGGTCCTGCCGATGGCGTCCCCGGCGATGATGACCGGTGTGATCCTGGCGATCGCCCGAGCTGCGGGTGAAGTAGCACCACTGATGCTGGTGGGTGTTGTTAAGCTGGCACCAAGCCTGCCGCTGGACGGCAACTACCCATACCTGCACCTGGACCAGAAATTTATGCATCTGGGCTTCCACATCTACGATGTAGGTTTCCAGAGCCCGAACGTTGAGGCGGCACGTCCACTCGTATACGCCACTGCACTGCTGCTGGTCATCGTTATCGCGCTGCTGAACATGTCAGCGATCGCGATTCGTAACCATCTGCGTGAAAAATACAAAGCACTTGAAATGTAACGCTGGATAGCGGAATTTATTAGAAAGGTTTTAAGCCATGACTAGCGAAGCGAAAACCCACGCCATTGATATTTCTGCCATGCAGCGTGACAACCGAGTACTGAATTTGGAAGACGAAACCTGCACCCTGGAGGTCAAAGACCTGCGTCTGGCCTACGGCGAGAAGGAAGCACTGCACGGTATCGACATGAAGATCCCGAAAAACCGCGTGACCGCCTTCATCGGCCCATCCGGTTGCGGTAAGTCCACCCTGCTGCGTTGCTTTAACCGCATGAACGACCTGGTAGACAGCTGTAACATCACCGGTCAGATTCTGCTGGACGAAAGCAACATCTACGACCGTAGCGTTGACGTAGCTGAGCTGCGTCGCCGCGTGGGCATGGTGTTCCAGAAGCCAAACCCGTTCCCGAAATCCATCTACGAGAACGTAGCCTACGGCCTGCGTATTCAGGGTGTGAAGAAGAAACGTGTAATCGACGAAACCGTTGAGTGGGCACTGAAATCCGCTGCTCTGTGGGATGAAGTAAAAGACCGTCTGCACGAGAGTGCACTGGGTATGTCCGGTGGTCAGCAGCAACGTCTGGTTATCGCCCGTACCATCGCGGTAAAACCAGAAGTACTGCTGCTGGACGAACCGGCATCTGCTCTGGACCCGATCTCTACCCTGAAGATCGAAGAACTGATCCACGAGCTGAAGAAAGACTTCACCATCGTGATCGTAACCCACAACATGCAGCAGGCTGCGCGTGTCTCCGACTACACCGCCTTCATGTACATGGGTGACCTGATCGAGTTCGGTGTAACTGATACTCTGTTCACCAACCCAAGCAAGAAACAGACTGAAGACTACATCACCGGTCGTTACGGTTAAGACAGGACGTCAGAAGCACGGGGATATGAATAGCATCCCCTTTTTCGTCTATTTTTAAATCACTCCAAAAATGGAGAGTACAGACGTGAGTTTTGAAGATAATTACTCCACTCATATCTCTCAGCAGTTTAACGACGAACTGGAACAGATCCGTACCCAGCTGCTGACCATGGGCGGCATCGTTGAGCGTCAGGTAAACGACGCAGTGGAAGCACTGCTGACCGGTGACGCCGACCTGGCCGAGCGGTCCCGTCGCATCGACCAGCAGACCAACGAGATGGAACTGCAGATCGACGAACAGTGCACCACCATCATCGCGCGCCGCCAGCCAGCGGCAAGCGACCTGCGCCTGATCATCGCCGTGTCCAAAGCGGTTTCCGATCTGGAGCGCATCGGTGATGAAGCCAGCCGTATCTGCCGTCACGCCATTGACCTGGCGGATGAGGGCGAAAACCAGCGCGGTTATCAGGAAGTTCGCCACATCGGCAACCTGGTACGTGAGATGGTGAAGAATGTACTGACCGCCTTCGCCCGCAACGATACCGAGATGGCCTACCGCGTTGCCAAGCAGGACAAAGCGGTGGACCAGGAGTACCGTACCGCGATGCGTCTGCTGGCGACCTACATGATGGAAGATCCTCGCGCCATCACCAGCACCCTGAACGTAATCTGGGTCCTGCGCAGCCTGGAACGTATCGGTGACCACGCCTGCAACATGGCCGAACACCTGATCTATCTGGTAAGCGGTCAGGATGTGCGTCACGCGTCCCTGAAGCAGATCAAACAAGCGGCGCGCCCGGACGAAGACAGCTAAGTCCTCCTCCCGCCTCGCACGTTTAATACAGGCGTTTGTTCCACCCTGCATTGGTGGCAAACGCCTGTTTTATTTCTGGACTAGGCACCCGCCAGTTGTGATAACGTGTATATCCAGTGCAGTCATACACTAGGAATTACCGATGTCCCAGAATCTGGTCTACGCCGATCTCAACTGCCCTTTCTGCTACGCACTCTCCGAACAGCTCTCCGCTCTGGAATTCGCCGACCGTGTCGACTGGCGTCTGGTCGAACATGCCCCGGATATCAGCGTGTTCAACACCACACCCGAAAGCCAGGCCGAGCTGGCCAGCGAAGTGTTCACCGTCCGCAGCCGTGCACCGAACATTCAGGTCTCGCTGCCGCCGGTACGCAGTGACAGCCGGTTTGCCAACCTCTGCGTCATCGCCGCCCGAGAGATCGACGAGATCAAAGCCCACCAGCTGCTGCGCAATCTGTACCGTGCCCTCTGGATCGACGGCAAGGATCTGGGCTCCACCGCCGTTATCTACGACTGCATCATCGCCGCCGACCTGCCGGGTGAACTCTCCATTGAGGAGCACCACGAGTCACTGCTCAGCCAGTGGCAGCATGAATGGGAACAGGGCAGCTACAACTTGCGTATTCCGGTACTGGCCTCGGACGATAAGCGCCAACTGCTGGGCCTGCCGAGCCAGGAGCACATCATCGCTTTCTTTGGCGGTGAGCAGCCCAAGTCGCCAACCGGCCAGTTCGACCAGTGCCACGGCCGTGATCAGCAGGCTATCGCCTTCTACGGCCATGATGGTGTGCAGTCGATCTGGAACGTGATCGGCGCCGTACGCGACGACTACAACGTCCTGCTGCCTGCCACCATGGCGGAGCTGAAGACGATGCTTAACCAACCGGGGGAAAGCCCGGACCTGATACTGCTCAACAGCATCAACTTCTGGGACGAGATGCTGATCGATACCGCAGAGATCGTGCACCAGGCCGCCGAGAGTCATACCCCGGTTGCCCTGATCGGTGACACCATCAGCGACAACGACGAGATCCGCGTCTACGAAACCGGCGCCGCCGACTATCTGGTGAAGGACCGTGCCGACGGTATCCTACAGGCGCGTATCCGTACCCTGCTGATGCTGAAACGCAGCCACGATCTGCTGGAGCGTGCCGCCCGTATCGACGGCCTGACACAGATCTACAACCGCCGCGAATTTGAGCGCAGCCTGGAAGTGGAGTGGCTGCGCGGTCAGCGCTCCAAACAGCCGCTGAGCCTGATCATGCTCGACGTAGACCACTTCAAGGATTACAACGACCACTACGGCCACCTCAGCGGCGACGGCTGCCTGCAGCACGTGGCCACCGCCATCACCGACAGCGTGAAACGTGCACAGGACATGGTGTGCCGTTTCGGCGGCGAGGAGTTTGTGGTGCTGCTGCCGGAAACCGGTGAAGAGGGTGTGAAAGTACTGGCCGAGAAACTGCGCAAAACCGTAGCGGCGCTGGAGATTGAACACCAGAAGTCTTCTGCGGCGGACCACGTCACTATCAGTCTGGGAGTGGCATCACTGAACCCCGCGGATGGTAAAAACCCGCACAGCCTGATTCAGCAGGCAGACGAAGCGCTCTACCGTGCCAAAGGTAACGGGCGTAACTGCGTATCCAGCTAGGACACCTACAAATAAGTCCGGAGCTTACTCAGGAATATAGTCGGCGTAGGGCGGGTAGCGTTTGATCAAACCCTCTCGCCCCAACTCGCGCATCAGTTCAATGTTGCGCACCGGGATCTTATCGGGGTCATCGTAGTTCATCAGCACCCGGCTCATCATGCCTTCACGGATCAGGTGGAAGCAGGGATAGGGCGAACGGTTGGTCCAGTTGCTGATATCGTCTTCGTCGACACCGTCAAACTGGTAGTGGGGGTGGAAACTGGCCAGCTGAAAAACGCCACCCAGACCGGAGCGTTCCAGCAACATCTGCAGAATATCCAGTGTATCCAGATACTGCTCAAAGTCTTCCAGGGCGTAGGGCGTAATCAGCAACGAGGTCGACAGTTCATCCTCTTCGCTCTCCTGAATCCGGTCCAGCTCAGCCAGAAATGCCTGTACGACCGCTTCCGCACTATTGCCTTCGCACACGGCGTAGCGGATGGTTGCGTTTTTCACCACGGGTGCGGCAAACGGACAGAGATTCAGCCCCACGACCATGGTCTCCACCCACTGGCGGGTCAGGGCTTCAGCGTTCTCTGGAATGTATTTGAGCGTTTGACTGGTATTCATAGCGGCGATGCTACCCCATGGCCGCACACGCGCAAAGCGGAGATCTCCACTCCATTGATATACAGCAGACTTTTGCCGTACACGGGTGATAACATACGCTCAGTTTTTTCAGGAATTAGATTTACGTGCCCATATCCCGCCTGCTCACGCAACCCAACTTCGATACCCGCTGGAGCTCCCTGCGCCGTCCAAGTATGACGCAGGCGCCGCAGGTATGGCGTAGCTGGCTGACCGACTCCGGCTCCCTGACCAAACGTCTGATCGAACTCAGCGATGGGGACTTTCGGGTTGAGGTGGTGCGGCAGGGCTGGCAGCGACCGACCCGCTCCGAAGCCAAGGCGCTGGGGATGGGTAGCCGGGAAAAGGCTCTGATTCGCGAGGTACAGCTGATCGGGAACGATCAGCCCTGGGTGTATGCCCGCACCATCATCCCGGCCACCACCCTCACCGGCCGTCATCGTACCCTGAAGCTGCTCGGTAACCGCTCGCTGGGCAGCCTGCTGTTCAGCGATCGCAGCATGCGCCGTGGCCCCTTGCAGATCAGCCGCCTGAAACTGAGCGACGACAAAACCCCGGTCTGGGCGCGCCGCTCCCTGTTCTATCTAGCCGATAAACCGCTGCTGGTATGTGAAGTTTTTCTCCCTGCGCTGCAGCGGGTAAAATAAGCTATCGCCCACTGAACAACTGGCAGCTATGCAAACACAGGCCCGCGAAACACTGAGCTTAAAAGAGAAACTGAACGCCTACGCGCAGCTGATGCGGATGGATAAACCCATCGGCACCTACCTGCTGTTGTGGCCAACCTACTGGGCGCTGTGGATCGCCGCCGAAGGCATTCCGGATATCAAACTGCTGCTGATCTTTACCTTGGGCACCTTTCTAACCCGCTCCGCCGGCTGCGCGATCAATGACTACGCCGACCGCAAGGTCGATGGTCACGTTAAACGCACCGCGCAACGCCCGATCCCCAGCGGACGGGTAACGCCGAAGGAAGCCCTGGCACTGTTTGCGGGCATGATGCTGGTGGCCTTCGTACTGGTACTCTTTACCAATATCGAGACAATTCTGATGTCGATCGGCGCCCTACTGCTGGCGGCGATCTACCCCTTTATGAAGCGCTACACGCACTTTCCACAGGTAGTGCTGGGCGCGGCGTTCTCCTGGGCGATCCCGATGGCATTCACCGCCATACAGGAGACAGTGCCTGCTTACGTCTGGCTGATCTATATCGCCAGCCTGCTCTGGATCGTTGCTTACGACACCCTCTATGCGATGGTCGATCGCGATGACGACCTGAAGATCGGCGTAAAAAGCACAGCCATTCTGTTTGGCGATCACGACCGTCTGATCGTCTCGCTGCTGAAAGCAGCAACCCTGGGCTTGCTGGCCTGGGTGGGTGTACTGCTGAGTATGTCCTTCTGGTACTACCTGGGCCTGCTGGGCGCTGCGGTGCTGTTTACCCGCCAGCAGTACCAGATCCGCCACCGTGAACGCGATCCCTGCTTCCACGCCTTCCTCAATAACCACTATGTGGGCATGAGCATTTTTGCGGGTATTTTCCTGCACTACTTTGCTGTTTAATAAACATACAGCCGCCTGATAACCGGTTGTGCGTCAGGCGGTTATAGCGACAGCCTTTGCTACTATTACTAACAAAATGACTTTGATGTCATGTTTTTGTAACAACATTGTCTTGTAATAGTGCCATCTCAAATTTGAACCTAAAGAGGCTGGTTTCATGTCTTCTACGAAACGGGTACTGATCGTTGATGACGAAGCACCTATTCGCGAAATGATCGCGGTAGCTCTGGAGATGGCGGGTTACGAATGTCTGGAAGCGGAAAGCGCCAATCAGGCACACGCCATTATCGTCGATACTAAACCCGACATGGTATTGCTGGACTGGATGATGCCGGGCATCAGCGGTGTGGATTTCGCCCGTCGCTTGCGCAAGGATGAACTGACTGCAGATATGCCGATCATCCTGCTCACTGCGAAAGGCGAAGAAGAGAACAAGATCAAAGGCCTGGAGTCCGGTGCCGACGATTACATCACCAAACCGTTTTCACCACGCGAGCTGGTTGCCCGCCTGAAAGCGGTACTGCGCCGTACGACGCCAAAGGGTGTGGAAGAGCCTGTTTCTGTTGACGGCCTGACGCTGGATCCGATCTCCCACCGTGTCAGCTCTGAAGGCACTCCGCTGGAGCTGGGACCGACCGAATTCCGTCTGCTGCAGTTCTTTATGACCCATCAGGACCGCGCGTACTCCCGCAGCCAGCTGCTGGATATGGTCTGGGGTGGCAACGTTTATGTTGAAGAACGCACCGTAGACGTGCATATTCGACGTTTACGCAAAGCACTGGGCGAACGTCACGAATACCTGGTGCAGACGGTGCGCGGTACCGGTTACCGCTTCTCTGCCAACGTAGCCTGAGGTCGGCATGCAACACAATCGCTATTCCATGTTCGGTAATCTGGCCCTGTTTGCCGGTATTGGTCTGTTGGTGGGATTGGTGATTGGTTACCCGGCCGAATCTATGGTCGTGAGCATGACCCTCTGGTCGACGTTGCAGATCAAACAGTTCACCCGCCTCTCCGAGTGGCTTCACAAGGAAAATGATGCGGAACCGCCCGAGTGCGAAGGTCACTGGGGCGAGCTGTTTGACGAACTCTCCCGCCAGCAGAAACGCTACCAGTCACGCGAAACCTTTCTCCGTGGAGTAATCTCCCGCTTCCAGCAATCCTCCGCTGCACTGAACGATGCAGTGGTGATTGTGGATGTGCAGAACAACCTGGAGTGGTGGAACAAAGCTGCCGAGCGGCTGTTGGGCTTTAAAACCAGCTCTGACCGCGGCAAACCGCTGATGAACCTGTTGCGCGACCCGCGCTTCGTGCGCTACTACCAGCGCGACAGCTATCAGGAACCGCTACAGCTGCCCTCCCCGATCAGCAACGATATCGAACTGCTTTATCAGATCAGCAAGTTCGGCGGTGGCTCCCGTCTGCTGGTTGCCCGCGATATCACCCAGATGGTGCGTCTGGAACAGACCCGGCAAGACTTCGTTGCCAACGCCTCTCACGAGCTACGCACCCCGCTGACCGTGATTCTGGGCTATCTGGAAACTTACCTCGATCAGGATATGCCACGGCCACTGGTGCGTGGTATGACCCAGATGCAGCAACAGGCCAAACGCATGGAGAATCTGGTCTCCGATCTGTTGCTGCTGTCACGTCTGGAGTCCAGCCGTCAGGTGGTGGATGAACATCCGATTCAGATTCAGAGCCAGATTCAGCATATCCACGAAGCCGCCGAAGAGCTGGCCCGCGATAAGAATCACAGCTTTGAAGTAAAGCTGGACCAGCAATACGACCTGCTGGGACAGGAGCGCGAACTGCACAGCGCTTTCTCCAACCTGGTATACAACGCCGTGCGTTATACGCCGCCGGGTGGTCTGATTAAGATCCGCTGGTGGGTTGATAAGGAGGGGGGACACTTCTCGGTAGAGGACAACGGTGTCGGTATCGACAGCGTACATATCTCCCGCCTGACCGAACGTTTTTACCGTGTGGATGAGGGCCGCTCCTCAGAAAGTGGCGGCACCGGGCTGGGACTGGCGATCGTCAAACACGTACTTTCACGCCATGGCGGTCACCTGACCATCAAGAGCAGCAAAGGCAGCGGCAGTACCTTTGCCTGCCATTTCCCGACAGAACACCTTACTCAGGTCATCGTGCAGGACGACCTCGACGACGATTACCAGGACGCGGGCTGAGTTTCACAGCCCGCATCTGTATCAGGCTTTAGCGAAGCCGCTGCTGCGGATCCCGCGTCAGCGCATCCCCACCTTCCGCATGCTCATCGACCCAGTAATAGGTCGCACCGATCACAGCCGCAGGCATCACCACCAGGTTAATCACCGGTATCATCATGCCCACCTGCACCAATCCGCCAAAACCCACTGAGGTCAGACGTTTAGCTTTCAGCAGCAGCTTCATCTGGGTGAAGCTGACTTTGTTGTTATCCATCGGATAGTCGCAGTACTGGATCGCCATCATCCAGGCCCCGAACAGGAACCAGAGGAAAGGCGCGATTACGTTCAGCACCGGGATAAAAGTGATCACCAGCAGCAACACAAAACGTGGCAGGTAATAAGCCAGTTTTGACAGCTCACGTCCGATTGAGCGTGGGATCAACGCCAGCAGTGCCTGCCAGCCCTCATCGGTGATGACATCGCCCCGCAGGCGTTTCTCCACCTTCTCGGAGAGGAACCCGTTAAACGGCGCGGCGATCAGGTTAGCGACCAGGGTGAAGCTGTAATACACCACCAGCAGAACCATCAACGCAAACAGCGGCCAGAGCACAAATTCCAGAAAACTCAGCCACTCCGGCAGGAAACTGAGCCAGTATCCTACCCACCCCTCAAACTGGTTGATCAGCAGCCAGATGGCACCGCTGAACAACAGAATGTTCAGTATCAGGGGGATCAGCACAAAGGGGCGGATCTCCGGATCGGGCAACATCTTAAAGCCCTGCACCAGATAGGACGCACCCCGCATTGGATTGCCTTTCATCAATTCCTCAACTCATAAAATAGGCGAACAGGCGCAGCGCCACCGCTACGATCATCATGCTCAGGCCCGCACGGTTTACCTTAAACTCAGTCTCATTGAAGTTGGCAGTTGGCTGCCAGAACATCATTACCGATTTAAAATCCTTGGTCCGTCCTGCGTACATCGCCAGCGATACCAGAAATACAACCAGTCCGCCCCAGAACAGAAACTCTTCCAACATAGCCAGATACATTATTCTCGCCTTAATTTCCGCTAAGTATTAAAGTCCTCAAGACTATCAAATAATTGCTGCATCGGCTGCTGTTCCAATGTTTAACCTAAGCTTTTAGAACAACAGCTTAATGGCCAGCATTTACCCTCTGCCGGTCTTCAGGAGAGATCTATGAAAGCGATACGCATCCATCAGTTTGGCGACACCGATAACCTGCAACTCGAAGAGGTGGCACAGCCCCAGCTCGCAGCAGGCGAAGTATTGGTGCGTAACCAGGCCTGCGGCGTGAATCCTATCGACTGGAAAACCTGTTCCGGCGGCGGCGCGGCCCCGTTCATTGGCGACCTGCCGTTTATTCCTGGCTGGGAGTTTGCTGGCGTGGTCGAAGCCGTTGCCGACGATGTCAGCGATTTCACCCCGGGTGATGCGGTGTTCGGTATGATCCGCTTTCCCGACCGTGCGGGCTGCTACGCTGAATACATTGCCGCGCCGGCCAACGAGATCAGTAAACGTCCGGACAGCCTGGATGCCGTAACCGCTGGCGGCCTTTGTACCGCCAGCCTGACCGCCTGGCAGGCGCTGTTCGATAAGGGCAACCTGCAGGCAGGCCAACGCGTACTGGTGTTGGGTGCAGCCGGTGGCGTTGGCCATCTGGCGGTTCAGATCGCTAAACATGCTGGTGCCGAGGTACTGGGTACCGCTTCCAGCCGTAACCATGAGTTCCTGCGCGAGCTGGGTGCCGACCAACTGTTTGATTACCAGAGCACCGACATCACCACAGTGATAAACGATGTCGATCTGATCATCGATTGCGTCGGTGGTGACACCGGTATCAACGCCCTGCCCTGCCTGAAACAGGATGGTGTGCTGGTTACCCTACCGTCGGTAACCAAGGACCTGGTGATCGCCGCGGGTGAGAAGCTCGGTCTGGAGGTCCTGCCGATCCGTGCCGAAGCGAACGCTACACAACTGGCTGAGATCGCCGCACTTTACGATCAGGACAAGCTAAAGCTGAGCCTGGCGGAGAGTTTCCCGCTGGAAAACGTAGCCGAAGCCTTCCAACTGAGTGCGGGCGGTCATGTGCGCGGTAAGCTGGTGCTCACAATCTGAAAAGATGGAAAAACCCAGCGTAAAAGGCGAATGCCTCTGCGGCACAGTGCGCTTCGAGATTCAGGGTGAGGTCGGCAACCTTTACCAGTGCCACTGCTCACTCTGCCGCAAAGTAACCGGCGCGGCGGCCAACGCGGCTACCTTTGTCGACGCGGAACGCTTCAGCTGGCGCGGCGGCGAAGGAGCGATCCGTTCCTTCGTCAAAGATAGCGGCTACCGTGCGGATTTCTGCCAGCACTGCAGCAGTCTGGTGCCCAATCCTCTGCGCGATACCGATCTGGTCTGGATTCCCGCCGGTCTGCTGGAAGACAGTAAAAACCTGAAAGTGGTTGCCCACCTGCATACTGCCTCAAGGGCCGATTGGGACAGCTGCACCGAATCTGCCCAAACGGCTCAGTGTTTCGACTCCATGCCGGATCTTAAGGCGCTGCACCAACTGCTGTATGAGAAAGGCTGACCTGATTCTGCAGACACAAAAAAGGCCGCAAAAGCGGCCTTTTTTATCGCTGTTTTCAGGTATCAACCCAGCTTCATCATAATGCGGATCGATTCGCGCAGGCGTTCGAACGCTTCCGCCAGACGCTGTACCTCGTCACCAGATTCCACCACGATCGGCGTTTCTACCTCACCTTTGCTCAACTTGTCCGCTTCCTCAGCCAGGTAGGTCAGAGGACCGGTAAGAGACGTAGAGAGCGTTTTCGCAATCATGAAGGCCATACCCAGCGCCAGCGCCAGGAAGATCACCAGTGCCACCAGGAAGGAATCCAACAACTGCAGCACCAGGGATTTAGGCGCAATCGCCACCAGGCGGCCCAGCATCTGGGATCTCTCTGCGTCGGTGTAGATCGGTGCGGTCGCCACAATATCGTCAGACAGATCGATCTGCGCCGCTTCGGTAATTGTCAGCACCTGCTCGCTCAACTCCGGACGTTCGGTTGCCATCGACATACCGTGGTTCAGGTCGCCTTTACCGCCCCACTCCAGGGTACGGTCGCTATTCGCCATGTAGAACCCTTGACCATCCACCATGGCAAACTGTACACCGTCGGCACGGGAAGCATCGCGGATCTTATTCAGGAAGGCGTTAGCATCCACGTTCAGGATCAGCACACCCACCAGGCGGGAACCAACCGCAAACACCGGCGTGGCGAAACGTACGGTTGGACGGATCGGCTTCTCTACGCGGCCGTCCTCACGGTTCAGGTCGATCGGCGATACGTAGATCTGGCCAAACTCCAGCTTGGATGCCTCTTTGAAGTAAGAGCTCTGGCCTTTGTTACGCAGCTGGTCCGGCTGCAGTACGCGGCTGAAACCTTCCTCTTCGTTGTGCTCGATCCGGATCAGCTCGTTGCCGTCAGCCGCGATAAAGCGCAGCTGGTTATAGATACGACGGTTTTTCGCCAGACTCAGGAAATCACGCGACAGGCTGCGGCCGTTCACGTCCAGGATATTCTGGTCCTTGATCACCAGCGCACGACCGTACTGGAACATAGACGCGGAATCACGCAGGTAGGCGAGGTCCCCCGGTACGTGTGTCAACACACCGGTGGCAGAACTGGAGAGTAGTTCGACCTGACGCTCCAGGTTGCTGACGCTGGCGCTTTTCAGCGCGTCAGTGGTTGAGTAATAGACGTAAGCCGCGACCAGCAGTACCGGCAGCAAAGCCACCATGATCAGCGCACGTTCCACTTTGGTTTTGATCGTTTTCACCGCTTATCTCCACTTCTATCCGTTTGGCAGTGATGCGTTGGCACGACGGAGGAAATCCGTCCGTTTCTGTTCGTTATCGATAAAGTTCGCCAGGCTCTGCCAGAGGTGGGGCAGATTGGCGGCAGAACTACCCGACGCTTCCCAGCTCGCGCGGGCACGGGCAAACACAATGCGTGCGGCCGGACCGATATATTCCGCCAGCATCGCCTGCAGGCTTTCCAGCTCGGCTTCCACAGCAACGTCATCCAGCGGTTTGCTGTTGCTACCGTCCGTCACAAAGGTTCCGCCCATCAGGGGGGCATTCTGATTGATCAGGGCGATCAGCTTGTCACTGGAAGAACGCACGGCGGTTTTGATCAGCGCAATGTTGCTGTTCTTTTCGGTCAACACCGCCAGTACACAACTGCTATCCAGCTGGTAGCCCAGCAGCTGTTTCTCCGCCAGTTCGATGTGGGTTTCGCGATACTGCTGCTGCAGCGCATCAGTGCCGGCAAAGATCTGGCTGAGCACTTTGCCCAGACCTGAGAGGCTGTCTTTTTGCGCGTCCGGGAAGGTGGAAGCCAGCACCTTACCCTGCTGAATAACGCAGCTGTGCTGGGCGCCACCCAGCAGTTCGATATCTTTCAGGATGGTCTGCATCATTCACCCCCACTCCAGCAGGTCACCGACCTGCTCACGCAGCAGGCGCACAGATGCGCGGTTGCTGGACAGCACCCCCAGTACCCGCTCTTCACCCACATACACCGAGAAGTTTTCGGTGCTGTCGCTTTTCAGCACCACACTTTGCACCTGGCCCAGGGCCGCGACCTGTTCAAATACCGGCACGATACCGGCCATAAAACCTAAAAAGTCGTTCAGCGAGTCATCATCCAGCGATGAGGTGATCAGATCCCCGGTGGGATGGGCCAATGCGGCTCCCTCAACGCCTCGGATGCTCAGCACGTCATCCAAGATTGAATCTTTCATAACAAGGTTCTCCCCGGTCATCGCACAACGACCTCTGCCGTTCACTGTGCGCCAATCAGTTGTTCAGAACCCTGTGTGGGAGGTTGAGCGGCAGCGCACACCGGCACCGACCGCAGTACTGTCTCCGCCATCAACCTGACGTTTGCATCCGGTTGCGCATAGCTGCATACAGCTGGAGACCCGTTGTACGGTTACACATTCCCTTGCGTAACGAGGAACAACAGTCCGTTACGCCCACAGGGGGAAATCAGGGGTGCAATAAAACCATCGTAGTGTGACGGTTGTATGAAGCGGCGCAGGAGGTAAAAGGAAAAGGTGAAAAAACAATCAGGAATATAACCCTATATATCAATGGGTTATTTTATATTTCAGAGGGGATGATTGGGCTGATCAGTGCTTCTGGATCAGTTCGCGGGTCAGCAATACCGCGTCCTGCAGGAACGCCTCGCGGGAGCGCCCGTCGGTCAGCTCCGCCGCCAGCTGTTTCAGCAACGCCGGTAACTTGTATTTGTCCATGCCGTACTGGCGTTTCCACTCGTTGAGGATACGGTAGAAACTGATTGCACCGCTGGAGCCGAGGAAGTCGACCATCTGGTCACAGAGCTTGTTCATCAGGTCGCTGAGGGCCGCTGCGTTTTCCTGATCCAGCGGCTGCTCATTGTCATGGCTCGCCACAGTGCCTTTCTGACTGGCGGCAAACTTCTCCACCGCCGGTTTCAGGCCCTTCAGAACTTTTTCGCGGATGGAGCGCACCGACGTGGACATCAGTGCCATGTTCACGCCTTTGCGGGTCAGCAGCAGCAACATACATTCGTTGGTCAATGGATAGGCCAGCAGCAGGTAACGGTCCAGCTCCAGCTGCAGTTCACCGTAGTTGTGACCGGTTTTACGCACGCCTTCGAACAGTTGCAGCACAACTTTGTGGCTGCGGAGCAGATCATCCTGCATCTCGGCAGGCACAGTCGAGGCAATGATGTTCTCTTTCCAGCCGACACAACTATGCTGCGCGCCACTGTAGGCTTCCAGATCGTGTAAAACATCCAACATGACGTTAACCCCACTGCAGCAGGTCGTTCACCTGCTGTCTGATCATCCGGGTGGAGGTCTTACGCGTGGAAGCCACGCCCAACGCCATCCCTTCCCAGACAAATACGGAGAGGTTGTCCTCGTTACGGTCGCGGAACACCACGCTGCTTATCTGCCCCAACGAGGAGCTTTCCCCCTGATCCTGCACGATGCCGGAAACCAGGGCAACGAAATTCTCCAGCTCGTTCGCCTCCAGGGTAGAGGTGATCAGGTCACCGTTGCTGTCGGTAGCCGCCAGCCCCAGCACGCCTTCGATCTCGTGCAGGCCATTGACCACACTCTCGGTGATCACCACCTCTTCACCGTGGTATTCGTCTACCTCAAGATCTTCTTCAGATTCGAAGGTAACGCCACGCTGCTCCGCTTCCGCCAGTTTTTTCAGGGTGGCCCAGTCACGGAATTCGCTCTGCCCTTCCAGAATCAGCTCCACCAGCCCCAGCATATCGCTCTTGCGGCGGCCATCGATGAAGCAGACGGCGGCTTCCACCTCCAGCTCTGCCAGCAGGCTCTGGTATTCAGGAACGGCAGGACGGGCACGGATATCGGAACGGGTAACGGCGATCACCAGACGTTTGCCTTCGATCACGTTGGCGAACTCACGGGCGTAATACTTGAGATCACGCATCGGGTAGTTGCGGGTGTTGTCGATCATCATTACCACACCGGCGCAATCCTTAGCGATCTCTTCGGAGAGCAGTTCCCACATGAAACGGAAACGGGCCTGCCCCGGTGTACCGTAAAGGTGCACGCGAGATTCTTCACTGAGGGTGACGCGACCGTAGTCCATCGCCACAGTGGTGGTCTGCTTACGCCGCCCGGTAACATCGGATACTTGAGCTTCGGTATCCAGGCAATCGATGTCACTTATAGAGCGGATCGCAGTTGTCTTACCTGACCCCACCGGGCCGATAAAGAGAACTTTATGATTTTCCATAATACGAACTACGCAGCGAACCTGGGCGTCCCTGTCCGGTAGAACCGACGCATGGATAACCTATGAAGTTAGACAGATGATCGAGTGACAGAGTCACTCAAGGGAAAGATTGCCATATTCCCTATAAGAAATCAGCCCCCACAAAAAGTTATAACTCTCCGTTTACGGATAAGTGTTCACTTACTTGAGAGAGGTCAGGTTTTTCCGGCTAGGGGCTGGTGCAGAACAGCTGCTGCTGGCGCATCAGCATACGGCAACCCTCGCCGCGGACATTCCGATCCACGCAGATAAACTTCGCCCACTTCTTATCGTCTTCGGTGGGTTCGTCACGGTACTCCGGTACGCCGTCGCAGAATCCCTCGGATGGGCTAGCGCTGTCGAGGCAAGCGCGCAGGAACTTACCCGCCGCGACTGTGCAGCGGAATGCCTGGCAACCGTCGAAGTCAGCCAGGGTTTTCTCCAGACACTGCTGCTGGTCGGTGGTGGCTCCGTAGGCAGTGCCCTCTTCGGTCTTCTGCTGGAAGACCTGATTCTGCTCCTGGTTGAAGTCGTCTACCCAGCCGCTCTGACTCATCCAGTACAGCACCGCCGCGCCAACCAGTACGATCACCAGTGACCCGATCCACAGCATTTTTTTCATGGGGTTAATCTCTTTGAAAATCCATTCAGGGGATTAGCGTGCGCGGGTATAGAGCCCCGCCAGGCAGAAAAACAGCCCCACTACGGAGAGCAACATACCGCCGTTAACCAGCAGGGGATTGCGTGCCATATAGGGGATAAAGGGATGCTTCTGGCTCTGATCGCAGAGGGCGTTTGTGTAGTCAAATGAGCCGCCCGCCTCAATACAGGCATTCACGGCGGACAACTCATTCATGTAGCCCGCCATCATGATCACACCCGGTACGATCAGCAGCACCAGTCCAATTCGTAAAATCATCTGTCGTCGCTGATGCCGATGTTGCTGACACCTTCGTTGTGTGCCAGTTCACGCAGCTGGCCGATCAGCGCTTTATTCGGTTTCGCCGCAGAGGTGATCAGTTCCAGTACCGTTTCCTGGAAGTCATCCTCCTGCTCCATCATCTCGTGGGTGTTGATCATACGCACCAGCTCCTCGTCGGAGATCTGGTCGTCAGCTTCACTCACCTCGATAAAGGTGGCCACACACTCACGTGACAGGTTGGCGACGTTGGCCACTTCGCTGGCATCCGCCTCCAGCACCACGTTGATGGTACTGCACAGCGCCACCACCGCATCATTGGCGGGCAAAGCTCCGTACATGGTGAACTCGTTCAGGTCTGGCAGGTTGGCTTCCGCCTTCTCCAGCTGCACTTCGAAGTTCATTTTTGCGCCGGTATTGGCAAGCCGGTCCCAGATACCGTTCAGGATCTGACGCAGCTGCTGTGCGTTGCCAAACTCCACCAGACGCGAAAACAACGCGAAGTTGGGAAACATCCGCTCACTGAGCGCGGCGCTGAATGCGGTCAGCTGCCAATCTTTCAGTTGCGCCAGCTGTTTGGCATTGGACTGATCGGACATAGTGATAACTCTCCACCGGTGCGAATACGAGCGCCTATTGTACGGCTTTTAGAGCAAATTGCAGAGCAAGTTTCTTGCGAAACAGTCTGCCTGTAAGTTGAGCAATATTGTTATACTTTGGCGTTACATTAAATCAGCTTCATACGGTGCCTGAACCATGGCAACAGACAATAACAATACTCTGAGCGCCGTCGTGCGCGGTATCGACCAGATCAGCGAATGGTCCGGTCGGGCGATCTCATGGCTGACGCTGGCCATGGTACTGGTCACATTCCTGATCGTGGTCATGCGCTACGTGTTCAATACGGGCAACGTCGCACTGCAGGAATCGGTGGTGTACATGCACAGTTTCGTGTTCCTGCTGGGTGCGGCCTACACCCTGAAACACGACGGCCATGTGCGGGTCGATATCTTCTACCGTCCGATGAGCGAAAAAGGCAAAGCGATCATCAACCTGCTGGGCACCCTGTTGCTGCTCCTGCCGGTGGCCGGTTTTATCTTCTACATCGCCTGGGAATACGTCATCAGCTCCTGGCAGCTGCTGGAAGGTTCGCAGGAAGCGGGCGGGCTGCCGTTCCGTTACATTCTTAAAACCGCCCTGCTACTGATGCCAGCGATGATCATTCTGCAGGGCATCGCTGAACTGCTGCGCTCGATTCTGGTACTGACCGGCAAGGGCCACCTGCTAGAGGAAGAGGAGGGTCACGCGCTATGATCGAGTACCTGTCGCTGTTTTTGTTTGCCGGGGCAATTATTGTCCTGCTGCTCGGTTACTCCGTTGCGTTCTCCCTGGCGGGCACCGGTCTGTTGTTTGCTGCCATTGGCGCCGCCACCGGTCATTTCGACTCGGTGTTCCTGGAAGCCATTCCAAACCGCCTCTTTGGCATTATGAACAACGAGGTACTGATCGCAGTACCGCTGTTTGTTTTCATGGGGGTGATGCTGGAGAAATCCCGTATCGCCGAAGAGCTGCTCGATACCATGGCGCTGCTGTTCGGGCCGATGCGTGGCGGTCTGGGTATCTCCGTGACGCTGGTTGGCATGCTGCTGGCGGCCAGTACCGGTATCGTCGGCGCGACTGTGGTGACCATGGGCCTGCTCTCCCTGCCGACTATGCTGCGTCGCGGTTACGATCCATCCGTTGCGACCGGTACCATCTGTGCTTCCGGTACCCTGGGCCAGATCATTCCGCCGTCGATCGTACTGGTTCTTCTGGGTGACGTTATCTCTTCCGCATACCAGCAGGCACAGCTGGATCAGGGCGTTTTCTCCCCGGACACCGTGACCGTGGGCGACCTGTTCCTCGGCGCATTGATTCCGGGCCTGCTGCTGGTATTTGCGTACATCCTCTATCTGGTCTTCAAAGCGATCACCAAACCTGAGTCGGTGCCGGCAATCCCAGCAGAAGAGCGCGACGCCGTAGAAAACCTGGGGGGCCGCGTCTTGCACGCGCTGGTACCGCCAGTGCTGCTGGTCGGTCTGGTACTGGGTTCCATTCTGGGCGGTCTGGCAACACCAACCGAAGCCGCGTCTGTGGGTGCGGTGGGTGCTATCGTGCTGTCGATTGTGCGCAAGAGTTTCAACCTGACGGTGCTGCGCGAGGTGATGCGCTCCACCACCCAGGTCAGCTCCATGGTATTCATCATTCTGGTCGGGGCGTCGATCTTCTCCCTGGTGTTCCGCGGTTACGGCGGTGACGACCTGGTACGCGACTTCCTCAACGACCTGCCGGGTGGTGTGATGGGCGCGATGATTCTGGTGATGCTGGTGATCTTCCTGCTCGGCTTCTTCCTCGACTTCATCGAGATCACCTTCGTGGTGGTGCCGATCGTTGCACCGATCCTGCTCAGCATGGGGCTGGATCCGGTCTGGCTGGGTGTAATGCTGGCGCTGAACCTGCAGACCTCGTTCCTGACGCCACCGTTTGGTTTCGCCCTCTTCTACCTGAGGGGTGTGGCGCCGGATTCCATCACCACGATGCAGATCTACCGCGGTGTGATTCCGTTTATTGTGATTCAGCTGGTCGCGCTGGGGCTGATCGCCTTGCTGCCAGAACTGGCGACCTGGTTACCGGAACTGGTTTACGGCTAAACGCTGTTACCGTGAGCCACTAACCCCGCCAACTAAAAGGCCCCGCTCATCGAGCGGGGCCTTTTTGGTTAAACCGGAAACGCGTTTACGACAGGGAGCGGGCGTTGAGGTAAGCCTGCTCGGACACTGCGTGCCACTTCATCGCCTGATCGCGGAACTGTACGAAGGAGTCGTACACTTTCTGCGCCATCGGATCTTTCTTCGCTTCCTCGGCTACCACATCGTCGGACAGGGCTTTCAGCTTCTGCAGTACCTCATCCGGGAACTTACGCAGCTCGACACCGTGGTTGTTCACCAAGTCTTCCAGCGCGCGGTTGTTCTTCGCTGTGAAGTCCGCCAGCATATCCTGGTTGGCAATACGGATCGCGTTGCGCACCAGCACCTGCAGGTCTTTCGGCAGGGCTTCCAGTGCTTTCTTGTTCACGAAGCACTCCAGGGTAGTGCCTGGCTCGTGCCATCCTGGGTAGTAGTAATATTTCGCCGCTTTGTGCAGACCGAAGGCCAGGTCGTTGTAAGGACCCACCCACTCAGTTGCATCGATCGCGCCGGACTGCAGGGATGGGAAGATCTCACCACCAGGCAGCAGCACCGGCGTACCGCCAGCACGTTTCAGAACTTCACCACCCAGGCCCGGAATACGCATTTTCAGGCCTTCCAGGTCACCAATGGTGTTGATCTCTTTGTTGAACCAGCCGCCCATCTGAACACCGGTGCTACCCGCAGCGCCCGGAACCAGTCCAAACGGCGCGTACACCTCTTCCCACAGCTCCATACCGCCACCGTGGTACAACCAGCTGTTCATCTCCTGAGCGCTCAGGCCGAAAGGTACTGCAGCGAAGAACTGTGCCGCCACACTTTTACCTTTCCAGTAGTATGCAGCACCGTGCCCCATCTCAGCGGTACCACGAGAAACTGCGTCGAAAATCTCCAGCGCACCAACCAGCTCTTTCGCGCCGTATACTTTGACCTGAATACGACCACCGGTCATTTCACCAATCAGTTTGGCCAGATTGTTGGCACCGGTACCCAGGCCAGGAAAGTTTTTCGGCCAGGTGGTGACCATGCGCCACTCAATCGGCTTTTCGGGCGCCGCTGGTGCGGGTGTCGCGTCCGGCTTAGGGCAATCAGCCGTTTTTGGCGCTTTATCTTCTGTACACGCTGCCAGACCACCAACCGCGACCGCTCCGATACCTAACGCTTTTACTAGCTCTCGACGTTTCACAGTTACTCTCCGTGTTTATTATTCGTTAAGTGAAAATAGCACGCTGCCTAACCACCCGCAATTGACCTGTAACATACTGTTTTTGCTGCAAGCTGACTAAATTCCATCCGCTCAGATGATGTATGGCAAAGGAAAGCAGCAGGAAAGCGCATTTCACAAGTGATCAAAGTCGCCCTTATTTCCCGAAGCTTGTTATACTTTCGGCGTTTGCTGTCCGTGGGGAATTACGTTGAACTCCTTTAATCTGCTGAAATCTATCGCCGATGCACGTCCGAAGCTGAGAAAATCAGAGCAGAAGGTGGCCGACTTTGTGCTGGCTAATCCCAACGACGTGATTCACATGCGTATCGTGGATCTGGCCTCCGAAGCCAGCGTCAGCGAACCAACGGTTGTACGCTTCTGTCGCGCACTGAACTACGACGGATTTCAGGACTTCAAGCTAACCCTGGCACAGGGTGTCGCCTCCAACCCTAACTTCGAGCAGTTCTCCCTCAACCGGAAAGACACAGTCACCGAGTTCAAGACCAAGATCTTTGACTCGATGATCGGCAACCTGATCAATATCCGCGAACAGCTCGATCCCCAAAACCTGGAAGATGCTATCGCCGCACTGGCCAACGCCTCCAAGGTCGAGTTCTACGGATTCGGCGCATCAGCCCCTGTCTGCACCGACGCCGAGCATAAGTTCCACCGTTTGCTGGTCTCTGCCGCCTCCTACTCCGATCCGCACATGCAGACCATTTCTGCGGTGATGCTGAAAGAGGGAGATGTGGTGGTCGCGATCTCTCAGACAGGCCGAACCAAAGACCTGCTGCACTCGGTGAAGCTGGTGAAAGACACCGGCGCCACGGTGATCTCCCTCTGCCCGGGCGGTACACCGCTGGCTGAGCTGGCGACCATTCCGATCCACATAGATGTGGAAGAAGATAAGGATCTGAGCACGCTGATGTCTTCCCGCGTCATCCACCTGGTGGTTATCGACGTGCTGGCGGTGGGTGTAGCGATGAAGTTGGGACCGGGTCTGCTGGATCACCTGAAAACCATCAAACGCAGTCTGCGCTCGTTACGTCAGAACGATAAACGCCCACCGATTCGCCGTCCTTCCAACACTGACCGCTAAGTCAGCGCACCGATTTATCGTCTGCGGCAGGCTGATCTATACGCCTGCCCATCGCCACCTCAACACTCAGTTTTCCATCGTCATTTTTCTGCAATCCTTCTGCTTTAGCCTTGCTTCCACCGTGTAGATTGATTGAAATTTGCTCACATCTGCGATAAAAACAAGTGAAGGGTGTCCTGCACAAGCCGTCCCCTTAGCACTCCGTCATGGAGAAACCAGTGGATCCAGCTTGATCGCAGTTCCCCGCCAAGACTGTCTCGGCATGATGACGATGGCCAGGAATAGCCGTCTGTCCGCCGACTGTGATGATCTAGGAGCTGGAATTATGCTGGTTAGAAAAGAACAGAATCTGAACGATATCCAAACTGAAGTGTTTGACCTGCTGGTTGGTTACCAAGAAGAGGAACAGATCAACCGTAAGAAACGCGCTTCCAAACGTTCACTCGCAGCCCGCCGCGCCATTGAGCGCCATTTTGAAGAGAAGCAGCTGCACGACGATATCGACGAGCCTTGGTTTAACGACTAACACGCCACAAAAAAGCCAGTCATGATGACTGGCTTTTTTGTATCTACCCTTTTTTGATCCGGTTTGCCCCGGCTCAGTATTCCGGGTAGAGAATATTAAGCGGTACCGAACGGCTGCCTTCTACCACGATAGCGGCGTGCTTACGTTTCAGCTGACGCGGTTCGGATACACCACAGGAGTGCGCGATCATCTCCACCTCGCGCACCAGGTGCTCGTGGTAGTTTTTCACACGTTCGGCTTTATCCTCCGGCACCAGTCCCCGCTGCAGATCCGGGTCATGGGTGGTGATGCCGGTCGGGCAGGTATTCTTATTGCACTGCAGCGCCTGAATGCAGCCCAGCGCAAACATGAAACCACGTGCGGAAACGACAAAGTCCGCGCCCATACAGATGGCACCGGCCACGTCGGTCGGATTGATCAGCTTGCCGGATGCCACAATGCGGATGCGCTCGCGCAGTTCGTACTCCACCAGTTTATTCACCAGGATCGGCAGACTTTCACGCAGCGGTAAACCAACGCTATCCATCAGCGGCATCGGCGCAGCACCGGTGCCGCCATCCGCGCTGTCCAGGGTGATAAAGTCCGGTGCAGACTCGATACCCCGTGACTTGATCGCCTCACAGAACTCATCCAGCCAATCAGCGCTGCCCAGCACCAGCTTAAAACCACAGGGTTTGCCGCTGATTTCACGTACACGTCCCACCATATCAAGCAGGTCGTCGATATTGGCGATGTCGGGATGACGGTTGGGGCTCATTGACGCCGTACCCACCGGGATACCACGGATCGCCGCTATCTCCTCGCTTACCTTCTCCCCCGGCAGGATGCCGCCTTTGCCCGGCTTGGCGCCCTGGCTGAGTTTGATTTCAAACATTTTTACCTGAGGTAGCGCGGCTTTCTCAAGCAACTTGTCTTCATCCAGGCCGCCTTCATCGTTGCGCACACCGTATTTTGCGGTACCGATCTGGTAGACAATGTCGCAGCCCCCTTCCAGGTGATAGGGAGATACACCGCCCTCACCCGTATTCATCCAGCAACCCGCTTCCCGCGCACCGTTCGCCAGTGCCAGTACAGCAGGTTTTGAGAGCGCCCCGAAGCTCATACCGGAGATGTTGAAAAAAGAGGGGGCATCGTAGGGCTCACGGCAGAAAGGGCCAATACGCAGCGGTTGAGTGGCGCTGGCGTCCTCTTTCAGAGTCGGGAAGGGACAGCTTAGAAACAGGTAGGTGCCGGGCACGCGCAGATCTCGGCTGGAGCCAAACGCGATCATGTTGTCGACGTTTTTCGCTGCGCGGTATACCCAGGAACGCTGGGCGCGGTTGAACGGCATCTCTTCACGGTCCATGGCGAAGAAGTACTGGCGGAAAAACTCGCCCAGATGCTCGAAGATATAACGGAAGCGTCCGACCAGCGGGTAGTTGCGGCGGATCGCTTGTTTGGTCTGATGTTTATCGATCTGATAGATCACCGCTGCGGCAATCGCACCGCCCACGACAATCAGAAAGAAGAGCGCACCAAAGAATGCGATAAAGTTAATCGCAAAATTCGTGACCGTATCGTTCATACCACCTCCACTGCTGGAATATGAAACCGGTGTGGCTCAGATCCCTGTATTTATTAGAGTTATTTCAGGCAGTGTAACGGAACGCATGATTGTTAAACAAACCGAATCGCATCACTGACCGTCCGATCCAATGCTGCCATCGATATATGATTTATATCTGAAAAAAATAGCGGCCGAAGCCGCTATTTCTGAATGGTTATGATGGGTATTACACCAGGTGTAATTACTCCACGGTCACCGATTTCGCCAGGTTACGTGGCTGGTCCACATCGGTACCTTTAAGCACCGCAACATAGTAGGACAGCAGCTGCAGCGGGATGGTGTAGACGATCGCTTCCAGAATCGGCGCTACATCAGGAACCTGCAGGACGTGTACGCCCTCCTCCTGCTGCAGATCCTTGCTGTCACCGGCAAAGACAAACAGCTCACCGCCGCGCGCCTGAACCTCTTGCAGGTTGGCTTTCAGCTTATCCAGCATGCCGTTCTTAGGAGCAACGGTAACAACCGGCATATCCTTGTCGACCAGCGCCAGTGGACCGTGCTTCAGCTCACCCGCCGGGTAGGATTCAGCGTGGATGTAGGAGATCTCCTTCAGCTTCAGCGCACCTTCCATCGCCACCGGATACAGCGGGCCACGACCCAGGAACAGGCTGTGGTGTTTCTCAGCGAACGCCGCAGACATCGCTTCGATATCGGCATCCATCGCCAGCGCTTCTTCCAGCTTCTGTGGCAGCGTCTGCAACGCGTTTACGATCTCTGTCTCTTTAGCTTCGGTCAGTCCGTGACGGCGACCCAGCGCCAGCGTAGTCAGCAACAGGCCAACCAGCTGGGTGGTGAACGCTTTGGTGGACGCAACACCGATCTCCGGACCCGCGTTGGTCATCAGACTCAGGTCGGATTCACGTACCAGTGAGCTGCCCGGCACGTTACATACGGTCAGGCTGGCCAGAACTTTGTCTTTAATCTCACGCAGCGCCGCCAGGGTGTCGGCGGTTTCACCGGACTGGGAGATGCTCAGGAACAGGGTACCTTCCGGCAGCACCACCTTGCGGTAACGGAACTCACTGGCCACTTCAACCAGACATGGGATGCCCACCAGGTCTTCAATCCAGTATTTGGCAACCAAGCCAGCATGGTAGCTGGTACCACAGGCCACGATCTGAACCTGTTTCACCTGATCAAAGATCTCAGACGCGTCAGCGCCAAACGCCTGCTCCAGCAGACGGCCGTTAGCCATACGGCCCTCCATGGTCGCCTGAACCACGGTTGGCTGTTCGTAGATTTCCTTCAGCATGTAGTGCTTGAACTCACCCTTGTCGGCAGCGGAAACTCCGTGCTTGTATTGGTGAATCTCGCGCTCTACCGGCTGTGCGTTCTTATCCCAGATCTGAACCTCTTCGGTGGTCAGGCAGGCAAAGTCGCCCTCGTCCAGAAAGATAAAACGGTCGGTTACCTGCAGCAGAGCGAGCTGATCGGAGGCGATAAAGTTCTCACCGATACCCACGCCGACAACCAGCGGGCTGCCCTGACGGGCACAGATCAGACGGTCCGGGTTATCCTGCTCCATCACACCCAATGCGAAAGCACCTTCCAAACGTTCAACGCTGTTGCGTACTGCGTCGATCAGTTCTACACCGCTATTCAGTTGGTCGCAGATCAGGTGAGCAACCACTTCAGTATCTGTGTCAGAGGTAAATTCGAAGCCTTTTTTGATCAGTTCACGCTTCAGCACTTCGAAGTTTTCGATAATGCCGTTGTGCACGATCGCCAAACGCGGACCGGACATATGCGGGTGCGCGTTTTTCTCCAGCGGCTTACCGTGGGTCGCCCAACGGGTGTGGGCAATACCCAGAGAACCCGGCAGAGGCTGTTCTTCCAGCGCATCAGCCAGTGACTGGACTTTACCGGTCGCACGGCGGCGGTCGATTGCTTCGCCGTTCCACACCGCCATACCGGCAGAGTCATAACCGCGATATTCAAGACGGCGCAGGCCTTCCAGCAGAATTTCAGAAACAGGACGCGCTGCAACCGCGCCAACAATGCCACACATATTGCTCTCCTTAGCTTTTCTTAACCGGACGCTGCCAGCTGCTGAGGTTGGTCTGTTTACCGCGGGCCACAGCCAGCTGGTCATCTTCAACGGTTTTGGTAATCGTAGAACCAGCGCCTACAGTTGCACCGGCTCCTACTTTAACAGGCGCTACCAGGGAGCTGTTAGAACCGATAAAGGCACCGTCACCAATCTCGGTCAGGGATTTGTTTACGCCGTCGTAGTTACAGGTGATGGTGCCTGCGCCGACGTTAACGTTTTTGCCAATGTTGGCGTCGCCGACGTAGGTCAGGTGGTTGACCTTGGAACCTTCACCAATGATCGCCTTCTTCGTTTCGACGAAGTTGCCTACTTTAGCTTTATTGGCCAGCTCAGTACCCGGGCGCAGGCGGGCATATGGGCCTACATCACAGTTCTCAGCCACGACCGCATCTTCCAGCAGGGAGTTCGCCTTGATTACGGTACCGTCGCCGATACGGCTGTTACGGATCACACAGTTGGATTCGATACGTACGTTGCTACCGATATGTACGTCGCCTTCCAGCACCACGTTCACATCGATCCAGATATCGTTGCCCTGAGTTACAGTACCGCGTACATCAACACGTGCAGGATCCGCCAGAGTTGCGCCGTTAACCATCAGTTCTTCTGCGTTACGCAGCTGGAACCAGCGCTCCAGCTCAGCCAGCTGTACGCGGTTGTTAACCCCCTGCACTTCCTGCTCGGTCTCAGGCTGGATCGCTTTGATCGCCACACCCTGTTTAGCCGCCATCGCAATAATATCGGTCAGGTAGTATTCGCCCTGTGCATTTTCAGACGAGAGCTGTGGCAACCAGTCATTCAGTTTGCTGGCAGACACCGCCAGAATACCGGTATTTACTTCAGCGATCGCCAGTTGTTCAGGAGATGCATCTTTGTGCTCAACGATCGCGACAACATTATCGCTGTCGTCGCGCACAATACGGCCGTAACCGGTCGGGTCCTGCAGATCAACGGTCAGCAGTCCAAAGTCGCCGGCTTCAGCAATAGACACCAGCTCCTGCATGGTTTCAGCACTTGTCAGTGGAACATCACCGTACAATACCAGTACTGTGCTATCCGCAGAGACGCCTGGCATCGCCTGGGCAACAGCATGGCCTGTACCCAGCTGTTCTGCCTGCAAGGCAAATTGCACATCCTGCCCATCCAGCTGGGCGCGTACTTTCTCTGCGCCGTGTCCGATCACTACGTGGACAGAAGCGTCGTCCGTGCTACGGGCGTTATCGATCACGTGCTGCACCATCGGCTTACCGCCGACAGCGTGCAACACTTTAGGAAGTGCGGATTTCATTCGGCTACCCTGTCCGGCAGCCAGAATAACGACATCTACTGACATAGTGGGTTGAGTTCCTTGGCCTACTGACCTGATCAAAGAATTTCGCTTGTTAAATTGGATCGCAGCACTTTAAATTAATCCCTAGGTAATGCAATACAGCTTGTCATAAATAAATTGACAAAATGAATGATAAAATTTTTGAACAACTTGGGCTAAGTGCTCGTGAGGTCACGCTGTACCGTACCCTGCTCACGCTTGGCCCCAGCTCAATCCGGACAATTGCCGAACAGTCGGGCATCAACCGTGGCACTGCTTATGAATGCCTGAAAGAGATGCAACTCAAAGGCGTTGTCACGTACCTGCCAAAGGGCAAACGTCGTTACTTCTCTCCCCGGGATCCGGACGTGCTGTTACAGATGGCAGAGGAGCGCAGACAATCGCTGGATCAGGCGATCGATCAGCTTAAAAGCCGGGTGATTCCAGAACTACATCATCTGCGCCCTGCCTTTAACACCGCCAACGTTCAGTTCTATGAGGGTGACGCAGGAATTGAGCTGGTACTCAGAGACATACTTAATACGGTATCGCAGCAGCAGGTGCGTGAGTATTCCGTGTTTTCCTCTAAGCCAATCCGTGCCCATCTCTACCGCCCTTTCCCAAACTTCACCAACCAACGGATACAGAAACAGATTGGGGTTCGCGTTATAGCCATCGGTGAAGGGGGGGAAGACGCAAAACTGTCGGAACGTAAGTGGATTCGTACTGAAGGACCGGTAGACGCGGCTTATATTGCGCTGTATCCGCCAAAAATTGCCATTATTTCACTGGCGTCAGAAAACTACCCTACGGCTGTGGTGATCGATTCCAAAGAGGTCGCCGCGGCACAGCAGATCGTGTTCGATACACTCTGGGGGTTGCTGTAAAAAATCTTAAACAGGTAGAAACAAAAAAGGCAGCCAGAGGCTGCCTTTTTAATGGGGTAGAGTCGCTTAGCGACAGCCGAATTAACGGCCGAGCTTTTGGCGAATCTGCTGCAAGGTACGCAGCTGAGCTGCTGCTTCTGCAAGCTGGGAAGCTGCTTTCGAGTATTCAAACTCGGAAGTTTTATCAGCCATCGCCTGCTCAGCGTGCTTCTGCGCTTCCATTGCTGCAGCTTCATCCAGATCACCTGCGTGCAGAGCGGTGTCTGCCAGGACGGTGATCTTGTGAGGCTGAACTTCCAGGAAGCCGCCAGAGATATAGAAAATATCCTGCTCGCCGCCCTGCTTACGCAGCTCGACAGGGCCTGGTTTCAGTTCCGACAGGAGCGGAGCGTGACCCGGGTAGATACCCAGGTCACCCAGGCTACCTGTTACGGATACGAACTCGATCAGGCCAGAGAATACTTCTTCTTCAGCACTTACGATGTCGCAATGAACAGTCATAGCCATGTTATTTACCTCTTAAAGGTGTTTCCGCCGGGACCTGATTACAGGCTCTTAGCTTTCTCGATCGCTTCGTCGATACCGCCAACCATGTAGAAAGCCTGCTCCGGCATGGAGTCGTACTCACCTGCCAGGATAGCTTTAAAGCTAGAGATGGTTTCTTTCAGCGGTACGTACTTACCTGGAGAACCAGTGAAGACTTCTGCTACGAAGAATGGCTGAGACAGGAAGCGCTGGATCTTACGTGCGCGGCCTACTACCTGCTTATCTTCTTCAGACAGCTCGTCCATACCCAGGATCGCGATGATGTCTTTCAGCTCTTTATAGCGCTGCAGTACACCCTGTACGTTACGAGCAACTTCGTAGTGCTCCTGACCGATTACCAGTGGATCCAGCTGACGAGAGGTGGAGTCCAGTGGGTCTACCGCAGGGTAGATACCCAGCTCGGCAATCTGACGAGACAGTACTACGGTCGCATCCAAGTGGGAGAAGGTTGTAGCTGGGGATGGGTCAGTCAAGTCATCCGCAGGTACGTATACCGCCTGGATAGAGGTGATGGAACCAGTCTTGGTGGAAGTGATTCGTTCCTGCAGAACGCCCATCTCTTCCGCCAGAGTTGGCTGGTAACCTACCGCAGAAGGCATACGACCCAGCAGTGCAGATACCTCAGTACCCGCCAGGGTGTAACGGTAGATGTTGTCTACGAACAACAGTACGTCACGGCCTTCGTCACGGAATTTCTCAGCCATAGTCAGGCCAGTCAGCGCTACACGCAGACGGTTACCTGGAGGCTCGTTCATCTGACCGTATACCAGAGATACTTTGTCCAGTACGTTGGACTCTTTCATCTCGTAGTAGAAGTCGTTACCTTCACGAGTACGCTCACCTACACCCGCGAATACAGAGTAACCTGAGTGCTCGATCGCGATGTTACGGATCAGTTCCATCATGTTTACGGTTTTACCTACACCGGCACCACCGAACAGACCAACTTTACCACCCTTCGCGAATGGGCATACCAGGTCGATTACCTTGATGCCGGTTTCCAGCAGCTCGTTAGAAGCTGCCTGTTCATCGTAGGAAGGCGCTTTACGGTGAATAGGCATACGCTCTTCTTCACCGATCTCACCACACTCATCGATTGGGTTACCCAGTACATCCATGATACGACCCAGGGTCGCAGTACCTACAGGTACGGATACTGGAGCACCCGTGTTTTCTACGTCCCAACCACGGCTCACACCTTCGGTCTGACCCATTGCGATTGCACGTACGACACCATCACCCAGCTGCTGCTGAACTTCCAGTGTCAGGCCGGTTTTGCCGACGGTCAATGCGTCGTAAACCTTCGGTACATTGTCACGTGGGAATTCCACGTCAACTACTGCACCGATAATCTGAACAATAGTTCCGCTACTCATGTTCGGATCCTCTTAACTTTTAAACCTGTTGACTGCTTATACAGCAGCAGCACCACCAACGATCTCAGAGATTTCCTGAGTGATCGCAGCCTGACGCGCTTTGTTGTAGACCATCTGAAGTTCATCGATCAGATTGCCTGCGTTGTCAGTTGCGTTCTTCATCGCCAGCATACGGGCTGCCTGTTCACAGGCGTTATTCTCAACCACCGCCTGGTACACCAGAGACTCGATATAACGAAGAAGCAGACCATTCAGAAGGTCTTTTGCTTCTGGCTCGTAGATGTAGTCCCAGTGATGGTTAAGACGTTCATCGTCGTCTTCTGCCTTCAGTGGAAGCACCTGTTCGACGTTCGGCTTCTGCGTCATTGTGTTCACGAATTCGTTAGACACAATGTACAGCTTGTCCAGCTTGCCTTCATCGTAACTATCCAGCATCACTTTTACGGCACCGATCAGATCACCAACCTCTGGCTGGTCACCCAGATGGGTTTTTGCCGCAACAACGTTGCCACCATAGTTTTTGAAGAATGCAACCGCTTTGGAACCCAGTGCGCAGACGTCGATCTCAACGTTCTGGTCGTGAGCTTCCTTCATGCTGGAAACAGCTGCTTTAAAAGCGTTTACGTTCAAACCACCACACAGGCCGCGATCGGTCGATACCACAATAAAACCGACGCGTTTAGTCTCACGCTCCTGCATGTACAAGTGAGTGTACTCAGGGTTGGACTTGGCCAGGTGCTGAATTACGCCACGGATGCTCCGCGCGTATGGGCGGGACGACTGCATGCGATCCTGGGCCTTACGCATTTTAGATGCAGCAACCATTTCCATGGCGCTGGTGATCTTACGCGTACTACCGATGCTCGCAATTTGCGTCTTAATTTCTTTTCCGACTGCCATAGTTCCGCCTTCTTAACCTTGACTTAGTGTACGGTCTGCACTGCAGCGCAGCGCAGACCACTTACTCTTAGCGAGTAATTACCAAGTCTGGGTAGACTTGAACTTCTCGATACCAGCCTTGAACTGCGCAGCGATTTCGTCGTTGTAGCCGCCAGTTTCGTTGATCTTAGCCATCAGGTCAGCGTATTCGCCGTTGAAGTAAGAGATCAGCGCAGCTTCGAAATCCAGAATCTTGTTCAGGTCGATATCGTTCAGGTAACCTTCGTTGGCAGCGTACAGGCTCAGACCCATGTCAGCTACGGACATTGGAGAGTACTGTTTCTGCTTCATCAGCTCGGTTACAGCCTGACCGTGCTCCAGCTGAGCACGAGTAGCATCGTCAAGGTCAGAAGCGAACTGTGCGAATGCCGCCAGTTCACGGTACTGAGCCAGAGCCAGACGAACACCACCACCCAGTTTCTTGATGATCTTAGTCTGAGCTGCACCACCTACACGGGATACAGACAGACCTGCGTTGATCGCAGGACGAACACCAGAGTTGAACAGGTCAGTTTCCAGGAAGATCTGACCGTCGGTGATGGAGATAACGTTGGTTGGTACGAACGCGGATACGTCACCACCCTGAGTTTCGATTACTGGCAGTGCAGTCAGGGAACCAGTCTGGCCCTTAACTTCGCCGTCAGTGAACTTCTCAACGTAGTCAGCGTTAACACGCGCAGCACGCTCCAGCAGACGGGAGTGCAAGTAGAATACGTCACCAGGGTATGCTTCACGACCCGGTGGACGACGCAACAGCAGGGAGATCTGACGGTATGCCCATGCCTGTTTAGTCAGGTCATCGTATACGATCAGTGCATCTTCACCGCGGTCACGGAAGTATTCACCCATGGAGCAACCAGCGTATGGAGCCAGGAACTGCATCGCAGCTGGATCAGCAGCGCCTGCAGCAACTACGATGGTGTGATCCATCGCGCCGTGCTCTTCCAGCTTACGTACTACGTTAGCGATAGTGGACTGTTTCTGACCCACAGCTACGTAGATACACTTAACGCCGGTACCTTTCTGGTTGATGATCGCGTCGATAGCGATCGCAGATTTACCAATCTGACGGTCGCCGATGATCAGCTCACGCTGGCCACGACCGATTGGTACCATGGAGTCGATAGACTTCAGACCGGTCTGTACCGGCTGGTCTACGGACTGACGCTCGATTACACCAGGTGCAACCTTCTCTACAGCGTCAAACAGTTTGGTTTCGATTGGGCCTTTACCGTCGATAGGGTTACCCAGGGCGTCTACTACACGACCCAGCAGTTCCGTACCAACAGGTACTTCCAGGATTCGGCCAGTACAACGCGCGGTCATACCTTCAACCAGGTCCTGGTAGTCACCCAGAACTACAGCACCTACGGAGTCGCGCTCAAGGTTAAGCGCCATGCCGTAAACGCCGCCAGGGAATTCGATCATTTCCCCGTACATAACGTCAGCGAGACCGTGAATCAGAATGATACCGTCGGATACGCTGACGATAGTGCCCTCATTACGGGCTTCAGAAGACACATCCAGCTTCTCGATGCGTTTCTTCAGAATCTCGCTGATCTCAGATGGATTCAGTTGCTGCATGTTTATTCCTCACACTCAGGAATTCATAGCTTCGGCCAGCTTCGCGATACGTGCGCGAACAGAGCCATCGATAACCAGGTCGTCTGCGCGTACCACTACGCCACCCAGGATAGATTTGTCTACCTGTGTAGTCAGAGATACTTCGCGACCCAGCTTCGTGCCTAGTGCCTGAGCTAGTTTCTGTTGCTGCTGCTCATCCAGGTCAAATGCAGTAGTTACGTCGATAGCGACGGACTTCTGCTGATTTGCCTTCAGCTGCTCGAATTGTGCACTGATCTCAGGCAACAGTAGCAAACGCTGATTTTCAGCCAGCAAAGAAACAAAGTTCTTGCTGCCGTCGTTGATGTTCTCTTCGAGAACAGAGATCAACGCATCAGCTTTTTGCGTACTTGTCAGTCCTGGATTGCCGATAATCTGTTTCATGGTCTCGTCCTGAGCAACCGCACTTGCGGTTGCCAGAACTTCTGACCACTGATCCAGAGAACCCTGCTCCAGTGCATACTCAAAAGCAGCTTTGGTGTATGGGCGAGCGACTGTATTGAGTTCAGCCATCATAAACCTCGCTTAAAGCTCAGCTGCCAGTTTCTCAACGAGCTGCGCATGAGCCTGCTCATCAATAGAGGCTTCCAGGATCTTCTCAGCGCCAGCTACAGCCAGTACCGCTACCTGAGCACGCAGTGCTTCTTTAGCGCGGTTAGCTTCCTGCTCGATTTCAGCCTGAGCAGATGCTTTCACACGCTCAGCTTCTTCACGAGCCTGATCTTTGGCTTCGTCGATGATCTGGTTTGCCCGCTTATTGGCTTGTTCAATGATGGCGGCTGCTTCTTCTTTGCTCTGACGCATGTCCGCAGCGGCTTTTTCTTTCGCCAGTTGCAGGTCACGTTCAGCGCGGTCAGCAGCGTCCAGGCCTTCAGCAATTTTCTTCTTACGTTCTGCCAGCGCAGCCGTGATTGGCGGCCACACGTACTTCATGCAGAAGATAACGAAAATTGCGAATGCGATGGCCTGACCAATGATGGTTAGATTGATATTCACGCCATTACCTCTCGCGGTGTTTAGCTAATTAAAAGTAGGTGTCCCAAGGGACGTTCGATAACTACTTAAACTAGTCTTAAACAGCGAACAGCAGGTACATGCCCAGACCAACACCGATCATAGGTACCGCATCAACCAGACCCATTACGATGAAGAACTGGGAACGCAGCAGTGGAACCAGTTCAGGCTGACGTGCAGCACCTTCCAGGAATTTTCCGCCCAGCATACCGATACCAACAGCAGCGCCGATTGCAGACAGACCCATCATCAGAGCAGCAGCCAAGTACACCAAAGATTGTTCCATCAGATTTCTCCAATTTTAAGTTTTGAAAGTTTAAAGATTAAATTTAAGTTATTTCTATTCAGTTGCTACGCATTAGTGGTGATCATGCGCCATGGCCATGTAAACAATCGTCAGGACCATGAAGATGAACGCCTGCAGCGTAATAACCAGAATGTGGAAGATCGCCCAAGGTACAGAAAGAATCCACTGGATCCAGAATGGCATCAGTGCGATCAGGATAAAGATCATCTCACCTGCGTACATGTTACCGAACAGTCGCAGCGCCAGAGATACAGGCTTCGCGAACAGGCCAACCAGCTCAAGGAACAGGTTGAACGGCAGCATCCACTTACCCAGCGGCTGCAGAGACAGCTCAGCCAGGAATCCACCAACGCCTTTTTCTTTAACGCTGTAGTAGATGATCAGACCAAATACAGACAATGCCATACCCAGAGTCGCGTTCACGTCAGTGGTTGGTACCACTTTCATGTAGGAGATACCCATTTCAGATGCAACGAATGGGATCCAGTCGACCGGCACAAGGTCCATGGCGTTCATGAGGAAGATCCAGACAAAAATGGTCAGCGACAGTGGCGCGATCAGATCATTTTTGTGGTGGAAGATGCTTTTCACGTTCTCATCGATAAACTCGATGATGCTTTCTACGAAGTTCTGCGTGTTGCCTGGTACACCATCAGTTACGCTTTTAGCAACTTTCTGGAACATCCAGACGAACATCAGACCCAGAGCGATAGACCAGAACATAGTGTCTACGTTAATCGCCCAGAAGCCCATGTCCGCAGCTTCAGTACCGTGTGCAAAAGTCCAAGTACCGCCCTCGCCAACCACAGAGCCATCGTAACGGGTAGTGCCGGCAGGCAGCTTACCAAACGTCAGGTTGGTCAAGTGGTGGGAGATGTACTCTGAGGATGTGAGAGTTCCGCTTTCGCTAGCCATTCTCAGTGTCTCTCTGTCAAAGTTTCAGGAACCGGTTATTCAAATTCATCTGTGCGATCCAACCGGAGATCTGCATCAGAATGAAAGTGACAAATAAGGAAAATGGGTTCAGAGGTTTGACCAGAATAAACACAGCGGCAAACGCGACTATGCTGATTCCCATTTTCCATATTTCACTTGCATATAACTCGACCAACGCGGTGTTCGGCGATTGGTTCGGATTGCTTTTCAGCGCACGGGACGCGAAATAGAGGTTGGGAATCAGGTACAAAACAGCGCCGAGAAGCGCGGAGTAGGCGGTGACCGTGTCTTTCAGCAAGAGTGCAGCTGAAAGACCAATCCCTATCACGGCCTGAATCAGGTAGATGCGAAAGATCTGTTTGCGTGTAGCACGGCTGTGGATCCCTTGTTTCTGACCCCGTTTGCCCATAGTTGCCACTGCTGCCCTGATCGTTTTTTGCCCGATTGCTGCTCTATTTCTGGGTAGATACCCCTGAATAGCGAGCCGATTATATGAGCTATGGAGGAGTGAAACAACCGGCTTTGTAGGTATTTGCACTAATGTATGATCCAACCCCAAAACCTTAGTACAGGCTCTAATAGATAAGGATCATACATATTGTGCAGTGCACTAGTTTAAACCACTAGCTATTGTAGATTTTGCAGAATTGTTTCAAGGGACTCAGCCGAGTCGTAGGCGATAGTAATTTTGCCTTTTCCTTTGGCATTCTGGCTGATACTGACCTTGGTTGAAAACTTGCGCGACAGATCAGCCGCCCACTGTTCGTGGTTGGCATCCGGTTCCGGTTTTGCCGCTGGCGGATTTTGCTCCGTAGTCTGTATTTTGCGTACCAGCGCTTCAGTCTGACGCACAGACAACCCTTTGCCCGCCACTTCACGCGCGGTATCGATCTGCAGGGTTTCATCCAGGCTCAACAAGGCACGGGCATGACCCATCTCCAGGTCACCGTATTCCAGCATCTTGCGCACTTCACCGGCGAGGTTCATCAGGCGCAACAGGTTGGTCACCGCGGAGCGGGATTTACCCACCGCATTAGCCACCTCCTGCTGTGTCAGTTCAAACTCAGACTGCAGGCGTTGCAGCGCGATCGCCTCCTCCATCGGATTGAGGTTCTCACGCTGGATGTTCTCGATCAGCGCCATGGCGATCGCCGCTTCGTCCGGCACATCCTTGATAACTACCGGAATACTGTCCAGACCCGCCATCTGACTTGCCCGCCAGCGACGTTCGCCGGCGATGATCTCATAGCGCTCATGATCGATCGGACGCACAACGATCGGCTGCATCACACCCTGGGCACGGATGGAGTTAGCCAGGTCTTCCAGCGCTTGGGGTTCCAGGTCCCGACGTGGCTGGTAACGCCCACGCTGAATCAGGTGAACACCCAGCTCAGGATAAGCCGGTTTCGAAACACTACCTGCCCCACCGCTCTCTTCGGTCGCCAGAGCGATATCGTCTTCGATCTCAGTTACGCTGGACAGCAGTGCGTCCAATCCTCGGCCCAGGCCTCGTTTTTTTGCTGCCATCTTATGCTTCCTGTAACTCTTTACGCTGCTTATCTTGTTGCTTGGTGCGACGGATCAACTCACCGGCCAGTGCCAGGTAGGCGACGGCTCCGCGCGAGTTCTTGTCATACATGAGTGCTGGCAGGCCATGACTGGGCGCTTCCGCCAGACGCACGTTACGCGGGATCACGGTGCGGTACACCTGGTCGCCAAAGAACTCGACCAGATGTTCAGATACATCCTTGGTCAGACTCATGCGCGGATCGAACATGGTGCGCAAAATGCCTTCGATGCGCAGTTCGGGATTGAGCCGTTTGTTAATCTTCTCGATCGTCCCCACCAGCGCCGAGATCCCCTCCAGCGCGTAGTATTCGCACTGCATCGGGATGATTACACCGCAGGAGGCCGACAACGCATTCACTGTCAGCAGGTTCAGCGACGGCGGGTTGTCGATCATGATGAAATCGTACTGATCTTCCAGCGGCTTGAGCGCCATCTTCAGCCTGAACTCCCGACGCGATAGCTGCAACAGCTCAACCTCGGCAGCCGTCAGATCGCCATTGGCGCCGATCAGGTCATAGCCGGCAGGGGTTTTCTCAATCACCGCATCGGCGGCGCTGGCCTGCTCGGTCAGTACTTCATACACCGAACACTCCAGCGTGTGTTTGTCCACACCACTGCCCATGGTGGCGTTGCCCTGCGGGTCCATATCGATCAGCAGTACGCGCTTTTTGGTCGCTGCCAGCGAAGCGGCCAGATTCACGCAGGTTGTGGTTTTACCCACCCCACCCTTCTGGTTGGTGACGGTCAGTATCTTGGCCACAATCAGGTTCTCCCAAGAATCAACAGATGGCGTTCCCCGTCCGTACCGGGCACATTGAGTTTATGGCATGTGTTCAACTGGTATCCGGACGGCAGTGCAGCAAGTTCGTCCTCAGGATACAAACCTTTCATTGCAAGAAAAACACCATCTTCGGCACAGAGGTGGTTTGTCCAGGTAATCATATCTTCCAGCGAGGCAAAGGCACGGGAGATCACCTGTTGAAATGGCTCAACCTGATACTTTTCCACACGGTCGTGAATAACCGTTAGGTTATCCAGGCCCAGTTCGATCTTGGCCTGGATCTGAAAACGGGTTTTCTTACCGTTGCTATCCAACGTAGTTACCGCCAGCTCCGGGCGGCAGATCGCCAGAGGGATACCCGGCAGGCCCGGACCGCTGCCAACATCGATCAGCGGTGCATCACCGATGTAGGGCAGTACACTGAGGCTATCAAGCAGGTGACGACTGATCATCTCCTGCGGATCACGCACTGCTGTGAGATTGTAAGCTTTGTTCCACTTGATCAGCAGGTTGAGGTACGCCATCAGACGGTCGATCTGTGCACCGTTAAGGTCCAGATCCATACGCTGGATGCCTTTTTCCAGTGCGATTTTCAACTGCTGTTCCATTAACCGGCTACCTTCTGCTGTTTGCTGCTGAGCTGTTGTTTCTTGAGGTATACCAGCAAAAGCGAGATCGCTGCCGGGGTAATACCCTGAATACGGGAGGCCTGGGCGATGGTGACCGGCCTCACCTCTTTCAATTTCATTTTCAATTCGTTGGAGAGTCCACCCACCTGATCGTAATCGAAGTCCTCTGGCAGCGGTGTGTTCTCCTGACGGCGCATCTGTTCGATCTCATCACGCTGGCGGTCGATGTAACCGGCGTATTTAAACTGGATCTCAACCTGTTCAGCCACCTGAGCATCTTCCACAGGTTCACCTTTCAGGTCAGCCACATCGGCATAATTAAGCTCCGGGCGTTTAATCAGGTCGGCCAGATTATATTCACGCGACAGCGGTGTCTTAAGTTTGCCGTTCAGGTTGTCTGCCTGCTCCGATTTAGGCTGGATCCAGGTCTCTTTCAGGCGCTGTTTCTCCTGCTCGATCGCTTCACGCTTCTCACAGAATTTCGCCCAGCGCTCATCGCCCACCAGGCCTAACTCCCGACCTTTCGCGGTCAGACGCAGGTCAGCGTTGTCTTCACGCAGGATCAGACGGTACTCCGCACGGCTGGTAAACATACGGTAGGGTTCGGACGTCCCCAGAGTGATCAGATCATCAACCAGTACACCGATGTAAGCTTCGTCGCGACGTGGCGACCATTGCTCTTTCTCCTGTGCCCGGGCAGCCGCGTTGCAACCGGCCAGCAGCCCCTGTGCCGCCGCTTCTTCATAGCCTGTGGTACCGTTGATCTGACCCGCAAAGTAAAGGCCACTGATGTATTTGGTCTCCAGGGTGTGCTTCAGATCCTGCGGATTGAAATAGTCGTATTCGATGGCATAACCCGGACGGGTGATATGCGCATTTTCAAAACCACGAATGGAGCGCACCGCTGCCAGCTGGATATCAAACGGCAGACTGGTCGACACACCGTTAGGATACAGCTCGTGGGTGGTCAGGCCTTCAGGTTCAACAAACACCTGGTGCTGATCCTTGTCGGCAAAACGCATGATCTTGTCTTCGATCGACGGGCAGTAACGTGGCCCCACCCCTTCGATCACTCCGGTGTACAGGGGGGAACGATCCAGGCCTGAACGCAGGATGTCATGGGTGCGCTCATTGGTGTGGGTGATATAACAGCTGATCTGACGTGGCTGTTCGGCGTTGGAACCGATGAACGACATCACTGGCGTCGGGGTATCACCCGGCTGCTCCTGCATCACACTGAAGTCCACACTGCGTGCATCGATTCGCGGTGGTGTACCGGTTTTCAGGCGATCAACACGTAGTGGCAACTCCCGCAGGCGATGTGCCAATGCGATCGATGGCGGATCACCGGCGCGGCCACCGGAGTGGTTTTCCATACCGATATGGATGATACCCCCAAGGAAGGTGCCCGCAGTCAGGACTACGGAGTGGGCACGAAAACGGATACCGGTGTTGGTTACCACCCCTTTAACGGTTTCACCTTCGACGATCAGGTCATCAGCTGATTGCTGAAAGATCTGCAGGTTTGGCGGGTTCTCCAGAATTTCACGTACTGCCGCTTTGTAGAGGATACGATCTGCTTGCGCACGTGTGGCACGTACGGCTGGACCTTTACGTGAGTTCAGTACGCGAAACTGAATACCACCGCGATCGGTAGCACGGGCCATAGCACCATCCAGTGCATCGACCTCTTTCACCAGATGGCTTTTGCCAATACCACCAATCGCTGGATTACAGGACATCTGACCCAAGGTTTCGATGTTATGGGTCAGCAACAGGGTCTGTGCACCCATACGGGCAGAAGCCAATGCGGCTTCTGTGCCTGCATGACCTCCACCAATAACAATGACATCAAAGTGACTTGGATAGTCCACTTAGCGGTACCTCGTATAAACAGATGGATCTGAAGAACCCGAATGGGCTTCGAAAAAGGGGAGTAAGTATACCCTTCTCTGTCCAACGAGAAAATGATCAAAATTTAATCAGTTTGTGTAGAGCGTTTTATATAAAGAAATATATAAAGAAGAATATATATATGTTTTGTTGTTGTTTGTTATATATAGGGCGCTCTGTTTCTGTGTTTAACCGAATAAAGATTCTGTATTTCAATAGGTTACAGATCCTTAAGCCATGTACATAAACTGCGCTGAAGCTCTTCGTATGCTGATGGGTAAGCTGTGATTAAAAGGCCGCTTTATACACACGCGGAATTACTCACCGAGTTGCCCACCTACTCTTCTACCTTACCTCTACAGTTTGCACACAGCCCAATGTGGAAAGTCTGCTGTTTACAAAACTCTGTGTACCAGCTGTGAGTTGTCACTGGAGTAAGCAGTGGATTGTCTGTGTATCCATAGTATCAACAGTTTCAGTGCCTGTTGGTAGAACAAATATCGGTGGCAACAGCGAAGCTGATTATATAGCATCTCACTTGTTTGTAACTCATTTATTTTAATATAAAACAGCATGTTATGAGTTTTATAAGCTGTTTCTTTACATTGGGTAAATCTGGCTTTTCCACACTAACTCACAGGCTTATCCACGAAACAGTACATCGGCCGTGGTAGCGTGAGCCGGGTAGATAAGTTGAGTTGTGCACATTGCTGGCACGGTTAGGAATGGGATAAAAAAATGACGCCTGAGTTGTACACCTACAGGTGTGGGTAACTAGGGGTTGTGTACCTTGAGCTGTTCCTCTTGTTCTGTTGAACGGGAGAGGAAAAGTAACAGTGTCTTGTCCTGATATAGGTTGACACTATTTCAGGTTAAAAACGCCCGATGCACTTCATCGGGCGTTTTGTATTTTA
>CANMWJ010000021.1 GCA_947501565.1 uncultured Marinobacterium sp.
CCAGAGCCAGAGCCAGAGCCAGAGCCAGAGCCAGAGCCAGAGCCAGAGCCAGAGCCAGAGCCAGAGCCAGAGCCAGTTGCGGCAGCGCCTGCAGTGGTAGCCGAAGAGGAAGAACCGAAAAAAGGCCGTTTCTTCGCACGCATCAAGGCGGGTCTGAGCCGTACCAAGAACAACCTGACCAAACAGCTGGGCAACCTGTTCCTTGGCGCCAAAGAGATCGATGAAGATCTGCTGGAAGAGATCGAAACCCTGCTGCTGATGGCTGACGTGGGTGTGGAAGCGACCACCGAGATCATCGAACGCCTGACCGACAAGGTGGAGCGTAACCAGCTGGCGGATGCGCAGGCACTGCAGGTGGCGCTGAAAGAGGAGCTGGCCGCGCTGCTGGGTGAAGTCGACGAACCGCTGAAGGTGGAAGCCAAAGAGGGGCCATTCGTGATCCTGATGGTTGGTGTAAACGGTGTGGGTAAAACCACCACCATCGGTAAGCTGGCCAAACGTTACCAGGCTGAGGGTAAATCGGTGATGCTGGCGGCGGGTGATACTTTCCGCGCGGCGGCCGTGGAGCAGCTGGAGGTATGGGGTGAGCGTAACGACGTCCCTGTTGTGGCACAGCACACCGGCGCTGACTCCGCTTCTGTACTTTATGATGCACTGCAGTCTGCGCAGGCGAAAAATGTCGACGTACTGATTGCCGATACTGCCGGCCGCCTGCAGAACAAAGACCACCTGATGCAGGAGCTGGAGAAGGTGGTACGCGTGATGAAGAAACTGGCACCGGATGCACCGCACGAGGTGATGCTGGTGCTGGATGCGGGTACCGGCCAGAACGCGCTGAGCCAGGCGAAACACTTCAAGGAAGCCGTTGGCGTTACCGGCATCTCCCTGACCAAACTGGACGGCACCGCCAAGGGTGGTGTGATCTTCGCCATCGCCAAGCAGATGGGCCTGCCGATCCGCTTTATCGGTGTGGGTGAGAAGATCGACGACCTGCGTCCGTTCCACGCCGGGGAGTTTGTCGACGCCCTGTTCGAAGAGTAAATGCGATGATCCGCTTTGATAATGTCAGCAAACGCTTCGACACCGGACAGGAAGCGCTGAGCAACGTCAGTTTCTCCCTCAATCAGGGCGAGATGGCGTTTCTCACCGGCCACTCCGGCGCGGGCAAAAGTACATTATTGAAGATGATCATGCTGATGGAGCGCCCAAGCCAGGGCACGGTGTTCGTCGGCAACGACAACCTGGCCCGTATGGGCGGCGGCGAGATTCCCTATCTGCGCCGCAAGATCGGCGTGGTGTTTCAGAACCACCAGTTACTGTTCGACCGCTCCGTCTTTGACAACATCGCTCTGCCGCTGGAGATCTCCGGTTATTCGCAGGACGATATCGGTCGCCGTGTGCGCGCCGCGCTGGACAAAGTTGGCCTGCTACAGAAAGAGAAACTGAACCCGGTCACCCTGTCGACTGGTGAACAGCAGCGCGTGGGTATCGCCCGCGCCATCGTCAACAAACCCGAACTGCTGCTGGCGGACGAACCGACCGGTAACCTCGACCCACAGTTGTCGGAAGAGATCATGCGTCTGTTTATGGAGTTCAACCGCCACGGCACCACCGTGCTGATCGCCAGTCACGACGTAAACCTGATCTCGCGCATGAATAACCGTATCCTGACTTTGCAGCGCGGGAGGCTGATCGCCGGTGGCTAAACTGGAACAACGCCGTCGTGGCGCGGTACGCACCCAGTCCGCAAAGGCCGAACCGATTGCGACACCTGCGACCAGCGGTTTGAAAGGCGCGCGCCGCCATAAGATCCGCTTCACCGACCAGCGTCGCAGCTGGACCCGCAACCATCTGGACGTCGCCACCAAAGCCTACCACCGCCTCTGGAATACCCCGCTGGCTACTCTGATGACGCTGGCCGTGCTGGCGATTGCACTGGCGTTGCCGGGTGCTATGACGGCGGGCCTGAAGAACATGCAGCAGCTCAGTGTTAACTGGGGTGCCGATCCGCGTATCTCGCTCTACCTGCACGATGCCGTAACCGATAACCAGGCTGATCAACTCAGCCGTCAACTGTTGCTGCGGGACGATCTCGCCGCTGTGGAGATGATCAGCCGCGAGCAGGGCCTGCTGGAGTTCAAGCGCGCCTCGGGACTGGATGACGTGTTGCAGTTCCTGGCGGATAACCCACTGCCGCACGTGATCGTGGTCATTCCGCGTGACCGCAGCGCGCTGGGCATGCCGGTGTTGCAGCAACAACTGCAGGAGCTGCCTGAAGTGGAAGATGCGGTGCTGGATATGGAGTGGGTGCAGCGTCTGGCGGCCTTTGTCTCGCTCACTGAACGGGGTGTTTGGGTGTTTGGTGTATTGCTGGCGCTTGCGGTGTTGCTGGTGGTGGGTAATACCATCCGCATGTCGATTGAAAGCCGTCGTGATGAGATAGTCGTTGCTAAGCTGGTGGGCGCCACCAACGCCTGGGTACGCCGTCCCTTCCTCTATGCCGGATTCTGGTTTGGTCTGCTGGGCAGTGTGATTGCATGGGTGCTGATCGAGATCAGCCTGCTGTTGCTGGAGCAGCCGGTGCATCAGCTGGCGGAGCTCTACCAGAGCGATTTTCGTGTCGCCGGACTGGGCTGGCTGGGGTCGCTGGTGTTGATCCTCTCCGGTAGCCTGTTGGGCCTGCTGGGTTCCTGGCTGGCGGTGGGTCGCCACCTTAAAGAGGTCGAACCGCGCTAAATCAGGCCTGAAAGCCCGGTTTTCCGGCTCATTGTCTTGAATTCTTCACATTTACCCGTTATTTTTGCCTGTTTCCTCTGTGCTGCATTGCGCAAAGGTTGAACTAATTTTCCTGAGTCAGGTCACAGTAGCGAGTTTAAATTCGCTCAGTGATACGAGGTCATTAAAAGTTGGGCACAAGCTTACAAGTCGTTGAAAACCTCTCCCCGGGTCGCAATCTGGATGCGTACGTTCAGTCGGTCAGCACCATCGCTGTCCTGAGCGTAGAGGAGGAGCGTAAGCTGGCAGAACGTCTCTACTTCGAGGATGACGTAGAGGCCGCACGTCAGCTGGTTATGTCTCATCTGCGTTTTGTAGTACACGTTGCAAAATCTTACTCCGGTTACGGGTTGCCGCTGGGCGATCTGATCCAGGAGGGCAACGTGGGTCTGATGAAGGCTGTCCGTCGATTCGATCCAACTATGGGTGTGCGTCTGGTTTCTTTCGCCGTGCACTGGATCAAGGCGGAGATGCATGAATTTATCCTGCGCAACTGGCGTATCGTCAAAGTGGCGACCACCAAAGCGCAGCGCAAACTGTTCTTTAACCTCCGCTCTAAGAAAAAGGGCTTGAGTTGGATGACCAACGACGAGGTTAATGCAGTGGCAACCGATCTCGGCGTCGAGCCGAAAACCGTGCGTGAGATGGAGGGCCGTCTGGCCGCCAGCGACGCTGCATTTGACGCGCCTGCGGGCGAAGACGATGAGAGCGCGGCGTACGCACCGGTGCACTATCTGGAAGATATGAGCGCCAATCCGGCGGCGCAGGTAGAGGATGCCAACTGGGCGGAGGATTCCCAGCAGCGTCTGATGAGCGCTATGCAGAATCTGGACGAGCGCAGTCAGGATATTCTGGTGCAGCGCTGGTTGCGCGAAGAGAAGGCCACCCTGCACGAGCTGGCGGCCAAGTATCAGGTTTCCGCCGAGCGTATCCGTCAGCTGGAAAAAAACGCCATGAAGAAGATCCGAACGAGCATGGAAGCCTGACAGGCGGACATCTAATCAGGATCACCAGAAGCCGCTATATCAGCGGCTTCTTTCGTTTCTGGCCGTGTTGAACTGTGTATCTGGTTCTCTGCGGCTGGCGCGAGTTTAGGCTATAATCGCCCTTCACCTACTTTGAGACGACCCGATGCCCGCACGTTTATTCCTGATGGCTGCCGCCTGCAGCGGATTTCTCGCTGTTGCGCTGGGTGCATTCGGTGCCCACGGCCTGCGCGGGGTGTTGTCGGAATACCTGATGGGTGTCTATCAGACCGGGGTGCAGTATCAGTTCTATCACACCCTGGCGTTGCTGGCGGTGGCACTGCTGGCAGGCAGAACCTGCAGCCGCTGCCTGACGGTGGCGGGCTGGAGTTTTCTGGTTGGCATCCTGCTGTTTTCCGGTAGTCTCTACGTATTAGCTTTCACCGGCATCCACTGGTTGGGTGCTGTCACGCCGCTGGGCGGCCTGGCTTTTTTGATCGGCTGGGCGTCACTTGCCTGTGTGGCTTTTAAACTGAGCAGGAACCAGATCAATGCAGATTAAGGTAAACGGTGACACCTTAGAGATCCATCAAGGTGCGTCCCTGACCGAGTTGGTAGAACAGCTCGGCCTGGCTGATAAGCGAATCGCGATTGAACTCAACATGGAGATCATCCCGCGCAGCGAACATCCATCTACCGCTCTGTCGGACAACGACAACGTAGAGATTGTGCACGCGATTGGTGGCGGTTGATCCGCCCATTGCAGCCTTCAACCTATAGACCGAATAATTTGGGAATAACGAGATGTCAGAGCAGCTGAATGACCCGCTGGTAATCGCCGGCAAAAGCTACAACTCCCGCCTGCTGGTAGGTACCGGTAAATACAAAGATATGGACGAAACCCGTGACGCCATCGAAGCCAGTGGTGCTGAGATCGTGACTCTGGCGGTACGTCGTACCAACATCGGCCAGAACCCGGACGAACCGAACCTGCTGGACGTTATTTCCCCGGACAAATACACCATCCTGCCGAACACTGCGGGCTGCTACACCGCTGACGACGCGGTACGTACCTGCCGCCTGGCGCGTGAGCTGCTGGACGGCCATAACCTGGTGAAGCTGGAAGTACTGGGCGACCAGAAAACCCTCTACCCGAACATGGTAGAAACCATCAAAGCGACCGAAACCCTGGTGAAGGACGGTTTCGACGTGATGGTGTACTGTAACGACGACCCGATCGTAGCCAAGCAGCTGGAAGAGATGGGCTGTGTGGCAGTGATGCCGCTGGGTTCCCTGATCGGTTCCGGTCTGGGTATCCTCAACCCGCACAACATCAAGATCATCATGGAAAGCGCGCAGGTGCCGGTACTGGTTGACGCTGGTGTAGGTACCGCCTCTGACGCGGCCATTGCGATGGAGATGGGTTGTGAAGGTGTACTGATGAACACCGCGATCGCTGCGGCGCAGAATCCGGTGCTGATGGCATCCGCGATGCGCAAAGCGATCGAATCCGGCCGCGAAGCCTACCTGGCAGGTCGTATGCCGCGTAAGAAATACGCCAGCGCCTCCTCGCCGATGGACGGCCTGATCAAGTAAGATCTACCGGCAACATATCCACAGGCCCGGCACGCTGCTGTCGGGCCTGCTTTATTTGCGATGCGCCTTATTCGCAAAACCCGATTAGCAAGACCAGAGACAAGACAGATCCCCATGAGCGAAGAACAGAACCAGAGCGCGCCTGAAGCAGAAGCGGGCGAAGAACAGAAATACATGCGCAAAGTGCGCAGTTTCGTCCTGCGTGCAGGCCGCATGACCGAAGGCCAGCAGCGTGGCCTGGATGAAGCCTGGCCGCATTACGGTCTGGAGCTGGAAAACGGCATGATCGATCCGGCCGAAGCGTTCGGTCGTGAAGCGCCGGTGGTGCTGGAGATCGGCTTCGGCATGGGCGACTCCCTGCTCTCCATGGCTAAGGATCAGCCGGAGAAGAACTACATCGGTATCGAAGTACACCGTCCGGGTGTGGGCCGACTGCTCAACAACGCGCAGACCGAAGGTGTAAAAAACATCCGTGTGTACTGCGACGATGCCGTGGAAGTGCTGGCACAGTGCATCCCCGACGGCAGCCTCGACTGCCTGCAGCTGTTCTTCCCGGACCCGTGGCACAAGAAAAAGCACCATAAGCGCCGTATCGTGCAGCCTGAGTTTGCCCAGACCATCCGTAAGAAACTGAAAGTGGGCGGTGTTTTCCACATGGCAACCGACTGGGAAAACTACGCTGAGCACATGATGGAAGTGATGAGCGCAGCTGAGGGTTACAACAACGTCGCCGGTGACGGCGCGTACTCCCCGCAACCGGAATGGCGTCCGGTGACTAAGTTCCAGAAACGCGGCGAGCGTCTGGGACATGGTGTCTGGGATCTGATGTTTGAGCGTACGGAGTAATTTCAGAGTCTAATATTCAAAATGGCCGGTTTTTACCGGCCATTTCTGTATTTGGCCAACTGTTCGTTACAAGTTCTAATCCAGGTCCCCGACGCTTCAAAGTGCTCAACGTTATCAGCTCCACTATACTTCCGCGTACGGCGTGATCGCCTCCCTCTATACTGTAAAAAGCGAAGCTTGATGATTGTTCCTGTTGTTCTTGCCGGTGGCCGTGGCCTTCGGCTCTGGCCACTCTCCCGGGTTCAGCACCCGAAACAGTTTCTCTCCCTCTGTGGGGAGGGCAGCATGTTGCAGCAAACGATTCAGCGCCTGCCTGCGCAGGAGCTCGCCGCGCCGTTGATCGTGACCAACGAGGAGCATCGTTTTCTGGTGGCGGAACAGATGCGCCAGATCGGGAGCGAAGCGCGGATTATTCTGGAACCTGAAGGGCGAAATACTGCTCCATCACTTGCGCTGGCCGCGCTGGATCTGGTGCAGCGGGGAATGCCGGACGCCACCATGGTGGTGCTGGCGGCGGATCATGAGATCAAAGATACCGGGCACTTTCAGCAGCGGTTGTGGCAGGCGATCGACGCGGCCCAGGCTGGCGATCTGGTGACCTTTGGTGTGGTGCCGGAGTATGCGGCCACCGGCTATGGCTATATCCGGGGAGCGCAGCGCCCGACATCAGGCGTGGATACTGAGTGCTACCGTATCGCTGAGTTCCGGGAGAAACCCGATCAGCAAACGGCACAAGCTTATCTGGCGAGCGGTGAGTATTACTGGAACAGCGGCATGTTTGTGTTGCGGGCTGACAGTTACATCAGCGCTCTGCAGGAGCATTGTCCCTTGGTGTATGAGACCTGCTCGGCAGCGATCAGAAATACGCAGCAGGATCTGGATTTTGTCCGCATCGATAACGAAGCGTTTCTGAACAGCCCCAATATCTCCGTGGATCACGCGGTGATGGAGTACACATCCAAAGGCGCGATGATTCCGCTGGAGGCCGGTTGGAGTGATCTGGGTAGCTGGGCGTCCCTTTGGCAGCTGAACGATAAGGATGAGCAGCAGAATGTCGTCGAAGGTGACGTGTTGCTTGAACAGACCTCGGGTAGTTTTATCCACGCCGGGCATAAGCTGGTGGCGACGCTGGGTGTAAAAGATTTGGTGATCGTGGATACCGCCGATGCGTTGTTGGTGGCCGATAAAGAGAGCGCTCAGGATGTAAAAGGGCTGGTAACCCAGCTGGAGGCGCAGCAGCGTGAGGAACGATTGCATCACCGCGAAGTGATGCGTCCCTGGGGCAAGTACGACTCAATCGCTGTTGGCGATCGTTACCACGTAAAACGGATCACCGTGAATCCTGGTGCCAGCCTCTCACTGCAACGCCATCAATTCCGGGCCGAACATTGGGTTATCGTGAAAGGCATTGCCGAGGTGCGTTGCGGTGACCGGACTTTGCGCCTGGGTGAAGATCAGTCCACCTATATCCCGGTGGGGGAGGTGCATAAACTCACCAATCCAGGCGACGTACCTCTGGAGCTGATCGAGGTGCAGACCGGTTCGTACGTGGGTGAGGACGATATTATCCGGCTGGAAGATTGTTACGGGCGTGACTGAGCTCACGCCATCTTGCGCCTCTTCCCTACCGGGGTAGTGTCACCACCGTCACCACCCGATCCCCTTCGACTGCAAACCGTCCCCTGAACAGCGTTTCTCCGTTCAGATTGGGTACCTCTTTCAGCAGGCGCAGCACAAACTCTCCGCTGTGGATATCCAGCGCGTCCAGATCCAGCTCCACATCCTGAAACTCCAGCCAGGTCTCGCTCAGGGTGTACTGGCACTTGTAGAAAGCTTCCTTGGCGCTGAACAGCAGGGCGGCGCAGAGGGCCTGCTCGGCAACCGGGACGTGACGTAACCACTCCAGCTCTTCGGTCGTGCTGATCTGTGGCCAGATTACAGGTTTGAGCTGGTGGATCAGTTCGGCGTCGATGCCGATGGCTGCGATGTCGATGCGCTCGGCGACCACGGCGGCGCGAAAACCGGTGGTGTGGGTGATGCTGCCCACCAGATGTTCCGGCCAGCATGGGCGGCGGTCCGCGCCGATCAGCAGCGGATAACGGTGGATACCGAGCTGGCTCAGCGCGCGCCGGGCGCAGAGGCGGCCAGCGGTAAACTCTTCGACGCGCTTGGCGACCGACTCGGTCATCTGCGCGGCTTCCTGTGGATAAAGCAGGGCCGGGTCTGCCAGTGTGCGTAACTCCGCTGCGATCACCTTTGCTGGCAGCAACTGCGCCAGCAGAGTGGAAGGGCGTGCCGGGTTTTGTTGACGAATTCTCTGCGGTGTTGCGTTACGGATGGCGGACTCCGCCGTTGTCCGTAACCGTGTGTGCGTTCCATCGCTGCAGACTCACCTCCGGGAACTCCGGGTTGTTGGTCTGTAAAAGTGAAGCGGATTTACCGTTCAGTGTTTCATGAAAATAGGCCGCTACGTAGCGGTTGAGGATACTGGCGGCGCGGGCACCGGTAATTCGTCCCGGCCAGCCGATGCGGCGGATCAGGGAGCTGAGCTGGTGATCGGCGAAGTTTCTGTGGCCACTGTTCGCCAGAGACAGCAACAGACCGCCGTTCACCGGCAGGTGTTGATAGAGGCTATCGAAGGTTTGTTTGCTCAGTAAAGCGGTAAAGCGGTGGCTGGGCTCGGCAGCATTCAGGTCGGCGTCAGTGGGTACCGGGCTGCTGTCGGTCCACATCATAAAGTTGCAGGGTACGCCTTCTCGTGCAGCATCACCAAAGAGCCAGCCATCGAAGTTCACCACCGCCTGGAAACGGTTGTCCATACGGCAAGCCTGTGCGGCGGAGGCACCGTTGAACGAGTAGCCAAACAGGCCGATGCGGTCCATATCTAAGGTGATAGGCACGGTAACCGGCAGAGCATCAGGCTGTTGCTGCAACCAGTCGGTCACGGCGATCGCGGCTTGTGCGCGTCGGGTCACGTTACTATCAGCGTTCTCCTGCGTTGCCTGGAAGGTTTCCGCGCTGGAGAAGTCGAACGACTGGTACTGGTTATCGATGATCGCCAGCACGGCAAAGCCCTGGCTAGTGAGATCTTCAATCAGGTTCTGGTTATCCACAGCGCCGGAGGCAAAGTAGAGTAGCAGGGGTAGCGGTGCCTGATTATTGTCCTCGGGATACCAGAAGCGCAGCGTGGGGCGGTTATCCGCCACCAGTGCTTGCGCCTGTTCTGCGTTGTGCCAGCGTTGGGTAAGCTTGTCCCCATCCAGCTGGGCGATGGTGAACGGCCCGCTCGCTTTAGGGATTGGCGCGCGGGCGTAGAGTATGCCAAACATCAGCAGGGCGATAGCGCATGTGGCCGACGCTGCTATCAGCATCGTTTTGATCATTGAGTATTCTCCGTATGATCGGTTGCGATCACCTGCTTCAGGTGTTGCGCAATCTGGGCAGCACCCGGATCCTGCAACATCGACCAGTGATCCCCGTCGATCACGTCCACTTTAACCGATTCGGCAAACTGCCCCCAGCCCATCTGCCAGTCGAGGAAACGCGAACGGGGTTCGCAGGCGCTGCGTAGCACCAGCACTTCGCCGGGATAGGGTTTCATCTCATATTGCTGGGTGAGCCGGTCGAGGTAGGCAAACAGCCACTGGCCGTAACTCTCCATCGCCTCCGGGCGTTCCTCCACCGAAACCGAACGGTGGTTATAGGCCGACTGCAGCAACGCCCGCTGGCGTGCCTTGTTCTTGCGAATATTGATCCGCTTCTGCAGCCAGTGGCCCAGTTTCACCTCGCCACGCAGAGCCTGTTTGCTGGCCTCCATTGCAACCAGAACACGGTAGTACTGGTTCATCAACTTACGCTTCAGCGACGGCATACCGCTGCTGTGACCCGGTGCCCAACCATCCAGCACCACCAGTGAGACCTCTGCACCGGCTTCTCGCAGCTGGCGAGCGACTTCATAGGAGAGCACACCAATCAGACACCAGCCCACCAGATGGTAGGGGCCCTGGGGTTGTACGTTGCGGATCAGTTGCACGTAACCGGCGGCAACCTCTTCCAGTGTCTCCGGTAGCTGGTCGGTGGGGTAATCCGGATCGAACAGCTGCAGGGAGATAAACGGATAGTCACCACCCAGCTGGCGAGACACCGAGAAATAGGTGCCGGTATTGTGCAGGGCGATCAGCGGCGGGTGGCTGCCGTGGGATTGCAGGCGTACCACCTGACGGAAGTCGTCTTCGTACTGCGTGCGTGGGCGCATCAGCTCGGCCAGACCGCGCAGGGTCGGGCTGTGGAACAGCTGTGCCAGGGTGATGTGACGGCCGCTGTCGCTCTCAATGCGGGCCAGCAGGCGGGCGGCGGTGATGGAGTGGCCGCCCAGCTCGAAGAAGTTGGAGTCCGGATTGATCGGGCCTTCCCAGTCGAGCAGTTCGCGCCAGAGATCGGCCAGCACAAGTTCCCACTCATCCAGCGGTTCGCTGCTCTGTTGCACTTCGACCTGCTGCGGTGTGGGCAGCGCTTTGCGGTCAGTTTTACCGTTTGGCGTCTGCGGCATTGCATCCAGCAGGGTCAGGGAGGACGGGTGCATATAGGCGGGCAGGCGGTCGCTTAACGATTGGCGCAGTTCACTTAATAGCAGCTCAGGATCGTCGCTCTCCTGCGGTACCACATAACCCCAGATAACAGCGTCACCGCTGCTGTTTTCGCCCAATACGCAGACTGCATCACGCACCTGTGGGTGACCTTGCAGCACAGCGTCGATCTCGCCCAGCTCGATACGGTAACCGCGCAGCTTAACCTGGAAATCGGTCCGGCCCAGATATTCGTAACTGCCGTCCGGACGCAGACGGATGCGGTCGCCGGTGCGGTAGAGGCGGTTGTCGCTCTCCGAAAACGGATCGGCGATAAAACGTTCGGCGTTCAGTTCGTCGTGTCTGAAGTACCCCTTGGCGACACCGTCGCCGCCGATATAGAGCTCGCCCGGCATCCCTTGTGGCACCGGTTGCTGCTGTTCATCCAGGATATAGAACTGGGTGTTGGCGATCGGCGCGCCGATCGGTACTGGCCCACTTCCCGGTTGTACCTGCAGCGCGGCGGACCAGATGGTGGTTTCGGTCGGGCCGTAGAGATTCCAGAGCGACGCATTGTTCTGAAGCAGCTGATCGGCCAGCGCCCGTGGCAGGGCCTCGCCGCCGCAGAGCATCTTCAGCTTAGGACGCGGTTGCCAGCCCGCTTCCAGCAACAGACGCCATGTGACAGGTGTCGCCTGTAATACGCTGACCTGCTGGTCGTCGATCAGCTCCTCCAGCGCGTGGCCATCGACCACCTCCTCTTCACGCGCGATCACCACCTTGGCACCGCAGATCAGCGGCAGGTAGAGCTCCAGCGCCGCGATATCAAAGGAGATGGTGGTCACCGCCAGCAGCGTATCCTCGGCCGTAAGGCCCGGTTGCTGCTGCATGCTGCAGAGGAAGTTGGTCAGGGCACGGTGGCCGATCTCTACGCCTTTAGGCAGGCCGGTGGAGCCGGAGGTGTAGATCACATAGGCGCTATCTTCAGTGCCTGGACCTTCCGGCAGCGCGGGTACTTTGCTGCCTTCAGCGCTGAGCTCCTCGTCGGCGGTCCAGTATTCCACACCGGTCTCAGCCAGCAAGGTGCCCAACGCCCGGTTGGTGAGGATGCCCGCCATTTCGGCGTCGTTGCAGATATGGGCGATTCGCGCCTGTGGATAATGTGGGTCGAGCGGGACGTAGGCGCTGCCCGATTTCATCACCGCCAACAGAGCGACCAGCAGGTCGGTGGAGCGGTTGAAAAACACGCCAACACGCTGCCCGGCACCGGCCCAGCCGCGTGCGTGCAGGGTATGGGCAAGCCGGTCGGAGCGGCTATCCAGCTCTTGATACGTGAGCTGTTGGTGGCTACAGACCACGGCGGTGGCTTCCGGGGAGTGCTTTACCTGCTGACGGAACAGGTCGACCAGCGTGTGCTCGCGCGGATATTCCTGCTCGGTGGCGTTATTCAATGCCAGCAGTGTGCGGGTTTCATCAGCTGCCATCAGCGGTAGCTGTGACAGGCGCTGATTAGGCTTTTCGGCCAATGCAGTGAACAGGTTTTCCAGATGCAACAGCAGGCGTTCCACGCTGCTGCCGTTAAACAGGCTCGCGTTGTATTCACAGGAGAAACGCCAGCCGTCCGGGCGTTCCACCATATAGAAGTTAAGGTCGTAGAGTGCACCCGCAGCGTGCGAAGGCAGATCGATCAGTCGGAACTGGCTGTAGCTGCGGTCCTCGATAAAGGAGCGCTGGAAGATAAAGTTAACCGAAAACAGCGGGTTACGGCTGGTATCCCGTTTCGGTTTGAGCAGCTCGATCAACTTCTCGATCGGCATGAATTCGTGATCAATGGCGTCGCTGATCACCTTGCGCACGCGTAGCAGAAGCTCGGGGAAACCCGGGTCGCCGGAGAGGTCGTGGCGCATCACCAGGGTGTTGATAAACACACCCAGCAGATCTTCCGTTTCCACTTCGCTGCGCCCCGCCACTTGGGTGCCGATGGAAATATCGCTTTCGCCACTATAGCGGTGCAGCAGGGTGGCCAGTCCGGCCATCGCCAGCATGTAGAGGGTACAACCGTGGTGGAGTGCCTGCTGAGCTAGCTTATCGGTCATCGCCCGTGGCAACAGACGGGAGACGATCGCGCTGTCGTTGCGCCATACCGGTGGGCGCGGCTGGTCGGTGGGCAGCTCAAAGTAGTTGGCGTCCCGCAGCTGCGGTTGCCAATAACGCTGCTCATCCTGCAGTTCGTCGCCGTCGAGCCACTCCAGCATCCACGCAGCATAGTCACCGTAGCTGACCGGCAGCTTGGGGAGCTGCGGTTCACGCCCGCTGTGCAGGGCGTCGCAGATCTCGCCCATCTCCCGCGCCAGCAGGCCGATCGACCAGCCGTCGCAGATGATGTGGTGTGCGGTGAGCAGGATCACCGCGTGCTGGTCGGTGATCCGTACCTGAGTGACCCGCATCAGCGGTGCCATCGCCAGCTGGAAGGGTTTGCGGGCTTCAATAGCGGCACAGCGTTCGGCCTCTGCTTCGGCTTCCTCCCGGGGTAGGTGACGCAGGTCGATCTGCGCCACCGGCAGAGCCACATGGGGCTGTACCATCTGCACCGGTTCGCCCTGTTGCTGGGTGAAGTAGGTGCGCAGTACCTCGTGGCGCTGCACGATCAGGCGGAACGCCTGTTCCAGCTCAGCGTGTTCCAGCGTACCTTCGATGCGCCAGCGGATCGCCACGTTCAGGGAGCTGTCACCCGGTTCCAGCTGGTTCAGGACCCAGAAGCGATGCTGGATCGGCGAGCATGGATAGCGCAGGGTGCGGCCTGCGTATGGTGTCTCGGGCGTGATGATTGTTTGTGCCGTCATGGTTCTCTCTTGCTCCTGATCACACACTTTCCGGATACAGCTTACGGATACGACCGCGGTTCTTTTTGCGCTGCCTACCGGGCATCGCAAACGGATCCTGCGGATCGTTGAGGCTTGCCGCTACAGCCAGCAAGCGACGGTGTTGCATCAGCTGACTGGCGGAAAGTGGCAGCCCTGCTTTACTGGCGCGGGCGACGATCTGGAAGATCTGAATCGAGTCTGCACCCAGTGCAAACAGATCATCGTCCAGGCCCACCTGCTCCAGCCCCAGAACCTCCGCCCAGATCGACGCGAGTGTCTGCTCCTGCGTGGTTTGTGGCGCGCGGTAGACCGGTCCAACGCTGTGTGTGGCGTCCGGTTGCGGCAGGGCGTTGCGGTCCAGCTTGCCGTTGGCCAACCGTGGCAGGGCGTCTAGTGTTACCCAGACACTCGGCACCATGTATTCCGGCAGGCTGCGCTCCAGCGCCCGGCGCAGCTGTTGCTGATCGCAGTTGCCGCTGGTTTCCAGATAGGCCACCAGACGGCGGGCCCCCGGGCTGTCTTCACGGACGATAACCGTCGCTTGCGCACCGGCGCTGTGCAGTTGTGCTTCGATCTCGCCCAGCTCGATGCGGAAACCGCGCAGTTTCACCTGATGGTCGATACGGCCGATCACCTGCAGGTTGCCATCGGGTAGCAGGCGCGCCAGATCGCCGGTGCGGTAGAGGCGGCCCTCGCCAAACGGGTTGGGGATAAAGCGCTCTGCGGTGAGGTCGGCGCGGTTGAGGTAACCACGGGCGACGCCGTCGCCGCCGATATGCAGCTGTCCCGGCACACCTTGAGGTTGTGGCTGGTCGTGCTCATCCAGGATGTAGAAGCTGGTGTTGGCGATCGGTTGGCCGACGGTGATCGGCTGACCATCCGCTTGGATACGCTGGCAGGAGGACCAGACCGTGGTTTCGGTCGGGCCGTACATGTTCCAGAGTTCGCCGTCGCCAGCGAGCAGTCGATCGGCCAACTGGCGGGGCAAGGCTTCGCCGCCGATCAGCATCTTAAAACCGTCCGGTGCGACAAAACCCGCCTCCAGCAGCAACTGCCAGCTCGACGGTGTGCCCTGCATGGCGGTGATACCGAAGGTATCGATCAGCGCTTTCAGGCGGAAACCGTCGGGCGTGTCTTCGTCACCGGCGATCACCAGTTGCGCGCCGCAGAGTAGCGGCAGGAACAGCTCCAGCAGAGAGATATCGAAGGAGACGGTGGTGACCGCGAGGAAACGGTCCTCTGCCTCCAGCCCCGGCTCTTTGGCCATGCTGCAGAGGAAGTTCACCGCCGCCTGATGGCTGATCTCCACCCCCTTCGGTTTGCCGGTGGAACCGGAGGTGTAGATGACGTAGGCCAGATCCTGTGGTGAACGCCCCTTCAGATCGGGCAGCTCGGCGCTGCCGTTGTCGCAGCGCGCCAGGCTCGGATCGATCAGCGGCAGGCCGTCGGTGTTGAGGCTGTTGTGTTGTTCTGCGTCGACGATCAGCGCGGCTACACCGGCATCGTCGAGGATGTATTGCAGGCGAGCGTGCGGGTGGCACGGGTCCAGCGGTACGTAGGCCGCACCCGCTTTCAGGGTCGCGAGCATGGCGATCAGGGTGTCTACTGAGCGGCGCACGCAGATCCCCACCTTGGCTTGTGCATCATCCTCGCGCAACGACAGATAACAGCGCAGGTGGTTGGCCAGCTGGTTGGCGCGGGTGTCCAGTTCGGCGTAGCTGAGTTCGATTCCGTTGCAGCGTACGGCGATGGCATCCGGTTGCTGCGCCGCGCGTTTCAGTAGCAGCTGATCCAGACACAGGGTCTGTGGATAGCTTTGTACAGTAGCGTTGAGCTGCGCCAACTGCTGCTGATCGCGGGCTGGCAACCAGTTCAGCTGGGACAGAGGATGCTGCGGCTGGTGGGTCAGGCTGTCGACCATGCTGCTAAGCAGCTGCTCGAACACCTCGACCCAGTGGGCGATGGTGGCCTGATCGAACAGGTCGCTGTTGTAATCCACGTCCAGGCGCAAACCCTGCGCGGATTCGATCATGTTGAAGAACAGGTCGAAGTTCACGAAGGCTTTCGGATTCGGACTGACGCTGACCTCCAGCTCCGGCCAGGGTTGTGCGCTCTCCAGACGTTCCAGGTTGAACTGCACCTGTGTCAGAGGTACCTGACCCTGCTGACGAGGCAGTTCCAGTTGCTGTACCAGCGCGCCGAGTGTCGTGCCCTGATGGTCGTAGGCGTCCATCACCTGGTTGGAGGTGTGCTTCAGCTGCTCCGCGAGACCGCTGTCAGCTTGCCATTGGCTGCGGATCGGCAGGAAGTGCACGCAATGGCCCACCAGGGTTTCATCTTCCAGCTGCGCCTGCCCGGCGGTCGGCACGCCGATCACCAGATCGTTCTGCCCGGCAAGGCGGCCCATCAGCGTCTGGAACCCGGTGAGCAGGGTGGTGAACAGTGTTGCACCCTGTGTTGCCCCGGCCTGCTTCAGTTGCTGACAGAACGCCGCGCTCATGCTGGCGGTGTAGGTGGCACCGCGGTAGGAGGGCACGCTGCTGCGTGGACGGTCGCTCGGCAATACCAGCGCTGCGGGTGGCGGGTTGAACTGCGCCTGCCAGTACCGGTCGATCCGTTGTTGTTCCTGGGGATCCCGGTTGCTTTCACGTTGCGCGTAGCGGGAGAACGGCAGCGGGTCGGGCAGAAGTGCCATGCCGCCGCGCAGCTCCGCTTTATAAAGTGCGCCCAGTTCGCTCACCAACACGTTGATGGACCAGCCGTCGCAGACGATATGGTGGGTGCTGAGGATCAGCGTGTGGTTGTTGTCTGACAGACTGAACAGCTGCACGCGTAGCAGCGGCCCGTTGATCAGGTCGAACACCTGACGCGCTTCGCTGGCGATCGCCTCATCCAGCTGCGCTTGCGTTGCTGCCTGGTGTCGCTGGAAGCTGTATTTGCCATCGGCTTTGATGCTGAATGCTTCGCCGGTGGGCAGGAAGCGGCTACGCAGGGCGTCGTGACGTGCAACCAGTTGGTCCAGCGCCCGCTCCAGTGCTGTGCTGTTCAGAGTGCCCGTCAGTTCGACAGTGACCGCTTCGTTGAATACGCAGGAGGCGGCGTCACTCAACTGGGCAGCGAGCCAGATCTCCATCTGGCTTTCGGTCAGCGGGATCAACTCTGCTGTTTTTGTGTTATCCACAACCGGTGTGCCGCTGTTTGATAGATGGTTAGGCAGCAGGTCGGCGTCGGCGAGGGCTTGCAGGGTATCGCGGAAGGCGTCGACGATCCGCTGCAGATCCTCATCGCTGTGGGCTGTGGTCATAAAACAGGCGAATCCATCCTGAATATGGATGCCACGCTCGCGTAGGTGGTAGTAAACCAGCCCCGGATAGGCCAACTCGTTGTGCAGGTTGAAGTAGAAGAAGCTGGAGTAGTGTTCGATCTCCGTTTTCAGGCCGAACTGCGTGAACAGGTTACGCAGCTGTGCCACCAGACCGGCGGTGCGTGCGGCCAGGTTGTCCTGCAGCTGCGGCCCCGCGTCCAGCATATGGTGTAAAACGGCACGTGTTGCCGAGAGGGTCATCGGGTGGCGCACGAAAGTGCCGGCGAAGAAGGTGACGCCCACCTCAGGAATGGAGTCGTCGCCGTAATCCCACTGGCCGCCGTCAAGGGCGTCCATAAACTCCGCGCGTCCGGCAAGGATGCCGATCGGCATGCCGCCGCCCACCACTTTGCCGTAGGTGGCCAGATCAGCGCGGATACCGGTCACCGCCTGGATACCGCCGGGATGGGTACGGAAACCGGTCACCACCTCGTCGAATACCAGCGCGCTGCCGGTCTGCTGGGTGATGTTGCGCAGCTCGCGCAGGAAGGCGAAAGGGCGTAGATCCGGGTGGCGGCTCTGAACCGGCTCCACCACCACGGCGGCTATATCGTCCGCGTGGGCCTGAATCCAGGCCAGACTGTCGGCGGCGCCGTACTCCAGCACCTCCATATTGGCGACCGCTTCCGGCGGAATACCGCCCGCAATGGGTTGTGAGCGGCGGCGTTCGCCCCGGCCCACCCCTTTCACCAGTACTTCGTCGAACTGGCCGTGGTAGTCGCCGTTGAACACCACCACCTTGTCGCGACCGGTGACGGCGCGGGCAACACGCATCGCCGCCATCACCGCTTCGGAACCTGTGTTGCAGAAGGTGACACGTTCGTTGCCGGTAATTTCGGAGAAGAGGCTGGCGACCTCACCGGCGAACTCCGCCTGCGGGCCGATGGCAAAACCTTTCTCCAGCTGCTCGCGCATGGCATCGGTGACGAAATCCGGCGAGTGACCGAAGAAGGTCTGGCCGTAACCGTTTACCAGATCGACGTATTCGTTGCCGTCGATATCCCACAAGCGTGAGCCTTTGCTGCGGTCCACCACGATCGGGTAGACCAGCTCTTTCAGGTCGCTGCAGAAACCTGCGGCGGCGCGCGGATCGGCCAGCACCTTGCGGTGACTGCGGGTGGATTGCCTGGAGCCGCGCATGCGGCTGGCGCTGCGTTCCGCCAATTCGGCGATATGTTGCGCCTGTTTTTCGGTCAGTTCGGTGTTGCCGCCCTGTTTGCCCTTATAGAGGTCAAAACGGGAGGGGCGGCTTTCCGCCTCATCCTCTGGCAGTACCGGTGTGACGGTTGTGCTGGCCTGCGGTGCAGGCGCGCTTTCCTGTTTCTGGTTGACCTGTTTTGGCTGAGTGGCCTGGCCCTCACGTTCGAGCATGCTGACCAGCAGGCCAAGGCGACCGTAATCACCGAGCAGCTGGCGGAAGGTGAGTTTGACCCTGAACTGTTTCTGTAAGCGCTGCGCGACCTGAGTCAGGAAGAGGGAATCGAAACCCAGCTCGACAAAACCGGTGCTGTCGCTGATGCCGTCAAAGTTTTCGCCGGACAGTTCTTCGAAGATCGCCAGTACCTGCTGGCGGGTATCGTTGACCGGGGCAGAATCCGGGGTTTGTTCTGTCTGTGTTACCGGCTCTGACGGGTCTGTAAGTGTTTGCTCACAGGACGGGACCGTGTTGGCTGCGGCATTGCGCGCTGGGCGTTCGACCCAATGGGACTGACGCTGGAACGGGTAGGTCGGCAGTGAAACACGCTGACCAGTGCCCTGGTGAATCTGTTGCCAGTCGACCTCGGCTCCGTGCGCCCAGAGCAAACCAAAACACTGTAGCATCTGCAGATGATCGGCGCTGTCGCGTCCCGCATCCGGCAGGGAGTGCAGGGTGCGGATATCGCTGTTCTCCACGCCGCGCAGGCATTGGTGCGCGAGGGTGGTCAGGGTATTGCCCGGGCCGATCTCCAGCAGGATCGCGTTGCTCTGCTGCTCCACCAGTGTACGGATGCCGTCGGCGTAGCGTACTGCTTCGCGCATATGGTGCGCCCAGTATTCGGCGGAGGTTGCTTCCTCATCGCGCAGCGGCTGGCCGCTGACGCAGGAGTAGATCGGCAGTGTCGGCGCGGACAGTTGCACCTGACTCACTGCGTCCAGCAGCGGTGCCACGGCTTCGTCCATCATTGCGGAGTGGAAGGCGTGGGAGGTATGCAGGCGGCGGTGTACTACTTCGCGTGTATCCAGTAACTGTTCCAGCGCGTCGATGGCGTCATACGGCCCGGCAACCACGCACAGATTGGGCGCGTTGATCGCAGCGATATCCAGTTGTTCGTTGAGCAGCGGCAGCAGGTCTGCTTCCGGCAGGCGTACGCTGAGCATGGCGCCCCCGGCGACCGCATTCATCAGACGTCCGCGGGTGGCGACCAGTGTCAGTGCATCCTTTAGCGAGACCACCCCAGCCAGCACGGCGGCGACCCACTCGCCTACACTGTGACCGAGCATCGCGCTCGGCTGGATACCCCGGCTCAGCCAGAGTTGCGCGGTGGCGTATTCGACGCTGAAGATCGCCGGCTGTGCCAGGATGGTGGCACGCAAGCGTTCGGCGGCGGTTTCTTTATCCGTAGCATCGCTCGGGTAGAGCAGCGCGCGCAGATCTTCGCCCAGCTGTGGTTGCAGCAGGGCCGCACACTCATCCAGCGCGGCCCGGAACACCGGTTCGTTTTCGTACAGGTCACGTCCCATCTCCGGGTACTGCGTGCCTTGGCCGGGGAAGAGGAAGACCACCGGGCGCTGCGAACCCGCCTGGGTGGCAACGATCGATCCGCTCGATAACTGCCGCGCCGCTTCTTCATGGCTGTTGGCAACAACGACAGCGCGGTGTTCGAAGGCGCGCCGCCCCTCCATCAGGGTGTAGGCGGCATCGGCCAGCGGTTGTTCAGGGTGGTTGCGCAGGTGCGCGGCCAGATTCTGTTGGGCCTGCTGCAGGGCTTCCGGTGTACGGGCAGAGCAGACCAGCAGCTGCGGTCTGTTGTCCGTTACGAATGTTTCTTCCCGAGCAGGCGCCTCTTCCAGCACCAGATGGACGTTGGTGCCGCCCACGCCGAAGGAGCTGAGTCCGGCCCGGCGTGGATACTCGCGCTGTGGCCAGTCGTTCAGACGGTCGTTGACGTGAAACGGCGAGTTGGCGAAATCGATTCGCGGGTTGGGTGTTTCGTAGTGCAGGGTGGCGGGCAGTTTGGCGTTTTTCAGCGCCAGGGCCGTTTTGATCAGACCGGTGACCCCGGCTGCCGCATCCAGATGACCAACGTTGGTTTTCAGTGAGCCGATGGCGCAGTAACCGGTGTCGCTGGTGTGGTCGCGGTAGGCCTGTGTCAGGCCCGCTATCTCAATTGGATCACCCAGCGGTGTGCCGGTACCGTGGCACTCTACGTAACCGATGCTGCGCGCGTCCACCTCGGCCACATCCAGCGCCTCGCGGATTGCGGCGGCCTGGCCGTCCACACTCGGGGCGGTGAATCCCGCCTTATCGGCACCGTCGTTGTTGATGCCGCAGCCGCGAATTACCGCGTAGATCTGGTCACCGTCGGCGATCGCGTCGTCGTAACGTTTCAGCAGGACGCTGCCCACCGCACTGCCAAAGATGGTACCGGCGGCGTTGGCGTCAAAGGCGCGGCAGTGCCCGTCAGGGGAGACCATGCCCCCCTCCTGATGCAGGTAACCGCGCTTTTGCGGGAAGGTGATCGAAGCTCCGCCCGCCAGCGCCATATCGCACTGGTAGAGTTGCAGGCTCTGGCACGCTTGGGCGATCGCCAGCAGGGAGGTGGAACAGGCGCTGCTGACGTTCACCGCCGGGCCTTTCAGATCCAGCTTATAGGCGACGCGGGTAGCGAAGAAGTCCGGTGCGCTGCCGACAAACATCGGGTACTGACCGACCTGATAACTGCTGGTGAACTGGTCGACGGTGGCCGGGTTGGCGCAGAGGTGGCGCAGCATATAGGTGTTCATGCTGCTGCCGCCGAACACACCCACCGGGGTGTCGATGCGGGCCGGGTCATAACCCGCGTCTTCCAGCGCTTCCCAACTGCACTCCAGGAACAGGCGCTGCTGCGGATCGGTCAGCGCGGCCTCTTTGGCATACATGCTGAAGAATTCGGCGTCGAACTTATCCACATCCTCAAGGATCGGCCGGGCTTTGACGAAGTTGGGATCGTTGCGCACCTCGGCGTCGAAATCGTCCTCCAGCTCCTCATCGCTGAAATGGGTGATCGATTCCACACCGTCACAGAGGTTCTGCCAGAAGGTGGCTACGTCGTTGGCGCCGGGGAAGCGGCCGGACATGCCGACAATGGCGATGCTGTTGCTCAGGTCGTCGTCCTGTTCCGGAAGGGCGTTGTGCTGGTCCATCGGTTACCTGTTCTTCTGTGTACGTGCGCGTTGCAGGGCGGCTTTGCGGCCACTGGCCCGGCGGTTGCTGTTCGTGGCGGTTTTTTCTGTTGCTGATGGCGTCGCCGCAGGCGGATTGAGGTATCGGCTCAGTGCACTGATGCTCGGGAAGCGGAACAGGTCGGTGAGATTCAGCTCACGTCCCAGCTCGCTGCGGATCAGTGCCTGCAGTTCGATCATCTGCAAAGAGTTGCCGCCCAGATCGAAGAAGTTTTCGTGGTGGCCCGCTGAGTCCCGTTTCAGGGCGCGGCAGAACAAGGTGTGCAGCTGGGCATCCAGAGTGCTGGCATTGAGCGGTGCGGCTGCGGTGGCGGTTGCCCGCGGTGCGGGTGGTTGCGCAGCCAGTGCGGCGCGGTCCACCTTGTCGTTGGCCGACAGCGGGAACTTCTCCATGGCAGTGATCGACGGCGGTACCATGTAGTCCGGTAGTTCGATGCGCAGGAAGTCGCGGACGCGGTTCTCCAGTTCAGCGCTCAGCACGACGCCGTTTCTGGGCACAATGTAAGCGACCAGGTGGCGTATGCCGTGCTCTGTCTCCTGCACCAGGGCGGCGGCATCAGCAACATCGTCGTGACGGCGCAGGTTGTATTCGATCTCGTCCAGCTCCACGCGTTTGCCGTTCAGTTTGATCTGACGGTCTGCGCGGCCGAAGAACTCCAGATTGCCGTCTTCGCGCTGACGCACCAGATCACCGGTGCGATAGAGGCGGGCGTTAGGCTTCTCAGAGAAGGGATCGGGAATAAAGCGTTCGGCACTCAGTTCAGGGCGGTTCAGATACCCCAGGGCAACGCCATCACCTCCGGCGTAGAGTTCGCCTTTCTCACCGACCGCCACCGGTTGCTGTGTTTCATCAAGAATATGGATGGTCGTACCGTTGATCGCTGTGCCGATTGGGGCACTGCTCGCCGCGCTGAAATCACGCGGGAAGATATAAGCGGTGGTGAAGGTGGTGTTTTCGGTCGGGCCGTAGCCGTTGATCATGCGGCAGTCGGGCAACTCCCGCAGTACTTTCTCGACATGGGGCGGCGAGAGGATATCGCCGCCAGCCAGCAGCTGACGTACCGGTTTCAGCCCGTCGATGCGGTGCTCCACCATCAGGTGGAACAGGCCTGCGGTCAGCCACATGGTGCTGACGTTATGACGTGCGATCTGTGCCGCGATCTCGTCCAGCGTCGGATGCGCAGAGGGGACGATCGCCAGGCTGCCGCCAAACAGCAGCGCGCCCCAGATCTCAAAGGTGCAGACGTCGAAGGCCAGCGGACAGAGTTGCAGGATCACCTCATCGGCGCTGAGCGATACGTAGTTGTTGTCCAATACCAGCCGTAGGACACCGCGATGGGGTACCACCACACCTTTAGGTTTACCGGTGGAGCCGGAGGTGTACATCACATAGATTGGGTCGTCGGCATTGACCTCGACAGGTTCAGCCGGAGTCGGGGCAGGACTGTCATCAATCAGCAGCGCGTCGCCTTGCCAGAAGACCTCCATACAACTGTTATCCAGCAAACCGGGCTGCAGCAGCATCGCAGCGGGTGATGCATCCTCGTAGATATAGCGCAGCATCTTCTGCGGGTAGGAGGCGTCAAAGGGCAGGTAGGCCGCGCCACAGCGGATCACGGCCAGCTTGGCGATGATCGCTTCGATACTGCGTTGGGTCACCAGGCCGACGACATCGCCGTGTTTTACACCCTGTTGTTGCAGGCGTGCGGCTAAAGATTCGGCGCGGTTAAAAAGGTCACGATAACTCAGGCTGTGCTCGTTACAGAGCAGGGCGGTTTTATCGGGGTATTGTTGAGCTATTTCTGCAAACACCTGATAAACAGAGCGGGTATTGGCGGATAAAGATGCAGACGACGGCCCTGTGGAAACAGAGCCGATATGAGCGCTGGCGGACGACATAATCGGATCAAATAACCTTCGGCAGAGCAGCAAAGGCTACTCCTTGTTGCTATTTCCCTACCTGAACAAGCAACGACTTCCTTGTTATTCCGAAGATTCCGTGGCCAGGAAAACCTAACAAGAAGAAAGTGGTTTTCCTAATACAGCGACCTGTTATCGGTGCATTCATTCAAAATGAACGCTTCCTATTCTTTAAGATCTGGTAATTTGAATCAACAATATTTTTGTATAACTGGAGCGTTTGAATGAACTTTTTAATCAGATTTATGTCGTTGTCTGATTTTTGTACAGCGCGATGACTCTAAATCAGCACAAAGCAGAAAATCGTTAAATTCGGGTTAAATAAAAACCTTTGTTAACGAAGGATCCAACCTCAGGGTGTGTAGGGATATTGTGAGTTAAATCAGGAATTTCCCACTCATCAACGATGCGATAGCCGAGCTTTTCCAGTTCCTTGCGGAACGCGGATTTGTTGCGAATCTGGAAAGGAACCAGGCCGCTGTAGAAGTTTTCCAGCGTAAACAGAGTATCGTGATCGTGCAGCGCCACCTTGTTTAAAATCACGTGTTTTGGCGGTTGTGGCAGTTGTTTGAAAAGGGCCTCAAGCGGCATGTCCAGATATTGCAGTAATCCTGAGGCAAGCAGAATATCCGGCGTATCACATCCCTCCAGGTCGGAGATAAAACGCAGGCTGGTCAGGCCCTCCTCGCGGGCACGTGTTTCTCCGGCACGGGTGATTGCCGGGACGTCGTAGATGGTCCAGTCCACCGCGCTCAGGTCGATGTAGGGCTGGAAGGCACGGTATTTGGTGCCCATGTGGCCGCCGGCATCCAGCAGACGTGGATTATCGGGCAGTAGCTTGTTAAGCCAGAGAATCACCGGGTAGTCCCAAGGCGCTACCTTACACATCCAGTCGAAGTTCAGGTCGACTACATTGTCGTTGTCATAGCCAACGGTGTATTTGCTAGGTACCGCCGCTACTGCGGCGTCCCGGTTGGCAAACACGCCCTGAAAACGCAGGCGCATCGGTGCGAGATAGTGCAGACGGGCCAGTGGGACACGGATCGGCATTAACAGTTTGGCGAGCTGGTGGCGGAGTTGGTGAAGACGGATTCGGGCCACTGCAGGGTTCCTTTGCTTATCTGCGAAAATGGGTCGTTGATCTGATGTTGTGCTTTTACGGTTCTACACGCCTGTTCCCGCCAACAAGATAAAACCGGTGGCGGGTATCTTCTTAATTACGTCTCACACGTAAATCGGTATTGTCTTAATTAAATAACCTTACTGAATCAGGCCGGGCAATTATATTGAGTGGACACTACAGATTTGAATCTTGGGGTGCAATCCTAACAAAGTTGTGAACACTGCCCCGATTGCTGATCGGGAGTTCAATTAATCCCGATGACCTGTGTTTTGGTGGCGCGTTTATATAAAGACGGTTGGTTGAGATTTCGGAAAAGAGGTGGAATACCAAACTGGTTTCAGTCGACACAGGAGGTCCTGAAAAAGTCAGGCCCGTACCTGATATTGGTTACGGGCCTGCCGGGCGGAGTTGGGGGAATACTCCTGGCTGGAGATGGAAGGGGAACCGGCCGATGGCGTTAGTGTTTAATCGCGGCAGTGACGACCTTTACCGCCGTGCTCACCGCCAAAACGGTTGTGCATACGCTCGCGCCAGCTGTCTTTCAGCTCGGCCAGTTCGGTGCGCTGCTCAGGGGTCAGGATCTCGTTAAACGCCTGTTTCTGCTCGGCGCGCATCTTCACCATCTGCTCGGTGTTGGCAGCGATCTGTGCCGCCAGTGTATCCACCTGCTGCTGGTAATCGGCAGCGTTTGGATCCAGCTTGCGCAAGTCCTGACGCAGGTCCTTCATGGTGCGCATCTGCTGGCGCATATCCTTGAACTCACCCGCCATCATCTCATCTACCTGATCCATCTGTGCGTCGGTCAGGTCCAGTTTGTGTGCCAGACGGTCCAGCATGCGGCCATCCATCGGTCCGTCATGTCCCATCTTACCGCCCGCGACAGCGACACCCAGGCCACCCAGAGTCAGAGAAAGTGCAGTCATGCCAATAATAAGTGTCTTACGCATTTTGATGTCTCCGCTGTTGTTTGCGTTGTTGGGTGTATTGTTGGTTTTGTCAGCGCTAAGTTGGGTAACGGGGGTGTAAAGAAAGGTAAACGTGGGATTTGTTTGGTCTTGCTAGGAGCGCTGGGAAAGTAAGGTAGTGGTACTAGCTTCATCACTTCGAACTCATTTCTTTGTCAAGGGAGAGCGGCTGCGCCCTCCCTTAACGATCCCTCCCGCAGCCCCGCTACTTGCGCCGCTTCGCGTCGTTCCCTGTGCGTTTCGGATGCTATCGGCGCTGCGGAACTCGTCGCTGCGCTCCTCAAACAGTCCTCGCGCTTGTCGATAGCATCCTGCAATGCTCGGCGGCGTAGAGGGGAAAGAGATCCTGCCACTTCATCCAACTAGATAGCTTTTCATGCGTATGAAGTATTGGTTAAAGCATCAGGTGGCACGGAGTTGTATCCCCTCTGCGCAGCTGAGTATCGCAACACGAAATAGGGAAAGTGCTCGGTTGTTTGAGGGCGCGAAGCGGCCGAGTTTCCGAGCACGCTATTTCGGGTGAGAAACGCAAGGTACCGGACGGAGTCCGGCAAGTAGCGGGGCTGCTGGGGATTGATAAGGGGCGCGCAGCGGCACCCCTTATCCGTCCTATAGGACGGAGGGTGAGGTACTCGATTAGTGCTGGATTTTGCTGTGTTCTAACACTGGGGAAAATAAAAAAAGCCGGCTGAGGGTAGCCGGCTGAGAGATAAGTCATGGAGCCTTGAGCCTTCGAGCACTGAAGGATTGAGGTTAGCAGGCCCCATGGAGGGATATTGAATCCCGGGGTTAAGGGATTCGATGGAGGTGTTGGACAAACGGCTGCTCTAGTCGTTTACCCATGGGCTCCGTTGCAGCGTCGATGTAGGGTTAACGCTACGGATGTTATTCTGCCGTCGGCCTGAGTTAACTTAAGTATCGCTTATGTAAAGTTTGGTAAAAGCGGGTGCTGTGGGGCTGGGTTTCGGGCAGTGGCGAATTATTATGGTGGATATCGAATGAACAACGGGAGCGCGAGATGAGCGAACAGAGCCGACTGCTGATGGTGGATGACGACCAGGAACTCTGCGAATTGCTGGGGGATTATCTGGAGCATGAGGGGTTCGCCGTGGAGTTCGCCCATAACGCCGACGAAGCGCAGGAGAAGCTGCAGCGCGCCGATCGTTACGACCTGATGATCCTGGATGTGATGATGCCGGGGCGCAGTGGTATGGATCTGCTGCAGGAGATCCGCCCGCGTCTGCAGCTGCCGGTGATCATGCTGACTGGGCGTGGTGAGGATATCGACCGCATTCTGGGCCTGGAGATGGGCGCCGACGATTATATGAGCAAGCCCTGCAACCCGCGTGAGCTGGTGGCGCGTATCAAAGCGGTGTTGCGTCGTGTGGAGCCGCAGGTGCGCCCGACCCTGTTCCCCGACCAGATTGTCAGCGAAGCGGGTATCAGCCTTAACCCGGGTGTGCGTGAAGTGAGTGTAAACGGGCAGGCGCTGGAGCTGACCGGTACTGAGTTCAACGTGCTGGCCTACCTGCTCAACAACGCCGGTACGGTGATCAGCAAGGAGCAGCTGACAGAGCTGGTGCTGCACCGCAAGCTGACCGCCTATGATCGCGCCATCGACGTGCACGTCAGCCGCGTGCGGCAAAAACTGGCAAAGATGCTGCCCGATAATGAGCTGATCAAAACCGTGCGCGGCGTGGGCTACCAGTTTGTCCGGAGTAACCTATGAGGTGGTACAAACGCCTTTTCGTAAAGATCTTCCTCTCCATCTGGCTGGCCAGTTTTGTGGTGCTGGCGGCGACCATCCTGATCGTTGGCGCGGTTGCGGAGAAAGAGAAATTCCGTGGTGTGGTGGTGGCGTCTGCGCAGGGGTATGCCGAGCGAATCATCGAGCGTTACGAGCGTAATGGTCTGCGGCCTTTCCGTCGCCCCCCGGAGCTTGAGCGGTGGCGTTATGAGCGAGAGGAGCGGGATGACGACGACCGGCACCGACGCGACTGGTACCGCGATCACGATCATGACCGCTACGACCGCTGGAAGAAAAAGGACAAGTTGCGCATCACCGATCTGGAACGGCGGGTGATGGTGGTCGGACCGCCCCGGGGTGTCTGGCGTAAGGATATTGAGGTGATCAGTTTCCGCCTGATCTCTGACAATCAACGCCGCTACCGGGTGGATGTGGCGCTGGACTGGGAACACTCTCCGGTGGGTCACTTTATTCGAACCATGCTGTCGATTCAGGTGGTGCTGATCCTGCTGGTTTCCGCCATTGCTGCCAGTCTGCTTACCTGGATCATTGTCGGGCCGCTCAACCGCCTGCGGGATCATACCCAGGCGCTCTATAGCGGCGAGCTGAATACCCGTGCGGACGAGAAGCTGCGCAGCCGGGGTGATGAGATCGGCGAGCTGGCGCGTGAGTTTGACCGTATGGCGGAGTATGTGGAGCAGACGCTGACCTCCCACCAGAAACTGATGCAGGACGTTTCCCACGAGTTGCGTGCACCGCTGGCGCGTCTGCAGGCGGCGGCGGGTCTCGCTGAGCAGCGTTGGGGCGACGACAAGATCGTCAGCCGCATTACGCGGGAGTGTCAGCGTCTGGATGCACTCATTGGCGAGATCCTCTCTCTGTCACGGCTGGAGAACAGCGAAGCAAGCGGTAAACCGTTTGAACTGGCGGAGCTGCTGGAGGAACTGCTGGAGGACGTGCGCTTCTCCTCCGCGGACCGTGAGATCCGTTTTGACGCAGCACGCTGTCGCTGTCAGGTGGAAGGCAATCCGGCGCTGCTGGAGCGGGCTTTGAACAATGTGTTGGGCAACGCCTGCAAACATACGGCTGAAGGAGTGGCGATCGATATCAACCTGAATGACGTGAATGAACAGTGCGTGCTCAGTATCCGCGACCATGGCAGCGGTGTGGCGCCGTCGGCACTGCCGCACCTGTTCGAGCCGTTCTACCGCAATACCAGCAACAACAACGGCTACGGTCTGGGCCTGAGTATTGCGCAACGCGCGGTGCAGCGTCTGGGCGGTAGTATCGAAGCGAAGAATCACCCTGAAGGGGGCTTGGAGGTGATCATCTGCCTGCCGAAACACCGTGTCTGACTTTCATGATCAGTCACCGGTGTTTCGGTAAGCGTAGATGGTTTGCCCCGTTAGTATGCTTAGGGAACCTGCGAACAAGTCCGAGACTTTCTCTGCGGACGCTAAAACAGCTTTATGCGCGAAAGGCTGCGCAGCGGAATGACTGGTCCTTTCCAAGCTGCCTGACAAAGCAAAAAGCTGTTTTAGCGCCCGCCCTTCGGGGCTTTCAGAGCAACCCGATCTCTGCGTTAGTGATTTACGCCCGGCAGGCGCCCTGAGGCAACCAGCATGGCTGTAATCACTGCCTTGATCTCGAATTGCTCTGAAAGCCAGAGTCGTTTCGGACTTATTCGTAGGTTCCTTAGTCGAACTGGTAGAGGTCCGGCAGGCCCAGGATCTTCTCCAGTTCGGCCAGCGCCGCGCGCGATTCGCCCATCAGAGCCGGATCGCGCAGATCCTCGGGGCTGAGACGGTCGCGGTAGTAGCCTTTGATCCACTCCTGCAATGTCCAGTAGAGACCCTCATCCAGTACAACCCCCTGATGCATGGCGGCCAGCTCTTTCTCGCTCAGCGGTATACGCAGACGCAGGCAGGCGGGACCGCCGCCGTTGCTCATGCTCTGACGCAGATCGACAAACTGTACCGCGCTGAGTGGGTTATCCCCCACGATCAGATGCTCAATTACCCGCCGCGCGTGCGCTTCCTCCCGGCTTTCCTGAGGGGCAATCAGCACCATTTCGCCGTCACCGGTGGTGACCAGCTGGCTGTTGAACAGGTAGCTGCTGACCGCTTGCTCCACGCTTAATTGGGTCGCAGGGATCTGCTCGATATAGAGCGGGGTGCTGTCTCCCCAGCGTTGCCTTAACGCCGCTAACTCCGCTGCCTGATTGAGCCAGGCCTCTTCGTGCAGTAACAGCAGATTGCGATGACCAACGGCGATCACATCGTTGTGGAATACACCCTGGTCGATACTGGCGGGAAGCTGCTGCACGCGCTGGCAGTTGGCGTCGCTCAGTTGGTGGCTGCGTTGCAGGATGCGGCAGGCGGCCTCGCTCTGGCGGGCGGGATAGAGCTGTGGTTGCGGCCCTTGTGTGCTCTGTCCGTAGGTGAGCAGGGTGATGCCGGGTTTGTCCTGTTCCGCATAGAGCCGGGTGTGGTTGGCGGCGCCTTCGTCACCCAGATCGATGCTCGCGGGTAGCGCGGGGTGGTGGCTGAAGTGCTGGCGATCGCAGAAGATCCGTTGCAGGAAATAGCCGCTTTGCTCGCTTTCAAAGCTGCGGTGCAGGTTGAAGACCAGATTGGCGGGGGTGAAGTGTACCTTGCGATCTGCGCTGTCTGCTGAGCAGGTGACGGTGGCGCTGTTGGCGGCCCACATGCTGGAGGCGGAGTAACAGGCGGCGAGCAGCTCCGGCGCTTGTTGCCAGGCGCGTTCGATCATCTGCACGTCGCTGCCGTCGAAGCCTAACGCACGCAATGCGTTCAGCCTCGGGCAGAGCTGGGGGGGCATGACCGCTTGCGGGATACCCAGATTGTGCAGCAGCCACATCTTCTCCAGCCCCTGCAGTGCGGCCTCGCGGGGTGAGGAGGCCTGACCGCGGTGGCTCTCCGAGGCGAGGTTGCCGGGGGAGAGGCCCGCGTAGTTGTGGGTCGGGCCAACCAGTCCGTCGAGATTCAGCTCCTGATAGCGCATGGGAACCTCCCGTTACTCTCTGCCTGCCGTTCTTAAATCCTAATCCGCGCTTAAGCCCGGTGGTGTTTGCGCCGGGGTGGTAAGGGTTTCGCTCAACTGGGACGCCACCGGATAGGCGCAGTAATCCGCCGCGTACCAGGCGCTGGCGCGGTGGTTGCCGCTGATCCCGATACCGCCAAAAGGCAGGGCACTGGAGGCACCGGTCAGTGGACGGTTCCAGTTGATCAGGCCAGCACGTACCCGCTTTTCGAACTGGTGGAAGATCTGCGGATTGTCGCTCAGTACCCCGGCCGAGAGGCCGAACGCTGTGTGATTCGCCTCGGCGATGGCGTGGTTGAGATCATCCACCCGGATCAGTTGCAGCAGCGGACCGAAGTGTTCCTCGTCGTGACGGTGTTCGATGGCACTGACGTCGATCAGCCCCGGTCGCAGGATCGCGTGCTGTGGATCAGGGCGGGATAGCGGCACCAGCGTTTGCCCGCCTGCGGCGACCAAGCGCGCTTCTGCATCCAGCAGCTGATCCGCCGCCTGATTGCTGATCAGCGAGCCCATAAACGGCTGCGGTTGCTGGTTGTAAGGGCCAACCTGAATCTCAGCGATCGCCATGGTCAGCTGTTTGATAAAACGGTCGCCTTCCTGACCTTTGGGCACCAGCAGGCGCCGTGCGCAGGTGCAGCGCTGGCCAGCGGTGATATAGGCGGACTGGATGGTGTGGAAGACCGCAGCGTCCAGATCCTGCACCTCGGTGACCAGCAGCGGGTTGTTGCCCCCCATCTCCAGCGCCAGAATCTTCTCCGGATGGCCAGCGAACTGCTGGTGCAGGTAACAGCCGGTGGCGGCGCTGCCGGTAAAGTAGAGGCCGTTGATCTGACGGTGGGCGGCCAGCGCGGCGCCCACCTCGCGGCCACCCTGCACCATATTCAGCACACCGTCGGGCAGGTCGGCTTTCTGCCACAGGTGGACCATCAGCTCGGCGGTGCGTGGGGTCAGTTCGCTGGGTTTGAACACGAGGGTATTGCCTGCCAACAGGGCGGGGATGATATGGCCGTTGGGCAGATGCGCCGGGAAGTTGTAGGGGCCGAAGACGGCAACCACGCCATGGGGGCGATGGAGCAGACGGGCGGTGATGCCGTTGCTGGTGGCCTCATGGGTAGGCGTGCGTTCCAGATAGGCTTTGATCGACAGCTCTGCTTTGCCCAGCATGGCGGTGACTTCGGTTTCCGCTTCCCAGAGCGGCTTGCCGGTCTCCTGACCGATGGTGTCGGCCAGCAGGGTACGGTAACTCTCCACCACCGTATTGAAGCGCCGTACCAGCAGGATGCGCTGTTCAAAGGTGTGATCGGCCCAGCTTTCGAAGGCGGTATGGGCAGAGTCTACGGCGGTGTGTACCTGCTCGTCGCTGGCACCGGTGCCGTGCCAGATCCGCTCGCCACTGGCGGGATTGATCGATTCCATTGCGCTGCCATGTCCGGCACACCAGCGCCCGTTGATAAACAGAGATGCTTGGGGATTCATCTGGACCTCCCTTTTAGTTCCACGATACGCAGGGTGTCGCCCTCTTTGACCTGCAACGCATCGGCGGTTTCGGCGTTGATGGTGGTGATACCGCCGCTTTCATGGATGTAGGATTTGGTGCAGCGGAAGTTGGCCAGTCCGGTGTTGCTGAGCAGAAACTCATTGCCGTTGTCGTCCGGCGTGCCGATGGCCACCTTCTGGTAGCGGCTGCTGTGGATCGCGCGGATATCGCCGAGTCGGATCGCCAGCGTTGGCCCACCGTCAAAGATATCCACGTACTCTTCGTAGCGGAATCCTTCGCTCTCCAGCATCCGCCGTGCCGGTTCAGTGTTGGGATGCACGCAACCGATAATCTCCTGCGCGGCCTCGGGCAGCAGGTGGATGTAGATGCTGTGTTTGGGCATCAGTTCGGCGATAAACACCTTGTTGCCGGAGCCGGTGAGGTAGTCCGCCTGTTGGTACTCCATGGAGAAGAAACGTTTACCCAGGCCGTCCCAGAAGGGGGAGTTGCCCTTGTCGTCGGTAAAACCGCGCAATTCGGCGATCACCTTGTCGGCGAAACGCTGCGGATACTCCGCCATAAACAGGAAGCGGCTTTTGGAGAGCAGGTTACCGTTGCCGGAGTGGCGGTGGTCCGGGTCCAGATAGAGCGTGCACATCTCGGAGCAGCCGGTGTAGTCGTTGCACAGATAGAGGGTGCGGAAGCTGTTGTGCACGTTGAGCTCTCGTGAGGCGTGCACCACGGTGCCGATGCGGTAGTGGTAGAAGGGGGCGGTGAGGCCGACGGCGGCATCAATACCGCAGGTGCCCACCACCACGCCGCTGTGGGTTTCTTCCAGCACAAACAGGTAGTGGTGCGGACCGGGCTGAGCGATCTCCTGCTGCAACACCTGTTCGGTGGCGTGGATACGTTCGGCCAGCAGCTCGCGGTTATCCGGCAGTGAGGTGAAGCCCGCGCCCGTGTCGATGGCGATCTGGTGCAGGCGATCGAGGTCGTCACTGGCAATCGGTCGTATCACGTACATGGTGGACCCTCCCTGTTGCGTTCACTCGGAGCAGGCACTGCGCTGCAGGCGATCAGTGGTCGTGGCCACCGGTTCCTTTCACGTCAGTGCTTTCAAAGATCCGGTCTGCCGAGGCGGCGACAAAACCCTGATAGAGATGACCGTCCGGCAGCACATAACGCTGGGCAAACTCGTAGTAACAGCCCGGAATCTGCACGGTGCGGTCGCTGAACGGCACTTCGATAAGGTTGGCCAGCGTCGAGGATTGCTCCAGAAACTCATCCGGTGAGCCTTTCACCAGACCGCCCGAGGCGTTGAGCTGGAAACCCTGCTCCAGCAGGAAGTCGTTCACCTGATCGATACTGTGGTGCGACTGCAGGGCGTTCACAAAGATGGTGAAGTGGTTGGGGCGGTAGCCGAAGGCGCTGAGCCAGGCGGCGTATTCGCTCTCGTCCAGCAGCTGACGGTAGGTGTCGAAACTCAGGGTCCAGTGGCGGCCGGAGTAGCAGAAATCGTCCTGGCCGACCCTCTCGTCGGGGATCTGGCTGACAAACTGGTGAATCATCTCGCTGGCGCTCTCGGAGAGTTGATCCACATGCAGTTCGCTGATGAATATCTTCGGTAGCGTCGGATCGTCCGGGTGTTCGAAATGTTCGGCGAACAACTTTTTGGTGGGGAAGAAGTACTCCCCTTTGGGTTTGTAACCGGCGCGCACGAAAGGTGCTGACAGCGCGCGGATGTTCACCTTGGGCAGATCGAAGGTGCGTAGCGCGATATGATCATTGACGATGGTATCGTTGCGCTCGGCGAACAGCTGGTGGATGCGCCGTGCGTCGGGATTTATCTTCAGGTAGTCCTGCCACATCGCGTCGAGCAGGCTGTGCAGTGCGTCTGTGGTCATGGTGATGCCTCCCCGGTATCGGGCTGGGTGATAAACGGCAGTCCGTTGCGGGCCAGCTCAAACAGCAATAACGCGCTCAGGCTGGCGCGCTCTGTGAGGCTGTCGAGACAGATAAATTCGTCGGGGCTGTGGATAAGCCCGCCCCGTACGCCCAAGGTGTCGATGTTGGGCAGGCCGAGGCTGCTGAGGTTGTTGCCGTCACAGCAGCCACCGGTTGGGTGCCAGCTGAGATCCAGTTGCAGCTGCTGACCACAGCGTTGCAGCAGCTGGTAGAGGGCGTTGTGGCTGGAATCCAGCACTTTGGGCATACGGCCGAAGCTGCCGTGCAACTTGGCGTTGAAACCGTCTTGTTGGTTGATCGACAGCTGGATGTTCTCCAGCTGTGTCAGTACCCAGTTGGCGTCATCGGGCATCTTGATGCGGATATTGAACTTCACTACCGCGCGTTCGGGCACCTGATTGGTGGTTTCGCCACCGGCGATGATACCCACGTTAACGGTGAGCCCGTCACGGGCGCCGTTGAGCCGATCCAGGGCATCAATCGCCCGTGCCGCGGCGCTGATCGCATTGCGGCCTTTCTCCGGTTCGCGGCCGGCGTGGGCGCTACGCCCGTTTACCACCAGGGTGAAGTTACCACTGCCCTTGCGCTGCCCGGCCAGATTGCCGTCGGGCAGGCTGGGTTCGTAGGCCAGGCCCAGATGATGGTGCGGCGCTTCTTTCGCCAGCCAACCCGCCGAGCCGGGCGAACCGATCTCCTCGTCGGGGTTGAGCAGTACGGTCCAGCCGATCTGTTCACAGAGTGGGTGCTGATCCAGTGCTTCCAGGGCGGTGAGCATCACCAGGATACCGCCTTTCATATCGGCCGCGCCGGGTGCGTTGAGGGTGTTTTTGTCGAGATAGGCAGCACTCTGAAAGGTAGAGTCTTTGGCAAAGACGGTATCCAGATGGCCGCACAGCAACACCTGAATAGGCGCATCGCGGCGCTTGCGCAGGCACCAGAGAGCGCCCAGTTTCTTCTCGATGATCTGCCCCTGCAGGGTGACCTGCTGCCAGGGGTCCAGCGTTACCTTATCGACCGACGCGCCCAGTTGTTCGCTGAACAGGGCGGCAAAGCGCTCGCCGGTGTGATCGACTCCCACCCGGTTGTGGGTACCGCTGTTGATGTTAACCAGTTCCAGCAGGCGGCTTTCCAGCCAGTCACGGCGGCGCTCGATCCAGTCGAGGATCGGTTTGTCTTCTGCATGCAGTGGCTGGGTCATGACGGGTCACCCCTCAGCAGCCCCGGCTTTGAAGTGTTCCATCGCTGTGCCGAGCCGTTGCAGACCCTGAGTTATATCCTGCTCAGGGATGATCAGGGAGGGGGCGAGGCGCAATACGTCCGGCCCTGCGATCAGTACCATCAGGCCTTGCTCCTGCGCCAGGTTCAGCAGTTCGCGGGCGCGCCCTGCATACTCCGGTTGTAGCTCGCAGCCCAGCAGCAGGCCCTGTCCGCGTACCTGCCGGAACAGGCCGATGCGGCGGTTGAGATCTTCCAGCCCGTTCACCAGCAGACGGTGACGTTCCTGCACTCCAAACAGCAGTTTCTCGTCGCTGATGATCTCCAGTACTTTGCTGGCGACACGGCAGGCTAATGGATTGCCGCCGTAGGTGCTGCCGTGGCTGCCGACGCCGAATGACTTGGCTACAGCATCACGGCAGAGCATGGCCCCGATGGGGAAACCGCCGCCCAGTGCCTTGGCTGTCGTCAGAATATCCGGCTCCACGCCAAGTCCTATGTAGGCATAGAGTTCGCCGGTGCGGCCCACGCCGGTCTGGATCTCGTCGAAGATCAGCAGGGCGTTGTGCTTATCGCAGAGTTCGCGCGCGGTACGTGCAAAATCGGGATGGGCAGGCAGGATGCCACCTTCGCCCTGCAGCGGTTCCATGATCACGGCGCAGACGTCATCGTCCATCGCCGCTCGCAGAGCGTCGCTGTCGTTGAAGGGCAGATGCTGGATACCGGGGACTGTGGGTTCGAATCCTTCGCGATACTTTGCTTGTCCGCCCGCGCTGACGGTAAACAGGGTGCGACCGTGGAAGGCGTTGATAAAGCTGATAATTTTGTGTTTTTTAGCGCCAAAATGATCGTGGGCGTATTTGCGTGCCAGCTTCAGCGCAGCTTCGTTGGCTTCCGCGCCGGAGTTGGCGAAGTAGACCTTGTCTGCAAAGGTCAGCTGGCAAAGTTGCTGCGCCAGCTGGATCGCCGGTTCATTGGTCCACACGTTGCTCAGGTGCCAAAGGGTATTGGCCTGGTCGGTCAGGACCTCCACCAGAGCGGGATGACAGTGTCCCAGCGCGTTGACGGCGATGCCGCCGGCAAAATCGATATACTCCCGTCCGTTCTGATCCCAGACCCGGGATCCCTCTCCGCGTACCGGAATCATTGCACCCGGCGCGTAGTTTGGAACCATCACCTCGTCGAAGGTCTTGCGGTTATAAACCTGAGTCATCCGGCACCTCCTGTGTAGTGGCAGACATACCTCAGTTTAGACTCAGATTTTCCGTCGGAGTTTTTTCTGTTTAAAAACTGTACAGTCTGGGGTGGCAGGAGCAGCGGGTTAATAACGGTATTGATACCGTAACTAGTTGGTAAATATAGGGTTTGTTCGTTGTTGTGGGCTGGTTATGTCAAAACGATGCCGATTGGTTTGACTGTTTATGGGCGAACCGCCGATTGATCGCGATGAACTGCGGGCACAAAAAAAGCACCCTTTGGGTGCTTTTTCGGAAGACTCAAATGTAATCGCTGATGGATTACAGCGCGTCCGGACCGCTTTCGCCGGTACGGATACGGATAACCTGCTCCAGTGGCATAACGAAGATCTTGCCGTCGCCGATCTTGCCAGTGTTTGCAGTGGAAGCGATCGCTTCGATTACCTGATCAACCATGTCGTCATCAACTGCGACTTCGATCTTAACTTTTGGCAGGAAGTCGACTACATACTCTGCGCCGCGATACAGTTCGGTGTGACCTTTCTGACGACCAAAGCCTTTTACTTCGGTAACGGTGACACCCTGAATACCGATTTCGGACAGAGCTTCACGGACGTCATCCAGTTTGAACGGTTTAATTACCGCGCTGACCAGCTTCATAACGTTCTCCTATGCTGTCTTCTTTTCACCCTTGCGGGCCGAGACATATTAATACTCAAAAGCAAATTTTGACCTAGTATACCCAGATTTCGTCAACATTGCTCTGAGCTGATTACAATTTAACCTCAGGGCCGTTACCGAAACGGCAAAAGGGTGCCGAAGCACCCTTAAGGTATTGAGCGGGTTGGATTATTTCGCAGAAGTAAATTCTGGATACGCTTCCATACCACACTCGGCCAGGTCCACGCCTTCGTACTCTTCCTCTTCGGATACGCGTACACCCATCACTGCTTTGATCGCCAGCCATACAACCATGCTGGTACCGAATACCCAAGCGAAGATGGTCAGGGCACCGATGATCTGGCCAGAGAAGGTAGAACCATCGTTGGTTACTGGTACCAGCAGCAGACCCAGCAGACCTACAACACCGTGTACAGAGATCGCACCTACAGGATCGTCGATCTTCATCTTATCCAGGCTCAGGATGCTGAAGACTACCAGCGCGCCACCCAGTGCACCGAACAGGGTTGCCTGCAGGGCAGTTGGAGTAGAAGGCTCAGCGGTGATTGCTACCAGGCCAGCCAGTGCACCGTTCAGCGCCATGGTCAGGTCGGCTTTACCGAACAGCAGGCGAGCTACGATCAGGGCTGCGATCACACCACCCGCTGCAGCAGCGTTAGTGTTCATGAATACCACAGCAACTGCGTTGGAGTTTTCCACATCGGAAGTAGCCAGTACGGAACCACCGTTGAAGCCGAACCAACCCATCCACAGGATGAAGGTACCCAGCGTTGCCAGTGGCAGGTTCGCACCCGGGATAGCGTTTACAGAACCGTTCTTACCGTATTTGCCTTTACGGGCACCCAGTACCAGGACACCAGCCAGTGCAGCGGCTGCACCTGCCATATGTACGATGCCGGAACCTGCGAAGTCAGAGAAGCCCAGATCGCCTAGAGTGTACATGCCGAATACAGAGTTACCGCCCCAGGTCCAGGAACCTTCCATTGGGTAGATGAAACCAGTCATCACTACCGCAAATGCCAGGAACGCCCACAGCTTCATACGTTCAGCCACGGCACCGGATACGATGGACATCGCGGTTGCAACGAATACAACCTGGAAGAAGAAGTCCGCAGACGGTGCGTAGGTTGCTGGCTCTTCAGCACCGGTGAAACCGTCACCAGTGATGCCGCTCAGCATGTATTCGCCGCCGTACATGATGGCGTAGCCAGACACCAGGTACATGGTGCAGGAGATCGCGTACAGCGCGATGTTTTTAGTCAGAATCTCGGTGGTGTTTTTAGCGCGGACCAAGCCCGCTTCCAGCATGGCAAAACCCGCTGCCATCCACATTACCAGTGCACCACATACCAAGAAGTAGAAGGTATCCAGTGCATATTTAAGCTGGGTTACGTCGCCAGCTGTTGAGTTCAGAAGTGCTTCCATCGGTGAGTCCTCCAGAAAAAGCAGAAAAAGGTTAAAAGTGATTAAAGTGCTTCGTCACCGGACTCACCGGTACGGATGCGGATCGCCTGTTCGATAGGCATTACAAAGATTTTGCCGTCGCCGATCTTGCCGGTCTGGGCGGCGTTGCTGATAGCATCTACCACCTGATCGACAATCTCGTCGGATACAGCGGCGTCGACGCGTACTTTTGGTAGAAAGTCGACCACGTACTCAGCGCCACGATAGAGTTCGGTGTGGCCTTTCTGACGACCGAAACCTTTTACTTCGGTCACGGTGATACCAGCGATGCCAACTTCAGACAGTGCTTCGCGCACGTCATCCAGCTTGAACGGCTTGATTACTGCGGAGACCAGTTTCATGTGTTTATCCCCCAAAAATTTCTTTGTGCTTCACAAGGAAGCGTCCTGGAACGTTGATCAATTGACTTGCCCTGTAGATAGCGAGAGCCGTGCCACCTTTTTGAAAAATCTTTTAAAACAGTGCGTTAGGTGTTGTGTGTGCCGAAATGGTCATTTTTTAGGCGGGGGAATTGGTTGTTGTTTGTGCATCCAGATGGTGCATGCACCAAAATGAGGCGCTGCGCGCAGGCAGATAGAACCTGATATAGTGCGCACTACTCTAAGAGATCGTTGAAGTAACAATATTTGAGGCGTGAAATGATTAATCAGAAGCTGATCGAAGGGCTGAGCGAACAATTTTCTCAGCTGATGGCGGGACAGACCGGTTTACCGGGTGAAGACGCGATGAAAGATCAGATTACCGCGATCCTGCACGGTACCTTTAACCGTCTGGATCTGGTTACCCGCGACGAGTTCGACGCGCAGAAAGCGGTATTGCAGCGTACCCGCGAGAAAGTGGAAGCACTGGAGAAACAACTCGCGGAGATCGAACAGCAGCTGGCGGATAAATAACTTATCCCCAGCCGCAACGTGGCTGAGCCTGATCAGGCAGGGAGTGCCTGAAGGTCAGTCGTAAGACCCCAATCAAATTCACATCCAGGGACGGGTGTTATGTCTTTAGCCATTGTTCATACCCGGGCACAGGTGGGCGTGGAAGCGCCTGCGGTGACCGTCGAAGTGCATCTCTCAGGCGGTTTGCCGTCACTGTCTATCGTTGGTTTACCTGAAACGGCTGTTAAAGAGAGCCGCGAGCGGGTGCGCAGCGCCCTGATCAACAGCGGTTTCAACTTTCCCCAACGTCGTATCACCATCAACCTTGCACCCGCAGACCTGCCAAAAGAGGGCGGTCGTTACGATCTGGCGATCGCTGTTGGTATTCTGGTCGCCAGCCAGCAGCTGCCCGCCGCTGCACTAAAAGGGCGCGAGTTTCTTGGCGAGCTGGCTTTGTCGGGTACGGTACGACCCATTCGTGGCATCTTACCCGCCGCGATCTGCTGCGCCGATCTGGAGCATGACCTGATACTGCCCGCGGGCAACGCGGATGAAGCTTCACTGGTGCGGGGCTTAAAACTCTACCCGGTAAGCGACCTGCTGCAGCTGTGTGCCCATCTGGCGGGCAGCGAGTTGATATCCGCATATACGCCGCCAGCCCAATGTTGTGCATGCCCAACCTCGCTCTATCCCGACCTGAAAGATGTAAAAGGGCAGAGTAAAGCCAAGCGGATGCTGGAGATCGCGGCGGCCGGTCAGCACAATCTGATTCTTGCCGGGCCTCCGGGCAGCGGTAAAAGCATGCTAGCCAACCGCTTGCCGGGCTTGTTGCCCGAGATGGAGGAGCGTGAGCGCTTATCGGTGGCAGCGGTCTACTCGGTGGCGGGATTGGGGGACGATGCCCATCAGGTACAACGTCCGTTCAGGGCCCCGCACCACACCGCCTCGGCGGTGGCGCTGGTCGGTGGTGGCAGTTCGCCACGCCCGGGTGAGATCTCGCTGGCCCATGAAGGTGTGCTCTTTCTCGACGAGTTGCCCGAATTCAGTCGCAAGGTGCTGGAGGTGTTGCGTGAACCGATGGAGTCGGGTGAGATCCTGATCTCCCGTGCTGCACGCCAATGCCGTTTTCCCTCCCGTTTTCAGCTGGTGGCCGCGCTGAATCCTTGTCCCTGTGGATATTATAACGATGGCAGCGACCGCTGCCGTTGCAGTCCGGATATGATCCGCCGCTACCAGGATAAGATCTCAGGGCCCTTGCTGGATCGTATCGATCTGCAGCTGTGGGTCAACGCGATCTCGAAAACCGAGATGCTGCATACGGGGATGGAGGTGGAATCCAGCGCTGAGGTGCGAGTGCGGGTGGTGGCTGCGCGGCAACGTCAGCTGGAGCGGCAGGGCTGCTGCAATCAGCAGTTGCAGGGACCGGAACTGGAGCAGCAGTGCCAGCTGAGCGAAGCAGATAAGCTGTTGCTGGTGAATGCACTGGAGAAGATGCAGCTGTCGGCACGGGCGTATCACCGCATCATGCGGGTAGCGCGTACCATCGCCGATCTGGCCGGAGAACCGCGTGTGGCGACCCCGCACCTGCTGGAGGCGATCAGCTACCGTAAGGGGTTGATTCCTGATCCAGCATCCGGGTGAACTCCTTGAAAGGTACCGGTGGGCTGAACAGGTAACCCTGGGCAAAGTCGCAACCGTGTTCGATCAGGAAATCCATCTGTGCCTGAGTTTCGACGCCCTCCGCGACCACCTTCTTGTCCAGGTTGCGGGACAGGTTGATGATGGCGCGCACGATCTCGGCATCTTTCGGGTTTTCGGTGACGTTGCGAATGAAGGAGCGGTCGATCTTCAGAGAGCTGATCGGCAGTTTCTGCAGCAGGGCAAAGCTGGAGTAACCGGTGCCGAAGTCATCGAGCGAGAAGTCGATGCTTAGGTTGGACAGTTCCTGCAGACAATAGCTGACGTGCTGCTCATCGCTGATCAGCGCCGATTCGGTCAGTTCAAATTCAAGAAAGGCGCCGTTGATATCGTTCTGGTTGATGATGCGCTGAATGGTGTGCGCCAGGTGTCCGTCCTGAAATTGGCGGAACGACAAGTTCACGCCGATGCGGATATGGTCGTAGCCGTTCAGGTGCAGCTCGCGTAACCGCATGCCTGCGCGATGGATCGCCCAGTACCCCATCGGGATGATCATGCCGTTGCGTTCACTCAGGTCGATAAAACTGCCGGGCATGATCAGACCGCGCTGGGGGTGGATCCAGCGGATCAGGGTTTCGGCAGCGGCGATCTTACCCGTGCGCAGGTCGATCTGCGGCTGGAAGAAAAGCTCGAACTGCTCAGCACGCAGGGCGTGGGCCAGTTCTGGCTCCAGCGCATTCTCAATGTTCTGTTGTTCGTTTAGTTCCGGTGTGTAGATCTTATAGCTGCAGTGCCAGTCCTGCTTCGCCATCAGGCGTGCGAGACTGGTGCGGCGCATCAGTTCATCCAGCTCCAGCGGTTCCTCATGGGTGCCGGCAGCGCCGATACTGCAGGGCAGAATGGCGGTGGTGCTGGGCAGTTGATAGGGCGCGCTGATATCCACCATGATCGCCTGAATTCGGTCGCGGATCTTTGTTTTCAGATCCGCCTCCGGAGCACACTCCAGCAGAATGGCGAACTCGTCTCCGCCGAGGCGGGCGATCAGGTCATCCCGTGAGGAGGCGCGTTCCAGGCGTTGTGCCAGTTGCATAACAATCTGGTCCCCGGCGCTGTGACCGTGGGTGGTATTGAATTTACGAAAGCCATCCAGGTCGATGGTCAGTAAACCCAGTTGCACGGCGCCGCTGTTGGCCCGCGGCAGTTTGTGCAGCAGCTGTTGATAGAAATAACGCCGGTTACTCAGTTGGGTGAGGGGGTCCAGGTTTTGCAGCTGATAGATCTCGGCCTGGCGGCGGTGCGACTCCAATGCGTAACGGAAGGTGCGCTGCAGGGATTCGCCACTGCTTTGTGCCAGGGAGATGAAGTCACTGGCTCCGGCCTTGATCCACCGGCGCCCCTGCTCCTGTGTAATTTCGGAGGCCAGAACGATCAGGGCGTAACCGGGATAGCGATATTTCAGACGATCGATCTCGGGCTGAAGATCCGCGCTGGTGTCGCGGGTGCTCAGAAGGATGATACTGATTTCAGGGCCGGGCAGCGGCGGCAGCGAAGGAGATCCGGATGCAGAACTGTGCAGCAGGGCATGGCCCGTCAGCGCCGGGCGCAGTGCCTCTGCGCAGCTGTCGTCACCGTCGATCAGCAACAAGGTTAAGTCTGCATCACAAAACTGACTGTGAGCCGATAACATCCGAAATTACCCCTATACGCCGGGTGCCCGAAAGCAACAGGACCATGCTGTAAAACCGCGAACGTGTCATAATTGCGCTTTGTCGATGCTATGCATCATAGCTCGTTCTTGAATGTGTTTTCAAACGGTCGTTTAAATTCTTTTAACTCAGTAGGTTATGAGTGATCTACTGTTTAATACTCGGCCAAAAGTAGTATTTGTTGAGTTAATGTTCAAATATTTTCAGATAATTGGTTTTTCCACTGCTGCTAATTACGGAGGTGATCTATGGCGCGTTTGAACCCCCGTCAGCGTGAGGCGGTGGATTACATCAGCGGTCCATTGCTGGTACTGGCGGGTGCTGGTTCCGGTAAAACCAGTGTGATCACGCGTAAGATCGCCTACCTGATCAACGAGTGTGGTATCGCCGCACATAACGTGGCGGCGGTGACCTTTACCAACAAAGCGGCGCGCGAGATGAAGGAGCGTGTTACCGGTCTGTTACAGGGGCGCTCCACCAAAGGACTGACGGTCTCCACCTTCCATAACCTGGGCCTGAATATCATTCGCAAGGAACACCGGGTGCTGGGTTTCAAGCCGGGTTTCTCGATCTTTGATGATCAGGACAGCAAGGCACTGCTGAAAGATCTGATGATGCATAACGGCGAAGACACCGATCAGGTGGATACCGTGGTGAACCAGATCTCCAACTGGAAAAACGAGATGATCGAGCCGGAGCAGGCGCTGGCGTCTGCGCGGCTGCCGCAGGAGATTCTCGCTGCACGTGCCTATGAGGCCTACAACCTGCACCTGCGTGCCTATAACGCGGTGGATTTCGATGACCTGATCCTGATCCCGGTGAAACTCTTTGCCGAGCACGCTGACGTACTGGAGCGCTGGCAGAACCGCATCCGTTACCTGTTGGTGGACGAGTATCAGGACACCAACCTCTCCCAGTATCGGCTGGTGCGTCAGCTGGTGGGGCACCGTGGTGCGCTCACCGTGGTAGGGGACGACGACCAGTCGATCTACGCCTGGCGTGGTGCGCGGCCGGAGAACCTTAACCAGCTGCAGCAAGATTTCCCCAGTCTCAAGGTGGTGAAGCTGGAGCAAAACTACCGCTCCACCAGTCGTATCCTGAAGGCGGCGAACACCCTGATCGCCAACAACCCGCACGTGTTTGAGAAAACCCTGTGGAGTGAGATGGGCTTTGGTGACCCGTTACGGGTTATCCACAACCGCAATGAAGATGCTGAGTGTGAACGCATCGCCACCGAGATCCTCGATCAGCACCTGCGTAAGAAGAGGCCGTTCAAGGATTTTGCAGTGCTTTATCGCGGGAACTTTCAGGCGCGCTTGATGGAGATGAAACTGCAGTCCTATCAGGTGCCCTACAAGTTGAGTGGCGGTACCTCCTTCTTCGCCCGCGCCGAGATCAAGGACCTGATGGCTTACCTCAAGGTGCTGGTGAATCCGGACGATGACAACGCCTTCCTGCGTATCATCAACCTGCCGCGCCGTGAGATCGGGCCGAGCACCCTGCAGAAGCTGGGGCAATATTCGGTCGATCGCCAGATCGGTATGTTTGCCGCCTGTGAGGAGCTGGGGCTGGAGCAGGTGATGTCGGCCCAGGCGGTGGACCGTTTGCGTCGCTTCTGCAAGTGGATGCAGTACATCTACCGCAAGAGCGAAGAGGGCAACCCGATCGATGCCGTGCGTGAACTGATCATGGATATCGATTACGAGGGCTGGATCCGCCAGAACAGCTCCAGCGAAGGGATGGCCGATAAACGTATCCAGAACGTCTGGTTCCTGATCGATTCCCTGAAAAATACCCTTGAACGTCTGCAGGAAGACGATCCCGATGCCGGCCTGAAAGAGACCATCGCCCGTTTGCTGCTGCTCGATATGCTCGATCAGCAGGCGGAGGATGAGGATGATAACCGCGTCCAGCTGATGACGTTGCACGCCTCCAAAGGGCTGGAGTTTCCCCATGTATTCCTGATGGGGATGGAGGAGGAGTTGCTGCCGCACCGTAACAGCATCGAAACCGACAACATCGAGGAGGAGCGCCGTCTGGCGTACGTGGGTATTACCCGGGCACGACAGACCCTCACCATGACCCTTGCCAAGCAGCGCAAGCAGTATGGTGAAGTGGTGGATTGTGCACCAAGCCGGTTCCTCAGCGAACTGCCGCAGGATGATCTGGAGATCGAAGGCGGTGGTGAAAGCTGCCCGGTGCGTAACCGCGCGCGTGGCCGTGAGACACTGTCGAGCCTGCTGGACAGTTTCGACTGATTAGCACTGCCGATTCGAGGTCAATAACACTGCCGATTTTAGGGGTGTCCGTTAGGGCGTCCCTGTATGTTGTGCAGGGGTTGTATTAAACTTCGCCCCACCGAATTTAATGTTTAGGACATGGGATGAGCGAGATCGATTACGCCGCGTTGGCCGAACACGGTAAAGGATACGCGGGATTCACCGCAGAGGATGAGGCACTGCTGCTGGCCGAAGGCGCGAAAGTGGTGCCATACCTCGGTCAGGTGACCGATGGCTTCTACAACGATCTGGCTAAAATTCCGGCGGCGCAGCCGTTTCTGGAAGGCCGTCTGGAAAGCCTGAAGAAAACCCACCAGGCGTGGCTGGAGCGGGTTTTTACCGGTTCCTACGACGCAGATTTTGCGCAGTTTATGCACCATGTGGGCGAAGTGCACGTGCGGGTGAAACTGCCGGTGGAGTTTATGTCCAGCGGTACCGTGCTGATCAACAGTCACCTGGTGCCGGTGCTGGCGGAACTCTACGCTGACGACGCAGCTAAGCTCGGGAAGATGATGCGTGCGGTGAACTCGGTGACCGGATTCTGCCTGATCATCATGCAGGAGTCCTATCAGACCTCGCTGCTGGCAGAGGAGCTGGAGCGCTTCCTGGCCATCACCGGCATGAGCCGTGCGTTGTTCGACAACCTGGCGTCGGCGTATCGCGATACCGACTGAAGTAACTCCCCAGTGGGTCAGTCGCACTGACAATTGACGCTGCCTTTGTATAACATGGATAACAAGAATAAAGGGAAAGACGATGCCAAAATCCAGATCAGAGCTTAAGATCCTGCTGCTGCAGATCCGCGAAGGCGGACAGGTACGCGAAGAGGAGCATGCCAGCTTCGCCGCGTACAGTGGTTTGCAGCCGCACCAGATTGAAGTGCTGAACGTCTTCGACACCCCGGAGTTTCCGGTGACGGTGGCGGATGACTACGATGCGCTGTTCGTTGGCGGTGCCAGTGAAGCCAACGTGCTTAAGCCTGAGGAGTTTCCCTTTGTCGATACCTGCCAGGACCTGCTACGCCACTGTGCTTTGATCGGTAAGCCGGTATTTGCTTCCTGCTTTGGATTCCAGCTGGTGGTTCTGGCACTGGGTGGCGAGATCCTGCACAAGGATGATGACTTCGAGATGGGCACGCTACCGATTCTGCTCACCGATGCATCTATCGATGATCCGCTGTTCCGTGATATTCCCAATGGCTTCCCGGCTGTGTCGGTGCATCGCCAGTATGCCGCTGACCTGCCAGCGAGTTGTGAAGTGATCGCTTACACCCAGCAGTGTATCCATGTTCTGCGGGTGAAAGAGAAACCGTTCTGGGCATTCCAGTTCCACCCGGAGGTGGATAAGAAAACCCTGGTAGAACGTCTGACCCATTACAAAGCCCACTACACCGACGGTGATGGTCACCTGGATCGGGTATTGGCTTCGGCGGTGGAAACGCCGGAATCCAACCACTTGGTGGCGAAGTTCGTCGACCGGGTGCTGTTGGCTTAAATAAAATACTAAAAAAGGCGCGTCGCACGGTTGCGGATAGCGCCGCTAACAGGATCTGAATACACAGCATGACTGACCAACAGGACAACCAGAACCAGGACCCTGCAGCGGAAACCCCGAAACCTCGTAGCCGGGGTATCTACCTGCTGCCGAACCTGTTCACCACAGGCGCTCTGTTTTGCGGTTTCTACGCGGTGATCGCCAGTATGAACGGCCACTTTGAGAACGCGGCGATCGCGATCTTTGTGGCGATGGTGTTTGACGGCCTCGACGGCCGTGTTGCACGCATGACCAACACCTCCAGTGCGTTTGGGGCCGAGTACGATTCCCTCTCCGACATGGTCTCCTTCGGTGTCGCCCCGTCACTGGTGGCGTTTAACTGGGTACTGTCCGATATCGGTAAACTCGGTTGGTTTGCGGCTTTTATCTATGTGGCTGGCGCGGCGTTGCGTTTGGCACGCTTCAACACCCAGATCGGTTCTGTGGATAAGCGTTACTTTATCGGCCTGCCAAGCCCGGCAGCGGCGGCTTCTGTGGCCGGTATGGTGTGGGCGGCGGTGGAGTTCCAGGTGGACGGCGGCCCGTTTGCGTATCTGGTGGCACTGTATGTGGCGGCGATGGGACTGTTGATGGTGAGCAACGTGCTCTACTACAGCTTCAAAGACGTGGATTTCAAAGGCAAGGTACCGTTTGTCATTCTGGCGGCGATTGTACTGGGTCTGGCGATCATCTCGATCAACCCACCCACCTTCCTCTGGATGCTGTTGCTGGTGTACGCCGCATCCGGCCCTGTGCTCTGGCTGCTGCGCAAGCGTAAGCGCGCTGCCTGATCGCATAAATATCCATGCTAAAAAACCGGCCTACGCGCCGGTTTTTTTGTCTGAGTAGAAAATAGCGTGTTTGCATAAAAAGGTATTCTTTTCAGGCTATTTTCAGCTAAGGCGGGTAATCTGCGACCATGCCTCAATGAACATGGAAGCCCGTTATGCTGATTAAGAAACCCGACGCAATCCGCTCCTCTGAAATTACCTCCGAATCGGTATACCTGAACCGTCGTCATTTTATGCGCGGCCTGCTGGGCACTACAGCGTTGCTGGCGACCGGTGCCGCCAATGCGGTCCCTGAATATGAGATCGAAAAGGATCTGCCGATCTACCGTGGTCCCGATTGGCTGCAGAAACAGTTGCGCGCCAGCACCCGTAACGCGGCGTTCTCCACCGATGAGAAGCTGACGCCTTATTTTCACGTGTCGACCTATAACAACTTCTACGAGTTTGGTACTGGCAAGAAAGATCCGGCGCGTCATGCGCAGGAGTTTAATACCGATCCCTGGAAGGTCGAGATCACGGGTGAAGTGGCAAAACCGGGTGTCTATAACCTGGAGGACCTGATCAAACCGCACCAGCTCGAGGAGCGCATCTACCGTCTGCGCTGTGTCGAGGCCTGGTCGATGGTGGTGCCCTGGATTGGTGTGCCGCTGGGTGATCTGCTGAAACGCTTCGAGCCAACCTCGAAGGCGAAATACGTTGAGTTTACTACCCTGCACGACCCTAAGCAGATGCCGGGGCAGCGTTCACGCTTCAGTACGCTGGAATGGCCCTATGTGGAAGGGTTGCGGATCGACGAAGCGATGCACCCGCTGACCCTGATGGCGGTGGGTTTGTACGGTAATGCGATGCCTCCGCAGAACGGTGCGCCGCTGCGTCTGGTGGTGCCCTGGAAATACGGCTTTAAGAGTATCAAATCGATCGTGCGTATCCGCTTTACCGACAAGATGCCAAAGACCACCTGGAACCTGATGGCACCGCACGAGTATGGTTTCTACTCCAACGTGAATCCGGCTGTCGATCATCCGCGCTGGAGCCAAGCCAGTGAGCGCCGCCTGCCATCTTCTCTGTTCAATCCTAACCGTGTGGATACGTTGCCATTCAACGGCTATGCCGAGGAAGTGGCGGAGTTGTACCGGGGCATGGACCTGAAGAAGTGGTTCTGATCGCTAACGCTGAGAGCTAAAGGGTAAGCATATGACCAATGGGAAGATCGTCCGATATCTGCAGTGGTGGGTGGTATTTCTCCTGCCCCTGCTGCCACTGGGGTTACTGATCCACAACGCCTGGATCTTCAACCTGGGTGCCGATCCGGCGCAGGCGATTGTGCACGAAACCGGACTCTGGGCGATCAACCTACTGTGGATAACGCTGGCGATTACGCCGCTGCGCCGCATCTTTAAGATCAACTGGCCGATGCGCTTCCGCCGGATGATGGGGCTCTACAGCCTGTTCTATGCGGTGGTGCACCTGCTGGCATTTGCCACGTTTATCGTTGGCTGGCAGCCCGACCTGTTGCTTAAAGAACTGAGCGAACGGCCCTACATCGTCGTCGGCGCGCTGGCGGTGCTGATGCTGATCCCTCTGGGCATCACCTCCACCCACAAGATGCAGCGTCGACTGGGTCGCAACTGGTTGCGTTTGCACAAACTGGTGTACCCAATTGCCCTGCTGGTGATGGTTCACATCATCTGGCAGATCCGTTCCGACTTCGGCGAGCAGCTGCTGTACGGTACTTTGCTCAGTGTGCTGCTGGGTAGCCGTCTTTACTTCTATCTGCAGAAACGGCTGCGTACCCAGCGTACGGCCCGAGCCGCCTGACGGGAACTGTTTGAATTTTGTGCCAGAATGAAAGGTAGAAGTGGCCTATGATCCTGTTACTGACTGTGCTGCTGGCCTGCTCTCAGGTCTGATTGTTGCGCCTGTTACCTCGGGCGAAGGGCAGATGGGATCTGGCGGCCGGGAGGTGCTTATGTCCCCTAAACCTAATCTCTGGCAGATGCTCTGCAGCGTACTGGCGGCGTTTTTCGGCGTGCAGTCGTCTCACAACCTTCAACGTGACTTCTCTTCGGGTCACGCTCTTACGTATTTCTTACTGGGTGCCGCCGTGCTGGTGGGCTTTGTGGCATTCGTGATTTTTCTGATCACACTGGCGCTGTCATTGGCGGGCGCCTGAGCGTTTAAACAGAAACTTGCGATTCAGACAGGGCTGCTATACTTCGAACTAAACCAAGCGGACTGGTAGGGAACTGGGACGGAACTCAGGCGTTGAGAAAGCCTGCCGTAATCCTACCACTACCGACGTTGAGTAAGTCGTACAGCGCCATAGTGTGACATTTCGGGATTCGACAGGCTTTTTTCGTGGAAGCGAGGGGCCTGGAGATGAATTGCATAGCGAAGGGTATGCTGGGAGCGGGGAGTCTGCTTCCGCTGGCAGTGGCCGCTGACTGGCAGGTTAACCTGGAACCCGGGGTGACCGAGATCAGCCAGGCGGTGTTTGATCTGCACATGACCATCTTCTGGATCTGTGTAGCGATCGGCGTCGTGGTCTTCGGCGTCATGCTCTGGTCGATCATCCATCACCGCAAATCCCGCGGTGCCAAAGCACATAATTTTCATGAAAGCACTGTGGTCGAGATCACCTGGACCATCATTCCTTTCTTCATCCTCATCGCCATGGCCGTACCGGCCACCGCCACACTGATCAAGATGTACGACAAGAACGGGGCCGATCTGGATATTCAGGTTACCGGTTATCAGTGGAAATGGCGTTACCAATACCTGGGTGAGGATATCGATTTCTTCTCCTCACTCTCCACGCCCAAAGAACAGATTCAAAACCAGGCTGAAAAAGGCGAGCACTACCTGCTGGAGGTGGATAACCCACTGGTAATTCCAGCCGGTAAGAAGGTGCGTTTTCTGATGACCGCCAACGATGTGATCCACTCCTGGTGGGTACCCGCGTTGGCGGTGAAGAAAGACGCGATCCCCGGTTTTATCAACGAGGCCTGGACGGTCGTACCTGAGCCGGGCATCTACCGCGGCCAGTGCGCAGAACTGTGCGGTAAGGACCACGGCTTTATGCCGATCGTGGTGGATGTGCGTAGCGAAGCGGATTATCAACTCTGGCTGGCAGAGATGAAGCAAGCCAAGGTGCAGGCCGCGGATGCCGCCACTAAGGACTGGACGTTGGCAGAGCTGATGGAGAAAGGGGAAGAGGTATATAACCGTGCCTGCGCGGCCTGCCATCAGGCTAACGGCGAAGGTATTCCGGGAGCCTTCCCAGCACTGAAAAACAGTCCGATGGTGGTTGCTGCTGATCCGGCGGCACACATCGACATCGTGCTTAACGGTAAAGCGGGTACCGCAATGCAGGCGTTCCGCGATCAGCTGAATGCAGTGGAGCTGGCGGCGGTGATCACCTACGAGCGTAATGCCTGGGGCAACACTTCCGGCGATCTGGTCAGTCCGGCACAGATCAGTGAACTGAAGCAGTAGGATGTCAGGAGAGCGAAGATGAATTCACTTGATCAGACCCTCGATACTGCCGCTGAACACCACGGCCCGGCCAGCGGGATCAGCCGTTGGCTTTACACCACCAACCATAAAGATATCGGCACCCTCTATCTCTGGTTCAGTTTCATCATGTTCCTGTTGGGTGGTTGTATGGCGTTGAGTATCCGCGCCGAGCTGTTCCAGCCGGGGTTGCAGCTGATGGAGCCGGATTTCTTTAACCAGATGACCACGATGCACGGCCTGATCATGGTGTTTGGTGCGGTGATGCCCGCCTTCGTCGGGTTGGCAAACTGGATGGTGCCGCTGATGATCGGCGCGCCGGATATGGCGCTGCCGCGAATGAATAACTGGAGCTTCTGGATCCTGCCGTTCGCCTTCACCATGATGGTCTCTACCCTGTTTATGGAGGGGGGCGGGCCGAACTTCGGCTGGACCTTCTATGCACCGCTCTCCACTACCTACGCACCACCCAGTGTGACCTTCTTTATCTTTGCCGTGCACATGATGGGCATCAGTTCGATCATGGGTGCGATCAACGTGATAGCGACCATTCTCAACCTGCGTGCACCGGGCATGACTATGATGAAGCTGCCGCTGTTTGTCTGGACCTGGCTGATCACCGCGTTCCTGCTGATCGCCGTGATGCCGGTGCTGGCAGGCGTGGTCACCATGATGCTGATGGATATCCACTTCGGCACTAGCTTCTTTAATGCCGCCGGTGGTGGCGATCCGGTACTGTTCCAGCACGTGTTCTGGTTCTTCGGCCATCCCGAGGTGTACATCATGATCCTGCCGGCGTTTGGTATCGTCAGCCAGATCATCCCCACCTTCGCACGCAAGAAACTCTTTGGTTACGCCTCCATGGTGTACGCCACCGCGTCCATCGCCTTTCTGTCGTTTATCGTCTGGGCACACCATATGTTCACCGTGGGTATGCCGCTGGTGGGGGAACTGTTCTTTATGTTCACCACCATGCTTATCGCCGTGCCGACCGGTGTGAAGGTGTTCAACTGGGTGGCCACCATGTTCCGTGGCTCCATGACCTTCGAAACGCCCATGCTGTTTGCGCTGGCGTTTGTGGTGCTTTTTACCATCGGTGGTTTTTCAGGCCTGATGCTGGCGATCGCGCCAGCGGACTTTCAGTATCACGATACCTACTTTGTCGTGGCGCACTTCCACTATGTACTGGTGCCCGGGGCGGTCTTCTCGATCGTCGCGGCAGTCTATTACTGGATACCGAAGTGGACCGGCAACATGTACAACGAAACGATGGGGCGCTGGCATTTCTGGCTCAGCTTTATTGGCGTCAACATCACCTTCTTCCCGATGCATTTCGTCGGATTGGCCGGGATGCCGCGTCGCATTCCTGACTACGCCCTGCAATTTGCGGACTTCAACGCGGTGGCCTCAGTGGGTGCCTTTATCTTTGGTTTCTCCCAGCTGTTGCTGCTCTACAACGTGATCCAGTGTATCCGCAGCAAAGATAAGGCGACGACCGAGGTGTGGGAGAGTGCCGAAGGACTGGAGTGGACCGTGCCGTCACCGGCGCCGTACCACACATTCGCGGAGCCACCGCTGGTGAAATAGAGACGATGGAGGTGGAATATGCAGCGTATCCACCAGAAAAATAGAAAACTGGTGCGCAACCTGTTACTTGGCAGTGTGATGATGTTCGGGTTTGGTTTTGCGCTGGTGCCCTTGTATGACGTGTTCTGTGAGATCACCGGCCTGAACGGCAAGGTTACCAGCCGGGGACCGGATAAAGCGCTGCAGGTTGATCGCAGTCGCACCGTTACTCTGCAGTTGATCGCGGTGAACAACGAAGCGATGCCCTGGGGGTTCAATCCGGTGACGGAGCAGATCGCTATCCATCCGGGACTGACGGGGCAGACCGCGTTCGTCGCGCGCAATCCAACAGCACGCACGATGATCGGTCAGGCGATCCCTTCGGTGGCCCCGTCTGAAGCCGCTTCCTACCTGCATAAGATCAACTGTTTCTGTTTTGAAAGTCAGTCCCTGAGTGGGGGAGAAGAGCGCGAGATGCCGCTGTTGTTTGTTATCGATCCGGATCTGCCTGCGCATATCAGCACCATCACACTCTCCTACACCCTGTTTGATATCACCCCACAACAAAAGGTTGGCTATATCCAGCCTGTGCGGGCACAGAGGTTCAGCTTATGAGCACCCAATCCTATTACGTACCGCACCAGAGTCGCTGGCCGATTCTGGCATCAATCGCGCTGTTCCTGATGGCGATGGGCGCGGGCAGTTATATCAATGGCCTGAGTGAGCCGGGTGATGGCCTGGGTGGGATCTCTTTGCTGGCGGGAGCGGTGTTGATGGCGTACATCCTGATCCGTTGGTTCGGCAATGTAATCAGGGAGAGCCGTGCTGGGCTGTATAGCGAACAGATGGATGCCTCTTTCCGTTGGGGGATGAGCTGGTTCATCTTCTCCGAAGTGATGTTCTTTGCCGCCTTCTTTGGTGCGCTCTTCTATGTCCGTACATTGGCTGTGCCCTGGTTGGGCGGGGAGGGTGATAAAGGTGTCACCAACATGTTGTGGCAGGGATTTGAAGCGCAGTGGCCACTGATGACGACGCCCGATATGGAGGCGTTCCCTGGCCCCAAAGCGGTGATTGATCCCTGGCATCTGCCCCTGCTGAATACCATCCTGCTGCTCAGTTCCAGCGTGACCGTCACCATCGCCCACGCGGCCCTGAAGCGAGATAGTCGTAATCCGGTGGTGATCTGGCTCGCCGCCACCATCATTCTGGGCGCGGTTTTTCTCTATTACCAGGCGATCGAGTACGTCGAGGCCTATCAGGAGTTGGGGCTGACGCTGAGCGCGGGCATATACGGCGCCACTTTCTTTGTCTTGACCGGTTTTCACGGTCTGCATGTCACCCTGGGGACCTTCATGTTGATCATCATCTGGATACGGGTGATGCGGGGACATTTTTCATCCAAACACCACTTTGGTTTCGAGGCTGTGTCCTGGTACTGGCACTTTGTCGATGTGGTGTGGGTAGGGTTGTTCCTGTTCGTTTACATACTTTGAGGTTTACACCGGCCAGGGATGGTTGGGTGTCAGCTGGCCACTGTAGATACCGTAAACCAGCACTGCCAGCAGCAGAATACAGACAAACACACGGATGGAGAGGGCTTTTACGGTGCGGGTGGATTGGCCCCGATTCCGCAAAATAAAGAACAGACCGGAGAAGAGGCTGGCAACCGCAGCAAGGAAAAGCAGAACAAGGAGCAGTTTGAACATGGGAGCCTCCCGGGCAGAGCGATAAGCGGAGCCATAACGTTGAGTAAAGATCAGAGTCGGCGGCGCTTCAAGTGGATGTTACTGGGCATGGGACTGCTGCCACTGCCGTTATTGATCATGCTGGGGTTCTGGCAACTGGAACGCGCGGAGGAAAAGCAGCAGTTACTTGCGCAATGGGAGACGGGTAAGCAGAGCGTGTTAAAGCTCTCTGATCCGGGTGTGACCCGCTTCAGCAAGATAACAGCAGCGGGAAAGTTTGATCCGCAGCGCTGGTGGCTGCTCGATAACCGAACCCGGCAGGGACGTGTGGGGTACGAAGTGATTGGTTTGTTTTATCCCGATTATCAGGCGTGGGCGGTGTTGGTGAATCTGGGCTGGGTATCCGCCGATGTGGACAGGTCGATCTATCCACAGGTGAAGCTACCACAGGGGGCAGTAACCATTTCCGGGCATGCGACCGAGCCATCGCAGCCCTTGATGCTCGATAAAACGTCCTGGGATGGGCGCTGGCCACAACGACTGCAGCGACTGGACCTCGCTGAACTGCAACATCAGACGGGGCTTGAATTGAGCCCTTGGGTGATCCGCCAGAGCAACCCGTTGTTGAGCGATGCGGATCTGAGCTGGACACCGGCGGTGATGCCTGCCGAGAAACACCAGGCCTACGCCCTGCAATGGTTTGCGATGGCCGTGGCATTGGCAGCACTGATCGGATGGAGTCTGCGGGCTCTGCGAAACGAGGATGTGGGCATATGAACAGAGGAACTTTCTGGCTGATCTGGGGCATCGCATTGGTACCTATGCTGACAGCAATGGTGATGTATTTCGGTAATGTCGCGGTACCGGAAGGGCGGGTGAATTCTGGTGAACTAGCGCCGCCGGGCATGGTGCTGGAGGAGTGGGAGATAGAAGACGCCTCCGGTGAACATTGGGTTTACAGCGGCGACTGGCATCTCCTCGTGACCTATAAGAAAACCTGCACCCCGGCGTGCAATGACTGGCGTGCGTTGATGCCCAACCTGCACAAAGCCTTGGGGCGTGAAAGTAACCGGGTGCAGTGGCACACATTGGGTGGCGTAGCGAATGAACAGGGGATGTTGTTCAGCAATCAACTGGCCACTATAGAAGAGGGCATCTGGGTAGCGGATCCTCTTGGCAACCTGGTGATGCGATACGACTTCGAGCAGCCGCCGCAGGCGTTGTTAAAAGACATGAAGCGCATGCTGCGGCTGTCGAAAATAGGTTAATCCTGACGAACTGAAGGGATCACACTCCATGGTTTGGGCGATCAGACTTTCTAACCTGGCAATCGGACTGGCGCTGGTGGTGGTTTTTCTCGGTGCCTGGACCCGGCTGAATCACGCCGGACTGGGCTGTCCTGACTGGCCCGCCTGTTATGGGGAATGGATATTGCCGAGCAACGGAGAGGCTTTTGATGTGGCGCAGCAGCGTTACCCGGATCAGCCGATCGAAGCGGCCAAAGGTTGGTTGGAGATGATCCACCGTTATGCGGCGGGCTTGTTGGGAATGCTGATTCTCGGGATGGCGGCACTGGCGTGGAAAAAGCGTGAGCTGGCAGGGTACCCCGTAAAACTGACGTTTGCGGTGCTGGCCCTGGTCACTGTGCAGGCGGTTTTTGGTATGTGGACGGTTACGCTGAAACTGCTTCCCCAGATCGTCACCCTGCACCTTCTGGGTGGTTTGCTCACCTTAAGCTTGTTGGTGCTGATACGTCAGCATTTAGGGCGTGTAACGGCGAGTGCCACTGACGCATCGGTCCAACAACCCTTTGCTGAAAGACGGTGGGTAAAACTGGGTGTTGTGCTGCTGTTCGGACAGATCATGCTGGGGGGGTGGACCAGCGCCAACTATGCCGGTTGGGCGTGTATCGATTGGATCCAGTGTGATCGCAGCCATGAGTTTGAACTGGACTTTAATGAAGGATTTGCATTGCCCGCAATCGATGGGCAAAACCACGAGGGTGGACTGAAATCGCTGGAGGCACGAGCGGCGATTCAAACCGTGCACCGTATCGGCGCGTTGGTGGTCAGTGTGTACCTGTTGGGGCTGGCATTTACCCTGATCCGACGCTACGGCCTGTTGTGGCCCTCGGGTCTGTTGGTGGCACTGGTCGCCGGGCAGAATCTGCTGGGTATATTGAATGTGGTTCTGGGTGTGCCAATTTCTCTGGCCATCGCTCATCACGCCGGAGCGGTGCTGCTATTTCTGAGTCTGCTGTGGCTTAACGCCGGACTTAACCGGCGAGTGACGGAGGGATACTGTTATGCGCACTGAAGAAAGTATCGGCCAGGTAGAAAACGTCGCAGTCAGCTGGCGAGACTATCTGGAGCTGTGTAAACCCAAGGTGGTGTTGGTGATGCTGCTGACGGCGCTGGTGGGTATGTTCGTCGCAACCTCTGAACAGCCAGCGTTGGCTACTGTGATCTATGCCACGCTTGGCATTGGCCTGGCGGCGGGTTCCGCTGCTGCCGTCAACCATGTGATGGACCGCAGGATAGACGAGCAGATGGCGCGGACACACAGACGACCTCTACCACAGGGCAAAATCAGCCCGATGCAGGCGCTGGTGTTTGCGGCTCTGACCGGCGTGTTGGGAATTGGCATGCTGGCATTGCTGGTGAATCCACTGACCGCGTGGCTGACGCTGGCATCCTTAATCGGATATGCGCTGATCTATACCGTCTATCTGAAGCGGGCCACGCCTCAGAATATTGTGATTGGGGGAATCGCGGGCGCCGCGCCGCCGCTGTTGGGCTGGACGGCAGTCACCGGTACGCTCGATCCGCACGGTTTGTTGCTGATGCTGATTATCTTCGCATGGACTCCGCCGCATTTCTGGTCACTCTGTATCGCACGCAAAGCCGACTATGCAAAAGCTGGCATTCCAATGCTGCCGGTGACACACGGTGAGCGCTATACAAGACTGCAGATCATGTTGTACTCGCTGATTATGTGTATCTGTACGGCGCTGCCCTATTTGACGGGGATGTCGGGGCTGATCTATCTGGTTGGTATCTCATTGTTAAATATGCGCTTTATGTACTGGGCATACCGTCTGATGTTCTATCGGGTGAATGGCGAGCCTATGAAAATGTTTCGTCACAGCATCAACTACATCATGGCATTCTTTATAGTGCTGTTGCTTGATCACTACCTGATTGTGCAAGCAGCGGGATAAAAACAGACTTTTCACTATCTAACCTTCCTGAACCTTAAGGAAATGGAGCAAACGTAGTAACGATGATCATCACTCAACTGAAATAGGTGTTCTTGCGAAAAGGAGGTGCGGCACCTGAGGGGGAAAGCCTCATGTTCTTACAACATATGATGGGAATCCTGTATCACCCCAAAGATGAATGGGGAATGATACGTAAAGAGCACTATTCAACCGTCCATATCTTTATGGCCCAGATAAGCATACTGGCGGCTATTCCAGCCGTATCACTGTTTATCGGCACGACCCAGATCGGGTGGAGCTTTGCGGGCGGTGAATATGTAAAACTCGAAGTCATGAGCGCGCTCATGGCCGGTATCGCCTTCTACTTCGCCATGTGGGTCGCCGTTGGCGTAATCGCTTACGCCATACACTGGATGGAGAAAACCTACGGCGGCAACGTCTCCTTTGACGAATGCCTGGTTCTGACGACGTTCACTGCAACGCCGCTGTTCCTTTCCGGACTGGCGGGTTTGTATCCAATGTTGTGGTTCAACGTGATCGTTGGATTGATCGCACTTTGCTACACCGTCTACCTGCTGTATACCGGTGTACCGATCATTATGCAGATCCCTGAAGATCGTGGTTTCTTCTTCTCATCTTCGGTGCTTACCGTTGGCCTCTGCGTGTTGGTTGGTCTGATTGCCACAACTGTTATCCTCTGGGGCACCTTCCTGCCACTTACCTATACCGGTGGATAAATGAAAAACGCACAGTCTAAAAGGGCGCCGTATTCGGCGCCTTTTTTGTGAGTAGGCCTCTGGCGACCTATAGTGTAAGTAGACGTGCAATCGGAGGCGTGAAAGACCTCGGAAATACCTTTTTTCACTTTTTTGTCATTTTTTTACAAAAGGGTGTTGACGCTGAATCTGAGGTCTGTAGAATTCGCGTCCTCGCTTGAGAGAGCAGCCACTAAGGCGGCTCGGAACTC
>CANMWJ010000022.1 GCA_947501565.1 uncultured Marinobacterium sp.
TACGCTTAGTTCTTGATTTCATAACACCTTCCGATTTGATGATCGAAAAGTGTCAACGTTATTCAGGACGGGACACAGCCATAAAAAAAGCCCGGCACTAAGAGTAGGCCGGGCTCGTAGGAACTGAGTTATTACAGTGAGGCAGTGAGGGTTTGTTACACCGCCACACCCTGCTGGATTAACCATTGCTTCAGTTGTGGCAGTGGGACTGCACCGCTTAAGCGTGCGACCTCTTTACCCTGTCGGAACAGGATCAGCGTTGGAATGGAGCGGATCTGCCACTGCGCAGCGATCCCCTGCTCTGCTTCCGTATTGAGCTTTGCCAGACGGATCTTAGGTTCGAACGCTTTTGCCGCTTGTTCAAAGATCGGCGCGAATTGCTGACAAGGTCCACACCAGGTGGCCCAGCAGTCGACCAGAACGGGGATATCGTTACGGTTCAGTACGCTGGCAACGTTTGCGGCTGAGAGCTCCTGCACTTTTCCGCTAAAGATCGGTTGTTTGCACTTGCCACACTTAGGCCCATCGCCGAGCCTTTCTGCAGGAACACGGTTGGTGACAGAACAGTGTGGGCAGCTTAGGTTGAGTGCCATAGGTATCTCCTCCCGGTGTTACTTACCAATACAGAACGAACTGAAGATGCGTCCCAGCAGATCATCGGAGCTGAACTCGCCGGTGATTTCGTTCAATGCCTGCTGTGCCTGACGCAGATCCTCCGCCAGAAGTTCGCCTGCACCGTTCATCACTAGCTGGTCATAGCCGGTTTGCAGCAGATCCTGTGCGGTCTGCAATGCTTCCAGGTGGCGGCGGCGGGCAAGGAATCCTCCCTCTGTAGTGCTGGTGAACCCCATGCAGGTTTTCAGGTGTTCACGTAGCGTATCAACACCCAGATTGGCTTTGGCGGAGAGTGCGATCAGCGTATGGCCGTGGGATTCGCGCTCACCGATAATCTCGCCGCTGAGGTCCGCCTTATTGCGGATAACGGTGATCTTGTCGGCATCCGGCAGCTGATGTACGAATTCGGGCCAGATCTGTTCCGGATCGTCGGTATCGGTGGTGGTGCCATCGACCATCAGCAATACCCGGTCCGCGTTGCGGATCTCTTCCCAGGCGCGGTCGATACCGATGCGCTCCACTTCATCCGGCGCATCGCGCAGCCCCGCCGTATCGATGATATGCAGCGGCATACCGTCAATGTGGATATGTTCACGCAACACATCACGGGTGGTACCGGCGATATCGGTAACAATTGCCCGGTCCTGCCCGGCCAGAGCGTTCAGCAGGCTGGACTTGCCAGCGTTTGGACGTCCGGCGATCACTACGTTCATCCCTTCACGCAGCAGGCTGCCCTGCTTCGCTTCGGATTGTACCGCGCCGACTTTGCCGAGAATGGTCTCCAGGTCGCTCTGTACTTTGCCATCGGCGAGAAAATCGATCTCCTCCTCTGGGAAATCGATGGCCGCTTCTACGTAGATACGCAGCTGGATCAGTGATTCAACCAGGTCATGGATGCGGTTGGAGAACTCACCCTGCAACGAGCGCAGTGCGCAACGGGCCGCCTGTTCAGAGGAGCTGTCGATCAGGTCGGCAATCGCTTCCGCCTGGGCCAGGTCCAGCTTGTCGTTGAGGAACGCCCGCTCGGAGAACTCACCGGGACGCGCCAGGCGGCAGCCCAGCTCCAGCACGCGGCGCAGGATAAAGTCCATGATGATCGGTCCACCATGCCCCTGCAGCTCCAGCACGTCTTCACCGGTAAATGAGTTGGGACCCGGAAAATAGAGCGCGATCCCCTGATCGATCTGCTGGCCGTTAGCATCCAGAAACGGACCGTAGTGGGCGTAGCGCGGTTTGGGTTCCAGGCCCAGCACTGCTTTGGCTACGTTCAGCGCCTGTTTGCCTGACACGCGGATAATGCCAACGCCGCCACGTCCCGGAGGGGTAGCCTGTGCGGCAATGGTATCTTGATCAATCAACGTCATAGTTTCGTACCGTCATAAAGCAAAAAAGGCCCGAAAGGGCCTTTTTGTGAAGGAGGTGGTTACTTGGCTTTGGCAGTCTCGTTGCCACCACCTTCGATCTGTTTGTTGATCACGTACTGCTGTGCGATCGACAGGATGTTGTTCACAACCCAGTACAGGGTCAGACCGGCCGGGAACCACAGGAAGAAGAAGGTGAAGAGGATTGGCAGCATCTTCATGATCTTCGCCTGCATTGGGTCTGGAGGAGTCGGGTTCAGCATCTGCTGAATGAACATACTCGCGCCCATGATGATCGGCAGGATGAAGTAAGGGTCCTTAACCGACAGGTCGGTCAGATACAGGAACTCAGCGTGACGCAGTTCCACGGACTCCATCAGTACCCAGTACAGTGCGATGAAGATCGGCATCTGCGCAACGATTGGCAGACAGCCACCCAGTGGGTTGATCTTCTCTTTCTGGTACAGCTTCATCATCTCCTGAGACATCTTCTGGCGATCATCGCCGTACAGCTCTTTCATGCGCTGCATCTCAGGACCAAACTTACGCATCTTCGCCATGGACTTGAACGCTTTTGCGTTCAGGTGGAACAGCGCAGCCTTCACGATCACGGTGATACCGATGATTGCCAGACCCCAGTTACCCACCAGGCTGTAAACCCATTTCAGGATCGCGTACAGCGGTGATGCTACCCACCACAGCCAGCCGTAGTCTACGGTCAGCTTCAGGTCGTCGTTAGCCGCTTCCATCTGCTCCTGGTCTTTAGGACCGGCGAAGAAGTTAGCGCTGACGGTTTTGCTCTCACCCGGTGCAACGATGAAGTCCGGAGAGATGAAACCCATGATGTAGTTGCCGTTCAGCTGGCGGGACTTATAGGAGTAGTCTGCGCCTGCTTCAGGAATCCAGGCACTGACAAAGTAGTGCTGAACGAAAGCGACGTAGCCGTCTGGCGTAGTAGCTTTAAATGGCTTCTCATCCATGTCGTCGAAGTCGATCTTCTGATAGTTGTCTTCGACAGTGGAGAAAACGGCACCCAGATAAGACTGCATGCCCATATCGGTGCTGGATGTTGGGTCTTCGCTGCGGTCACGTTTGATCTGACCGAACAGGTTGGCTTTCCAGTTCTGCTCAGACTGGTTATCCACGATGTAGCTCAGGCCAACAATGTAGGAACCTTTCTCGAAGCTGTAACGTTTGGTGATCTTCACGCCTTTAGCATCGGTGAAGGTCAGGTCAACGCTCAGTGCGTTCTGGTCACCCAGTTCAAAGTTAGTCTGGCTAACCTGATAGGTTGGACGACCATCTTTACTGGCATCCGGACCGTCGCTGCCCACCAGACCGCTCTGGGATACATAGGTGCGGTTGCTGGTCTGCTCCATCAGGACAAACGGCTGCTCAGAACCCAGGGACGCTTTATGCGCTGGCAGGGCAACCTGAATGATGTCGCCGCCTTTGGAATCGATCACAACGTTCAGCACGTCAGTGTTGACGGTGATCAGCTGTGCTTTAGCGACGTTGGTACCTGTAGCAGGGACATCCGCGCTGCCGGTTTCATCGGTAGCCTGTGGCAGGTCTGTTTCAGCAGAGGAGGTACTGTAGGCAGAAACCGAAGTAACCGCTTGCTCACCGCTCGGAGCTGGCTGGCCATAGTCTTCGTTCCACTGTAGTACCAGCATGTAAGAGATCAGTGCCATTGCGGCGATCAGTATGATTCGCTGTACATCCATGGGTTAACCGTTTTCTTTGTTTGAACGCTGTTTGTATTTTTTTCTTAGCCGCGACCAGCATTTGGCGCTGAGTTTATGCAAAGCTTCAGATTCGAGGTCGCCCAGTCCACGTCGAGCGAGCACAACAATATCTACCGGTGGCAGTTTATGTTGGTTCAGGCGAAAGGACTCGCGAATGATACGCCGAACACGGTTGCGATGCACCGCCAGACGCACATTTTTTTTGGAGATGACAAACCCGATGCGAGGATGATCGAGTCCGTTGGGACGGGCTAGGATAAGAAGGTGTTGGTCTGGTACTTTCAGGGCAGCATTATCAAATACTTTCTGAAAGCCCCCGCCGGTAAGAATTCTTAACTCACGGGGATATCCAAATGTGGACATTCAAATAACCAGACCTTTTCAGCAAGCCATTACTTAGACAGACGCTTACGGCCTTTCGCACGACGACGGTTAATCAGCTGACGGCCATTTTTGGTAGCCATGCGAGCACGGAAACCGTGAGTACGTTTACGTTTCAGTACGCTAGGTTGGAATGTTCTTTTCATTGGTCAGTCCTACTAACACTCGTTGAAGTTTGTGCCTGAGTATCAGCACGGTGAAAAATTAGACGGCGCATTCTATGCGTTTTGTCCCCCCGATACAACTATTTATTTCATCAACAGCCCGAAATACGGGCTTTCCAGAGCTGTTCACAGGCTAAAGGCCAAAATGGGCGTAAGTTGTGGAAAATCTAAGAAACTACTTTAAGTTCAGTTAACTGCCTTGTTTGTAGAGTTGGGGAGCTAACGTTGATAGCTTGTGCCTAAGAAAAATTAAGTTGTCTACAGTGCCCGTAATGCAAGGGCTGCAGGAAAAATACGACAAATTGATAGGTGGCATAAAAGTTTGATTTGTTTGTGGATAAGTGTCCCGGTTGAGGATAAGATTACTGAATTTGCTGAATAGTCACCGCCGGGTACTGGAGAGGTCTTTAGAAATGTCGACGGAGTTATGGGATCGCTGTTTGCAGAGCTTGCAGGAGGAATTTCCGGCTCAGCTATACAACACCTGGATCCGCCCGTTGAAGGTTTCGCCCGACTCGGATGCTGAACTGGTGCTGATCGCGCCCAACCGCTTTGTAAAAGACTGGGTTGACGGTAAGTTTCTCGATCGTATCCGTCAGATCCTGTGTGACGTCAGTGGTGATATCAGTGCATCGGTACGTATAGAGGTAGGAGCCGGTGGCGGTTCGCGTTTTGCGCGCCAGCGTCCGGTGATGCCTGCGCGTCCACGGCCAATGCAGGCAGCGCCGGTTTCTAATCCAGTGCCTGCGCAGCCCGTGCAGCAACCAACGGCTATGGCTGCTGCGCCTGTGAGCAGTGCTCCGGTTGCGCCCGCGTCTGTGCCTGTAGCGCCACCGCAGCCTGCCGCAGTTGCACCTGTACACACAGAGATGGTTGAACCTGAGCCAGCTGCACAGCCGGTCACCTTCAGCCAGCCCGAACCTGAGATCATTACCTCCTCTGCGTCCATCGCGACACCGTTCAGTGATAATCAGTTTGAGATGCCTCAGCCGGAACTTCCACTGGGACATGATGCGACGCTGGCAACCCCAGTCGTGGCACCGCCAGCTGCAGAACGTGTGGTGGATGTTGAAGGTGGTATCCGTCACCAGTCGAATCTGAACGCGTCCTTTACCTTTGAATCATTTGTTCAGGGTAAGTCCAACCAGCTGGCCCTGGCCGCTGCGCGACAGGTGGCTGATAATCCGGGTAGCTCCTACAACCCACTGTTTATATATGGTGGTGTTGGCTTGGGTAAAACCCACCTTATGCACGCGGTGGGTAATGAGATGCGCAAATACAACCCGAATGCCAAGATCGTGTATCTGCATTCGGAGCGCTTTGTTGCCGACATGGTGAAAGCACTGCAGCTCAATGCGATCAACGACTTTAAGCGTCACTACCGTTCGGTGGATGCGCTGCTGATCGATGATATTCAGTTCTTTGCCGGTAAAGAGCGTTCGCAGGAGGAGTTTTTCCACACCTTCAACGCGCTGCTTGAGGGCGGCCAGCAGATGATCCTGACCAGTGATCGCTACCCGAAAGAGATCAAAGGCGTGGAAGAGCGCCTGAAATCCCGTTTCGGTTGGGGCCTGACCGTAGCGATCGAGCCACCGGAACTGGAAACCCGGGTTGCTATACTTATGCGCAAGGCGATCGAAGCGCAGGTATCGCTGCCGGATGACGCCGCATTTTTCCTGGCGCAGAAGATTCGCTCCAACGTTCGAGAGCTGGAAGGCGCGCTTAAACGTGTGATCGCCAATGCGCATTTCACCGGTAGCGCCATTACCATTCCTTTTATTAAGGAATCCTTGAAAGACCTGCTGGCTTTGCAGGATAAACAAGTTAGTATTGATAATATTCAGCGCGTAGTGGCTGACTATTACAAGATTAAAGTATCCGACCTGTTATCTAAGCGTCGTAGCCGCTCTGTTGCCCGCCCACGTCAGGTGGCAATGAGTCTGGCGAAGGAGCTGACCAACCACAGTCTGCCTGAGATCGGCGACGCCTTTGGCGGCCGCGATCACACAACCGTGTTGCACGGGTGTCGTAAGATTAAGGAGCTGCGGGAAACGGATACGGATATTCGAGAAGATTACCAGAACCTGCTGCGCCATCTGACCGCTTGATAGCGTGTTAAAGATCGTGGCAGAGCGGCCTGCACTGGCGGCCCGTAAGCGTTGCTTACAGTAAAGAACAGCTTATTTCGTACCCGATAAAAGCTATAAGAAAATAATTATGAGTACCGTTCGATATTAAGGTGGAAGATCGATGAGATTTGTTATTTCGCGTGAAGCGTTAATCAAACCTTTGCAGTTGGTGGCGGGCGTTGTGGAACGTCGTCAGACGCTGCCGGTGCTTTCCAACATCCTGTTGGTGGCAGAAGGAGATCAGTTGTCACTGACTGGTACCGACCTTGAAGTCGAACTGGTAGGTCGTGTGACACTGGACGAACCGGCAGAAGCGGGTTCGATCACCGTCCCGGCGCGTAAGCTGATGGATATCTGTAAATCCCTGCCGGACGAAGCGCGTATTGAGCTGACCCAGTCCGGTCAGAAGATGATCATCAAAGCGGGTCGCAGCCGTTTCAGTCTGTCGACCCTGCCCGCGGCGGAATTCCCGAATGTTGAAGACAGCCCGGAAACACTCGAGCTGACGATCACACAGAACGCTCTGCGTCACCTGATCGACAAAACCGGTTTCTCCATGGCGCAGCAGGATGTTCGTTACTATCTGAACGGTATGCTGCTGGAGATCGCTAACGGTCAACTACGCTCGGTATCAACCGACGGTCACCGACTGGCAACCTGTGTAACAGGTGTTGAAGTGGATGCGTCCGTTGATCATCAGATCATCGTGCCGCGTAAAGGTATTCTGGAACTTGCCCGCCTGCTACAGCAGGGTGACGAGGAACTGCGCCTGGTTGTAGGTGCGACTCACATCCGTGCCCACGTAGGCGACTTTATCTTCACCTCTAAACTGGTCGACGGTAAATTCCCGGATTATCAGCGTGTAATCCCGGCCAACGGTGACAAGGTGATGCTGGGCGATCGTCAGGAACTGCGTCAGGTATTCAGCCGAATCGCGATTCTCTCCAACGAGAAATACCGTGGTGTACGTCTGTCACTCTCTGACGGTTACCTGCAGGTGATGGCCAACAACCCGGAGCAGGAAGAAGCGGAAGAAACTGTAGCGGTGGATTACCAGGGTGATTCTCTGGAGATCGGCTTCAACGTGAACTATCTGCTGGATGTGCTCTCCATCATCAACACTGATGTGGTGCGCTTTACCCTCTCTGATCCGAACAGCAGTGCCCTGGTGCAGAGCTTCGAAGAAGACGGCAGCCTTTACGTTGTAATGCCAATGCGCATGTAATACCTTCCGACCGGCAGCTTGATCGTGAGCTGCCGGTCTATCTCCCCTTCCCCGATGACCATAGCCAAGCTCAACATACAATCTGTGCGCAATCTTTGCGCCGTTAGCCTGACGCCTTCCTCTCGCATCAACGTCTTTTCCGGCCCCAACGGCAGTGGAAAAACCAGCGTGCTCGAAGCCATTCACCTGCTTGGTCTGGCGCGCTCGTTCCGCACCAGCAAAGCACGCCATCTAATACATTCCGGTGACAATGTTGCGACTGTGTTCGGCGAGGTGGACCCTCTGCAACAAGGGATCGCTCAATCATTGGGGGTGGAACGTAACCTGGAGGGCAATAATCGTGTCCGTTTCGCTGGCGAGGATATCGATCTCTCTACCCTGGCTGAGCTTGTCCCGCTGCAGGTGATCGACTCGGCAACCTTCGATCTGCTGGACGGTTCCCCTGCAATTCGGCGGCAGTTTATCGACTGGGGTGTATTCCATGCCGACAAGGCGTTTATCCAGCTCTGGCGCGGTTTTAGAAGGGTTGTTAAACAACGGAATAGCCTGTTGAAATGTGGTAAAATCGACCATCGGATGCGTGCCGTCTGGGACCGCGAATTTGTCAGCTTTTCAGAGCAGATTACGCGCCTTCGAAAAGAGTATCTTGAGCTGTTAACACCTGAATTTGATGCGATCGTAGCCCGCCTGTTACCCGACATCAAAATCACCCTCGGTTTCTCGGCCGGCTGGGACCAGAAGCGTCCGCTGGACGAGGTGCTGGCCGTAAATTTCGAACGCGACCTGCGTCAGAAATTTACCAGTGCCGGACCGCAACGCGCAGACCTGCGGGTGAAGGTGGATGGCCATACGGCGGCTGAGCGTCTGTCCCGGGGGCAGAAAAAACTCGCTGTCAGCGCCCTGAAACTGGCCCAGGGCCATTTGTTTTATAAGATGACAGGTCGCCCCTGCATCTACCTGATTGATGATCTGCCGTCCGAACTGGACGCAGCACACTGCCAACTCTTCTGTCAGTTTATCGAAGAGATGGCGAGCCAATGTTTTATAACCTGTGTCGATCCGCAGTCACTGGCCCACCAGTGGCAGAGCGGCACAGAGGTGATGCAGTTCAGCATCCACGATGGAAGTGTAACGCCACTTTAGCTAACGCGTTTGGAGACATAGATGAGCGAAGATAACCAGAACTACGATTCTTCCAGCATTAAGGTACTGAAAGGTCTTGATGCGGTAAGAAAACGTCCTGGCATGTATATCGGCGATACGGACGACGGCACCGGCCTGCATCACATGGTGTTTGAGATCGTTGATAACTCGATCGACGAAGCGTTGGCTGGTTTCTGTAACGAAATTAACGTGATTATCCATCCGGACGAAAGCGTATCGGTTTACGATAACGGCCGTGGTATTCCAACCGATATCCACCCGGAAGAAGGTGTATCGGCGGCGGAAGTGATCATGACCGTCCTGCACGCCGGTGGTAAGTTTGACGACAACACCTACAAGGTATCCGGCGGTTTGCACGGTGTAGGTGTCTCCGTAGTAAACGCCCTCTCCTCCGAACTGCGTCTGACCGTACGTCGTAACGGTCAGGTACACGAACAGGTTTATCACGACGGTGTACCGGAAAAACCGCTGACAGTGGTGGGTGAAACCGAAAGCAGTGGCACCCAGGTGCGCTTCTTCCCGTCGTCGGAAACGTTCAGCAACATCTCCTTCCAGTACGATATTCTGGCTAAGCGTCTGCGTGAGCTCTCGTTCCTGAACTCCGGTGTGCGCATCGTATTGAAGGATGAGCGCAGTGGTCGTGAAGATATCTACGAATACGAAGGTGGTCTGGCGGCGTTTGTTGAGTTCCTTAACAGCAACAAGACAACCGTGAACCAGATGTTCCACTTCACTGCGATGCACGAAAACGGCGTCGGCGTTGAGGTGGCAATGCAGTGGAACGACAGCTTCCAGGAAAGTATCCACACCTTTACCAACAACATTCCGCAGCGCGACGGTGGTACCCACCTCTCCGGTTTCCGTACTGCCCTGACCCGCTGCCTGAACAACTACATCGAGAACGAAGGCCTGAATAAAGGCGGCAAGATCAGCACCACCGGTGATGACAGCCGTGAAGGTCTGACTTCCATTATCTCGGTGAAAGTGCCGGATCCTAAGTTCTCCTCCCAGACCAAAGACAAGCTTGTTTCCTCCGAGGTGAAAACAGCGGTTGAGCAGATCATGGGTGAGAAGCTGGCTGAGTTCCTGCAGGAGAACCCTCAAGATGCCAAGTCCGTTGTGTCCAAGATGATTGATGCTGCGCGTGCCCGTGAAGCCGCACGTAAAGCCCGCGAGATGACCCGCCGTAAAGGTGCGCTGGATATCGCAGGTTTGCCGGGTAAGCTGGCAGACTGCCAGGAGAAAGACCCGGCGCTTTCCGAACTCTACCTGGTGGAGGGTGACTCTGCGGGTGGTTCTGCCAAACAGGGCCGTGCGCGTAAGACCCAGGCGATTCTGCCGCTTAAGGGTAAGATCCTGAACGTTGAGAAAGCCCGCTTTGATAAGATGCTGACCTCTGCTGAGGTGGGCACGCTGATCACCGCGCTGGGCTGCGGTATTGGACGTGAGGAGTACAATCCGGATAAGTTGCGTTACCACAGCATCATCATCATGACCGATGCGGACGTCGACGGTTCTCACATCCGTACCCTGCTGCTGACTTTCTTCTTCCGCCAGATGCCGGAGCTGATCGAGCGCGGTTACGTGTACATCGCTCAGCCGCCACTGTACAAGATTAAGAAAGGTAAGCAGGAGCAGTACCTGAAGGACGACGAAGCGCTGGATAACTACCTGCTGCAGGGCGCACTGGATGGCACCACACTGCACGTCAATGCTGAGGCGCCTGGAATCAGCGGTTCTCAGCTGGAGACCGTGGTACAGGACTACCGTGCGATCATGCGCACCTTTAACCGCTTATCTCGCCTCTATCCGCAGACTGCGCTTAAGTCCATGCTGTCGCTGCCATCGCTTCAGGCTGACCAGCTGACCGATCAGGCCGCGGTTGCGGAGTGGTGTGATCAGCTTGACGATCAGTTGGCTGAGCTAAGCGACAACGCAATTCAGTACCGTTGTTCTGTTGCTGAGGATAAAGAGCACAGCCGCTTCGTGCCTAAGGTGGTTGTGACTCAGCACGGCGTTGATCACGATTACCTGTTCGGGGGTGATTTCTTCCAGTCGCGCGAATACCGGAAAGTCACTGAAATGGGTGCCACCCTGTCCTCGCTGATCGAGCCGGGTGCCTACCTCAAACGTGGCGAACGCGTGAAGGAGCTGATGGATTTCGAAGACGGCCTTAACTGGCTGCTGGACCTCTCCCGCCGCGGTCACTCGATCCAGCGCTATAAGGGACTGGGTGAGATGAACCCGGAACAGCTTTGGGAGACCACCATGGATCCGGATGCCCGTCGTATGCTGCAGGTTACCGTTGATGATGCGATCGCTGCAGACCAGCTCTTCACCACCCTGATGGGTGACGAGGTTGAGCCGCGTCGTAACTTCATCGAATCCAACGCGTTGAGCGTGGCAAACCTGGATGTCTGATCTGTCCTGCTGATCCAGCGTCGTATGTAAAAAGCAGCCTTTGGGCTGCTTTTTTATTGCGTGCGATTTATGCTAAGTCCGTACATTAAGCTGCGGGATCTAGCTAAGGTGAAGCAAGGCGGGCAGCTTGTTTGATGCCTAGCGCTACATCTCACGGGGTACGGAATGGACAAGTTAGTTGGTTGTCGTAGTTTCTATGTCGAGTTTACGCCCGGAGAATCCCAAGGTGGAATCGCGGATAGCATGTTTGTATTGCGCGACGCTGGGCTGATCACAGGCCCAGGACAGCATCTGTTTGCGTCTCCTTACTCCTCTCTGTTGTTTGTCATCCCTGATGGGCATGCGCCCTTCATACGTTTTGTCGCCGCTCAGAAAGATGCTCGCACGCAGAAACGTGCATTACATGGTTGGGCATTTGGTATCAGGTTCTGTAGCCATTGGCACAGTCGCTATCTTGAGCAGCTCGCTTTAAACCCTCAGTTCAGATCTGAAGTGACCACTCAGCTGCTCAACGCGCTGCAAACCAAACCCTCCATCGAACACCTGCAGGAGGTTTTGCAGCAACTGCTCTCGCGGACCTGTCGGGAGCTACCTGCGCTCCCTAGCCGCAGTGCTAGCCCCTCAGCATCCAGCTCCTCCCGCACCCGAAGACGGCATTCAGTACGGGAGTTTGGTATGTCACCTAAGGCGCTCAGTTCCCTGTTCCGCTTTCAGAAGCTGGTTCCCCGAGTCGTCGATGCCGACGCTACCCTGGTGGATCTGGCGAGCAGCCACGCCTATTCGGACCAGGCCCACCTTACCCGTGACTTCGTTCGGCGAGCGGGTGTATCGCCCGGTCGGTTCCGACAGCGCTGGAGTGGTCGGGGCGATGTCCGTTTTTTTCAAGACCAGTCACAAGGTGGGGTTGTACGGTTTGGGTTAGCGATCTACTGACGCTTGCCATCTCTGTAACCGTCCAACATCCAGGAGTTATCTATGGGCTGTTTTGAGCCGCGCTGTGCTGATTACGCGCAAAAAGTTATGAGCAGTTTCGCTCGTCAACCAATCACTGAAACACTGGGAATGACCGTGGCTCACCTCGAGCCTGGCCGGATCGAGCTTGCCATGGATTACGATCCGGATTACACCCAGCAGCACGGCTTCCTGCACGGTGGCATCGTCGCGACCGGGTTGGACAACGCGGCTGGTTACGCGGCGTTTTCGCTGATGGAAGCGGATGATGCCATTCTGACCGTGGAGTTTAAAACCAGTCTGTTTGCGCCAGCGAAAGGTGAAAAGTTCCTCTTCCGCGCTGAGGTGCGTAAACCGGGCAGGACCTTGTGCTTTGTTGAGGCTCAGGCGTACGCGTTACAGGGCAGCCGCGAAGTGCTGATTGCTACGATGTCTGCAACCATGATGGCGATAAAGGGACGGGACGATATTCAGCAGTAATAAGGAGCCCTCTTCGCTTCGTTATGCGCTCAGGCTGATATAACCATTTGAGGTCGAATGTTTCACGTGAAACATTCCTGCGCGAACGTCAGCCTACAGGCACAAAAAAGCCGGGAAAAATAGCCCGGCTTTTTAATGTCGCGAGTGCTTGTGTATCAGCTCAGGACCGAGATATCTGCCACACCCAGGAACAGGTTGCGCAGGTTGCTCAGCAGCACCAGGCGGTTATTGCGGACCGCTTCATCGTCCACCATCACCATGACGTCATCGAAGAATTTGTCGACGCTGCCGCGCAGACCCGCGAGCACTTCAAGTGCAGCCTGGTAGTCACCCGTTTCGAACAACGGCTGGATACGCTCGGACAGCACGGCCAGCTCGGTAGCCAGAACTTTCTCCGCGTCATCCTGCAGCAGGCTGTCGTCGACAGCACCAGATACCGCACCACCCTGCTTGTTCAGGATGTTGGATACACGCTTGTTTGCTGCCGCCAGCGCTTCAGCTTCCGCCAGTGTACGGAAGTGGCTCACCGCTTTAACACGGGTGTCGAAATCCAGTGGTTTGGTTGGACGCACCGCCAGTACGGACAGGAACACGTCGGCAGAGATGCCTTCGTCTTCGTACCATGCGCGGAAACGGTCCAGCATGAAGTCCAGTACTTTGTCTTCCAGTCCGTCGCGCGCTGGCAGGTCTTTGTGGCTGTCAGCAGCGACGCTGATCAGCTCACGCAGGTCCAGATCCAGGTTGCGCTCAACGATGATGCGCAGCACGCCCAGTGCAGCACGGCGCAGTGCGAACGGGTCTTTGGAGCCGGTTGGCGGCTGGTTGATGCCGAACAGACCGGTCAGGGTATCCAGACGGTCAGCGATTGCGATGGCGATACCCGCGCCGGTTTCTGGCAGTTCGTCACCGGCAAAACGTGGCATGTACTGCTCGTTCATCGCCAGCGCAACGTCCTGATCTTCGCCGTCATGCAGTGCGTAGTGGTAACCCATCAGGCCCTGCAGATCGGTGAACTCATAGACCATGTCGGTCATCAGGTCGGTTTTCGCCAGCATCGCAGCGCGCGCGGCCTGCTCGGTGCTGTTACCGAGATCTGCGGCAACACGTTGTGCCAGGGTCGCGATACGCTCAGCTTTGTCATGCAGAGTGCCCAGGTCTTTCTGGAAGACGATGGTTTTCAGCGACTCAACACGGGACTCCAGGGTCTTCTTCTTATCAGTTTCAAAGAAGAACGCTGCGTCTGCCAGGCGTGGACGGATCACCTTCTCGTTACCTTCGATCACCTGCTGAGGGTCTTTGGAAACGATGTTGGAGATGGTGGTGAAGTTCGGCATCAGGTTGCCGTCTTTGTCTTCGTGGTGGAAGTACTTCTGGTGCTCCTTCATGGAGGAGATCAGTGCCTGTGCAGGCACGTCCAGGAAGCGTTCCTCGAAGCGACCGGTCAAAGCAACCGGCCATTCGTTCAGTGCGGTAACTTCATCCAGCAGGTCATCATCGATCTGTGCTACACCACCCAGCTTCTCCCCTTCTGCAACAACCTGCGTGCGGATGTCTTCGCGACGTGCAGCAAAATCGGCAACCACTTTACCGGTCTCTTTCAGCTTGTCAGCGTATTCGCTGGCAGCCATCAGCTCGATCTCGTGGTTGTAGTGGAAGCGGTGACCGCGGGTTTTGCGACCGGATTTCACACCCAGAATTTCGCAGTCGATCACTTCGTCACCGAACAGCATCACCAGCCAGTGAACCGGACGTACGAACTCAACGCGGGATGCACCCCAGCGCATGCGCTTAGGAATTGGTAGTTTGTTCAGCGCGTTCTGCATCACACCTGGTAGCGCATCGCGCAGTGGTTTCGCCGCGACGGACTGGCGGTAAGACAGCTTGCCGTTGACCTCTTCCAGGTCTGCAACTTCAGCACCGCACTTACGGGCAAAACCCTCCAGTGCTTTGGTTGGGTTGCCGTCAGCGTCGTAGGCGATACGGGCAGGAGGACCTTGTACCAGGTTTTCGCTCGCTGGAACTTCGCTGACCAGGTTCTCGATCAGCAGTGCCAGGCGGCGTGGTGCAGCGTAGCTGGTTACCTTGGCGTCAGCCAGCAGCGCAGCAGCGTCTTTACCCAGCAGCTCTTTGATACCCGCCAGTGCTTCCGCTTCCAGAGCAGCAGAGAGAGTTTTCAGCGCCTTCGGTGGTAGCTCTTCGGTACCCAGTTCAAACAGGAAATCTTGTGTAGCCATTACTTTTTCTCCTCGCTGGCGGCCAGTACTTCCTGACGTAGTGCTTCTGGAGCAAGCGGGAAGCCGAGGGCTTTACGGGCATCGAAATAGGCGTGTGCAACGTTACGGGCCAGTGTACGGACACGCAGGATGTAACGCTGGCGTTCGGTCACAGAGATTGCGTGACGTGCATCCAGCAGGTTAAAGGTGTGGGACGCTTTCAGTACCTGCTCGTATGCAGGCAGTGGCAGCGGCGTCTCCAGATCGAGCAGCTTCTGACATTCTGCTTCGTAGTGATCGAAGTTCTTGAACAGCATAGGTACGTCAGCGTGTTCAAAGTTGTAGGTGGACTGCTCTACTTCGTTCTGGTGGAACACGTCGCCGTAGGTTACAACGGAACCATCCGGGTTCTTGGTCCATACAAGGTCATACACGCTGTCTACGCTCTGCAGGTACATCGCGATACGTTCCAGACCGTAGGTGATCTCACCGGTGACTGGGTAGCACTCAAGACCACCGGCTTGCTGGAAGTAAGTAAACTGAGTTACTTCCATGCCGTTCAGCCATACTTCCCATCCCAGACCCCAGGCACCCAGTGTTGGGGATTCCCAGTTGTCCTCTACGAAGCGAACATCGTGTACGCCCAGGTCGATACCCATGCGCTGCAGAGAGCCCAGGTAGAGCTCCTGAATGTTGTCCGGAGACGGTTTCAGTACCACCTGGAACTGATAGTAGTGTTGCAGGCGGTTTGGGTTTTCACCGTAACGGCCGTCGGTTGGACGGCGGCTTGGCTGGACGTAAGCTGAGTTCCAGCTTTCTGGTCCGATTGCACGCAGGAAAGTTGCAGGGTGGAAGGTACCTGCGCCGACTTCCATATCCAGCGGCTGAACGATTACACAGCCGTGTTCTGCCCAATATTCTTGCAGGGCGAGAATCAAACCCTGAAATGTACTTACGTCTGGGGTAACCTGGTCAGTCACGTAATTCACCATTACATATAAATTTGGCCCGAAAATAAGGCGGGAATTATACACCAATTTGCAGGCACGGGGTGTATTCCCAAGGGGTTGTCAAGACTGACAGTAGCTTATTTGCCGATAGGAAATCTTTGATGCGGATGAGGGAAAAGTAACCGGCCTATCCTGGAGGTAGGTGTTACACCGGTTGAGTAGTGCGCGAATGTTTCACGTGAAACATTGAAGAGTGTGGTACTGAATCCGGAGTGGATTCAGTACCACGTGGAGTTTAGAAGTAGCGTTCAATGCTGAGCTGAAGGTGGTCATCGCGATCAAAGGCGCTGGCCAGATCACGATTGTCGTCCGCGCTGAAGAAACGACCGTCCAGGCTCGCCTTCCAGTTATCGCCGAAACGACGGCTGGCTTCCACCACGACACTCAGGCTGTCGTAGTCCAGATCGTGACTCATGCCCGCCAGCAGTTCGGTACTGGCTTCATCGTTGAGGGTGATACGGCCACCGAAGAACAGATCATTCTGCACGTTGGAGGTGGCATCCTCTCCCCTTTCATCCCAGCCGTATTCCAGTAACACGCCGAGGTCGGCACTGCTTTCACGGATGCCGTAGAAGGTATACTCGAACCCGGCTTGGGCCGCGAAGTAATCCTCTTTGGTGGTATCGCGCCAGAGGGTTTCGACCTTCCACAACCAACTGTCGAGTGTGGCCTGCAGATCAAAACCGATCTGATCCATCTGCACGTAACGGGGTACCAAAACGGTCTGACCACCCTGATTACGCACGACCAGTTCCGGATCGCGGTTGGTGCCGTGGAACCAGTAGGCGCCGATATCAAAATCGCCCAGCGTGTGACTCCAGCGGATGGCGGTGTCGATATGTTTCTCCTCGTCACCGGACTCGTATTCGGCCGCGTCGGTATTCACGACCACTCCGCCACGCAGGCGCCCTTCCCGACCCGGGAAGGTGCGCTCACGAAAACCCGGCAACACGAAAAGGTCGACGATACCCCAATCGCGCACCAGAGAGAGGTTGATCATCGGCTGGCCGAGTTTGTCCTCGCCGTCGAAATCATCCACCGCATCAGTCTGGTTGATCACATCGACCAGATGCTGGAACTCGGTCACGCCCCAGAACACTTTGCGGATGCCCGCGCGCAGCTCCCAATCCTCACCCACGTGCAGCCAGCTCAGTTCACGAATGTCGCCGTGGGTGCGCTCAGGATCGTTCTCGTCAACGCGCAGATAAGGGGTAAAGGTCAGGCTGTCATCGCCGTCATTCCACTCCCAGAAGAACTCCGGTTCCACGAGAAAGGACAGGTTGGTGTCCTGATTCTGACCGGCGAACTGCGCATCCTCGGTAAAAGCACGCAGCTCTCCCGCCACCTTACCCGACACCTCAAAGTAGGTTTCGGCACTCGCCGGTAGCGCAGCAAGGAGCGCGGTGGCGAGTCCGGTCTGTAACAAGGCTTTCTGTGTACGCATGGTTTAGCGTGCCCGTTTCAGTGAGTTCTTGTTGAAGTCTTTGTCGGAAAGGCCGGTCTTAAACTGGTAGCTGTTCCAGCTCAGGTCGGTGCTCTTGCCGGTCTGGTGGTTCACCATCTTCATCAGATCCGGACGCCAGTGCTTGCCCAGATATTCCTGATAGTCATGGTAGGTCAGGGTTTTCAGGGGCGAGTTTTTGCGGTCGAAAAAGTCGATCTTCCAGACGCGGTATTCGCTCTGGTCTACCCAAACCACACGGCGGGTGTAACCGGAGTTTTTATCAACCGGATACTGCTCCACCACGAAACAGGTGCCGCCGTCACAGGCTTCATCGCGTAGGTATTTATAGGTGTACTTCTCCACCTCAAAGGAGGACAGATCTTCGTAGGCGAACTCCGAACCCATGAACGGGCCGGACTTGTTACGCGAGGCGATACGTTTTACCCGCTTGAGCGCAGGCAGGTAGAGCCACTGATCGTCTGCACCGACCGGGTGGGAAAAACTGAGAAAGGCGGTGCCTTTCACGTCACGGGGTTTATCAAAGACGGACAAACTCTTGTCGCCGTCGTCTTCGATCTCAAGAGACTTCATGCGGATCTCACGTACGCTCTCCTGACCCTGCTTGTTGCGCAACACCATGTTCATCTGCGCCTGCATATCCTGCCAGCCGAGGTCGCGCTGCTTGGATTCAACGGAGATCGCCATGCCCTTCTCTTCGGCCGTCTCGGCCTGAGCCGTAAACGGAACAGCAACCAGCGCGGTGATCAGAAACGTATTAAGCGGGTTGGTTAACAGGTTCATCGGAGTCTCCTTCAATAGCATTCTTTTCGTTGGTTGCAGGTGTTTGACCCTGCGCCTCATACTGGTCGCCGTTGTCCAGTTTCATCAACAGCGCAGGCAGGAACAGGAAATCGACGATCAGGGCGATGACGATGGTGATCGCGGTGAGCAGGCCCATATCGGCGTTGATCTTGAAGCTGGATTGCGCGAGGACCATAAATCCGGCCACCAGCACGATGGTGGTGATCCAGAGTGCGCGGCCGACACTGCCGAAGGCGTAACGTACTGCCTGCTGGCTGTTTTTGCCGCGCTCACGACGCGCGTGCAGGTATTTGCTGAGGAAGTGCACGGTATCGTCCACCACGATCCCCAGGGTCATACCGGCCACCACAGAGAGCGCCAGACCCACTTGCCCGTCGATCAGGAACCAAAGGCCGAAACCCATCGCTGCGGGTGCCAGGTTGGGGATCAGACTGATCAGGCCGTAACGTACGGAGCGCAATGCGATACCCAGTACCACGGAGATCAGTACCAGTGCGATCGACACACCCAGCAGCATGCTGGTGATATTGCGCTGACCGATATGGGCAAACATCAGGCTGGTGCTGGCGATATCGACATCGAACTGCGATGCGTTCTGCGCAAACCAATCTTTGAGTTTGGCCTCCAGCGCGATCTGCTCGGTGCTGGTCATGTTTTTGAAGGTGGCGATCACGCGGGTGGAGGATTTGTCCACGTTCAGCTGGTTGTTCAGATCCAGTCCGTACGGCAAAGACATCTCGTACAGCAACAGGTATTGCGCAGAAAGCTCACGCTCATCCGGCAGCTTGTAGTAGCTCGGATCGTCGCTGTGCATGTTCTTGTTCAGGCGTTTGATGGTGTCGGTGATGCTGTTGACGTGGTCCGTCTCCGGTTGCGCGCGCAGCCAGTCGGTCAGGTTGCCCACCACGTGCAGGAACTCTGGCTGGTTGATGCCGCTCGCCTCCCCGCTTTTCACTGCGATCTCCATGGTGGTCATGCCGGAGAGGTTGTCCTGCATGTAGTCGGTCGCCTGGCGGAACGGGACGGTTTCGTCGAAGTATTTGACGAAGTCGTCGTTCAGTTCGTTCTGCGGCATAAACAGAATCAGACCGGTCATTACCGCCGCCATGCCGGGCAGCAACATTTTGCGTTTGGCGATGACAAAGGTGGCCAGACGGTTCATCAGGTCGTTGCTCTCTTCGTCGCTCACCTGCTCCACTTTCATCGGCAGCAGTCGCAGCATCGCCGGGAACACGGTCACGGAGAAGATAAACGCCAGCATCACACCGGTGGCCACCATATTGCCCAGATCGCGGAACGGCGGAGAATCGGAGAAGTTTAGACTGAGGAAACCGATCGCCGTGGTCAGACTGGTGAGGAAGATGGGCTGGAAGTTGATACGCAGGCTGTCGTGGATCGCTTTGCGTTTCTCCACGCCGTGGCGCATCTCATAAAACATGGTGGTGAGGATATGGATACAGTCGGCCACCGCCAGTGTCAGCACCATGATCGGTGTGGTTGACGAAGGCCCGGTGAGGAAGAAACCGGTCCAGCCCGCCAATCCCATGGTGGTGAGAATCGAGAACAGGATGATAACGACGGTGGCGAAAGTACCGCTGAAGGTTTTCAGCAGGAAGATCATGCCGATGATCACCACCAGGAACATTAACGGTACCAGGGTCGCGTTATCGGTGAGTGAGGACTCGGCGAAGCTGTTGTTCATCATCACCATGCCGGAGAGGTGGACCTGCATGTTCGGGTGCTGCTCCAGGAACTGCGCTTTCATATCGCGCACCTTGGTCACCACCTCGGGCACTTCGACCACCGGATTTTTACCCGGCAGTTGCACAGTGACGTTGACCACGGTGACATGGCCATTGGGTGATACCAGCTTGTTGAGCAGCATCGGCTCCGCCACCGCAATCGCCTGGATGCGTGGCATATCGGCTTCGGTGAGTGTGGTTGGATCAAGCACCAGGTCTTCGACGATCATGTCGTCCTCTTCCGACCAGGTGTGCTGGAAGTTGGTGATCGAATCGACCCGGGTGGAGTAAGGAATCTGCCAGGCTTCGGTGGTCAGCTCCTGTACGGCCGCAAGGTTGGCCGGTGTGAACACCGTGCCCTCTTCCGGCGTGATGATAAAGGAGACGTTATCACTCTTGCTGTAGATCCTCTGCATCGACTCAAACGCGGTCAGCTGCGGGTTCTCTTCACTGAAAAACACGCGGTAATCGCTTTTGAAGACGAGGTTCTTGGCGCCGTAGGCGGAACCAAGTACAAAGACGATGGATAGCAATATGACCCATACGGGGTGGTTTAAGACAAAGCGGAAGAGTCTATCTCTCATTGTTCCAGCTCCAGGTTTCCCTGTTCCTTCAAGGTTGTTGGGTTGCTCTGATGGCGGCTCTTATTTACGCAATACGCTTCGTGACCCTAACGTAAGTAAGGTTAAGGTGACGAAGCGTCATTAAACCTTCGTAAAAAAACGGCGTTACCACCGTTTTTGGTGCCTCAGTCAGTCAGGCTGAGGCGTGAATTCAGTTCGGCCATCTCCGCCGCGAAGATGCCCTCTTTCAGACGCTGGATCGTCTCGCTGCTGTCGTGTTCGCCGGTGAACGGACGCCAGCCAAGCCCGTCCAGGGCGATGTTGCTGTGGTTCAGCATCTCGCGTTCCAGCTCCATCTCTGTACGGACGCTGCAGCGATCCAGTGATTCATGCAATAGCGCGATGGTGCCAAAGCTCATCGCCCAGAGCGAAAACGCTACCTGCGCCGGGGTCAGGTGTGGTGCCAGCTCCAGTTCACCGGAGGAGAGGCCGTTGTTGATGATCTGCAGGATACACCCCAGCAGGTCATGCTCCAGCGCCAGGTGTTCCTCCTGTCGTTTCTGTGTCGATTTCTCGCGCACCGACGGTGTCTTCGCCGAGATCACCAGCATGAACTCCGTTGGGTTCAGCTGGGAGTGCAGCATGTAGGAGAAACCGATCGCCAGCATCTGTTCGCGGCTGTTGCCGTCAAAGCGTGCCGCGCGGTGGAACAGTTCAGCCAGCTGCCGCACATGGTTGTTGCACAAGGCGGTGAGCAGGTCTTCCTTACAGCTGAAGTGGTTGTACACGGTGCCCTTACTGTACGGCACCAGGGCCACCACCTTGTCGATGGTCAGGCCTGATACACCCTCTTTCGCGATTACGCTTAATGCCGTTTGTAGAAGCTCGGTTTCGCGGGCTTCACGGGTGGCATCGTCAATAATTCTTGGACTCATCGAACTCCGGAGATGCGTTATAAATGACGCTACGTCAAAAATAGCGTGATTTGGGGTTTAGGAACAAGGAAGAGAATCGCAACAGTGTGTTGCTATTGATCGAATTTTGCACGAATTTTCGAACCAATGCTCAATAAACTTGCGCATACAGAGCCGTGTATTGCGGGGGAAATGCAAAAAGAAGGGCGAAAAACCGGCGAGTCTGGATGACTCACCGGTGTTGTGACCGGATCAGTAATCCAGGCAGAGGTATTTCAGGGTTTCGATCACCTGATCGGTGTTCTCAGCCACCGCATGCGCCGCCGCGTCGATCTCTTTAAGCGGGTGAGTCAGTTCAGGCGCGTGTTCCACGATCAGGGATTTACCCAGCGCAATGGCAATACCTGCATCGAATGCAGCGTTCCACTGACGGTATTTCTCACCGAAACGAACCACCACGATATCGGCGCGTTTGATCGCGGTCATATGGCGCATGGTGTTGATCTTGGCGGCCTTGTGGTCCTTCCAGAAGTTGCTCTCCTCCGCGCCCAGCAGGACGTCACCGCAGTTGTCGCTGGAGTCGTGGTCGGTATTTGGCGTCAGGATCTCGATCGGCAGGCCGTTGGCCATGACGGCACGTTTGATCTGGTCGCGCCAGTCGGTATGGATCTCACCGGACAGGTAAAGGGTGTAACGCATGGTTTGTCTCCTGAAAGCAGATGGCTGCGTCCGGTGCGCGCAGCTCATGCGAGCAGGGTCACCGGAGCACAACCTGGAATACGATGCCCCGCCCCGCCAAAACAACGTCTGACCGGGCGGGTGAAATCTGGGCACAAGGATGGCAGTTTGTCCGGTGCAGTCAATAGTGCACCGGACCAAGGTATGAGAACTGTTGGCGGCCGCCGGAATGGCGCTTTAGCGACGCCAGAAGATCGGTGTAAAGAGGACCAGCAGGGTGAATACCTCAAGACGCCCCAGCAACATGGCAAAGCAGAGCACCCACTTGGCGGTGTCGTTGATGTCGCCGTAGTGCGCGGATACGTCACCCAGACCCGGGCCCAGGTTGTTGAGGGTCGCGCCCACCGCAGACCAGGCGGTGACCTGATCCAGGCCGGTACCCAGCAGCGTGATCAGCATGATCACAAACACGATCAGGTAGACCGAGAAGAATCCCCAGACTGCTTCCAGTACGCGGTCGGAGATCGGCGTATTACCCAGCTTTACCGGGATAACGGCGTTAGGATGCACCAGACGCTGAATTTCGCGGTAACCCTGCTTCAGGATCAGCAGAATACGAATCACCTTCATACCGCCGCCTGTGGAGCCTGCGCAGCCCCCGGCAAAGGCCGCCACAAACAGCAGGAACGGCAGCATGGTGGGCCAATGGGCGAAATCGGCGGTGGCAAAACCGGTGGTGGTGGCGATGGAGACCACCATAAAAGCGGACTTACGCAGGGAATCACCCGGCTCGTAGGTCTGGGTCACCGACAGCGCGACAAAGGAGAGCACGATGATCGCCGCCAGAATCGACAGGTAGAAGCGGAACTCCGGGTCAAACAGATAGTGCTTCAGGCTGCGGTGTTTCCAGGCGAAAAAGTGCAGGCTGAAGTTAATGCCGGAGATCACCATAAAGAAGATGCAGATCCCTTCGATCAGCGGGGAGTTGAAGTAGCCCATACTGGCGTCGTGGGTGGAGAAACCGCCGATCGCCACGGTGGAGAAACTGTGACCAATGGCGTCAAACAGGGTCATGCCCGCCGCCCAGTAACCCAGTGCGCAGGCCACGGTGAGCGAGAGGTAGATATACCAGAGCGCTTTTGCGGTTTCGGTGATACGCGGTGTCAGCTTGGAGTCCTTGACCGGTCCCGGCGTTTCCGCCCGGTAGAGCTGCATACCACCGATGCCGAGCATCGGCAGGATCGCCACGGCCAGTACGATGATCCCCATACCGCCCAGCCACTGCAGCTGCTGACGGTACCAGAGGATCGATTCGGGCAGGTTGTCGATGCCGGTGATTACCGTCGCCCCGGTGGTGGTCAGGCCGGAGAGGGACTCAAACAGCGCATCCACGAAGGTCAGGTGCGGGTTGTCCGCCAGCATCAGCGGCAAGGCCCCGAACAACCCCAGTACCGTCCAGAACAGCACCGTGACCAGGAAGCCGTCACGGATGCGCAGGTCCTGGCGCACCCGGTAGACCGGGATCCAGAGCAGGAAGCCGGTCACCAGGGTGATGGCGAAACCGGCGAGGAAGGCGGTCATGGTGCCGTCTTCGTAAATATGGGAGACAAGCATGGGCGGCAGCATGGTGATGCTGAAGATCATCAGCAGGATGCCCAAAATGCGGAGGATCACCTTGTAATGCATCTGAAGTTCCCGCTCAGAAGAAGGCCAAGCCAACCTGGAAGAGACGCTCCACTTCGCTGATGCGTTTCTTGTCTACCAGGAACAGAATTACGTGGTCGCCGTTTTCCACCATCACATCGTCGTGGGCGATCAGTACCTCGTCGTCACGTACGATGGCACCGATGGTGGTACCCGGTGGCAGGTCGATCTCTTCGATAGTACGGCCCACCACCTTGGAGGAGCGTTTATCGCCGTGGGCCACCGCTTCCAGTGCTTCCGCCGCGCCACGGCGCAGGCTGTGTACCGCGGCCACGTCACCGCGACGCACGTGGGTCAGCAGCGCACCGATGGTGGTCTGCTGTGGCGAGATTGCGATATCGATCGCCCCACCCTGTACCAGATCGACGTAGGCCGGGTTGTTAATCAGCGTCATCACCGTGCGCGCGCCAAGGCGTTTCGCCAGCATCGACGCCATGATGTTGGCTTCGTCGTCGTTAGTCAGGGCGCAGAACACGTCGGTGTCCTCGATGTTCTCCTCCAGCAGCAGGTCGCGGTCGGAGGCGCTGCCCTGCAGCACGATGGTGTTGTTGAGGTTGCGCGCCAGGTGGTTACAGCGCTGCATGCTGCGCTCGATGATCTTGACCTGGAAGCTGTCCTCGATGGTTTCTGCCAGACGCGCACCGATGTTACCGCCACCGGCGATCATGATGCGTTTATACGGGCGGTCGAGGCGGCGCAGCTCGCTCATTACGGCGCGGATATCGCGTTTCGCGGCGATGAAGAACACCTCATCATCCGCTTCGATCACCGTATCCCCTTTCGGGATGATCGGGCTGCCGCGGCGGAAGATCGCCGCTACGCGGGTATCTACCGCAGGCATATGCGCACGCAGGAAGGAGATCTCGCGGCCCACCAGTGGCCCGCCGTAGTAGGCTTTAACCGCCACCAACTGCGCTTTTCCGTCGGCAAAGTCGAGTACCTGCAGGGCACCCGGGTGCTGGATCAGGCGTTTGATATGGCGGGTAACCAGCTGCTCCGGGCTGATCAGTACGTCTACCGGCAGCGCTTTTTCGCCGAAGATCCAGTGATCTTTCTTCAGGTAGTCGTGTTCGCGGACGCGGGCAATCTTGGTGGGGGTGTTGAACAGGGTCTGGCTGATCTGACAGGCGACCATATTCACTTCGTCGGAGTTGGTGACCGCGATCAGCATGTCGGCGTCCTGTGCGCCGGACTGATCCAGAACTGTCGGGTAGGAGGCCTTGCCCTCTACGGTTCGGATATCGAGGCGGTCCTGCAGCTCCCTGAGGCGTGCTGTGTCCGTGTCGACCACGGTGATGTCGTTGGCTTCGCTGGCGAGGTTTTCCGCCAGTGTGCCACCTACCTGGCCTGCGCCGAGAATAATGATCTTCATGATCTGTACTTAACCTACCGCTACCTTACTTAATAGAGCGTAGTAGAACCCGTCATGGCTGCTGCGGGTGGGGAACAGTTGACGTCCGAAGGGACGTTCTACACCCCAATCGCCGCTCAGAGGCAGGTGTTCTGCGTCACTCTGCTGGCTGATAAACCGTTTGATCAGGCGTTCGTTTTCCTGCGGGAAGATGGAGCAGGTGGCGTACAGCAACTTGCCACCGGGTTTCAGCATACCCCAGAGGTTGCTGAGGATCTTCAGCTGGATGTCGGACATCGCCTGAATGTCCTCACCTTTGCGCAGGTATTTTATATCCGGGTTGCGGCGAATAACACCGGTGGCGGAACAGGGCGCGTCGACCAGAATGCGGTCGTAGGCCTCACCGTTCCACCAGTCTGTGGCGCTGGCATCGCCAATGTGCAGGGTCGCTTCCAACCCTAAGCGCTGCAGGTTCTCGTGAATGCGCCCTGCACGCCGCTCCTCCAGCTCCACCGCTTCCACAGAGGCAAGGTCCGGCTGTTGTTCGAGGATATGGCAGAGTTTGCCACCCGGCGCAGCGCAGGCATCAAGCACGCGCTGGCCCGGCTGCAGGTCGAGCAGAACACCAGACAGTTGCGCCGCTTCATCCTGCACGCTGAACCAGCCCTCGGCGTAACCGGGCAGGCAGATAACGTCTTCCGGCGTGTCGAGTTGCACACCGTGTGGGCTGAACGGCGTTGCTTGGGCGCCAAATCCTTCCTGAGCCAGCTGTTTGAGGTACTCGTCGCGGCTGATCTTCTGCGTATTCACGCGCAGGGTCAGCGGTGCATTTTCGTCGTTATTGCCAGCGACGATCTGTTGCCAGTGCTCAGGCCAGTTGTTCTGTACCTTGCTGAGGAACCAGTCAGGATGGTTATGTTCGCCCACCGGAGTCTCGGCGATCAGCGTTTCCAGCTGCTCAGCGTCGCGCTGGTAGCTGCGCAATACGCCGTTGATTAGTTTGGCTGCCCAGCCCTTTTTCAGGCTGTGCGCCGCTTCAACGGTTTCGTTGATCGCGGCATGTTCTGGGACACGAAGGCTACGAAGTTGGTAAATACCCACTAACACCAGCGCACGAATATCGAAATCGCGCGCTTTGAAGGGGCGTTTCAGCAGTTTGTTGGCGATCAGGTTGAGACGGTGGAAATCGCGCATGCTGCCGTAGCAGAGCTGTTGCAGCAGGCCGCGGTCACGCTCGGGGCAATTTTCCAGCGCCTGCGGCATCACCGCGTTAAGAGAACCTTGATGGCGCAGCAGCGGGGCCAGGGTTTCAGCGGCCAGTTGGCGAATATTCATAGCACCTTACCGACCGGAAACAGGTCGCGCTTGGCGTTCAGTACAGCTGCGGTATCCAGCGGTTTACCACCCGGCAGCTGGATCTTGGTCAGCAGCAGGCTGCCTTCACTACAGGCGATGCGCAGGGTTTTCTTACCCACCTCAGCCACCGCGCCGGCTTCTTCGGAGCTGGCTTCGTCGGAGGCTTTGGCGCCCCAGACGCGCATGGTTTTACCATCCAGCGTGCAGTATGCCACCGGCCATGGAGAGAGGCCGCGCACCTGGCGTTCGATCTCGGTGGCCGGACGGGACCAGTCGATCTCGCCCTCTTGCTTCTCCAGCTTGTGGGCGTAGTTGGCGAGGTTATCGTCCTGCTTCTCCGGTTCGGCTTTGCCATCTCGGATTAGCGCCAGCGCTGCGATCAGGGCGTCGGCGCCCTGCTCCGCCAGGCGGTCGTGCAGGTCACCACTGGTATCGTCGGCGTGGATCGGCATCTCGGTTTTGTAGAGCATATCGCCGGTATCCAGGCCTACGTCCATCTGCATGATGGTGATACCGGTTGTATCATCACCGGCCAGTACCGCACGGTGGATCGGCGCCGCGCCGCGCCAGCGAGGTAACAGGCTGCCGTGCACGTTGATGCAACCCAGACGCGGTGTATCCAGAACCGCTTTGGGCAGCAGCAGGCCGTAGGCTACAACCACCATGATGTCAGCGTTCAGCGCAGCCAGCTCCGCCTGCTCGGTTTCCCCTTTCAGGCTCAGCGGCTGGTAAACCGGAATTTCATGCTCCAGCGCCAGCTTTTTCACCGGGCTTGGGGTCAGCTTGCGGCCACGTCCGGCAGGACGGTCTGGCTGGGTGTAGGCGGCGATCACCTCATGTTCGGAATCAAGCAGCGCCTGCAGGCTGGATGCGGCAAAATCGGGGGTACCGGCAAAGACGATACGAAGCGGGTTGGACATGGATTCGGCTCCTGAAACCAAAACAGGTTTGCTCTCGGACGTGCTGAAATCAGCCGTCGTCAGGCAAACCTGTTGTGCAATGGCGGATGGTTAAGCTCAGGCTTGAGCTTCCTGACGGTGTTTTTTCTCCAGCTTGCCGCGGATACGGTTACGCTTCAGCGTAGAGATGTAATCCACGAACAGCTTACCGTTCAGGTGATCGATCTCGTGTTGTACGCAGACCGCCAGCAGTTCTTTTGCTTCAAACTCCTGCGGTTCGCCGTTGGCGTCCAGCGCTTTCACGCGGATATGCTGCGGGCGGATCACGTCTTCGTAATAACCCGGTACGGAGAGACAACCTTCCTGGTAACGGTGGGGATCATCATCCAGCACTTCGAATTCCGGATTGATCAGCACCATCGGTTCGCTCTGATCGTCGGACAGATCCATGGTGATGATCTGCTGGTGGATGTTCACCTGTGTCGCCGCCAGACCGATTCCCGGTGCGTCGTACATGGTTTCGAACATATCGTCGATGATCGCACGGATCTCGTCGTTCACCTCGGTTACCGGTTCAGCTACGGTGCGCAGACGCGGATCCGGAAATTCTAAAATGTTTAATTTTGCCATCGTTTCTTCGGATTGGTACGGTTGATATGATTAGCCGTAGGTTAAATTAGGTACATATTATACCGATTGAGGCGCTCAATGCATTGCCGTTGCGCCGTTTGACACTATTCTTTGATCAGCGTTTTTAGCACGAGTTTCCGTCAAACGATCACGAAGGACTTCGAAATGAAAAAATTGCTCTGCGCCCTGGCTGCGGTCTGCATGTTGGCAGTGACGCCGATAGAAGCCAACAGCCGCAAAGATGTATTGCAGCTTAGGGACGATCGGCCGCAGGAGTACGTGGTTGTTAAGGGTGACACCCTGTGGGATATCTCGGCACGTTTTCTGGAGAGTCCGTGGCGTTGGCCTGAGGTCTGGGACATGAATACCCAGATCCCCAACCCCCACCTGATCTACCCGGGCGACGTGATCTATCTGGTGTGGGAAAACGGCAAACCTAAGCTGAAGGTACGCCGGGGTATTAAGAAGCTGACCCCGAACGCGCGTGTGCAGAAACTCGACCGCGCTATTCCAGCCATTCCGTTGAAAGATATCCTGAGTTTCCTGCGTGATAACCGCGTGCTGAAGGAGGACCTGTTCAAGAAAGCGCCTTACATTCTGGCCAGTAAGGATCAGCGCATCATCGCCGGTGCCGGTGACCGGGTATATGCCCGTGGAACGCTGCTGGAAGATCTGCGCAGGCAGGGGGTGTACCGCCTTGCGGGCGAATATCGTGATCCGGAAACCGATGAGTTTTTGGGTTATGAGCTGCTGAAGGTGGCAGATGTCTCTGTCGCGGCGAAGAATGAAGACGTGATCAGCATGAACGTGAACCGATCCGAGATGGAGCTGCGTCAGTTGGACCGTGTCATCCCGGCAGAGCAGAAACGCGTGCAGTCGGTCTTCTATCCGATGCCATCGCCAAGGGACCTGGAGGGTGAAATCCTGGCGGTGCTGGGCGGTGTACGTGACGGCGGTCAGTTTAACGTGGTGGCACTGAACCGGGGCGAACGTGAAGGAGTTGAGCCTGGGCACGTGTTTGCCATCCACCGCGCCGGTGAGTCGATTGTTGACCCGATCACCAAGGAGCGCCTTACATTGCCATCGGAACGTTCCGGTGTGCTGATGATTTTTAAGAGTTTTTCCAAGGTTTCTTACGGACTTATTATGCAGAGTACCAACGTGGTTTCTGTTGGGGACGAAGTCAGAGAGCCTTAAGTTTCCCAGGAAATGTAAACGGGTGTAACGGATATACGCCCGTCTGACGACAAATAGACAAGGATGTTGTTATGTGTGATCCGATGGAATGGGTCGCGGTTTCAGCCCTGCCCGGCGTAGGCGCGGCGACCCTGCAGCGTTTGCTGCAAAATGGCTGGTTTCCTTCCCGGATTCTCCAAGCCAGCGATGATGACTGGCACTGGCTGGGGCTCAATCAGAAAGCCCGTCATGCCCTGCAGCAGTACCGCAATGGGCAAGGCTTACTGGCGCAACGTCAGCAGCTGGTGCAGAACTGGTTGTGTCGTAAGAGCGATCATCACCTCTTAGTTCTGGACAGCGAACACTACCCCGCCCTGCTGAAAACCATCCCCGATCCACCACCCCTGCTTTACGTACGGGGCAACGTTGAGGCGTTGCACCTGCCCCAGATCGCGCTGGTGGGCAGCCGCAAAGCCAGCCGGGCCGGGATCAGCCACGCGGCTGCGTTTGCGGAAGCCTTGAGCCGGGCAGGTTTAATCGTGACCTCCGGTATGGCGCATGGGATCGACGGGGCCGCCCATCTGGCGGCGGTGAACTGCGGTAAACCCACCATTGCGGTGTTCGGCACTGGCCCGGATAAGCTCTACCCTGCCCGCCATCGGGTGTTGGCGGCGCAAATTCTGGAAACCGGTGGTGCCTGGGTCTCCGAGCTGCCGCCCGGTACCGCTCCTTTGGGACACAACTTCCCGCGTCGCAACCGTATTATCAGTGGGCTTAGCGCGGGTGTCCTGGTGGTGGAAGCGGCACCGCGCAGCGGCTCGCTGATTACGGCCCGACAAGCGCTGGAACAGGGACGTGAGGTGTTCGCCCTGCCCGGTGCCCTGAACAATCCCCTGAGTCAGGGCTGTCATAACCTGATCCGTGAAGGTGCGCAGCTGGTGATCAGCGCGGAGCATATCCTCGAGCAACTGGCGCCATTACTGGGGGCGTATATGACGTTAGCAGAACCAGATACGCCTGAATCTGTGCCTGCATCTTCACCTGACTTAAGCGTGCAGGAGCAGCAGGTGATGGACGTGCTGGGTTTTGAAACCACATCGCTGGACCAGCTGGTGGCGCTAACCGGCATCTCAGTGGCCGATCTCAACGCCCTGCTGATCGGACTGGAGCTGAAAGCTCTGATCGATACATCGGGTGAAGGCTATTTTCGTATTTAAGCGGTAAACGCGCAGAGAAAAGGTGGGTATTTGCTGCGTTCGTGCTCTATTTTATTGATACCAACGCAGGCTTGCATGCGCGCCGTCGAACGTTTAGTGTCCTCTCTCTTTGCATCCGGGTAAAATCGGACCGCTAACACATCAAACATTTGTCGCCATTCTGAGTAGAGCTGCTATCCATCTGTCCTTGGTTAACACGGCAGATGTGAGGTTGCGCTCCCGAATGTCACTCGCGCAGTCTGGAGGTGCTGATTTAAGTACAAGGCGCGGTGACCTAGAGGATGTTGCGCGGTAGGAATAGCTGAACGGTGAATACAAACAGATCGATAAACGGGTGGCACGTCCATCAGGCTGTGCGCGCGATGCGCCGCGGCGGCGTGATCGCCTACCCCACAGAAGCGGTTTGGGGGTTGGGTTGTGATCCCTTTAATGAAGAAGCACTGGAACGATTGCTGGAACTGAAAAGCCGGCCGCGCCACAAAGGGGTGATTCTGATCGCCTCTTCGGTAGAGCAAGTTGCGCCACTGATCGATCCGCTATCCGAGCAGGAACGTGAAAAAGTGCTGGCGACCTGGCCCGGTCCGGTGACCTGGCTGCTGCCTGATCCACACCACCTGGTTCCGGAGTGGGTTAAGGGGAAACACAGCTCAGTTGCGGTGAGAGTGAGCACTCACCCCGTGGTCAAAGCGATATGCGATAGTTTTGGCGGTCCAATTGTTTCCACATCGGCTAATCCGGCAGGTGCAGAGCCTGCAAGGGATCTGTTGAGAGTGAATCTTTACTTCGCCAATAAAGTTGATGGCACAGTGCCGGGTGCACTGGGCAACCTGGCACAACCAACCCAGATTCGAGACCTGATCAGCGATCGGCTGATCCGTACCTGATTTTTAACCCGATTCCCGGAGGGATTTACCATGTCAGCACCTGACATCGGCGCGGTGAAGGAGTATTTACTGTCACTGCAGGACAACATCTGTAACGCCCTGGCAGCGGCCGACGGCACAGCCACTTTTGAAGAAGATGCATGGGAACGGGAAGCGGGCGGCGGTGGCCGTACCCGTGTTATCGCCAACGGCGCGGTGATCGAAAAAGGCGGTGTGAACTTCTCCCACGTCTTTGGTGACAAGCTGCCGGGTTCAGCTACTGCGCACCGTCCTGAACTGGCGGGGCGCAGTTTCCAGGCGATGGGTGTATCGCTGGTGATTCACCCGAATAACCCGTACGTCCCGACCTCTCACGCGAATGTACGTTTCTTTATCGCGGAAAAAGAGGGTGAGGAGCCGGTTTGGTGGTTTGGTGGTGGTTTTGACCTGACCCCTTACTACGGTAACGACGAAGACTGCCGTCACTGGCATCAGGTAGCAAAAGACGCCTGTGACCCGTTTGGTGAAGAGATCTACCCGCGTTTTAAAGAGTGGTGTGACGAATACTTCTACCTGAAACACCGTGATGAACCGCGTGGTATTGGCGGCCTGTTCTTCGACGATCTGAACGAACTGGGCTTCGAGAAGAGCTTTGGCCTGATGCAGTCGATTGGTAACGCTTACGTACCGGCGATCGTGCCGATCATCGAAAAGCGCAAAGATACCGAATATGGCGAACGCCAGCGTAACTTCCAGCTGCACCGCCGTGGCCGTTACGTTGAATTCAACCTGGTCTTCGACCGCGGCACCCTGTTTGGTCTGCAGTCTGGTGGCCGTACAGAATCCATTCTGATGTCCCTGCCGCCGGAAGTGCGCTGGACCTACGACTGGCAGCCGGAGCCGGGTTCCGAGGAAGCGGTGTTGTACGAACGTTACCTGAAACCGCGCAACTGGCTGGAGGTATAAGGTGACCGACCGTTACGCCGTGTTCGGCAACCCGATCAAACACTCCAAGTCACCGCAGATTCACACTGAGTTTGCGGCGCAAACCACACAGGACCTGACCTACGACGCCATTGCCGTGGAGGAAGGTGGTTTTCCTGCGGCTGTGGATAACTTTCTGCAGGCGACCGGCAAAGGCCTCAACATCACCATTCCTTTTAAGCAGGAAGCCTGGCAACTGGCCGAGGTCCGTTCTGAGCGGGCGGAGCTGGCCGGTGCGGTCAACACCCTCTACCGCAACGCGGATGGACAGCTCTGTGGCGACAATACCGATGGTATTGGCATGGTGCGCGACATCGTCGAAAACAATGGCGGTGCTATTAAGGACAAGGATGTACTGATTCTGGGTGCGGGCGGTGCGGTACGTGGTGTGCTGCAGCCGGTGCTGGCGCAGAAACCACGCCGTCTGGTGATCGCCAACCGTACCGCCTCTAAAGCGGAGGAGCTGGCGCAGCTGGTCTCCCATCTGGGTGAGGTTGAAGGTTGTGGTTTTGATGCACTGGCAGGCGAGCAGTTTGATCTGGTGATCAACGGTACAGCGGCCAGCCTGCAGGGTGAAGTCCCTCCCCTGCCGGATGATCTGCTTAAACAGAACGCCTGGTGTTACGACATGATGTACGGCGCGGAACCGACCGCTTTCTGTCTCTGGGCAGATGCACACGGTGCTGTTCAGTCGATCGATGGACTGGGTATGCTGGTGGAACAGGCAGCGGAATCCTTCACCTTGTGGCGTGGTTGTCGTCCTGAAACTCAGGCGGTTATCCAGAAGTTGAGAGATCAGCTAACTGCTTGATTTTTAAGCAACCAAGACGGGTTGGCTTAGTATCCCTCCAGCTTGCGTAGTGGGCTATTGCAGCGTATAACTTAATTATACGCCCGCCGTTTATCGGCGGGTCCGCCTGGCTGTCAGTGGGGACATCACATGGAATCGGATACTAAGCTGAACCCTGAAGCTCTCTACCGCATTTGCGACCCTGAACTCCTGCCTTTTAAAACGACCGAAACCCTCGAACCCTTTACCGGTTTCTTCGGTCAGGAGCGTGCAATCGAAGCCCTGGAATTCGGGGTGGGCATGCATCGACCCGGCTATAACCTCTTTGTTATGGGTAATCCGCACACCGGGCGGTTCTCCTTCGCCATGGACAGCCTGCGGGTAGTGGCCAAGAAGGAGCGTAAGCCGTACGACTGGGTCTACCTCAATAACCTGAAGGACCGACGCCATCCGCTGGCGTTGCAGTTCCCGGCGGGTAAAGCGCAGCAGTTTAAGCGCGACATCAAAAACCTGCTGGAAGCGGTGTTGTCTGAACTGCCGGCAGCCTTCGAAAATCCGGCCTATCAACGCAAGAAAGCGACCATCGAGCGTGGTTTTAACCGCATGTACGATCAGGCGATCGAGACTGTGGATAAACGCGCCCGTGAACACAGCATTGCCATCTACCGCGACGCCGGCAGCATCGGTTTTACCCCGGTGGCCGACGGTCAGGCGATGGATGAAGCGGCATTTTCGCAGCTGCCGGAAGAGGTGCGCGATGCCTTTACCCGTGCAATCTCCGAGCTGGAAGAGTATCTGAACGATTGCCTCACCGGCCTGCCGCAGTGGCGCCGGGAAGCGGCCGACAAGATGAAACAGCTGGATCGCGATACCGCCCGCACGGCGGTGGCGCCGCTGTTTGTGCCGCTGAAAGAGAAATACACCAATATCACCGGAGTCTCCGATTACCTGGAGCAGCTGGAAACCTCGCTGGTAAAAAGCAGCAACGAGATCGTCGGTGACGATAAGCTGGAGCCGCGCAGCGACTCCAGCCGCCGGGCGTATCTGGAGGAAACCTACAGCGTTAATCTGCTTGTGGATAACAATAAAACCAAGGGCGGTCCGGTTGTCCACGAATCTCACCCGACTTATGAAAACCTGTTCGGGCGCGTGGAATACAGCTCCGATATGGGAGCTTTGGTCACCAACTACCAGCTGATCCGTCCCGGCGCCCTGCATCAGGCCAACGGCGGTTACCTGATTCTGGAAGCGGAAAAACTGCTGGAGCAGCCGTTTGTCTACGCGGCGCTGAAGCGGGCACTGAAATCCCACGAGATACGTATCGAAAGCCCGGCCAGCGAACTGACCGGTATCAGCACCATCACCCTGAACCCGCAGGCGATTCCGCTGAAGGTGAAAGTGGTCCTGATCGGTAGCCGCGAGATCTACTACCTGCTGCAGGAGCTGGATCACGATTTCGAGAAGATGTTCCGTGTTGTTGTTGATTTCGACGAAGATGTCACCCGTTCGGCGCAAAGTGTCCGTCACTACGCCCGCCTGATGAAAACCCTGGTGGAAGAAGAAAACCTGGCGCCGCTGACCCGTAACGCGGTTGCGCGTCTGGTCGAACACAGCTCTCGCCTGGCGGACGACCAGGAGTTGCTGTCGGCGCATATCGGCGAGCTGGTGGATCTGCTCTGCGAGGCGGAGTTTAAGCGCTCCAAGTTGGGTGATAAGCAGATCGACGCCAAACACGTGCAGATGGCACTGGATGCCAAAGAGCGTCGTACCTCCCGTCTGTCGGAAAAGATCCGCGACAGTATCCTGAATGAAACAGTACTGATCGATACTAGCGGTGTGGCGATCGGTAAATGTAATGGTCTGACGGTGCTGCAGGTGGGCGATGTTTCCTTCGGTACCCCGGCACGAATCACCGCCACAGTGCATCCGGGCAACCGCGGCATTGTGGATATCGAACGCGAAGTGACGCTGGGCCAGCCGATCCACTCTAAAGGGGTGTTGATCCTGTCCGGTTATCTGGGCCACCAGTACGCGTCGGACTTCCCGTTGACGCTGTCGGCCAGCATCGCGCTGGAACAGTCCTACGGATACGTGGATGGTGACAGCGCGTCACTGGCAGAGATCTGTACGCTGATCTCTGCCCTCACCCATATTCCGATCAATCAACAGTTTGCCATCACCGGTTCGATCAACCAGTACGGTGAAGTGCAGGCGATCGGCGGGGTAAATGAAAAGATTGAAGGATTTTTCCAGCTCTGTCAGCTGCGTGGGCTGACAGGCAAACAGGGGGTGATTATCCCCCGCGCCAATGTACGTAATTTAATGCTCAAGCAAGAAGTTGTAGATGCGGTGAAAGAGGGACTCTTCCATGTGCATGCAGTCGCAAGTGTGGATCAATGCCTTGAGATTCTGATGGGACGTAAGGCAGGCAGCCGCAAGGACGACGGCAGTTTTACTCAGCGCAGTGTGAACCATAAAGTGGTGTTGCGTCTAAGAGAGCTGGCCAAGGCAAAAGCCTGAAAAGAGAGATTATGGAAACAAAAGTAGAGCGCTCCGAGATGCTGGCGGTCATGGCTGGCATCGCGGCGGACTGCCTCTCATGTGATGACTTCAGCCAGATTATAGACCCGGTCCTGGCCTCCCTTGGGGAGGTCGCCGGTATCAGCCACACCTCACTGTTTGTACATGAACACGATGGACACGAGAACTTCCGCGCCCTGCTGCGTGGTGAGTGGTTCAATGGTGCGCACTTTCAGGACGGTGCGACGCTGGGGCTGACATCGTTCGACTATATACACGATGAGGTCTCACATTGGCTGACCGCCCTGCGTGACGGTGAAATCCTCCATCTGGACAAAGGGCAACTGGATATCGAGTTGCTGCCGCTGCAGCCCCTGGGGGTACAGGCCCTGTTGCTGGTGCCGCTGATGCACGGCAGCCACTGCAAGGGATTCCTGGCGTTTGCCCACCGCGAACCACTCGACTGGTCCGAGATCGAACTCGACCTGATGAAGATGGCGGCAGAGCTGTTCTGCAGTGCGTTGGGCAACGAGCAGCGCATGCTGGATCATCAACTGGCCACCGCGGTGTTTGAAAAAGCGTCGGAAGGAATCATGATCACCGACGATCGCGGCAAGATCGTCAGCGTTAACCCCGCATTTACCAATATTACCGGTTTTGGTTTACGTGAGTGCCTGGGGCGTACACCCGCGCTTCTGAAGTCCGGGCGTCACGACGATGAGTTCTACCAGCGCATGTGGCAACAGCTGCAGGAAACCGGCGCCTGGCAGGGTGAGGTCTGGAACCGGCGTAAAAACGGTGAACTCTACCCCGAGTGGTTGTCGATCTCCGTTTTGCTGGATGCCCAGGGCAATCCGCACCGTTACATCGGCATCTTGTCCGATATCACCTCCCTGAAACGTGCACACGCACAGGTGGAGCATCTGGCGATGCACGATCCGCTCACCGGGCTGCCCAACCGTCGCATGTTCATGGAGAACCTGGAGCAGCTGATCGCCCACGCCAGACGCAACGGAAACCTTCTGGGGTTAATGTTTATCGATCTGGACGGTTTTAAGCTGGTCAACGACAGCCTCGGCCACCATGTGGGGGACCGTCTGCTGCAAACGGTGGCGCAAAGCCTGAAATCCCAGCTGCGCACCGAGGACCTGCTGGCCCGCATGGGCGGTGATGAATTTGTCCTGCTGATCAACGGCGTCGATAACCCGGATCATCTGGCCAAGATCGCCAATAAAGTACTGCATGCCCTGCAGCATCAGGATACGGTTGCTGGCAGCCGCATGGAGATCGGTGCCAGTATCGGTATCGCCCTCTTCCCGGAAGATGCGAAAGATGGTGATGAGCTGATCCGCAACGCGGATATGGCGATGTACCGGGCCAAGGAAAACGGTAAGAACCAGTACCACTTCTACGAATCCAAACTGTCCGAAGAGGTGGTGCGCCGCTATGTGCTGGAGCGCGAGCTGCGCAGCGCACTGGAGGAGGAGCAGCTGGAGGTGTATTACCAGCCGCAGCTGAATATCGACGGCAGTGCACTGGTGGGTGTTGAGGCTCTGGTGCGCTGGCCGCATCCGGAGAAAGGATTGCTGCCGCCGTCGGAGTTTCTACCGGTGGCGATGAGCAGTGGCTTGGCGTATCCGCTGTTTAAGACCGTGTTCCTGCAGGCGTGCCGTTTTATCAAGCTGATGGATTCCCGGGATATTTTCATCCCCAAAGTGGCGGTGAATATCGCCGGTGTGGAGCTGATCACCAACGGTTGCTGCGATCTGATCATTGAATCGTTGCGCAGTTTTGAAATCGATCCGCAACGGATCGAATTTGAGGTGACTGAAACCCTGTTGATGCACTCACTGGACGACCTGGCCGAGGTACTGGAGCGTCTGCGTGATGTGGGGATTCAGATCTCTATCGACGATTTTGGCACCGGTTACTCCTCCCTCTCACGTCTGCGAGAGTTGCCGATCGATATGCTCAAGATCGACAAGAGTTTCGTGCAGGGCATCGCTCAGGAGAGCAGTGATGAAGCAATTGTGCGGGCGATTATCTCGATGGCGAACAGCCTGCAGCTGAAGGTGATCGCCGAGGGGATCGAAACCCATGGACAGCTGGACTTCCTGCGCGATGAGGGGTGCGACCTGATTCAGGGATTCCTCTACGCTGAACCGATGCAGGGCGGACGGTTGGCGGAGCATATCGAGGAAGCGCGCTACCGGCTGAAGGGGGAAGAGCCGGAGTAACGGACCGGCACCCCATTCAGACAATGGGCAGCGATCCGACCGGATCGCTGCCCGACATCCTAAAACGAGGTATACAAATCGGCTGCAGTAGGAATTGTTCGCCGTCCGTTTGCCTTTGTTCTCTTTGACCCTCTTTGTAACTGTCGATCAGAGCGTGGACATGTGGTTGTCCCAAGCCACGGGCTGGCTCAGGTGTAACGCAATCCGTTTTTTCGTCTGTGTGCCTATCTCGTAGCGGTACAGGCGACCGAGGCCGCTGCTGATCAGAAACTCTCCCGCGTTTGGTGTGGCGGCCAGACCGCAGCCGTCCCGTGTTTTAGCGTGGGAGACAAACCGGTCAACCTGGCTGTCCCAGAAGGTCACCAGATCCCCTCGCGGTGAGGAGATGGCGAAGTAACGTCCGCTCCGATCAAAACGGGCGCTGCCACAATAGAGTTTCATCGCCTGATTGATGGGCTCAGGCGCACGCAGCAGTTTCAGTGCATTCCCTCGACGGTGCACGGCGACCAGCGGCATATCGTGGTGGCGTGGTCCCTGGTATTGCAGCGCGATCGCCACGGTACCGGCACTGTTTACATCCAGATGGCGGATGCTGAGTTGATGTAACTCAGCAGCGGGTTCAACCTGTTCCAGCAGTTCTCCGGTATGCAGGTCGATGTAGGCCAGTGACGGGCGCATCGTATCCAGGTTCAGCTTCTCACGCCCCTGATCGGGATGGGTGAGAATACCGCCGTTGGCCACCACCAGGGTATCGCCGTCCGGCATCTGTGCCAGTTCGTGCGGACCGATGCCGTAGGAGGGAAAGTCGGCCACTTGTTTAAAGCCCTGCTGGCTGTCACGCAGGGTAATGCGGCCTGTGCCATCGCTGACGCGGTTTTCGCAAGCGATCAGGTAGCGGCCATCCCGGCTGAAGATCGCGTGACCGTAAAAATGCCGCCCTTGGGGGGCGTTGACTCGGTGAACTCGTTGTCCCGTCTGGTAATCCATCACCTCAATATAGGTGCCCGGACGGCGCGCCACGGCGGCCAGCCAGGGTTTGTGCGGGTGCCACTCGACGTGGTGCGCGCGTGTTGGCAGCGGTTGATCGAGGATCACATCGCCTTGTTCACTGATCAGCAGCAGGTGATGTTTGCCCTGATCATCGGTGGCAGCGGAGGCAAACAGTGGTTTAGTCGTGCCCGTTTTGGCCAGTAGTGCCGGGCTGACTAACGCACCGGCCAGCAGCAGGCTGAACTGGCGGCGGTTAATCCCCGTCACGGCTGTTGAATCCCAGTTGAATGTTAAGAAGGCGCATCGCCTGTTCCAGCTGCTGGTGCAGGGCTTTCATATCGGCGCTGATGGTCCGCAGCTTGGCGTGGTTGTCCTGATCCTTCACCGCTTTGTATAGCGGCGGCTGCACCGCAGCCAGCTGTTCATCCAGACTGCGGAAGGCATCGTCGATCTGGTTAGCCATCTCCCCCTGCCCTTCGGTGATCAACAGGGCTTTAACGCTTGCGCTGTCATCGCCGCGGTAGAGTTCGGACAGCGCCGCCAGGTTGAGCTGGATATTGCGCAGGCTGCGCGCACTGCGCCAGGATTCGGAACGGCGTGGCTTGGCTTTGTTCGCCCCTTTGTGTAGCGGACGCAGAAGTTTAAGGTCGCGGATCACTTCGATCGGTTCGACCAGCGCTTTCATAAGCTCGGTGGCGGCTTCGGTGCTGTCTTCATAGTAATCGCTGCCATCGGGTGCGGTGCGGATACGTGCCAGCTGTTGTTGCTCCCACTCCTGCGCGATTTCACGGCTCATGGTGTGCACGTTGGTCGCGATCGCTTCGGTTAGCTGGCAGCCGTAAGCAGACAGCGGTTTATCGCTGAAGAGCAGACGTTCCAGCGCCGGCAGGCCTTTCACCGCAATGCTGGCGCCACGGAAATATTCGCTGCTCAGGCTGTTGGGATCTTCAGCGCTGAGCAGGGCATTGAGCTGCTTGCTGGTGAGGTTTTTCTTGTCCGGCCAGAACTGCAGGCTGAAGTTGCGCATCAGGAACTCCACCGGGCCGAACTGGATATGCTGGATCCCCTGCCAGGCGTCCATGGTGCTGTGAAACGCCTGGCGGCTTGCGTTCAGCGTGTCTTTACCGGGTTGCAGGCAGAGCTGTGCGGTGCTTTTCTGCAGTTGCTGACTACTGCTCGCCAGTGCCTGATAACGCGGCAAAACGTGCTGTTCGGTCAGTTGCTGGTTAATCGCTTGCCACTGGCTGTCGCTTGGCGCTGCCGCAGCAATGGTGCTCTGTAGCAAGCCTGCGGACAGCAGGATGGCTGGGATGGATCGCTTAAACATTACAGGGACTCCAGAAAGCGAATCAGGTTGTGTCGGTCGGTTTTTGGCATGCGAATGACTGCCTGTTTGGCGGCTTCTGCTTCGCCACCGTGCCAGAGAATCGCTTCGAGCAGGTTGCGGGCGCGTCCGTCATGCAGGAAGTAGGTGTGGCCGCTGACGGTTTTTGTCAGGCCAATACCCCACAGTGGTGCGGTGCGCCATTCGCGTCCATTGGCGGCGAACTCCGGCCGCTGATCGGCCAGTCCTTGTCCCATGTCGTGCAACAACAGGTCGCTGTAGGGCCAGATCAGCTGAGGCTGCCTATTTTGAGGTTCCGCCGGGTCGCGATCAATCGTAAAGCTTGCCGTGTGGCAGCTTTGACAACCGCTGCTGTAGAACACTTTCTTGCCCGCCAGTACCTCGGGGGCATTTACATTACGCCGTGCTGGTACCGCCAGGTTGCGTGTGTAGAGCAACATCAGGTCGGTCATTGAGCGCGGCGCTTCCAGGTTTTCGTGGCGTTTGGTGTTGCCGTGCGGCATCGCCAGGCAGGCACTCTGTTGTTCGGTGCAGTCACCGTAGGCGCTTTGGAAATCGGGATTGGAGATGCCGATATCCCCGTTCAGCGCACTGTTGTTCTGCTGGTTGAGGCTCGCGTGGCCCGCTTTCCAGCCAAAACGACCGATATCGACCTGTTGTGTGTCGCCGTTCCAGACGCGGTTGGCGCGACCGGAGATACCGTCTTTGTTGCGGTCATCGGGATCGGTATTGGCCAGCAAGTCGTCCGTGTTGATCGCCTCCAGCAGACCCAGACCGATCATTGGTGGCGCTACACGGGGCGAGATCTGCACCTGCGGGTGCAGTGGGCCGTAGTTCAGCTCGGTAATGCTGTAGCTGGGTTTACGCAGGGAGGCGGTTTCACCCTCGGAGAGCTGAACTGAAATCTCTTCGTAATGGATCTGCATCCGCCCTTCACCGGGCAGGCCGGGTACGGCGAAGTCCTGCAGTTGGCCGCCGTAGTTGGGTTCCGGGATCACGCCGACGCGGCGTTGATCCAGCAATGCCTGCTGTTCGGGGGTTTGCGCGGGGATACTCAGGCGCAGAAACATAGAGACGGCGTTATCGTCCGGCCAGTTGCCTTCCGGAGGGTGTCCGCGGCCGTTGTTGACATGGCACTGCAGGCAGGAACGCGCGTTATAGACCGGTCCCAACCCGTCGCTGGCGGTGGTGGCTGTGGGGGCGGAGACCCAGAGCTTTTTGAACACGCCGTTGCCGACGCGGAAATCCAGCTGCCGCTCGAACGCAAGGTTGGCGGCTGGATGTGAAAAGACACGCTTATTCAGGCGTTTGAGCTTGATGTAGCTGCCGCGTCCGCCCTGCAAGGCTTCACTTTGTTCTGCACGGGAGAAGTCGGATGGCGCATCGATACTTTGTGCGGAGACAGTACCGGCGCTGATCAGCAGAGAATATGCGAGTAAACGGAGGCGGGGTTTTTTCATGCTCAAACGTGTCATCGAGGTTTCAAAACGAATAAAGGGACAGCCTGAGGCTGTCCCTTGAGGTATGGCAGGGGGGGCTGCCATAGGCAGGGGCTGATTACTCAGCCGCGACTGCAGTTGGGTTGTCCAGACTGTCGGAACCTTCCAGCTCGATGCCGTCCAGTTTCAGCGCCGCAATGGCCAGCTCGATGGACTTGGTCTGGTCGGTCAGTGCGTCAACCGCGTCCTGAACGACCTGGTTACCCTGCGGGTTGTTCTCACCGATCAGTACGTCGAATGGACTGCCTGCTTCTGCGGTGTCAGCCATCACTTTCATCGCTTTGTCGGTAGTTTCCAGCTTCGCACGCAGCTCTGCGTCAACAGACGGTGCAGCCGCTTTCACCATATCTGCCAGGGATGCGCCCTTAACTACGCTGCCGTTTACGCGGGTGTATTCGCCCAGGTATACGTTCTGGATGCCTTTCGCATCGTAGTAGTGAGACCAGTGAGTGTTGTCGGAGAAGCAATCGTGCTCCTCTTCCGGATCGTGCAGCATCAGACCCAGCTTGGTACGCTCACCCGCCAGTTCGCCGTAGGACAGGCTGCCCATACCGGTCAGAATGGTGGACAGGCCGCCCTGCGGGCCTTTCGCCATCAGGTCTGCACGTGCAGCACCATCGACTTTCCAGTTGTCGACCATCTCCTGCAGGTCATCAACCAGCAGCTCGGTTGCGGCAGTCAGGTAGTCACGACGACGGTCACAGTTGCCGCCGGTGCAGTTGTTCAGGTCGAAGTCGGTAACCGGACGGTTGCCCGCGCCTGGGTTAGTGCCGTTCAGGTCCTGGCCCCACAGCAGGAATTCGATCGCGTGGTAACCGGTTGCAACGTTCGCTTCAACGTCGTCGATTTCGTGAAGGGTTTCCGCCAGCAGTTTCTTGTCGATCTTGCTCGCATCAACAGTTACACCACCCAGGGTGAGGGTTTTGTTGGCGATGATGTTCGCGGTGTAGAACGGGTTCTCGTCGGATTCGCTGCCGTAACCGGTAGCTACGTAGTCGATCAGACCTTCATCCAGAGGCCATGCGTTCACGCGGCCCTCCCAGTCATCAACCATGGCGTTGCCGAAACGGTACGCCTCAGACTGCTGGTAAGGCACACGGGATGCTTTCCAGGCGGTTTTAGCCGCAGCCAGGTTTGCTTCGGTTGGGTTCGCCAGCAGGGTGTCGATTGATGCCTGCAGCGCTTTGGCTGTGATCAGAGAGTCTTCGTAGGTCGCCAGCGCGATGTCGGAGTAGTTGGTCAGGACTGCGTCTGCCGGGTTGGCGGCAGCAACCTGCTCTTTCTGCATCTGGTCAGCGCAGCCGGAGATCATTGCGGTACCGATAGCCAGACTTAACAGTGTTGCACGAAACTTCATGGTTAATCCCTGAGTTGAAATTTAGATGATGGCGAGCATGGTAATGTAAATGATAATGGTTATCAATGGGTTTAAATTGAGCCAGGTCATAAAGATATAACTGGATTTTCAGGACGGCTGTTATTAGTTGTAGCAATTGGGGGGATGTAGATCCGGGCCAGCGTCAGGCGGTTGCTAGACGAAGTTGCAGTAATGGGTTTAGGCGGGGTTTGGGGGCTGTCACCCTAGATAAAGGGCAAGGCAGCCAGACAGGCTGCCTTGGGAGGCACACTGTGTTATTCCGGCTGCGCGTACGCTTCCTGCAGGTGCTGGTCTTTCAGTTTTACGTAGTTACCGGCGGTATAGGTGAAGAATTCGCGCTCTTTTTCGGTCAGTTCGCGTTGCTGCTTCACCGGGCGACCGACGTAGAGGTAACCACTCTCCAGGGTTTTGCCCGGCGGTACCAGACTGCCCGCGCCGATGATCACTTCGTCTTCTACCATGGCGCCGTCCATCACCATCGCCCCCATACCGACCAGAACACGGCTGCCGATGGTGCAGCCGTGCAACATCGCCTGGTGGCCGATTGTCACATCGTCGCCGATAATCAATGGAAAGCCGTCGGGGTTGAACGGACCGGCGTGGGTAATATGCAACACGGAACCATCCTGCACGCTGGTGCGGTGGCCGATACGGATGCGGTGCATATCACCGCGGATCACCGTCAGTGGCCAGACGGAGCAATCGTCGCCCATCTCCACGTCACCCAGCACCACCGCGCTGGGATCAACAAAGGTGCGGTCGCCAAGGGTTGGGGTGATGCCTTTGTAGGTTCTGATATGCATAGCTGCGTGCTCCGTTGAAATGTCACCGTTTGGCCCAATTGTATACTGAATCGAAAGTGCGTCAGAGCTTTGCCGAACCTTTTCCGGAGAGAGTCTTCATGAGTAACCCTTTGCTGCAAGATACTGTTTTACCCCCGTTCAGCCAGATCAAACCTGAAGCGGTAGAACCCGCCATCGACCAGTTGCTGGCCGACAGCCGCAGTGCGATCGAGCAGCTGGTGGAGACGGTGGATGCGCCGACCTGGGGGAACTTTGTCGCTCCGCTGGAGCAGCTGAACGATACTCTGGCTAAGGCCTGGTCGCCGGTTTCCCATCTGAACGCAGTGGTGAATAACGACGAACTGCGCGATGCCTACAACGCCTGCCTGCCGAAACTGTCGCAGTACTGGACCGAGCTGGGCCAGCACCAGGGCCTGTATCAGCACTATCAGCAGATCGCCGATAGCGAGCAATTTGCTGCGCTGAGCAAACCGCAGCAGACGGTGATCGAACATACCCTGCGCGACTTTAAACTGTCCGGTATCGCCCTGCCGGAAGCGAAGCAGAAACGTTACGGCGAGTTGCAGCAGCGCTTGTCCGAGCTGACCACCAAGTTCTCGGAAAACGTGCTCGACGCTACCGGCGGATGGACCAAGTTGATTAAGGACGAGGCCGAACTGGCGGGTATGCCGGAGACCGCGATCGCCGCTGCGCGCCAGATGGCGGAAGCCAAAGGTGAAGAGGGCTGGCTGATCACCCTGGATTTCCCCTCCTACTTCCCGGTGATGACCTACGCGGATAACCGTGAACTGCGTCGTGAGGTGTACGAAGCTTTCTCCACTCGTGCATCCGATCAGGGACCGAATGCCGGAGAGTGGGACAACTCTGGGGTGATGCTGGAGATTCTTGAACTGCGCCGTGAGAAAGCGCAACTGCTGGGCTTCAACAACTACGCGGAATACTCATTAGCTACCAAGATGGCGGAAGATACCGACCAGGTGATCGGTTTTCTCGACGACCTGGCGGCGAAAAGCCTGCCGGAAGCACAACGTGAGTACCAGGAGTTGTGTGACTTCGCCCGCGATGAACACGGTATGGAGTCACTGGAAGCCTGGGATATAGGTTATTACGGTGAAAAGCTGAAACATGCCCGTTACGAGATCTCACAGGAGATGTTGCGCCCCTACTTCCCGATGCCAAAAGTGCTGGAGGGAATGTTTATCGTCGCGAGGCGTCTGTTTGGCATCGACATTGAAGAGGTGGACAGCTTCGACAGCTGGCACCAGGATGCCCGCCTGTTCCACGTGAAACGTGACGGTGAGCTGATCGCTCGTTTCTTCCTTGATCCGTTTGCGCGTGAGAAGAAACGTGGTGGTGCCTGGATGGATGATTGCCGCGTGCGCCGTCGTCTGGATGACGGCGCCCTGCAGCTGCCGGTGGCCTATCTGGTGTGTAACTTCAATCCGCCGGTGGGTGATGATCCGGCCCTGCTGACCCACAACGAAGTGACCACCCTCTTCCACGAGTTTGGTCACGGTATCCACCATATGCTGACCAAGATCGAACATGCGGATGTCAGCGGCATCAACGGTGTTGCCTGGGATGCGGTGGAGCTGCCAAGTCAGTTTATGGAGAACTGGTGCTGGGAGCCGGATGCGCTGGCGCTGATCTCCGGTCACTACGAGACCGGCGAAACCCTGCCGAGCGAGCTATTGGACAAAATGCTGGCGGCGAAAAATTTCCAGTCCGGTATGATGATGGTTCGTCAGCTGGAGTTCTCCCTGTTCGATTTCCACCTGCACCGTGAATTTGAACCGGGCAAAACCGATATCCAGCAGGTGCTGGATCAGGTGCGTGATCAGGTGGCGGTGGTTAAACCCCCACGTTTTAACCGTTTCCAGCATGGTTTCAGCCATATCTTTGCCGGTGGCTACGCGGCGGGTTACTACAGTTACAAATGGGCGGAGGTGCTCTCTGCCGATGCGTTCTCCCGCTTTGAGGAGGACGGCATCTTCAACCAGAAAGCCGGCGCCGACTTCCTGCACGCGATTCTGGAACAGGGCGGTTCACGTGAAGCGATGGAGCTGTTTGTCGAGTTCCGTGGTCGTAAACCGGAAGTTGATGCCCTGCTGCGACACAGCGGTATCCAAGTGAGTGAGTCTTAAGATGAGTGTTGTAAAACGATTTGTAGCCGGGGCGACCTGCCCTCGCTGTGGCGAGATGGATACCTTGCGTATGTACCGTGACGAGGAGCGGGAGTACCGCGAGTGCGTTGAGTGCGGTTTCGAGGATTCCATGCGTCTTGACGGTTCCGAGGAGGCTCCGGAGGAGCTGGAAACCCGGGTTAACCGCGAAGCGGAACCGATTCCGGCGGATGCGCAGCCACTGCGCTTTGTGGCCAATCCCGGTCTGGGGCGCAAGGACCACTGAGCGGTCTGCACGTTATACAAATAGAAAGAGGAGCCAATGGCTCCTCTTTTCGTTTCTGTGCTCAGGGGTTGTAAAAGCAGACTCGATGCTGGTGGGCGTGGTCTATGCTTATCGGTTGTATACAGCAGAGAAAGGGGTGTCTGCAGGGCGATCAGATCATCACCGGCAGGCACATCAGGCAGAGCATGACCCCGCAGGTCAGTGTGATCAGCGGAAATCCCAGGTCCAGTTTGTTCAGGCGGTGCATAAGATCTCTCCACTCAACGAGGCTTAATCGTTAGTTAATGAGAAGCATTATTATTTGAGTATTCTTGCTTGTCAATGATAATTATTCTCATAAAGTGTGGTTGGGATAAATTGCGGACTGATGACATCGCTATGACGACCATCGGAAACCTGCGCCGGATCAGGGTTCCGCCTGCCCCCTTTGATACCCTGAAAGTATCGGAGTCTGATTAACGCTGGAGGTGTTTCATGGACTCACAAACTACCGAAAAGCCGCGTCACTGGCATACGCATGATGCTGAGACAACCTTCACCAAGCTGGATACCTCCCAGCACGGCCTGAGTAAACGTGAGGCGCAGGAGCGCCAGCAAAAATACGGCCCCAACCGCATTCCCGAACCCCCACGCCGCAGCTGGCTGATGCGCCTGCTGGCACAGTTCCACAATGTGCTGATCTACGTACTCCTGGCAGCCGGGGTCGTGACCGCCCTGCTCGATCATATGGTCGACGCCTGGGTGATCGCGGCGGTGGTGGTGATCAATGCGCTGGTGGGTTTTGTGCAGGAGGGCAAAGCCGAGAAAGCGATCGATGCGGTGCGCAAGATGCTCTCTCAGCAAGCCACCGTGACCCGTGATGGTCACCGTGTACAAACCGACGCTGAGGAACTGGTGCCGGGGGACGTGGTGTTTATCCAGTCCGGTGACCGTGTGCCCGCCGATCTGCACCTGTTCTGGGTGAAAGACCTGCGGATTGAGGAAGCAGTCCTGACCGGCGAGTCCGTACCGGTGAGCAAGCAGACCGACCGGGTGGACGCCGACGCTGCCCTGGGGGACCGTCAGAACATCGCTTTTTCCGGCACTCTGGTGACCTACGGGCAGGGGTTAGGTGTGGTGGTTGAAACCGGCGCACGCACCGAGATTGGCCGAATCAGCGCCATGCTGGCGGATGTGACCCAGCTGGTAACCCCCCTCACCCGTCAGCTGGGTGTTTTTGCCCGCTGGCTGACCGGCATCATCCTGGCGATTGCCGCACTGACGGTGGTGTTTGGTACCACCGTGCATGGTTACACGCTGGACCATATGTTTATGGCGGCCGTAGGCCTGGCGGTGGCCGCGATCCCGGAGGGGCTGCCTGCGGTAATCACCATCGCGCTGGCGATCGGTGTGCAGCGGATGGCAAGCCGACGGGCGATTATCCGTCGCCTGCCCGCGGTGGAAACCCTGGGCTCCGTGTCTGTGATCTGTTCCGATAAAACCGGCACCCTGACCCGCAATGAGATGACCGTAACCAGCGTGGTGACCGCCGAGCACAATGTGGCGGTAAGCGGTGTGGGCTACAACCCACACGGCGTGTTCACCGTGGCTGATCTGGATCTTGATCTGGAAAACACACCAGTGCTGCAGGAGTTGTGTCGCGCAGGTCTGCTCTGTAATGACGCCTCCCTGAGTGACAAGGATGGCGAATGGCATATTGTTGGCGACCCGACCGAGGGTGCGCTGGTGGTGCTGGGGGTGAAAGCGGGTTTTGATGCCGCCTTGCTGCATCAGGAGCTGCCCCGCGACGACCTGATCCCGTTCGAATCTGAACATCGTTTTATGGCCACTTTGCACCATGACCATATGGGACACGGCATGGTGTACGTGAAAGGGGCGATCGAGGCGATCCTGCCACGCTGCCGCTGGCAGCAGAGCGAAGAGGGACCGCAACCGATCGAGGCCGATTTCTGGCAGGAACAGCAGCACATTATCGCCCGCCGTGGTCAGCGTACCCTGGCCATTGCCAAGATGCCAACCAGCAACGGCAACCGTACCCTGCGCTTTGACGAAGTGGAGAGCGACCTGATCCTGCTGGGTGTGGTCGGCATTATCGATCCGCCACGACAGGAAGCGATCGACGCTGTGGCGCACTGTCACGAAGCGGGCATCCAGGTGAAGATGATCACCGGTGATCACGCCGAAACTGCACTGGCGATCGCCTGCCAGATGGGCATCACCGACAAAGCGCACCACGCGCTGACCGGCGCTCAGCTGGAGCAGATGGACGATGAGCAGCTGCAACAGGAGGTGCTGAGCTGTGATGTCTTTGCCCGCGCGAGCCCAGAGCATAAGTTACGCATTGTGGAAGCACTGCAGGCACAGCAGAAAGTGGTGGCGATGACCGGTGACGGCGTCAACGATGCGCCCGCGCTGAAGCGCGCCGATGTCGGTGTGGCCATGGGGGTGAAAGGCACCGAAGCGGCCAAGGAAGCGGCGGAGATGGTGCTGGCGGACGACAACTTTGTTTCTATCGCCAACGCGGTTGAAGAGGGGCGTACCGTCTTCGATAACATCAAGAAGTCTATCCTCTTTATTCTGCCAACTAACGGGGGTGAGGCGCTGACCGTGCTGGCGGCGATCGCGTTGGGGACCATGTTGCCGGTGACCGCCGCTCAGATCCTCTGGGTGAATATGATCACCGCCGTTACGCTGGCATTGTCCCTCACCTTTGAGCCGAGCGAACGGGGTGTGATGCTGCGGGCGCCGCGCGATACTCACGCGCCGATCCTCTCCCGCTTTATGACCTGGCGGATTCTCTTCGTTTCCCTGCTGATGGTCGCCGGTACCTTTGGCTTGTTCCTCTGGGAGATCGACCAGGGCAGCAGCACTGAATACGCCCGTACGGTGGCGGTGAATACGCTGGTGATGCTGGAGGTGGTGTACCTGCTGAACACCCGTTACCTGCATGATTCTGTGCTCAATCGCGAGGGGCTGCTGGGCAACCGCTACGTACTGATCGCGATCGGATTGGTGTTGTTCTTCCAGCTGATCTTCACCTATACCCCACTGATGCAGACCTTCTTCCGTGTTGAAGGGATCGGTGTCGATGCCTGGTTGCGGATCATCGCTGTATCGCTGGTGGTGTTCATACTGGTTGAGCTGGAGAAAAAGCTGATGAAACCGTTCACCGTGGCCAAACGGGCACAGGTGCACGGTGCTGAACAGCGTAGTTAGTACCTCTTGAAAGCCGGGTGAAGCGAGGTCTCAGGGCGTCGTTTTTACCCGGTAGATCGCACCGGCGTAATCGTCGGAGATCAGCAAGCTGCCGTCATGATCCACCACTACATCCACGGGCCGTCCCCAGTGACGTTGGCCCTGTAACCAGCCGCTGATAAAGGGCTGCTGGCTGACCACCCTCCCCTCCTCCGTTTCGATCCGTGTTACGCGGTAACCCACTTTGCTGCTGCGATTCCAGGAACCATGTTCGGCGATAAACAGGCTGTTGCGGGTGAGACCCGGCAAACTGTGTCCAGTGTAAAAGGTCAGGCCCAGCGGGGCATGATGGGCACCGAGCTGCGCCACCGGGAGCTGGTAGGCGCCGGGGGTGCGGTCGCCCTGTTTGCCGTAGAGCGGATCCCAGACATCATTGCCGTGCAGGAAGGGGTATCCGAAGTGCAGGCCGGGTCGGGTCAGACGGTTGAGTTCGTCATCGGGTCGGTTGTCGCCCAAGTGGTCGCGACCGTTGTCGGTGAACCAGAGTGAGTTATCCACAGGATGGAAGGTGAAACCGACGCTGTTGCGCACGCCGTGGGCAACGATCTGCTGTTCGCCAGTCTCGACGTTCAGTTTCAGGAGGGAGGCGAAACGCGGATCCTCGGACAGGCAGATATTGCAAGGTGCGCCGACGTTGAGGTACAGCCAGCCGTCGGGACCAAATTTCAGGTATTTCCAGCCGTGGTGCGTTTCGTCGGGCAGTTGATCGGTGATCAACTGGGGTTTGGGGGGATTGTCCAACCGCTGCGCGACACCGGGGTAGCGCAATATACGATCCACAGCGGCGACATAGAGGTCATTACCCCGCAGAGTGATGCCGCTGGGCAGGTTGAGCCCGCGTGCGATGCGGAACTGCTGTTCGTAGATGCCGTCGCCGTCGTTGTCCTGTAAGGCCGTCATGGTGCCCGCCCGGCGAGAGCCCACAAACAGGATGCCGGGCCGTTCGGCGAGTGCCATCTGACGGGCGTTGTTCACTCGTGCGACAACGCTGATCTGCAGGCCATCGGGCAGTTTCAGGCGCTCCAGCGGCAGTTTGGCGGCGTGGGTTACCGGCATACTCAGGAGCAGTGTTACGGCGAGCAGGGAAAGACGGCGCATGATCGGTGTCTCGCGTATTGGTGATGTCTGAGATAAACATAGCGGCGAAGGCCACCGTGGGCCAGCCCCAAAGGATTAAACAGGGGGTTAAACTAGGGGGACTGAGTATGGCGATAAACGCTGGCTGCCGATGCCCGTGCACAGTACACTCTGCCGCCAAGTCACGTTATGTCCCTTCAGGGTACATATTGTCATCACGTCCAATCTGTATGAGTTAATACACCGCTTATGTCACTGGCCTTAGAGAATACGTTCCCGCTTGGGGTGCGTTATATGTTGTTGTCTGCGCTGGGTTTTGCGTTGATGGCCGCCTGTGTGAAAGCGGTCAGCGGTTACGGTATCCCGGTGCTTGAGATCGTTGCGGCAAGGGCGCTGGTATCGCTGGTGATCAGCTATCTGGACGTGAAACGTAAGCGGATCTCGCTCTGGGGGCACCACAAACCGCTGTTGATTGCGCGTGGTGCGGTTGGCGCCGTCGCCCTGATGTGTGTGTACTTCTCGGTCACCACCCTGCCCCTGGCGGAAGCCACGATCCTGCAGTATCTGCATCCGGTGTTTACTGCCCTGCTGGCGTTGTTCTTCCTGAAGGAGCGTGTGCAGTTGTCCACCATTCTCTGCATTATGCTCAGTATCGCGGGTCTGGTGATTATGGTTAAACCGGATCTGCTCTCCGGCTACAGCGTGGATCTGCCGCTGATCAGTGTAGCTGCGGCGCTGGTGGGGGCGTTCGGTAGCGCGGTGGCCTACGTGATCGTGCGCCGTTTGAGTCAGAGTGAAGATAGCTCAGTGATCATCTTCTACTTCCCGCTGATCGCCCTGCCCGTCTCCGTCCTGCTGTTGGGGGATGATTTTGTCATGCCGAACGGCGAAGCGCTGATCCTGCTGTTGCTGGTGGGTGTCTTTACCCAGGTGGGTCAGGTGGGACTGACGAAAGCGATGCAGCACGAGAAAGCGAGCAAAGCGACTGCATACTCCTACGTGCAGGTGATCTTTTCTTTGGTGCTGGGCTGGGCGTTTTTCAACGAGATCCCGACAGAGTGGACCCTGATCGGCGGTGGCCTGATTATGGGCGGTGCGCTAATCAACGTACTCTGGAAACGCTGAGCTCTGGTCAACGCAGCACAAAAAAACCGGCTCAAGGCCGGTTTTTTTGGGGGGCTTGGTGCTGCAGAGTTATGCCGCTTGTCGTTGTGGCCAGCTGTAGAGGATCAGGAACTCCATCATCGCGACTACCACGACGGACGGTCCGGCCGGTGTGTCCCACTGATAGGACAATCCCAATCCCAGGGTGACCGCAAGACAACCCAGAACCCCTGCTCCGATCGCCATCTGTTCCGGCGTGTTTGCCAGGCGACGTGCCGCTGCCGCCGGGATGATCAGCAGTGAGGAGATCAGCAGGATGCCGACGATCTTCATCGCCACGGCAATAATCACCGCGATCAGCAGCATCAGCACCAGCCGTACGGCGGTGACACGGACCCCTTCCACCTGCGCCAGCTCCTCGTTGATGGTGATCGCCAGCAGCGGTTCCCAGAGTTTATAGAGCAGTGCTGCCACCAACAGTGCGCCACCATAGATCCAGTAGAGATCCTCCGGCGTAACCGCCAGCAGGTCACCAAACAGGTAGGCCATCAGATCAACGCGGATATCGTCGATCAGGGCGATCGCCACCAGACCCAGTGACAGGCTGCTGTGCGCCATGATGCCCAGCAGCGTATCGGTGGCGACTATATGTTGCCGCTGCAATGCCACCAGGGTAATGGCCAATAACACGCAGCAGGCGATGACCGCCACGTTGAGGTTGATATCAAATAGGAACCCCAGCGATACCCCCAGCAGGGCCGAGTGCGCCAGCGTGTCGCCAAAATACGCCATGCGGCGCCAGACGACAAAGGAACCCAAAGGTCCGGCAATAGCCGCAACACCCAAGCCGCCCAGCAGGGCCAGCAGCAGAAAATCAGCCATGGTTGCACTCCTGCTGAACCACATCGCCGTGGGCGTTGTGACGGTGGTTGTGATGGTGGCTGTAGAGTGCCAGTTGCTCGGCGCCGCGCTGGCCAAACAGATCCACAAAGGAGGGATCGTTGCTGACATGCTCAGGATGGCCGGAGCAGCAGATATGGTGATTCATGCAGATTACGTGATCGGTGGAGGACATCACCAGATGCAGATCGTGGCTGATCATCAGTACACCGCAGTTGCGTTGATCACGGATACGGGCGATCAGCGCGTAGAGTTCCAGCTGACCGTTGATATCCACACCCTGGACCGGTTCATCCAGCACCAGCAGGTTGGGATCGCGCAGAAGTGCACGTGCCAGCAGTACCCGCTGCATCTCACCGCCGGACAGGTTATGTATAGATTCCTGTAGCAATGTTTCGGCGCCGACATCGGAAAGTGCTTTTAATATCAGATTCTTATCTCTGCACTGAGTGGTCTGCAGGAAACGTTTCACGGTCAATGGAAAGGTGCGGTCGATCTGCAGCTTCTGCGGCATATAACCGATACGTAACCCCTCCTCTCTCCAAACATTGCCACTGGAAGGTTTGGTCAAACCCAGGACAACTTTTACCAGCGTGGTTTTACCCGCGCCGTTGGGACCGATCAGAGTGGTGATACATCCCTTGTGCAGAGCCATATCGATGTTCTGCAACACGTGGTTGCGGCCAAAGTGCAGGTTGACCTGTTCCAGGCGGATCAGGTCGTGGTGAGATTTCATGCGGTGTCAGACTCCCGACAGTTGGGACAGCAACCCAGCACCTCAATGGATTGCTGTTCGGTGGTAAATCCCAGCTTGGATGCCTGCTGGGAGATCAGTGCTTCCGCCTCGCTGCTATCCGCTTCGACCGCGGTATTGCAGTGACGACAGATCAGGAAGCAACCGTGATGGGCGTCGCCCGGATGGGGACAGCCGATATAGGCGTTCAGCAGCGCAATCCGGTGTACCAGCCCCTGCTCCTGCAGGAAATCCAGTGCCCGGTACACCGTAGGGGGCGCGGAGTTGAACCCCGCTTCGGCCAACGCTGGTAGCAGTTCGTATGCACCCAGGGGTTTGTGGCTCTGCCACACCAGTTTCAGAACCAGCTCACGGATTGGGGTCAGGCGCAGGCTACGCGCCTTGCATAGGCTGCGGGCTTCATCCAGTGCCCGTGCTATACAGTGGTCGTGATCGTGGTGTGTCTCGAATGCGATCGTTTCAGCGCCCATGGAGAGAAAGCCTTTTATTTTATTGTTATAGTATAACGGAACAATTCATAGGATGAACCGACACTATGCGTATTAAAGCGGCTATTGTATTTCTCAGTGTGTTCTTCAGCCAGTTTTCTCTGGCTGCTGGCGACGTACGGGTACTCGCCAGTATCAAACCACTGCAGCTGATCGCCACTGATATTGTGGGTGATGCCGGCAGCGTTGAACTGCTGCTGAAACCCGGTGCCTCTCCGCACCACTACTCCATGAAACCCTCAGATATACGCAAACTGGTCGACAGTAAGCTGGTGATCTGGGTGGGGCCGGAGCTGGAGCAGTTCCTGGAAAAAAGCCTGCGTAACCGCAACGGTGCTGCTTTGGCGATGGTGACAGAGGGCGAAGCCGGGCATCACGAGGAACATGATGAGCATGACGAACACGCGTCGCATGACAAACATGAGTCTCACGACGAACATCACGAAGAACATGATGAGCACGGTCACAAAGCGCATGCGGATGAGCACGATGACCATGCACACGAGCGTGAACATCATCACGATCATGAAGACGATGGCCATGACACCCATGCCGATCATGATGAAGAGGCGGATGCCCACGCCGGTCACAACCACGAACATGGTGAGGATGTGCACCTGTGGCTGGATCCGATCAGCAGTCTGGAGTTTGCTGAGCGCCTGAAAGATCGCCTGTCTGAGCTTTACCCACAGCAGGCTGCGCAGTTTGCGGCTAACTATGAACAGTTTGAGGCTGAAATCCGTTCTATGGATGCGCAGCTGAAAAGCGACCTGAAACCTATCCAGTCCCGTGGTTTCTTCGTATTTCACGATGCCTGGGGACACTTCGTAGAACACTACGGCCTTAATCAGCTGGGTTACTTCACCGTTGATCCGGGTCGTAAGCCGGGCGCGCGTCACCTGACTGAGATTCGTGAGCAGCTGGAAGCGAAACAGGCGGTGTGTGTGTTCAGTGAACCGCAGTTCAAACCGGCGATTATCCGCGCTGTAACTTCCGGTCTGGATGTTGGCCAGGGTGAGATCGATCCTCTGGCCGGTAATGTCTCTGCCGACCGTGGTGGTTATGCACGCTATATTAAAGGTGTAGCAAAACAATTTGTTAGCTGTCTTTCCGCCCGTTAAGCGGTTAGAAAAGCGACAATGAAAAAAGGGCGTATTTTTTTTAAAAGAGGCTTCACAAATGAAAAACACCTCTATACAATACGCCCCACTTTCGACGCAGATGTGGTGGAATTGGTAGACACGCTAGCTTCAGGTGCTAGTGCCTTCACGGGCGTGGGAGTTCGAGTCT
>CANMWJ010000023.1 GCA_947501565.1 uncultured Marinobacterium sp.
GCCCGTAGCTCAGCTGGATAGAGTACCTGGCTACGAACCAGGCGGTCAGAGGTTCGAATCCTCTCGGGCGCGCCACTCCTCTTCTGTATTCCCCCGTACGAACCCTTTATAATCGCACTTCATTTTTTCCTACTAGTTCGTTAGGCATTCATCGATGAAGTTCATTGCGAAACTCTTTCCTGAGATCACCATTAAAAGTCGCCCCGTCCGTAAGCGGATGATCCAGCGCCTGCAATCCAATCTGCACAATATCCTCAAGCGCACCAGTACCGACATCAAGGTGCAGGGGCATTGGGACAAGGTTGAGGTGTCTCTGGAAGGTAATGATGCGCAGATGCGCGACCTGATCATTGATGTGATGTCGCGTACGCCTGGTGTGCAGTATTTCATCGAAGTGCAGGAACACCCGCTGGGTGACTTTGATAACGTCTTTCAGCTGACTAAAGACGCCTATGCAGAGCAGCTGAAGGGCAAGACCTTCAAGGTGCGTGTGAAGCGCTCTGGCAAGCATGAGTTTAAATCGCCTGAGCTGGAGCGTTATGTAGGTGGCGGCCTGCGTGAGCACACAGAGGCGGCTGGAGTAGACGTCCGAAACCCACAGGTGTGGGTGGACCTGGAAGTGAAAGACCAGAAGCTGTTTATCGTGCGAGATACCTTCAAAGGTCTTGGCGGTTATCCTCTGGGGAGCCAGCAGGAGGTGCTCTCACTTATCTCCGGTGGTTTCGACTCTATCGTGGCCAGCTACATGACCATGCGTCGCGGCTGTAAAACCCATTTCCTGTTCTTTAACCTCGGTGGTGCTGCGCACGAGATCGGCGTGAAGCAGGTGGCGCTCTACCTGTGGCAGAAGTACGGCTCCTCCGCACGGGTGAAGTTCGTTACTGTGCCATTTGAGGAAGTGGTCGGAGAGATTCTGCAGTCTGTGCATCACTCTCAGATGGGCGTGATTCTCAAGCGTATGATGATGCGCGCGGGCGAGAAGGTGGCTGCCAAGATGAAGATCGATGCGCTGGTGACCGGTGAGAGTATTGCTCAGGTGTCCAGTCAGACCCTGCCGAATCTGGCGTTGATCGATTCTGTTACCGATACGCTGATCGTGCGTCCGCTGGTGGTTATGGACAAGCAGGATATTATCGATGTTGCGTCTCAGATCGGTACCTACGACTTTGCCAAGTCGATGCCGGAATATTGCGGCGTAATCTCCGACCGTCCAACAACCCATGCTAAAGCTGATCGCATTCAAGAGGAGGAGGATAACTTCGACTTTGATGTGCTGGAAAAAGCGTTGGAGAGTGCGCAGATTATCTCCATCGATCAGATCGTTGAGGACATTAACAGTCACGCCAAGGTTGAAGCGCTGAGTAAGGTGTCTGACAATCAGGTAATTATCGATATTCGAGCGCCCCATGAGCAGGAGAAGAAACCGCTTAACATGCCGGGCTGTGAAATCATGACCATCCCTTTCTATGCACTGGGGTCTAAAGCACCTGAGCTGTCTGCAGAGAAGGAGTACCTTTTGTACTGTGAGAAGGGCGTAATGAGCCAAATGCACGCTCAACAACTGCAGGATCAGGGTTATCAAAACGTTAAGGTATTTCGTCCTCAGGTAGACGCGGACTGATAGCTTTCCCGTCCCTGAAGCTCGTTGCGGCAGGAATCAGGATCAAAAAATTATCGAAAATTGTCGATAATTTGAGTCCTAATGGTCTAAAATGGCTCTCCCTTTGGTTGCCTGGACCTGCCTTTTCGGGTTTAATTGTGGTCCATTTGTAACCATTTTAGGCGCTGTTTGTAACACTGTAGTGGCTACAGTCCTGGCCAAAAGCCGTTACTTGCAGCGATGGGTTTCAACACTTAAAGGAGCACCCATAGATGGATAACCTCGTCTCAGAAGGCATCAACTTGATGATCTTCGGTATGGGATTCGTTGCTGTTTTCCTGACACTGCTGGTTCTTGCAGTAAATGTGATGACCAAAGTGCTCGCCAAAGTTGCACCTGAGCAGCCGCCTCAACCGGCTAAAGCTAAAGCTAAAGCAGCTCCTGCTGCTGCCGCAGGCAACAATGACGAGCTGATCGCAGTGATGACTGCTGCGGTTCACAAATACCGTTCAAATTAATAAGAACGGCTTAATAAAAGAATAACCTGCATTAATCGACAGAAGGCCATTACCCATGTCCGACGCAAAGAAACCTCTTGGCATTACCGATGTAGTACTCCGTGACGCCCATCAGTCTCTGTTTGCTACTCGTATGCGAGTTGAAGACATGCTGCCGATCGCGGAAAAACTGGATAAAGTAGGCTACTGGTCCCTCGAAAGCTGGGGCGGTGCGACTTTCGACTCCTGCATCCGTTTTATCGGTGAAGACCCTTGGGAGCGTATTCGTCTGCTGAAACAGGCGATGCCAAACACTAAACAGCAGATGCTGCTGCGTGGTCAGAACCTGCTGGGTTACCGTCACTACGCTGATGACGTTGTAAACAAGTTCTGTGAACGTGCTGCAACTAACGGTGTTGACGTATTCCGTATCTTCGACGCAATGAACGATCCGCGTAACCTGGAAACAGCGATCAAAGCTGTAAAAGGTACCGGCAAGCACGCTCAGGGTACTATCTCTTACACCAAGAGCCCTGTGCACACTAATGACACCTGGGTTGCCTACGCGAAGACCCTGGAAGATATGGGTGCTGACTCCATCGTAATCAAGGATATGTCCGGTATCCTGACCCCATACGATGGCTTCGATCTGATCTCCCGTCTGAAAGCTCAAACCGACCTGGAAGTTCAGCTGCACGCGCACGCGACCTCCGGTCTGTCTGACATGACTATCCTGAAAGCGGTAGAAGCGGGTATCGACCGTGTTGATACTGCAATCTCCTCCATGTCCATGACGTACGGCCACACTGCAACTGAATCTGTTGTAGCTGCTCTGGCGGGTACTGACCGCGACACTGGTCTGGATCTGCTGGCTCTGGAAGAGATCGCTGCTTACTTCCGTGACGTACGTAAGAAATACGCTAAGTTTGAAGGTTCTCTGCGTGGTACAGACTCCCGTATCCTGGTTGCACAGGTACCGGGCGGCATGCTGACCAACATGGAAAACCAGCTGCGTGAGCAGAACGCTTCCGATAAGTTTGACGATGTACTGGCTGAGATCCCACGTGTTCGTGAAGATCTGGGTATGATCCCGCTGGTAACTCCGACTTCCCAGATTGTTGGTACCCAGGCGGTAATCAACGTTCTGATGGGCGAGCGTTACAAAACTATCTCCAAAGAAGTTCAGGGTGTTCTGAAAGGCGAATACGGTGCGGCTCCTGCGCCATATAACGCTGAATTGCAGGCACGCGTTCTGGATGGTGGTGAAGCGATCACCTGTCGCCCAGCTGACCTGCTGGAACCAGAACTGGACAAACTGGTAGGCGAACTGAAAGGTCTGGCATCTGAGAAAGGTATCAGCCTGACTACCGGCGAGAACGAAATCGACGACGTTCTGACTTACGCTCTGTTCCCGCAGGTAGGTCTGAAATTCCTTGAAAACCGCGGTAACCCTGACGCATTTGAACCGGCACCGACACTAGAGGACGCACAAGCAATGGCTGCACCTAAGAAATCCGGCCCAGAAGTTTACACTATCACCGTTAACGGTCAGAACTACGTAGTACAGGTTGCAGAGGGTGGTGACATCACCGCTGTTGCTCCTGCTGCTGCACCAGCTGCGGCGCCTGCTGCTCCTGTTGGCGAAGCTGAATCTGTTCCTGCACCACTGGCAGGTAACATCTGGAAAGTCGAAGTTGCTGCTGGTCAGGCAGTACAGGAAGGCGACGTACTGGTGATTCTGGAAGCGATGAAGATGGAAACTGAAGTACGTGCGGCTCGCGCTGGTACCGTAGCTTCTGTTGACGTTAAAGAAGGTGACGCTGTACAGGTTGGCGATAGCCTGCTGTCTCTGGCGTAAGGTAGTCCTCGATGGAAAAGTTAATCGAACTGTTTCTTGCCTCTGGTGCCTATAACATCACTGGCGGTCAGGTCGTAATGATTTTTGTTGGCCTGTTACTTCTGTACCTGGCGATCAAAAAGAATTTCGAACCGCTGCTGCTGGTGCCAATCGGTTTCGGTGGCATTATGGCAAACATTCCGGAAGCAGGTCTGGCGTACACGGCAGTAGAAAATGCCGTGCACTTCGCTGTGCCGGAAGTGATGAATGGTCTGGCGGCTGCGCTGAATATTACCAGCACAGATCCGCACGACATTCTGCATGCATATCACGGTGCCTCTGCTGCTGAGTACCAGGCTGCAGTAAATGTTGCGCTCGATGGTGGTTATGCCAACGGTATGCTGTACAACTTCTACAGCGTGGCAATTGGCTCTACCGCTGCACCTCTGCTGATCTTCATGGGTGTAGGTGCGATGACCGACTTCGGTCCGCTGCTGGCTAACCCGCGTACGCTGTTCCTGGGTGCTGCTGCTCAGTTTGGTATCTTTGCTACCGTACTGGGTGCTGTTGGCTTAAGCGCTCTGGGTGTTTTCGATTTTAATATCCAGGAAGCGGCTGCAATCGGTATCATCGGTGGTGCTGACGGCCCGACTGCGATCTACGTAACCAGCCTGCTGGCACCTCATCTGTTGGGTGCGATTGCAGTAGCGGCGTACTCTTACATGGCGCTGGTTCCTCTGATTCAGCCGCCAATTATGCGTGCGCTGACTACAGACGCTGAGCGTAAGATTGCGATGAGCCAGCTGCGTCACGTATCCAAGATCGAAAAGATCATGTTCCCAATCGTGCTGTTGATTCTGGTTGCTCTGCTGCTGCCAGACGCTGCTCCACTGCTGGGTATGTTCTGCTTCGGTAACCTGATGCGTGAGTGTGGTGTGGTAGATCGTCTGAGCGATACTGCACAGAATGCGCTGATCAACATCGTGACCATCTTCCTGGGTCTGTCTGTTGGTTCCAAGCTGTCTGCGGACAAGTTCCTGGACCTGCAGACTCTGGGTATCATGGCGCTGGGTATCGTAGCATTCTGTATCGGTACTGCATGTGGCGTCCTGATGGCGAAGCTGATGAATAAGATGATGGGTGGCAACGCCATTAACCCATTGATTGGTTCGGCTGGTGTATCCGCGGTACCTATGGCAGCACGTGTATCCAACAAGCTGGGTCTGGAGTACAACTCTCAGAACTTCCTGTTGATGCATGCGATGGGTCCAAACGTAGCGGGTGTAATCGGTTCTGCTATCGCTGCAGGTGTGATGATCAAGTTCGTAAGCTGATCGCACACAGACCTAAAGTCAAAAAGCCACCTTCGGGTGGCTTTTTTGTGCCTGAGGTTTGGCTTGAGGAGGCCTGGGCATGAAAAAGGCGCCATCAGGCGCCTTTATCTGTTCAGCTGATTACTGGTTTAGTGCCCAGTCAGGACTTCCAGATGTGCCTGTACACTGAATGCCAGTGACACCGGGTTGTAGCCACCCTCTAGCATGGAAACGATGCGGCCTTGTGAATAAGTGCGGGCGCTATCGACCAGCATCTGAGTTACCCAGCGATAGTCATCCTCTTTGAGTTTGATATCTGCCATCGGGTCCTCTTCATGTGCGTCAAACCCGGCAGAGATAAAGATCATATCCGGCTTGTGTGCCTGTATGGCTGGTAACCACTGACCTTCGATGAGGTTGCGGAAGACAAGACCGTCGCTGTGCGCATCCATCGGGCTGTTTACGATGTTATCGCGTGCAATCTGGCTATAACGTTCTGGATAGAACGGATGCTGGAAGCTTGAGCAAACCAAAACTTCAGGGCGATCTTTAAAGATATCCACAGTACCGTTGCCGTGATGTACGTCGAAATCAAAGATCGCGACGCGTTCGATACCTGGCTGTTGCAGGGCATGCAGTGCGGCGATAGCAACGTTGTTGTAAAAGCAGAAGCCCATCGGGATATTGTGTTCGGCGTGGTGGCCGGGTGGGCGTACCGCGCAAAATGCATTATCGGCGTTACCGCTCAATACACGGTTAACTGCAAGGATGCCTGAGCCTGCTGCCAGGCTGGCAGCGTGGAGAGAGTCGGGGCATAACGCCGTGTCTTCATCGGCATAGTAGATGCCGCTTTCCGGTAACTTCATCTCCAGTCTTTTCTGATGCAGTTCGGCATGTGCCAGCTGAATCTGTTCCGGAGTGACATGCACCGATTCCAGCTGGTTCATTTCCTGAATCAAGCCGGTTTTCTCGAGTACTTTGCGAATAGCTACAAGGCGAATAGGGGCCTCCGGATGTTCCGGACCCATATTGTGTAGCCCACAATCCTGGTGGGAGATAAATGCAGTTGTCATAGTACACGCTTGGTTGTTTTTCTTTCAGTTTAAAGAAATTGTGCGGCTAATGGTGTAGGCAAATTGTATTAATTTATGTGATAGCGGATGGGGCTGTGCTTTTCTTGATCTGAATCATTAGTGACCAGTCCCTTAGCCGTTAGCATAGGTTCCACAGCATAGAACTGTCTTAGCACCTTGCGTTTCACCCTACGTACGGTGCTTTTTTTTTATAAGCTGTTAAACTTTTTCCTGTGCCACCAACGACTTATACAACCGTTGGGGCGTTTAAGCCGAAAGGTTATGGGGCAGGGTGTGGCAGCAGTCGACTATTCAGATAAACGAGTGTTACTAGTAGATAGTAGCGGCAATATGCGCGCTGCCATCTTCTATATGCTACGTTCCATGGGTGTGTCCAACATCCGGGCAACCACCGTAAGCTCCCGTGTACTCAACGAAATCGCCGATGGTGATTATGACATCATCCTTCTGGGTCATAACGTCAGCGATGCTATAGCTGGCATTCAGCTCCTTGAGGAAGCACGTTACCGCGGTTACATGAAACCCAGTGCCAGCTGGGTGTTTATGACCAGTGATGCTTCTCAAGAGACGGTGCTGCACGCGATAGACAGCCAGCCTGACGTTCTGATCACTAAGCCCTTTACTGTAGATGAGTTGAAATCGCGCCTGGATATGTTGATGAAACGGCGTGGCGCATTCAAATCGGTCGACGCTGCATTGGAGATCGGTGATAAGGAAGGGGCTGTTCGTATCTGTTTAACCCAGTTTCCTCCTGACAATCGTAATTACGACGAAGCTGTCATGCTTGCCTGCAAGTTGCTGGTTGAAATGAAACGTTTTGAGCAGGTGCTGCAGTTGGCTGAAGGGCTTTATTGGCGCACCCGTGATAAAGAGGCTGGTTTACATTGGGCGGAAGCACTGATTGCGAAGGACCGGATCTCCGAGGCGAAAGACCTTCTGCAGCAGATTATTGAAGTGAACCCGCTCTATATCGCGGCTTACGATCTGCTCGCTCAGGCTCATGAGCGGGAGGGGGAGGTCGATGCTGCACGCGAGATTGTGCAGGTGGCCACTGACAAGTCGCCGTTGGGCATCCCGCGTCAGATGGAGTTGGGGCGACTGGCAACAGAAACCAAGCACCTCGAAGTGGCGCAGGGGGCTTATAAGCGTTCAATTTCACTTGGCCATAAGAGCTGCTACCGATCACCTGAGCCCTATCTGCGGCTGGCCAATGTCCACCGACTGGAAGTCGATCCTGAAGACTCTAAGGCCGCGTTTGAGCATGAGCGGCAGTTTGAAGAGCTTCTATCGCTGGCGGTTACACAGTTCAAGGATGAGCCCGCGCTCAAGGTGCGCGCTGCATTGCTAAAAAGCGAGATGGCGGAGACGCTTGAGCGCCCGGATGACGCCAAAAAATATTTTCGTGAAGCGAAGAGAGAAAATGCGGCTCTTGCTGAACCGCTAGCTCTGGAAGCAGAAAAGGCAGTGTTCAGTGGCAACCCGACAGCCTCTAAAGTGGTTAAAGCGAAACCTGAAACTAAGCCTGCCGTAGAAGGGGCTAAGCGCGATCTGGAGATGAGTGCCAAGGTCAATCGTCAGGGCGTGAAACACTACAGCAATGGCCGACTTTCCCAGGCGCTGCGACACTTTGGTTTGGCGCTGGAATACGATTATGCCAATATCCAGGCGTTGCTTAATCTCGCGCAGATGTATCTGGAGCTGGCCCGTGATGATGAAGGAAAGCGTGAAGATCGATTAAGAATGTTTGATCGAAACATTCATCTGGCGGTTAAGCTAAAAGCGGGGGCCGAGGAGAAGCGTAAGCTGCAGTCCCTGTTGGCGATGCGTAAGCGGCCTCTGGAAGAGTTGCCGGAAGGCCCTCTGGGCGGGTTGCTTAGGTAACTTCCGTACTTGCTGAGGTAAATGGCGTCCCAGAGAGGATTCGAACCCCTGGCCTGTCCCTTAGGAGGGGACCGCTCTATCCACCTGAGCTACTGGGACGCAAATGCAGCGAAGAATAGTCTGGCGCAGCCTGACTTAATTCGGAAACGGATTCTACCCTGTCGTGCAGGGCGCGTCATCCATCGTGTGGGTTTATGCTTTGCCTAAACGGCTTTGGGCGCGGTAGTGCCCGGCGGAGCCTTTCTGATTGTAAAGTCGGTCCTTTGACTGGCGGCCGCTCATAATAGATAGCAGCTGCTCCACATTCTTGAGGTTACGGTTGGCGACCTGATTATTAATCTGATTGGCAGATTGCAGGGACTCAAGTTTATCCTGAATCTTTTGCCAGGATGATAGCAGTACCGGCTGTGCTGCGGGGGAGGCTTGGTTGATCAACTGTTGTACGCCTGCGTCACTGGCTTCCAGGCCTAAGCGTTCCAGAAGCTCAACGCGCTGTCGATTCAGTTCGAGATATTGCCCGATCAGAGTCTGTTTCTTTTCAGAGAGTTCCTGGATCTGCTCCAGCTCGCGTTGGCTTAGTGCCTCGCGTTCACTGGATAGCAGGTTTTCCAGTTGCTCTAAAACAGCAATGCCCTGCGTAAGCTGGGCATTGAAGTGTTGCAGGTCTTCGGGTTTCATATCTCGGTATCTGGCTTAGCTCATCAGTCCTTCGAAGCGTAGAATCCCTTCAGCAACTTTCTTGCTGTTCACCTGATAGGTTCCACTGTCGATCGCGGCTTTCAGCTCTGCTACGCGCTCACTATCTACATCTGGGGTGCTTTCTTTCTGCTCGGCGGCGAGTAATGCTTTTGCCGCGTCACTAAGCTTAACGGTATCACCCTTGTTGGACGGAGCCGCGCTGCGTGCACCGCTATCTTTGCCTGAAACGGCATTATTAGCGGGTTCTGCTGCTTTACCACGAGTATTTGTCGCCTGTGTGGATGACAGACTCGTGAAGTCGATTACCATTCGTCCAATCCTCAGTACGTGTTATGCCATTAACTATCGGCGGTACACAACCAAACTTTAGAAAAAAATACAAAAGTTTTTCGCCATTATAGCAGCGCCATCTTTTGACGGCTATCAAGGCGTGCGCACGAGTCCGGGGGAAATTGCAACGGCTTTGATCACGCGGCCCGATTTCTCATTTCGAACCGAAATCTGTTGGTTTGCTTTGCCTGGTTGTAGCGCAGTGCCCGCCGTTCTGATCGACAGCCCCCCACGACGGGCCTCAATGGTGACCGCATCGCCTTTCCTAATAATAGTAGCGGCTGCAAGCTGAGAACTTTTAATGTGTTGTCCCGCTGCGATTGCACGCCTTGCTGCCATGCCTGTCACGGCGCTCATGTCACTGATGTAGTTTTTGCGGAGGGAGGCAATATCCCGCTCTTTCAGCGCCAGATGCTGAAATTGAATAATCTCGCCTTTAGATATCGGGCGACTGGCCGTTACAACGGGTTTGAACGCTCTCAACTTTGCCGTCATATACAGTTGCCAGCGTGGTTGGGAGCAACTGACGCGCAAACTGATGCGGGAATTAAGATCATTCTTGCTTCTGAACTGGACAGGTTGGGTGCAAGTTACTAACTTTACTCGCGAGCTGATTGGATTCACCGTTACTTCAATGCGAGCATCGGGTTCAGCTTTTTCAAAAAGTTCGGTGAGATACTCCGTCGCCTGGCTTTGAAGTTGTTCAGGTGATGCGGCAGCCACTATCGGAATTGGTAGGAAAAGGGTGGTCAGCAGTAAAAGTCGTGTTAAATTACGTTGAATCAATGCAGTGTCCTACGCGGGCAGACAATATAGTGCTTAACAATTTCCACGGGATAGATAAATCATGTCAGGTATCCTAGATACTGTAAACCTGCGAACCCAGATGGTTGGACAGAACCGGATGGAGTTGTTGCTGTTTGGTCTGGAGACCGAACAGCGTTTTGGCATTAACGTGTTTAAAGTACGTGAAGTACTGCAATGTCCTGAGCTGACAGAGGTGCCACGTCAGACATCCGCCATTAAAGGTATGGCTCATATCCGTGGCGAAACTATCCCTGTGCTGGATCTCTCTGAAGCGATCGGACGTAATGCGATCCCTCACGAAGAGCGCTTACAGTCTTTCCTGATCGTGGTGGAATACAACCGTCGCATCCTGGCGTTTCTTGTGCGTCGGGTGGACCGCATCCTGAATACCCAGTGGGACCAGATCAACGCGCCACCTGCGGAAATCGGTGTGGAGAACTACCTGACGGCGATTCTCGAACATGAAGGCAAGCTGATCGAAATCATCGATGTTGAGCAGATACTTGCTGACCTCTATCCGATGTCGACAGATGTGAGCCATGAGGTAGCCGACGAACAGGTGCGTGAGAAAGCAACTCAGCATCATGTGCTGATTGTCGATGACTCCTCTGTAGCCCGTAACCAGATGCGTCGAAGCCTGGAAAGTCTCGGCCTCAAAGTAACTTCTGCAAACAATGGGCGTATTGCGTGGGGATTGCTGGAAGGGTTGCTGGACAAAGGCCTCGATCCAACCGACGTGTTCCTGATGGTGGTATCTGATATTGAGATGCCCGAGATGGATGGATATACGCTGACTTCCATGATCCGAGAGGACGAACGTACCCGCAATCTTCATGTGGTGCTGCACACCTCCCTCTCAGGTGGTTTTAACGTCTCCATGGTTAAAAAGGTGGGGGCTAACGGTTTCCTGGCTAAATTTAACCCGAACGAGCTTGCCGAAGTCGTGGTTAAACGTATCAAACAGGTTGAAGGTGGTTACTGAGCCAGTGGATAAAGAGAATCTGCTCAGGCCGATGACCAAACGCAGCTTTCAGATTTCCGATCAGGAATTTGAGCGTTTTAGCCGCTTTCTGGAAGATAGTTGCGGCATTTTGCTGGCGGGACATAAGCAGTATCTGGTGCAAAGCCGCCTCGGTAAAATCATGCAGGAGCAGCGTTGTGAGACGCTGAACCAGCTTGTGGATAAGCTGAGTTCACCTGCGGGGCATTCACTGAAGGATGGTGTCATCGATGCGATGACCACCAATGAAACGCTCTGGTTCCGTGATATTCACCCTTTCGATATTCTGCGTAACCGTATTCTGGAAGAGCGACTTGCTCTGGCGGGGCATGGGCGGCTGCGGATCTGGTCTGCGGCTTGCTCCACAGGTCAGGAACCCTACTCTATCAGCATGGTGCTTGACGAGTTTAAGCATTCTAATCCGCATCAGTTGCGTATGGGGGCAGAGATTGTCGCCACCGATATCTCTAGCAACGTGCTGTCGCTGGCGAAATCTGGCGTGTATGAGATGTTGGCGATCGGACGTGGATTGTCAAAAGACCGCTTGCATCGCTATTTCGATGATCAGCACAACGGCTGCTGGGCGGTGAAACCCAATATCAAAGCGGCAGTTCAGTTCCGTAACCTCAATTTGCTGGGTTCCTATGCCGGGTTGGGGCAGTTTGATGTCATCTTCTGCCGTAATGTCCTGATCTACTTCTCCACTGAGCGTAAGGTTGAGATCCTGCGCAAGATGCATAAATCCCTCAAGCCGGGTGGTTACCTGTTGCTGGGTGCATCTGAATCCCTTTCCGGCTTGAACGACTGCTACAAAATGATCCATTGCCGCCCGGGCATCATCTACCAGGCGATCTGATCTGAGATTGCCGCCCGGCGGCAGTCGGGCGGTAGTCGATTGCCGCTTTCCTCCTCTTAATAAATCTTTATTTATCTAACCCTATGTAATTAAAGGTTTTTTTATATCTGGCCCTGAAATTGCTTTTTGTTCCGTATCTGGAATTAGAGGCAACTAAGATGGCAATCAGCTTTGACAAGGCACTGGGAATTCATGATGACGCGATGCTCTTTCGTGCAAGTCGCGCAGAAGTGATTGCCAACAATATCGCAAATGCTGATACACCTAACTTCCTGGCGCGTGATATCGATTTTAAATCGGTACTGGATGGCGCGATGGATGACAACATGCCTCGCCTGAAGATGGAGCAGACCCAGAGCGGTCACGCCTCCGGTTTTCTTGATCCGAATATGGCGGCGGAGATGATGTACCGCATTCCCTCCCAAGCGTCTGTAGACGGTAACACCGTCGAAGTGCAGGAGGAGATGGCCCGCTATACCGAGAACGCACTGGACTTCCAGACCTCCTTTACGTTTGTAGATAAAAAATTCAAAGGCTTGTCTAAAGCTCTGAAGGGTGAATAACGATGTCGCTGAGTAACGTATTTGGTATCGCGGGTTCTGCGATGAACGCACAGACTGTGCGCCTTAATACCACCGCGAGTAACCTGGCGAACGCTGAGAGTGTGAGTTCCAGCGTGGATGAAACCTACCGTGCACGTAAGCCGGTATTCGCCCTGAAAGCGGCAGACCTCGAAGCGCCTTTTGCACAGAATGATGTAGTGCAGGCGCAGGGGGTGGAGGTGCTGGGTATCGTGGAAAGCGAGGCGCCGTTGCGACAGGAATATAACCCGAACCATCCGATGGCGGATGAAGAGGGCTACGTCTATTACCCGAACGTGAACGTGGTCGAGGAGATGGCTGACATGATCTCCGCATCCCGTTCCTTCCAGATCAACGCGGAGATCATGAATACCGCGAAACAGATGGTGCAGCGTACGCTGTCCTTGGGGCAGTAACGAATGAAGAACATTGAGGGTGTAAGCCATGGCTGACATTAATGGCGTAAACCAATCGGCGACGAACGTCTACGATCAGATCAACCAGAAGAATAAGCAAAGCTCGACAACCGGCGAGAAATCAAGTGCCGCGGAAACGAGTGAGATGTTTATGCAGCTGATGATCGCGCAGCTGAAAAACCAGAGCCCGACCAGTCCGGCGGAAACTACCGACTTCATGCAGCAGATCTCCAGCATGAGTTCGGTGGAGAGTATCGCCAACCTGAATACCACTATGGAGCAGCTCAGTAACTCGCTGATGACCAGTCAGACCGCGTTGCAAGCCTCTTCAATGGTGGGGCAGCAGGCATTCATCAAAACCGATAAGGCGGTGCTGGGTGAATCCGGTAATGTGCAGGGGGTTGTGACTCTGCCAGCGAGCGCATCAGATGTGCGGCTTTCTGTGTACGATCAGTCCGGATCGCTGGTTGACCGAGTGTCGATCGGAGCGAAAGAATCCGGCGATCACCAGTTCACCTGGTCTGGAGAAAACTTCCCGGCCGGTGAATACCGAGTGGTGGCGGAAGCGCAGGTGGGTGATGAGTACGAAACCGCCGAGAGTTACATAGGATTTACCGTTAACAGCGTGACGCTTGGCCAGAATGGCATAGGCATGGCGCTGAATACCGATGCCGGGTCAGTTGGCATCAATGATGTGAAACAACTGGGTCAAGGCTAAGGGTAGGAGAGAACGATGGCAGGGTTTAATACAGCCGTAACAGGTTTGAAAGCGGCACAAACCGATCTGGACGTAACCGGCAACAACATTGCCAACTCCAGTACGGTGGGTTTTAAGACGTCCCGTACCGAGTTCGGCGATATCTACGCGACGGCAGTTGTGGGGGCCGGATCGGCCAACGTTGCCGGTTCCGGTGTGACCGTGGCGGATATTGCCCAGGATTTCCAGGCGGGGACCATTGAGTTCACCAATAACAACCTGGACCTGGCGATCAACGGTTCCGGTTTCTTCCAGCTGGATGATGGTCAGGGTGGTGTGACCTACACCCGTGCCGGTTCATTTGAACTGAACAAAGACGGCGCTATCGTCTCCAAAAACGGTAAGTTCCTGAAGGGTTACGGCCTGGACGATGACGGCAACCAGTTGCCGCTCGGAAATTTGGCGGTGACCCAAAAAGAGAGTCCGCCAAAAGCGACCGAGTCGATTGATCTATCCTTCAACATTGACGACCGTGAAGATGCTTCCAAGCTGGGCGCGCCTTACGATAAGGACGAGCCGTCCACTTTTACCTACAGTACGACGGTGCGTACCTTCGACAGCCTGGGTAATGAGCACACGATTAAGTACAACTTTGCCGAGCAGCGCCCAGTGCGTGAGGTTCAGACGCTGGACTTTAATACCTTGAGCGGCAATGTAGATATCTCCGGTGCAACCGTGAACCTGGCGACGCTGCGTAGCCTGGGTGGCATCGGTGAGCAGCAGAGCTTCAGTATCACAGGTACAGCAATGGCTGATGGCGCGGTGAGCGTTGATATCGCAGCCAAGTCCGGAACCATTAAAGTTCCCGTAACAGTCAATAACACTGACGGGCCATTACAGATTGCTGAAAATATTGCAGCTGAGCTGAATAGAGCAGCGTTGCCGGGCGGTTCGCTGGATGGCGTTGTTGACAGTGTTACGGCTGATAATAACGGTAAGGTGGTAATTACCTATACGGTCGCTCAGGAAAATATTGGTGCGGTGACTTTTAGCCAAGTAACTGGTTTGGCACAGGGGGTTGAAGTCCAAGAAGCAACCGTCGACGATCTTGGTTTTGGTGGCATTATGAGCTTTGCATTCAAAGGCGAAGCAACCGCTGATGGCGAGATCACGATGACCATTCCGAATCCGGGTGGTGCTGATATTACCCTGCCTGCGGTAAGTTACGCGTTCGGTGATTCGGCGGAAAAAATCTCTAACGCTGTTGCAACAGCGATCAACAATGCTACGGCAACGAATGGGCAGCTTGACGGTATCGTTTCACAGGCTGTGGTGAACTCCACCTCCGGGCGTATTGAGCTGACCTATGACAACTCTAAGGAGTTGGTGAGCTCTTCCGCAGATACCCTGAACGCGGCGATTGGTAACCGCACCGATCCTGCATTGCCTGCGGGGGTTACTTTCCCGGCTAATGCCGCCGCGATCACAACTGACACGGCCTATGTCAGCGGAGATAATGCCCAAGAGGAAGCAGATAAGATTCTGGCAGCAGATTCCCGAATCTCGCTGATCGAAGTTGATCGTGATAACAATGATGTGATTCTGCGCTTCAAAGCAGAAGCAACGGATCCTGATCCTGTACAGGTTGATAATGCCACCGCTGCAACGTTGAATCAGATTACAGCAACTGAGCTGGCGGCGAACGAAGTACACTCCTACCAGATCAACGACGGCGCATTCGATACCGATGGTCTGATCAAGGACACCATTCTGAATATTGGTGGCGTTGAGATCCAGCTGGATAAGGGCATGGATGAGGAGGCGATCGCCAACTCCGTACTGGCCCGCGAGGCACAGATCCGTGACCAGAATCCGGATGTTGAGAGTGTCACTGTCACCAGCGTGGGTACCGACTATAAGGTCAATATTACCTTTAAGGCTGAATCCAATGTCGATGACAACCTCCTCTCCGTGGTGGTAGGTGATGTCAGTGAGGGTTCCGGTACGGTACCCGTTCTGAGTAATAAAGAGGTCACCCAGGGGGATAACTCCTTCCAGGGTGTATACCGTATGTATGCCTACCTCAACGGTGAAGAGCAGCTGAACCTGGGTAAAGTGGTAGATCCGGGCGAGGCTGGATTCTCCAACAATCAGACCGAGGTTGGCCCGATCATCCTCAAGTTCAACCCAACCAATGGTTTCCTGTCCTCGGTAAATGGCTCAACGTTCCCATCCGGGAGCGATGCCCCTAAGATCACCATTGAGGGTGCGGATCCGGCCAACCCGTTGACGAAGATTGAGGTGGATCTGACCGGTTCAACCCAGTTCTCCTCTGCATCTATCGTGAAGTCCAGTTCACAGGATGGTTACACCAAGGGTGACCTGGTGGGCGTAACCTTCAGTGAGACCGGTGAGATGGTGGCGAGTTTCTCCAACGGCCAGAACCAGGAGCTGGGCATTGTGGCGATTGCCACCTTTGAAAACCAGTCCGGTCTGCAGCCATCGGGGGATACGGAGTGGACCGCAACGCTGACTTCGGGGGATGCGATCCTTAACCCGCCGGGCACCGGTCTGAACGGTACCTTGCGTTCAGCAGCATTGGAGCAGTCCAACGTGGACCTGTCGGCAGAGCTGGTAAACCTGATCGAGGCGCAGCGTAACTTCCAGGCGAACTCGAAAACCCTAGAAACGCTCAATAACGTAACGCAGTCGATCCTGCAGATCTGATCGTTACCCACCATTCTTTCCTTTCCAGAAAGGGGCCTTTGCAGGCCCCTTTTCTATTTCTGATTTTCTGGCACGCGTATTGCTTTTTCTATGCAGGTGGCAATCTTTGGCTGCATAGGAACTGGTAATGGATAAAGTGCTTTATATCGGTATGAGCGGTGCGCGCGAAAATATGCTCGCGCAGCAGGCTCATGCTAACAACCTCGCCAACGCAACAACCAAGGGCTTCAAGGCTGACATGGCGCAGGCGCGCGCGATGCAGGTGTTTGGTGAGGGGCATCCTTCCCGTGTCTATGCGATGACTGAGCGTCCAGCAACCAATATGGACTCCGGTACGCTGATCGAAACCGGGCGTAAGCTGGATGTGGCTGTACAGGGTGACGGCTGGATCGCCGTGCAGACCCCTGACGGCAACGAGGGTTATACCCGTGCCGGCGAGCTGCAGATCGATGCCCTTGGTCGTGTCGTGACCGGCAGCGGTTTGCCGGTGATCGGCAACGGCGGAGAACCGATCGTTGTGCCACCCATAGAACAGATCGATATTGCCAATGACGGCGGTATTACTATCCGCCCGCAGGGTGAGGGTGCGGCAGAGTTGATCCTGGTGGACAGCATCAAGTTTGTGAACCCGGAGCCTGGAACCCTGTTTAAGGGTGTTGATGGTCTGATGCGCACCGAAAATCAGGTGCCGCTTCCGCCCGCTTTGGATGTGCAGATCCGCTCCGGCTATCTGGAGTCGAGTAACGTAAATGGCGTACACGAGCTGACCAATATGATTACGCTGGCGCGTCAGTTCGAGATGCATATCAAGATGATGAAGACTGCTGAGGAGAACTCCTCGGCAGCAGCAAAAATTCTGCAGTTGAGCTGATGCTCGGCCGTTAAGAGGAGAATACAACATGCATGGCGCGCTTTTTGTCGCAAAAACCGGTCTGAGTGCACAGGACACCTCCCTGAAGGTGATCTCCAACAACCTGGCTAACGTCTCCACCGTCGGTTTCAAAAAAGATCGGGCGGTGTTCGAGGATCTGCTCTATCAGATCCGCCGTCAGCCGGGTGCCCAATCGGCCGAAGCATCCCAACTGCCGTCGGGTCTGCAGGTGGGTAGCGGCGTAAAAACCGTTGGTACCCAGAAGATGCATCAGAATGGAGATCTGGAGATTACTGATCAACCATTCGACGTAGCAATCAACGGCCGTGGTTTCTTTCAAGTTACCCAGCCAAACGGCGATATCGGTTATACCCGTAACGGTCAGTTCCATCTAAGCGCCAATAACGAACTTGTGACCGCAGAGGGCTACCTGGTGGACCCTGCGATCACCCTGCCAGCGGAAGTGACCAGCTTTACCGTCGCGGTTGATGGTGTCGTAACGGTCACGACTGCAGGGAGCACCGCATCTACCCAGATCGGTCAGATCCAGCTGGCAGATTTTGTTAACCCATCGGGTCTGCAGGCGATCGGACAGAATCTGTTTATCGAAACCGCCGCCAGTGGTGCGCCAGCGTTGAATAACCCAGGTGATGCGGGCTCTGGCATTCTGAAACAGGGCGCGCTGGAAACCTCCAATGTGAACGCGGTGGAGGAGTTGGTGACGATGATCACTACTCAGCGGGCTTATGAGATGAACTCCAAAGTGATCTCAACGGCGGATGAGATGCTTAGCTTTGTGACTCAGCAGCTTTAAGCGTAATCAGGTTTAGGTGATCGCAATGAACAATATGGCTAAATGGATCATGTGCACGGCTGCGGTTTTCACGCTGAGCGGTTGTGTCAATAAACCGGTCAAACCGGATAATCCATATTATGCGCCGGTTCATCCGCCGGTTACTCAAACTGTACGACCAGTGACCGGGTCGATCTACAGTATTGCGACTAGCCGCAATATCTACGGTGACGGCCGGGCTACCCGGGTGGGCGACATCATTACCGTGGTACTCACTGAACGTACGCAGTCTTCCAAGAGTGCTAAAACCTCGATCGATAAATCCAACGAGTTCAACTTGCCGCAACCGACCATTCTGGGACATGGCCTCAGAGCATTCGGAAAGCCGATCAGTGCCTCGATGGCGGAAGCAAGTACTGAATTTGAAGGCGAAGGCTCCTCTGATATGAGCAACAGCCTCAACGGCAATATTACGGTGACAGTGCACGACGTGATGCCAAACGGCACGTTGGTTGTAAGAGGCGAAAAGTGGCTGACGCTGAACCAGGGCGAAGAGTACATCCGTGTCAGCGGTATGGTTCGACCGCAGGATATTTCCCAGGACAACAGTGTGCCCTCGACCAAGCTGGCAGATGCACGCATCGAATACGCGGGCACCGGCGCGGTGAGTGACTCCAATACGACTGGCTGGCTGGCGCGTTTCTTTATCAGCCCGTTCTGGCCGCTGTAAGAGGATAACCCTATGAAACGTTTGTTGATCACACTGTTGCTGAGCTGCTTTATCGCTCCTCTGGCGAGTGCAGACCGACTGAAAGATCTGGTGAGTATCGCGGGTGTGCGTTCTAACCAGCTGGTGGGCTACGGTCTGGTAGTTGGACTGGACGGTACCGGTGACAAAACCAGCTTTACCTCACAGACCTTCCGCAACATGCTGAACAACTTCGGCCTGGTCCTGCCGCCGGGTACCGACCCGAAATCCAAAAACATCGCAGCGGTGGCGATCCATGCCGACCTGCCGCCGTTCTCCAAGCCGGGTCAGACGATCGACATCACCGTCTCTGCGCTGGGTAACGCTAAGAGCCTGCGAGGTGGCACGCTGTTGATGAGCACCCTGAAGGGTGCAGACGGTCAGGTGTATGCGGTGGCACAGGGTAACCTGGTGGTATCCGGTTTCGGTATCCAGGGGGCGGACGGTTCGCGGCTCTCTCTCAACGTACCGAGCGTAGGTCGAATCCCTAACGGTGCAACTGTGGAGCGTTCTGTACCTAACGCGTTTTCACAGGGTGATAGCATGGTGCTGAACCTTAACTACCCGGACTTCACCACCGCACGCCGCGTCTCTGAGCAGATCAATGGCCTGTTGGGAGAAGGTGTCGCCAGTGCGCTGGACGCCACTTCTATCCGCGTTCGTGCACCGCGTGACCCGTCGCAGCGTGTCTCCTTTGTATCCGTACTGGAAAACCTGGAGGTGACCCCAGCACGTGAAGTAGCCAAGGTGATCATCAACTCCCGTACCGGCACCATCATCATCGGCCAGGATGTGCGTGTATCACCGGTGGCAATTACCCACGGTGGCCTGACCGTGGCGATCACCGAAGCGCAGGATGTGAACCAGCCGGGTGCACTGGGGCAGGGCGAGACCATAGTAACGCCACGTACCGGTATCGAAGTCGATCAGGATTCGGGTCACATGTTTGAGTTTTCGCCGGGCACCAATCTGCAGGATATCGTCGAAGCGGTGAATCAGGTTGGCGCAGCGCCGGGTGACTTGATGGCGATTCTGGAAGCGCTGAAGCAGACCGGTGCGCTAAAAGCTGAATTGATAGTGATCTGATCATGAACATCAAACCCTCATCTGCAGAGCATAGCGCGCTCTATACCGAGCTGAACGAGCTGAACAAGATCCGTCAGCAGGCCAAGGATGATAACCCTGCGGCCTTGCGTCAGGCGGCACAGCAGTTCGAGCAACTGTTTATGTCGATGCTGATGAAAAGCATGCGCGAAGCGAACAAAACCTTTGGTGAGGATAACTTCCTGAACAGCAGTCAGGTGCAGTTCTATGAAGAGATGCTCGACAACCAGATGACGCTGGAGCTGGCGCAGAGCGGTGGCATGGGGCTGGCAGATGTACTTGTTAAGCAGCTTACCCGCCAGAGTGATGTGCGTCTGGAAACCGATGATAAGGATGGAAAAGAGAAGCCGCTTTCAGTTTCTCAGGCGGAGCGCATGCTGAATCGCGCGTTTGACAGTACCGGCAACCTGGCTGCCAACGCCGTATTGGGGCAAAACGTTGCCGCCACTGCCAATGAGTTGCAGCCTACAGCGCCTGCTGCACTGAAGTCGGCTACCCCTGTGGCAGAGACACAGGCCAGTACCAACTCAGTGGTAAGGCCGCAGGCAGTTAATCAAACGGATTACCCCGCGCGTTTCGATACGCCGGAGCAGTTTATCGACATGCTGATGCCGGTGGCCCAATCCGTGGCCGGTGACCTGGGGGTTGATCCTAAGGTTCTGCTGGCACAGGCAGCGCTGGAGACCGGCTGGGGCAAGCACCTGATTCAACGGGGCGAGGGTGGCAGCAGCCATAACCTGTTCAACATCAAAGCGGACAGACGCTGGGGCGGCGATCGTGTAGCGGCGAATACGCTGGAGTTCCGTAACGGGATTCCGCAGCGCGAGACGGCTGCGTTTCGAGCCTACGGTAGCTACGAAGAGAGTTTCCGCGACTACGTGGCTTTCCTGCAGGGCAGTCCACGTTATCAGCAGGCGCTGGAAGCGGTAGCAGATCCTTACGACTACCTGCGCCAACTGCAGCAGGCGGGATACGCGACTGATCCACGCTACGCGGAAAAGATTTCGAACATTCTGGACGGCGAGCTGCTTGCATCGCGGCCGACCGGTAACAAAGAAGGGTAAAGGGAAGTAGTAACGCTGTCGTCTGGGACGCAGTGGCACTTCCGGGAGAACGATTATGGGTTTTAATCTGCTGGGGTTAGGCATTCAGGCAGCGCAGGCGAACAAGACCGCCTTGGGCGTTGTCGGGCAGAATATCTCCAACGTAAATACGCCGGGCTACAACCGACAGGTTGCAACCCTGGTGACCCAGACAGAACAGCGCGGTGTGACTGTTGAGAGCATCAACCGTGTGACCGATGATTTCCTTACGCGGCAGCTCTGGGCCGACACGGCGTCGTTCAACCGGACCGATATCTTCGCTGATATGGCGGCTGAGCTGGATAACCTGCTGGCCTCCTCAACGACCAGTATCTCCACAGCGCTGGATAACTATTTCAAAGCGTTGCAGAACGCGGTGGATGATCCCACCTCCCTGCCTAACCGCGAACTGTTTGTTGCCGAAGCCGATGCGTTGACCAAACGCTTTAATGATCTGAACACCGTGGTGGTGCGTCAGAACGAAAAGGTTAACGAAAACCTGGAGAGTTTTTCCTCCCAGGTGACGGCCTTTGGTAAAGATATTGCCGATCTGAACGATAAGATTCGTTTGAACGTGGTTGCAGGTAAACCGGCAAACGAGTTGCGTGACCAGCGTGACCGGTTGGTGGAGGATCTCTCCAAGCTGGTGGATGTTCAGGTGATTGAGCAGGACGGTGGTGAATTTTCCGTGTTCGTCGCCAACGGACAGCCGCTGGTGGTGGGCCTTGTTGCTAATGAGATGGTCTCTACCCTGGGTGACCCGGATGCTTCCCTGCAGGGGATTGCGCTGAAAATTGCGGGCAACGAGGTGGATGTGACCGACGGCATCAGCAGCGGCAAGATCGGTGGCTTGTTGCAGTACCGTGAGGATATCCTGCAACCAACCATGAACGAGTTGGGCCGTATCGCGATCGCGGTTTCGGAAACCATGAACGAGCAACACAAGAAAGGGATGGACCTGGACGGAAACCTGGGCGGCTTGCTGTTCAGTGACGTTAACAGTTCAGCTGCGATGTCCAGTCGGTTGCTCGCCAACGACGACAACATCGGCAAGATCGACCAGAGTTACGTCAAAATTGTCGATGTGGGTGCGCTCGAAGCCAGTGATTATGAGATGGTGATCGGTGAGAACAACCAGTTAACCATCAAGCGCCTCAGCGATGATAAGCGCTACTCACTGTCCGATTTTACGAAGGTTCCGGCTTCACCACTCAACTCCAAACGTCCGGAGGAACCACTGACTGAGAGTGGCACCTACTTTATGGATGTGGAAAGTGGTTACCTGCAGCTGTCGCTGGATGGTTTCACGCTGGAACTGGATATGGAAAGCCGTCTGGTAGAGGGTGATCGTTACCTGATCCAGCCAACCCGTCATGGTGCGGCTCAGATGGGCATGACGGTGACCGATGGTCGCCAGTTGGCGCTGGCGCAGCCGATACGGGTCAGCATCGGTCCGGATAACAAAGGTACCGGTGAGGTGGATATCGAGGTCACCGATGTGACCGCAACCAGCTTAAATACTAAGGCAGGCGAGTTGACGCCGCCGGTGGATATCGTCTTTAACAACAGCACGCCATCCACGTTTACTATTTTTGATATGACCGACCCGACCAATCCCGTACCGCTGGTTAAAGAGGGTTTCGGTCCCTTGGAGAATCAGATTTATAACCCGGGTGAGCCGATCGAGCTGGATGGTTACAACATCACCATTCGCAACCAGCCTTCACCGGGGGATCGTTTCTCGTTTGGTTACAATACAGATGGAGTATCCGATAACCGCAACGCGTTGCTGATGTCGAACCTGCAGCTGAAAGATACCATCGACGGTGGCTCCTATCAGGATATCTATGGTCGTCTGATCGAGCATGTTGGTACCAAAACCAGTGTGGCCAATATCAACCGCGAAGCGTCACAAGCGGTGCTGACCTCCACCCAGGAGACCAAGTCATCGGTCAGTGGAGTCAACCTGGATGAGGAAGCAGCCAAACTGATTCAGTTTCAGCAGGCGTACCAAGCTTCCGCCCAGTTGATCACTGCGTCGCAGACGCTCTTTGATTCATTGCTTAGCAGCATAAGGGGATAACAGATATGCGTATTTCAACCCGTCAGGCATTTCTGACCTCCATCGCTAATATGCAGAACTCCCAGACTAAGCTGGCAGATCTGCAGAACCAGTTGTCCACAGGCAAAAAACTCAATAAACCGTCGGATGACCCGGTGGCTGCGGCTCAGGTAGTAAAACTGAACCGTGAGCTGGCGCAGACCGAGAAGTTTCAGGATAACATCGACGTAACCCAACGCCGTCTGGAGCTGGAAGAGACAGTGCTGGACAGTATCAATACCTCCGTGACCCGCATGCGTGAGCTGACCATCCAGGCGGGTAACGGCACGCTGGGGGATGCGGACCGTAAATCTATCGCCACCGAGTTGAAGGGATTGATCGATTATACCGCGGGTCTGATGAATACCCAGGATGCTCAGGGTGAGTACCTGTTCGCGGGCAGTAAAGGTTTTACCAAACCCTATCCGGAGGATGGTACGGGCAAGTTCTCCTACGCCGGCGATGATGGCCAGCGTATGATTCAGATCGCACCAGATCTCTTTGTTCCCTCCAACGACTCCGGTCAGTACCTGTTTGAGGCGGTGAGCGACAAGGTGACCGTCAGCGTGCTGCCGCCGTCGGATACCTTTATCAGCGATCTGTCGGTGGAGTACGAAGATAAGTTTCTGGAGTTTTCAAAGAACAAAGGCGACCTGCACATGGAGGTCCTGCTCGACAGTAACAGCGCCACACCTGCCTACCAGTATCAACTGGTGGACAGTAGCGGCAATGTTTTGCAGGGACCTAATAACTTGCCGGATGTCACAGCTGGTGGCAGTGAAACCGTCAGAACAGATGGTCTGAAGTTTACCCTGTCGGCACCTGCTGCATCGGATTTCGATATCGATTTTCAGGCCTCTGGTATGCATAAGCTAGACGTCGCTGACCCGGCTGCAGCACAGGCCTTTTTCGATAAATACGGTGAGGTGACCCTAACGTTCAACGGCCAGGGGCGGTTTGATCTTCTCGATGCAGATGGCAAGCCGGTGGTGCTGGATGACCAGACCTACATCAATGGCAATGACCTGGTGGTAGAAGGTTTCCGTATGTCACTGGATGCCCCGGCAACCGGCGATTCGGTTAAGTTGGGTATTCCGCTGCAGCCACTTTCTCCGGTAACAGACGTGTCGGTGAATAATGTCAGTACATATTCGGCGGCGGTGGATACCCACGGTCAGTTTAAGATCTCCTATAGCCCAGCAACTTCCAGCTATAGCTTTGAGGGTTTGAAAAGTGGTGCGACTGCAACAGGGCTGAGTGCGACCGATCTGCGGAACAACTACGGTATTACTCTGACTGAAACTACGCCGGTTAAAGAGAACTACACCATCACGCTGGAGGTGCCGGCCAAGACCGACACTGTACTTCGCCAGGGCACTGAACGGCAGAATGTACTGGATGTGGCCTCTGAACTGGTAACGGTGCTGGAAACCCCAGTGGTCGGCAAAACAGAGCGTGATGCGTTGAGTGATGCAATCGCCGAGTCGATCGATAAGTTCAAGGTGGTCGAAGAGCGTAACGTCGAGGCGCGTACCGCAATTGGTGCACGTATCAATTCACTGGATGATACTCGTACGGCGAATGAGGACTATAAACTCTTCACTCAGACAGCGCTGTCCAGTATCGAAGATGTGGATTTTGCGGAAGCGGCAAGCGAACTGCAGTTGGAGCAAGCAGTCTTACAGGCGGCCCAAGCCAGCTTTGTCAGGATTTCTGAGCTTAGCCTGTTTAACTTTATCCGCTAACTTATCAGGAGGGCGGTGTTTTTACCGCTTTCCGTATGCTTTCTTCATCGCTTTGCCGCGGGACAGTTTCTGTTGCTCCTTGGTTGCGTCGTTCCTGGCCTGCTCGGCAAGAGACAAACATTCGGCCTCAGCCTGTTTGCAGCGTTCCAGCAGTTGGCGAGCCTCTGCAACTGTCTTGTCAGTGGCGAGATGTGTAAGCGCTTGTTCTATTTTTTGAAGGATCTTAGTTCTTTTTACCTGAATTACTTCCACTTCTTCCCAAGCTTTTTCGTTCGCCTTAGCCTGAAGTTCTCGGGTCAGACTCCATAATTCCTGTGCCAGATCAAGCATCTATCTACCTGCCAAAAATTTATGTTAAGCGCAGTTTGCGCCTGCCGATAAGTAATATCAACGGGTGATCAAATCCCTTTCAAAAAAAATGGAAAATTTTTCTAAAGCGTTTGAAAGGGTGGTCGATAACTTACTCAAGTTTTCAAGAGAGCAGAAAGTGCTCTCAAACCAGAATACTAAAACAGCCGGTCAGACTTGGCTGAAGATGAGGAGTAAATCTCATGGCAATGGTAATCAACTCAAACATCATGTCGCTGAATGCTCAGCGCAACCTGGCTTCTGCACAGAACGAGCAGAATCAGGCAATGGAACGTCTGACCAGCGGTAAGCGTATCAACTCCGCTGCGGATGATGCGGCTGGTCTGGCAATCTCCAACCGCATGACCTCTCAGGTGCGCGGTCTGGATCAGGCAGTGCGAAACGCGAACGACGGTATCTCTATGATCCAGACTGCAGAAGGTGCACTGGGTGAATCTACCAACATCCTGCAGCGTATGCGTGAGCTGGCGGTACAGTCTGCTAACGGTACCTACGACTCTGGTAACCGCGACACTCTGAATGCCGAAGTTACACAGCTGAAAGCGGAGCTGGACCGTATTGCAGATACAACTTCCTTCAACGGTCAGAAGATTCTGAATGGTTCTCTGGGGGATATCGATTTGCAGGTGGGCTCTGAGTCCAACGAAACCATCGGTTTCAGCCTTAAAGCAACCGATTCGCGTTCTCTGGGTGGTAGCTCCGGTGATATCGTAGGTGAAGCAACCACAGGTCTTGCAGCACTGACAAATTTGGATGCTGGTAGTCTTACTATTAACGATCAGGCGATCTCTGGTATGTCTGCAGGCGTATCAACCCTGGATGACGCTCTGAAAAGTATGAATGCCGATCTTGAGGGTTTTGGCGCTGAAGTCTCCTCTTTGGTGGAATTTACTGCCAATGGTGTAGGTGATGGTGTCCTCCAGGCTGGTACCGATTCGTTAAAGATTGCAGTTACTGACCGTTACGGTAACAGCAGCGGTGTCATTGAAATCACTGGTACAGCCAACATGGATGAGTTGGTGGATAAAATCAACGAGCAATCTGGTGGCTTAGTTGAGGCGAGCCTGGATGAGAAAGGTCGTCTGACACTGTCTGGTGAGGATTTGACCAGTATTACTTTGACCGATGCCAACTCCACCGGTGCGACAGGTATGGCGCTATCAGGTGCCGCAGACGCTCAGATGAACACCGCCCAGAATTTCGCTCTGGTATTTACTGATACCAGTGAAGACAAGTCCGGCGTGAAAATTGAGGCGGGCGCAACAAGTGCAGTGTCTGCAGGTGGTATCGATGCTCTGGGTATTAACGTACAGGATGACGATGGCAACCTGGTGGGTGTGGCAGTAACCGCGAACGGTAACGACCTTGAAGCGGGTGACCTGATCATCAACGGTGTTGAGATCGGCGCAATTGCCGCAGGTACAGCAGGCTCTGGTGTCGATACAGTCGATAACGTGGTTGAGGCGATCAACAAACTGTCTAGCGAGACAGGTGTGGTGGCTTATGAATCTGATACCGAGAGTGGAGCTATCGAGCTTAAGGCTACCAACGGTGAAGCTATCTCCATCAAGTATGGTGACAACGCAACTGATTCCGATGTAGAAACTATGACAGGTCTGCAGGAGCGTAATGCACTATCCGGCACTGGTTCTGTAGCTTCTATCGATATCTCTACAGTTGCAGGTGCTCAAAAAGCGATTGATGTTCTGGATGATGCAATCGGTCAGGTAAGTGAGACTCGTGGTGAGCTGGGTGCGGTGAATAACCGACTGGACTTTACTATCAATAACCTGTCTAACGTATCTGAAAACGTATCTGCTGCACGCTCCCGTATCGAAGATGCGGACTTTGCGAAAGAATCTGCTGAGTTATCTCGTGCGCAGGTTCTGCAGCAGGCGGGTAGTGCGATGCTGGCTCAGGCGAATGCTGCACCTCAGCAGGTACTCTCCCTGCTGCAGTAAGGCAGTAAGAGAGCTAACCGCTAGCTTGATCATCCCCCTTCACTGGTTGGTGAAGGGGGATTTATCCAAATGCGTAACAAGAGGAATGAGTTATGGCTATTGAATCGATGGGTGCTGCCAATGCAGCGGCAAACGTTACTCAGCCTTCTCAGCAGCCTCAGCAAGCAGTACAAGCAGAGCAAACTCAGTCTCAGCCTGTGGAATCCCCTAAAAATGAACGTTTTCAGGAGCAGGTAAAAGAGACACAGGAGATCTCTGCCGAAAAGCTGGAAGCTGCCATTGATCGTCTCAACGAGATGATGAAAAGCAGTCAGCGTTCTCTGAACTTTTCTGTTGATAAAGCATCAGAACAAGTTGTAGTTCAAGTGCGTGACTTAAGCACCGATGAAATCGTCCGTCAAATACCCAATGAAGAAACACTACGCTTTGCTGAATCATTGGATCGGATGATGGGCTTGATCTTCAACGAGGAAGCCTGAGACACTTAGGGCTTCTTCCACTCACCACATAACCAGAGGCATGGGCTATGAGTGATAGCATCATAAAATCACTGGGCGCCGGTTCTGGTATCGACACCAAAAGCCTGGTTTCCAGCCTTGTCCAAATTGAGCGGACTACCAAAGAAAGTCGTCTTGATAGTAAGCAGGAGACGCTGGATGCACAGATCTCCGCCTATGGCACACTGAAAAGCAGTTTGTCAGAGCTTAAAAGCGCGATGGCACCGTTGGCAGACAACGATACGTTTAATGCGCGCTCGGTTTCCTTTCCCGATTCTGACGTTATTACCCCCAACTCCGTAGACCCCGGCGCTCAGACCGGCACTTATCAGATTGAAGTCGTTGATGTGGCTCAATCTCAGTCATTGGCGACCGGTTCGTACGCCGATAAGGATACGGCGCTGAACGAGACCGGTACACTGACGATCAGTTTTGGTACCTGGACCTATGACGAGGATGCTGTTAACGGCAATCCGGCGCTAGATGCTGATACGGATGATGATCCTTTTTCGTTTGCGGTGAACGCGGATAAATCTGCCCTGAATATAACAGTGGAAGCAGGCGATTCACTACAAGCGATAGCAGATAAGATCAACGCGGAAGACTCCGATCTTCAGGCATCCATACTGCAGGTCGATGGACAGTATCAGTTGCTGTTAACAGCCCCTTCCGGTGAAAAAAACGCCCTTCAAATCAGCAAGGGAGATGGTTCTTCTGCCGGCTTAAGTGCCTTCGAGTTTAATAAAGATGAGCACTCTCAGGTTACGGAAACGCAACAGGCAAAAGATGCGCAGATCAAGGTGAATGGCCTGACGGTGACTCGTGAAACCAATGAGATTACCGACGTGATTCAGGGCTTTAATTTTTCCCTGAACAAAGCCGATCCGGGGACCTCACTCTCCTTTACAGTGAGCGCCGATACGGGTGGAGCGAAGCAGGCGGTACGCGACTTCGTGGACGCGTATAACCTGTTTATGGAAACTGCGGATAATCTGACTGGTTTTAGTAAGGATGAGGATAATCAGACCGTCAGAGGTGATCTGGCAACCGACGGTACGGCTAAAACTATGATCAATCGGTTACGTACGATGATGACCGACACAGTGCCGGGGCTGGACACAGGTTTCACTGCGTTAACCAATATCGGAATTCGTACAGAGCTTGATGGCTCCTTGTCCATCGACGACGACTTCAACGATGCGTTCAGCGATAACTTTGACTTGGTAGAAACGCTGTTTGCAACCAATACAGCATCAAGCAGTGATCAGGTAACCGTATCGACTGGTACCTATGTCTCTGACGCTGTAGCGGGCAGCTATGATGTGGTTGTTACGACGAATCCCGAGAAAGCGAATGTTACGGCGAACGCTGATACGCTAGATTTTAGCTCACCTCCAATCACGCTGGGTAGCGACTATGCTTTCAAAATAACCGTTGATGGCGTCAAGTCCGAAGATATTGTACTCAGTGGCTCTTATTCCTCTGCCGATGAAGTTAAAGCAGACCTACAGGCGATGATCAACGGTGATGCGAATCTCAAGAAGGTCAATGCGGCTGTGGATGTAGGGTATAGCGGTGGTGCATTTACCTTTACCTCGCGCAGCTATGGTGCGAGTTCTGAAATTAAGATCGAGACGGCGGACTTCACAAACGCCACTAAGGCAGCGGAGTTGGGGCTGGCAGCGTTAAGCGATAATGGTGTTAACGCCGCAGGTACTATCGATGGGAAAGCCGCCTTTGGTTCCGGTAATATTCTGCTGCCTGAAATCGGTTCTGATCCCTATGGGCTTAATTTCACCATAGGAGAAAATGCAGTCGCTGCCGGAACAATAACCACGACGTTTTCTCGAGGCTTAGCGGGTGAGTTAAGCGTGTTAATCGAAAGCTTTCTCTCCAATACAGGAACGATTAAAAACCGGGAAGACAGTATCAACGATTCTCTGGATGGAATTACCGAAGACAGAGAAGAGCTGGACCGTAAGCTGGAAAAAATGGAGATCCGACTGTACAACCAATTTCTGGCAATGGAGCGTATTGTGAGCAGCTTCCAGAGCACCGGTAGCCAGTTGGACGGTATCTTAGATCGTTTGCCATTTACGGCCAGTAAGAATTAATTTGTAACTTGGGTGTGTGGCCATGAAGTGAGCCTGTCCACACACTCAAGGCCTTGGATCACCCCGCCTTGCATGCTCTGCCACCCTATTTGAATATGAGACTTGTAGTTTATGGAATTCAATGAGCTTCTAGCTAACCAAGATTACGACGCTTTACAGGCGAAAATGCAGGCGCGTTATCAGAAAAACCTAAGCTTTTTTAAATGGGCTGAACCCGGTGTATATGAAAAAATTAATGGGTATGTGTCTAAAGAGGTTTTTCTTGTTATTGATGACGAAGGGCGGCTTAATTTATCCAATGGTAGCGGTGGTGATGATCTTGTTTACACGCAAGAACCGTATGAACAGTGTTTAGAATATATCGATGACTTTTTTAAGCGTCAGCGCCATCGGCATATGACCTTCAAGCGTCAGCCTGGCTATCTTGACGAAGAGGATGACATCCATATAACCAGTACCAATAAAGCTATAGATTATCTGGATCGTTGTCCTAGAAAACGGACAGTATGTGAAGATGATGTGGTGGATAGCCTCTTTATTAATGGGCTTGGTATTGGTCATATCGTGACAGCAGCACTGAATGCCAGGGAGGTTGGTAACCTGGTTATCTTTGAACAATACCGAGATGTCATGGCGGCAGCCATGCATGTGCTGGATTTTCAGGAGTTGTATGAGAGCCGCGCAGCAAGGGGGCAGGAGACTAAGGTATTTCTTGAAAGAGATCCTGCGGATATTCGCAGTCACCTTATGTATTATATCTTACGAATCGGTGTGCATTACTACTCGAATATCTATGTTATAAATCACTTTGCGGGTGCCTCTTTCGAGGAATATATAAAGGATGTTCTGGTTAAGGGCGCGGATTCTTTCCAGCAGCTTGGATTCTTCGATGATGAGCAGTGGAGCTTGACTCATACTTTAGAAAATATTCGTAATGAGTATCCGTTTGTTAAGTTTTTTCGTCAGCGCTTTTATAAGCCGGTCTTTGTTATTGCGAATGGCCCGTCTCTTGAGAAAAATATAGGTTTCCTGAAAGAAAATCGAGATAAGGCGATATATATATCCTGTGGCTCTGCATTGAGTTCGCTATACAGTGTTGGTATAAAACCAGATATTAATGTCGAGCTGGAACGCCGTTATGTTACGCCGGAAACGATCGAAAATACGACAGACCCCGAGTATCGTAAGGGAATACTTTTTGTAGGCAGTAATACGGTACATCCAGATGCATTTAAAATGTTTGAGCGCAGCTGTATGTTTGTGAAGCCAAACGATCTCGGTGAGAAAGTTGTTCTGGATCTTAAGCCTGAGCTGATACCTCATCGACTGCCCTTCTGTACCCCCAACGTAGGTAACACGGGGCTAAGTCTTGCTTTGGCCTCAGGTTGTAAGAATGTGTACATTTTCGGCATGGACTGTGGCTTTGGTGAAAATGATGAACATCACTCTACGTTGAGCTTTTACCATAAGGATGAAGAATCTTCAGAGATGTTTAATGAGATGATCCTTAGGGGGAGTGATCAGTATGTTAAAGGTAATTTCCGTGAGAATGTGAAGACAACCCACGGGCTCAAACATTCCGTTGAAAATGCAGAGCGCTGTCTAGCGGTAGCAGGATTCAAAAATGCCAAGGTATACAACGTTAGTGATGGGGCTTTTATCAAAGGCGCTATACCTACACGGGAAGAGGATCTTAACTTTACCGAAACGCTCGGAGACTTCGATAGCTCTGAGGTGTTTCACATCTTTGATCCGCTAACGTTTGAAGAATCGTTGATAATAAAAATGAAGGAAGAAACTCAAGCATGTCTCGACGCTCTGGAAGAATTTATAGGCTCAGCGGAAGATCATAGGGTTATTATCAAGAAGATTAGTATGTACCTTAGGGAGTTAGAGGATAATAAGCCTTACATCTATCAATTGATGAAGGGCAGTGCCTACACTTGGTTGTGCCTGATGAATCGTTCGCTGTACAAAGAAAACTCTGCGGAAGCCTATTCTCAGGTGATTGAGTACTACAAAGAGTTTATTGCTCGAGCAAGAGATAAAGTTGAAGTCAGCTTTCATGAATTGGATGACAAAAAATCCAATTGGTTTTAACGCGTTGATATCTTTAACCACCGAGGTATTGTTTGAAGGGGAATGCTCTAGTGAGTGATTTGGAACGCTTTATTTTAGAGAGGCAGAAAGAAAAAGCCTGGTTGCACCTGAACGGATACGAAAATGGAGATCCTGCAACAAATGGTGAATATAGCGTTTTAAGCTGTTTTGCTAAGAGCTGTGATCAGTTTATCGATGTCGGTGCGAATCACGGGATCTTTATAGACCGGGCTTTACAATGTAATCCGGACCTGAACGTTGTTGCCTACGAGGCTAACCCGACTCTGTCAGGTACTTTGAAGAATCGATTTGAACATTCATCGTACTCCGTAGAAGTTAACCAATGCGCGTTAAGTGATACCGAGGGCGAGCTGGTCTTGCATTTACACCCTACGGATGACACTGCTTCAAGCCTTACCCCGCGCAAGAACATGATGCCGTCTTTCACAGATAAAATGATTGAAGTTACGGTGCCCTGTCGAAGGCTGAATACATGTGAGCTGGGCGACCGTCCGACGTTCGTGAAGATTGACGTGGAGGGTGCGGAGTATTCGGTGATATCGAGCGGTGCAGAGTTGATGAATTCGCTTTCCCGTGTCGCTGTACTCTTCGAATACTCCTTTGGCTGGGATGAACATGGAAGCAGTCTGAAAGACTGCTTCCACTGGTTTGATGCCCGGGGATTTACGATGTATCGCTTGACGCCGTTGGGACTAGAGAGGGTAGGTTTTTATACCCATCGAATGGATAATATGCGTTACTGTAATTACCTCGCAGTCAAAGGGGAGTCCCCGCTTGATGATATGCAGAGGCATCAGCTGGATACCCCGGAAGGAACAACCAGCTTTTATGCTTTCTGACTTGCGAGGTAGTTGCTTGAGCATTTACCACTGAGTAGAGAGTAATAGATTGCTAAAAAATAAAAGTATCCTGATAACCGGCGGAACGGGTTCCTTCGGGCACAAGTTTGTGCAAATGACGCTGGATAAATACGATCCAGAGCGTCTGGTTATCTACTCTCGGGATGAGATGAAACAGTGGGAGATGGCGAAACTCTACCAGGGCGATGAGCGTGTTCGCTTCTTTATCGGTGACGTGCGCGATAAAGACCGTTTGCACCGAGCTCTGGCGGGTATCGATGTTGTGGTTCATGCTGCTGCAACCAAAATTGTGCCGACTGCCGAGTACAACCCGTTTGAGTGTGTTAAAACCAACATTATCGGTGCGATGAATGTTATCGATGCCTGTCTGGACAAAGGTGTTCAGTCAGTTGTCGCACTCTCTACCGATAAGGCCAGCAGCCCCGCTAACCTCTACGGTGCTACAAAACTGACGTCGGACAAATTGTTTATCGCGGGTAACTCTTACGCGGGTAAAAGTGAGACCAAATTCTCGGTTGTGCGATACGGCAACGTGATGTGCTCCCGTGGTTCGGTGATCCCTTTTTTCCACAGTTTGAAAAGTGAAGGACGTCTCCCTATTACCGATGAACGTATGACGCGTTTTATGATCAGCCTCGAAGAGGGGGTTGAGCTGGTGTGGCATGCGCTTACGGATATGGTCGGTGGTGAGATCTATGTCAGGAAGTGCCCGTCTATGACCATCACAGATATCGCATCTGCGGTGAGTCCCTCTGCAGAGCAGTATCTGATCGGTATACGCCCGGGTGAAAAGCTGCACGAGCAGATGATCGGGATTGAGGATGCGTTGCATACCTATGAGTACGACAAGTATTTCAAAATATTGCCGTCAATCTACGGCTGGTGCGATGACCCGAAGCGTATAAAAGATGGTATTAAAGTACCTGAGAACTTTACATATTCCTCAGACAATAATAAGACCTGGATGGGTGTAGAGGAGCTGCAGACCTGGCTGATTGCCAATGGTTACAGCATCGACTGATTTTCCTTCCTAATGAGCACAGGTTTGAATAGGTTAATTCTCGGAACTGTTCAGTTCGGGCTGCCCTACGGTATTACCAACACGACGGGAGCTGCGGTGGCTTCTGATGAAGTTGCGCGAATTCTGGGTTTTTGTCGTGGAAACAAGCTTACACACCTCGATACAGCCGTAGCTTATGGTGACAGCGAGTTAGTCCTTGGAGCCGCTGGCGTTAACGGCTTTCGGGTAGATACCAAAATTCCACCGCTTGATGGGCTTGCCGAGAAAGGTTTATCTATCTCCAACCTTGTCGTCCGTTCTTTGGAGCGCATACGGTTGGATGCGCTTGATACGGTTTATTTTCACCATGCTGCTGATGTCCGTTCGCCGTTTTTTTCGGCCGCGTATGAGCAACTCGTTGAACTTAAGCAGAAAGGGCTTTTTCGACGGATAGGTGTATCGATCTATGATCCGCAAGAGCTTGAATCTATTCTGCTTCGCTTCCAACCTGACGTAGTACAAGCGCCTTTCAATATTTTTGATAACCGAGTTGTTGCAAGTGGTTGGGCGAAAAGACTACGTGAGATAGGGTGTGTGCTTTATGCCCGTTCCGTATTTCTTCAGGGAGTTCTGCTTGACGAGCGAGGGAGCTCCGCCTATCCGGCGGAGTGGCTACCTTACCTGAGAGCGTATCAAGGATGGTGTGATCGGGAGAACATCTCGATGCTTGAAGCCAGTTTGGGGTATGCATTAGCACAGCCCCTTATCTCCGGTGTCGTATTGGGCGTTCATTCCCTGCAACAATTGCAGGAGATCGCTGCCGTTGCCGCATCCTGCCCTCGCTCCAATGAGGTGCCTGACTTTCAGGTACCTCGAACGCTATATGATCCCCGCGTATGGAATCTGAAATGAACGTCCTGATCATTGTCCAGGCCCGGCTTGGATCATCCCGTTTACCCGGGAAAGTATTGAAAGAGGTTGCAGGCCAACCGGTATTGCGTCTGATGCTGGATCGCTTGTCACGCTCTCGGTGCGCAGAGCGTATTGTCGTGGCAACGGGTTCTGAGCAGGAAAATAACCTTTTGGTGGCAGAGGTACAGCGCTGGGGATACGATGTGTTCTGCGGCAGCGATACCGACGTGTTGATGCGTTACCAGCAATGCGCGGAGCATTATCAACCCCAGTATGTAGTCAGGGTTACCGGGGACTGCCCTCTCATTGATGTGAAGTTAGTCGATGAGGTTATTGAAACACTTGTCTCGGGTGATTATGACTACGTTTGTAACAACTATCCGCCGAGTTACCCGGATGGGCTTGATACCGAGGCTTTGACCTGCGATGCCTTAGCCGTTGCGGCGCAAGAGGCTACAGAAGATTATGACCGGGAGCATGTTACTCCCTACCTACGGTCGTCCGGCAAATTTCGTACGCACACGCTAGCATCCTCTGTTGATCATTCAGACAAACGTTGGACGCTGGATCAGAGTGCAGATCTTGACGTGATTCGAGCTGTGTTCGAGTCGTTTGCGCCGGATATTTACTTTGGCTGGGAAGATGTGTTGGCGTTGCAAGAAAAGCAGCCCGCTCTGTTTTCCTGCAATGATTCACTATCTCGTAATGAAGGTTCTACCATGAGCTCGGGTTCAAAGTTGTGGCGTCGTGCCAAGGAGATTATTCCAGGCGGCAATATGTTGCTCTCCAAGCGGCCTGAAATGTTTCTGCCTGAAAAGTGGCCGACCTACTTTTCTGAGGCCAGTGGCGTTCAGGTGATGGATCTGGATGGTGTGCGATATACCGATATGGCCCTGATGGGGGTGGGTACCAACACCCTCGGTTACGCCCATCCAAAGGTTGACGAAGCTGTTCGTCAAGCTATTTCCAAGGGGAACATGTCCAGCCTGAATTGTGCAGAAGAGGTTTATCTTGCAGAGAAGCTGATAGAGCTGCATCCATGGGCCGAGATGGTGAGATTCTCCCGGGCTGGGGGGGAGGCCAATGCCATTGCGATCAGGATCGCACGTGCGGCGTCAGGTCGAGATACAGTTGCGATTTGTGGATATCACGGCTGGCATGACTGGTATCTGTCAGTCAACCTGAGTTCGGATGATTCGCTGGATAAGCATCTGTTGCCTGGGCTGGACCCTAAGGGTGTTCCTGCGAACTTGCGGGATTCCGTTGTGACCTTTATGCCAAATGACCTGGGGCGCTTGAAACAGATCATTGCAGAGCATGATCTTGCCGCCATTAAAATGGAGGTCAAACGCAATGTTGAACCCGAACCAGGCTATCTGCAGGCGGTACGAGACCTTTGTGATCAGCACGGTATTGTGCTTATCTTCGATGAATGTACATCGGGTTTCAGGGAAACCTATGGCGGGTTGCACCTTAAATATGGCGTTAACCCTGACATGGCGGTGTATGGCAAGGCATTGGGTAACGGCTATCCCATTACCGCAGTAATTGGTACTAAAGAGGTTATGGATGCGGCGCAAACCACCTTTATCAGCAGCACCTTCTGGACGGAAAGGGTGGGGACAGCCGCAGCGTTGGCGACGCTTGATGTTATGCAGGCAAGCCAGTCCTGGCAGTATATAACGGAGTATGGGATTAAAGTCCGTGAGGCCTGGTACGCTTTGGCTGAAAAATATCAGTTGGAGATCAATTGTTTCGGGTTGCCAGCCTTGGGAGGTTTCGCGCTGGAAGGCGAGCGTACGCTTCTCTTTAAAACCTACATTTCACAGCAACTGTTGGACCATAAGATTCTGGCGTCCAATGCGCTTTACCCGTCCCTCGCCCATAAAGATTCACATCTTAATACCTATCTGGTTCATCTGGAGGATGCGTTCGCTTCTTTTGCTGCCTGTCTGGAGAAAGGGGACGATCCTGAAACCTTATTGACCGGGCCGATCTGTCATAGCACGTTTAAGCGACTGAATTGAGCTGGCGTGAAGTTAAGTGCAACGTTCCAAAAGTGGTGAACGGATGAAAAATGTCTTGGTATTAGGGGGAACCGGTCTGCTCGGCAGTTCGCTGATCCAGCTACTGAGGTTGTCGGGTTTCGAGTGTTTTTCAGCAGGGCGCACCTCCTCACACGAATTGGTGATCAGAGCGCCATTTGCGGATTCTCTCCAGCAGTTTCTCGTCAGTCGTGAGATTGATGTTGTCGTTAATCTTGTGGCGCTGACCGACGTTGATGAGTGCCAAGTAGCGCCGTTTATGGCGTATCAGGTTAATGCAGAGTTTGTAGAGAACGTTATCTCTGCCATCTCTGCTGTAAAAGGGCAAAGACCGGTCCGGTTGCTGCATATCTCCACAGATCAGGTGTATTCAGGCGAAGGCCCTCATATTGAGAGCAGTGCCAAGCCCATAAATGTCTATGGATTAACAAAATACCTGGCGGACAAGTCGGTATCCTCTGCGGGCGGATTGGTTTTACGCACGAACTTCTTTGGCAAGAGTAAGCAGGTCACACGCACGAGTTTCTCGGATTGGGTGCTCGGAGCCTTGTCAGAGGGAACAAGCATTCCTGTTTTTCACGATGTCTTGATCAGTGCAATTTCGATACCGACCTTATGCGAACACATTCGAGACCGCATTTTGCATTTTAAGCCCGGAATCTATAACTTGGGCACAAGTGAAGGGTACTCCAAGGCTGATCTGGCATTTCAACTCGCCGAACGGTTGGGGCTGGAGCAAGGTTTGTTGCGTCGAACATCGGTGACGGCAGTACAGTTTGCAGCAGTAAGGCCGAACGATATGCGAATGAATGTCAGCCTTTATGCCGGTACCTTTGATACAGAATTGCCAGACTTAAGTCATGAATTAGACCGGGTAGTGGATGAATACGACGAATTACAGGGCGGCGCTAAAGGTTAATAAGAACCTGATTTCCGAAAGCGATCCAACCTACTTTATTGCTGATATTGCCGCCAATCATGACGGTGATCTTGAGCGCGCCAAGGATCTGATCTGGCTTTCTGCTGAGGCGGGTGCCAATGCGGCGAAGTTTCAGCATTTTAAAGCTAAGACGATTGTGAGCGATTATGGCTTCAAGGACTTAGGGGCTCAGCAATCTCATCAGGCTGCTTGGGCTAAATCCGTGTATGAGGTCTATGAGGATGCGGAAGTTAGCCTGGAGTGGACCGAAGCCCTGGTTAAAACATGCAAAGAAGCGAACGTAGACTTCTTCACAAGCCCCTATGATTTTGCTCTGGCAGACCTGATTGACCAATACGTTCCGGCGCACAAGATTGGCTCGGGTGATATTACCTGGCATGCGATGCTGCAGCATATTGCGGCTAAAGGTAAGCCCTATTTCCTGGCTACTGGAGCCTCCGATCTCTCTGAAGTGATTGCCGCAGTTGAGTGTTGTCGGGAGATAAATCCACAGCTTGTCCTGATGCAGTGCAACACTAACTATACAGCGAGCCTGGAAAACTTTAAGTACATAAATCTTAATGTCCTGAATACCTATCGAACACTATTCCCTAATGTGCTTTTAGGCTTAAGTGACCACACGCTTGGTCACTCAACGGTGCTGGGTGCTGTAGCGCTGGGGGCCAGGGTTATAGAAAAGCACTTCACCGATAGTAATGACCGCGTAGGACCTGATCATAAGTTCTCCATGAATCCTCTAACCTGGAAGGAGATGGTCGATAGATCGCGTGAGTTAGAGCTTTCTCTGGGGGCAGCGGTAAAGCGCGTCGAAGACAATGAAAGGGAGACTGTAGTCTTACAGCGCCGCTCCATACGTGTTGTCCGGGATATGAAAATCGGCGAGGTAATCAAGCCGGATGATTTGGAGTGTTTACGACCCGCACCGGTAGATGCATTCGCACCATATCAGATGGATGAGGTGGTTGGTGCAACGGTGGTGAAGGAACTTAAACAAGGGCAGCACTTGAGCACTGATGTCATCTCTAAGCAAGTTTGAAGCTATGAAAGTAGCGGTTGTTATTCCTGCGTACAACGAGGAAGCGACTATTGGACAAGTGGTGGCTGCTGTTCGAAAACATAATCTGGATGCCATTGTGTTTGATGATGGGTCCAGTGATGACACGGCTTCACTGGCTGATAGTGCAGGAGCAATAGTTATCTCTGGTCGTGGCAATGGGGGCTACGATGCAGCTATTAATTCGGGTTTTCTGGCGGCGGCAGAATTAGAGTACGCATACGTTATTACGATGGATGCTGATGGGCAGCATCCAGCGGAGTTGTTACCAGAGTATGTCCGTCTGTTTCAGGCCGGGGTGGATTGTGTAGCGGGAAATCGATCGAGTTTCGGACGCTGGTCTGAACATCTTTTCTCTTTCGTTGCTGGCAAATTGTGGGGTGTACATGATCCCCTGTGTGGTATGAAAGGTTACAGCCTTCAGTTGTGGCGACAGCGGGGGGCGTTTGACCGTTATCACTCTGTGGGTACCGAACTGCTCATCTATGCCGTTAAAAAGGGTTTCAGGGTGGCTGAATTGCCTGTGTGTGTGCGTGAGCGTGATGACCGTTCGCGATTTGGCAGTGGGCTGAAACCGAATCTTGTCATTCTGCGCGCATTGTTACGTGCGCTTCTGAGTCGCTGAAAACGAAAGCGGCCAACACGACTGTCAAAACACCAGACTTCAGATTTATACCATCCGGTCGATATGCTGATGGTGCAGTTGGATATATTTAATTTAAGGTTCTTTGTATGCGAAAAAAGGCGCTGATAACGGGAATTACCGGCCAGGATGGTGCTTATCTGGCAGAGTTTCTGTTACAGAAAGGCTATGAAGTACACGGAATACGGAGACGTTCGTCGTCCTTTAATACGGGGCGTATAGATCATCTCTATCTGGATCCCCAGCACAAAGAAAAAAACATGTTTCTGCATTATGGGGATATGACCGATAGCTCCAGCCTGATTCGTGTCATCGAAAAGGTGCAGCCAGATGAGGTTTACAATCTGGCGGCGCAGTCCCATGTTGCGGTCAGCTTTGAAGTGCCTGAGCACACCGCTGATGCCGACGCTCTCGGAACATTGCGTTTGCTTGAGGCAATCAAGATGCTGGGGTTGGCGAAAAAAACCCGCTTTTACCAAGCGAGTACTTCTGAACTGTATGGGCAGGTACAAGAAGTACCGCAAACGGAAAACACGCCATTTTATCCACGAAGCCCATATGCTGTTGCCAAGCTGTACTCCTACTGGATAACGGTGAATTATCGTGAAGCTTACGGCCTCTATGCGTGTAACGGTATCCTCTTCAATCATGAAAGCCCCATGCGCGGTGAGATCTTCGTAACCCGAAAGATCACAATGGCACTTGCAAGGATCAAACTCGGGGTGCAGGAATGCCTCTATATCGGCAATCTGAATGCAAAGAGAGACTGGGGGCATGCACGAGACTATGTTGAGGCGCAATGGTTGATGTTGCAGCAGGAGCAGCCCGTAGACTACGTGATTGCAACCGGCACGCAATATAGTGTTCGGGACTTTATTGAAGCTGCGGCTGCTGTACTTGATCTTGAGATTTCCTGGAGTGGTGAGGGTGTTGAAGAGGTCGGGCAACTGACCGATCGTGCCTCTGGATCTGTATTACATTCCAACGCGCGGATAGAAGTAGACCCTAAATACTTCCGGCCCACGGAGGTGGATACTCTGCTTGGGGATGCCTCTAAAGCTCGAGACGAGCTAGGTTGGATACCGAAAATTAGCTTCGGAGAACTCGTCGAAGAGATGGTGGTCGCGGATCTTGAGCTGGCCCAAAGAGAGCTACGCTAACGTTTGGATCTAAACTGATTGTGCCAAGAGATAAGAATTGAGACTGATGTCTATGAATGGGAAAGTTGAAGAGCTGCTGGCTTTTTGTGATCAGATTATATCGGGCAGTGAGAATGATTTCTTGCGTTTGTCCACGCACAGCGAGGGACACTCCGAGCGGGTGATCGAAACCTCATGGGCTGTGGCGTTCATGTCTCAGTTTGAAAGTGCGTCGCTTCTGGACGTCGGATTCACGATGGGGAGTATGGACTATCTAGGGGCGCTGCTGTCTCTCGAGGACGCTGGCCACGTGAAAATTAATGCAGTGGATATCGTCAGGCCTGAAAGGGTTGCCGGACGATATCTGCCGCAGTGGCGTGATCGGATCCTGAATGTGCCAGTAGATATTTGCGACATACGCGAGTATGAAAGCGATAAACAGTACGATCTCATCAGCTGTATCTCTACGATTGAGCATGTTGGCTTTGATATAGCAACCTACGACGACCCCAAAAGCGCGTTCGAGCGTTGTCAGAGTGCTGACGAGGTCTCGATGCTACGAGCTGAGAATACCGATTGCCGAGTGCTGGACGCATTTGCAAAAGCGCTCAAAGATGGTGGTTACGCGCTGATCTCAGTACCCGTCGGCAAGGGGGCGCCGGTATTATTGCAGGACTCTATGGGGCTTTACTGCGCTCAGTGGGAATACAGCAGTAAGAGTTGGAAGCGATTAATCCAACATCCATCTTTTGCGGTCAAAGAGCAGCGATTCTTCCAGTTAAATACAGCTGGTTGTTGGGATGAATGCTTAAAGCTTGAGGATATCACCGATAAAACCGGTGAAATGAAATCCCATGCAGAAGCCTGTGCGGTGGTAGTACTGCAAAAGCGAGGGGGCTAAGTGGCTGATATATCCGTTGTTGTCTGCGTAAAAAACGAAGCGGCCAGGATTTCCGAGTGTCTGGCGAGTATTGCCGCAGAAAAGCCCTACGAAATTATCCTGGTGGACGGTTCCTCTACCGATAACACCGTTGAAATTGCGCGCCAGTTTACAGATAGAGTTATTGTCTCCGCGGCCGGCAGTTTATGCGCTGATCGTCAGGTCGGGATTGATGCTGCATCTTGCGCGTTGATAGCGATGGTCGATGCTGACCATCGATTGCCTGAAGGTTCTTTGCAGTCATTGGCGAAAGACCTCGAAGATTATCGTTTGGACATCGTTCAGAGCCAGCTTAGGATGTTTGATAATCGGGGCTTTTGGTGCAAGGCCGAAGATGAAATGTGGCAGCTGAACCACAACCATCCCGGCGCTAAAGAGATGATTGGAACAGCGCCGGCTATCTATCGGAAGGCAGTATTTGATCAGGTACGCTTCGATCCTGAAACCACTAAAACGATAGACGATACCGACTTTATTTACCGCTTAAAGCGGGATACAGGATTTAAGATTGGTATCGGAAAAACTGTTGTCCTGCAGAAACATTTCTCAACGCTGGGCGACTATATGAAAAAGTTTGTTTGGTACGGTGTTGGTGACGGTGAGTTCTGTGTGAAACATCGGGAGCGAATGCCTAGCATGCTGTTTCACCTTATCGTGCGCTATCCTTTCATCTATTCGGCTAAGGCGTGTTTCCAAATGAAATGGCGGGCGGGAGTGTATTGTTTTCTGCAAGGTTTAGTCCGCTTTTATGGCGCTACAAAGTATTTTGTATCCTCAAAAGGTTGATTGATGTCTTTTACAGAAATTACTGAATGCCGGGTTTGTCAAGGCACACAACTGAAGGAAGTCCTTAGCCTTGGTGTGCAGTCACTCACGGGTGTTTTCCCCAAATCTGCGGCTGAGCACGTAGATAGCGGTCCCGTTTCTCTTGTTCAGTGCATGGGGGATTGTGGATTAGTTCAGCTGAAGCAAACCTACAGTCTTAGCCAGATGTATGGGGAAAATTACGGCTACAGATCTGGCCTGAATGCTTCTATGGTGGCTCATCTGAAAAGTAAGGTGGGCGCTTTATGTGAGCGGATGGATCTCCGCGATGGAGATCTTGTCGTTGATGTGGGCAGCAATGACGGAACGACACTGGGATTTTTCTCCGAAAAGCTTGAACGGTGGGGTATAGACCCGAGTGCAGAGAAGTTCAGGCATTATTACCAGCCGTCGGTAAATTTAATTGTTGATTTCTTCTCTGCGGATCTAATCCGAAAACAGGTCGGCAGTAAGAAGGCTAGGCTTATCACCTCATTTTCCATGTTTTACGATTTGGAAGATCCCGTCGCCTTTGCTAAGGAGATCGCGGAGGTGTTGGATGATGAAGGTGTGTGGTGTTTTGAACAAAGCTACATGCCGGAGATGTTGCGTCAGGTAGCATACGATACTGTCTGTCAGGAGCATCTGGAGTATTACGCTCTCAGGCAGGTGGACTATATTCTGAAGCAGGCCGGAATGAAGTTGCTGGATGTTGAATTAAATGATGTGAATGGCGGTAGCTTTTCGGTATTGGCTGCAAAACAAGATTCATCCCTCCAGGCGAATATACAGCACATTGAAGGGCTCCTCGAAAAAGAGGCTCTGTTTCTTAATCAAGGCGTAGCCCTCAGTGAATTTGTTGAGGGTGTAGAGTCTTCTAAGAAAGCGTTACTTGGGTTTGTCGCAGAAGCAAAACGGAACGGTAAAACAGTTGCGGCTTTGGGGGCGTCCACCAAAGGGAATGTCCTGCTCCAGTATTGTGGTTTAGGACCTCAGGAGATCGACTGTGTCGGCGAAGTAAATAAAGACAAATTTGGCTGCTTCACCCCAGGAACGAATATCCCGATCTTAGAGGAAAATACCGTTCTGGCGAGCGATTACGATTTCTATCTTATTTTGCCCTGGCACTTTAAAACATTTTTCATCAATAAGCAGAAGCTGAAAGGTAAAACTCTGGTATTCCCGCTGCCAAACCTGGAAGTTGTAACTCTCTGATGAAAACATCGGTGATCATTGGCTCGCGTGGTCAGGACGGTACCTTATTAGGGCGTTTGCTGAGTGATAAAGGTCATAGATTAATAGGGTATCACCGTACCGGACGGGAAGGGTGGCCAGAATCAGGCAGTTTTGATCTGGTTAGCGAACTTGAACAGCTTTTTAAGAAAGAACGGGTCGATGAGGTTTTTTATCTCGCCGCCTTTCATCACGCTTCAGGAGATCGCCTGCAACAACCAGCCGAGCTGATTGAGCGAAGTTATGCAGTAAATACTCTGCTATTTGCATCAGTGCTTGACCTGGTGAGGCTGTACTCCCCTCGCACTAGAGTTTTTTACGCTGGTTCATCACATATGTATGGCCCGGTAAAATCACTCACACCGCTCAAAGAGTCGGCTCCTTACCAGCCGATCACTCCCTACGCACTATCGAAAGTGGCTGCAACGCAAGTTGCTCGCTATTATCGCCAGCAGCACGATGTTTTTGCCACCGTCGGGGTTTTGTTTAACCATGAGTCGTATTTGCGCAGCCCTCGGTTTCTTACGCGCAAAGTGATTGATCATGCGCTTCTTTTGGCGGAGGGTCGACCAGCCGGGGAATTACAAGTCGCACGCCCGGAGGCCATGGTAGATTGGGGATATGCTCCAGAATACATGGAGGCTGTATATCGATTAATGGAGATCGATAGTGCCGGTGAATTTAATATTGGTTCGGGGCAAGCGCATACCGTTGAAGAGTTTGTGCGTTTGGTTTTCTTAAAGCTAGGGCTCGAATATGATCGGCATGTAGAAGTCACAGGAGCCCTGAACTCTGAATCTTATGTTTATATCGCCGACACCTCTAAGATAGAGGAAGCGACAGGCTGGAGCTATTCCCGGACTTTAGAGCAACTGGTTGATGTTTTAATCGAGACGATTGCTGGGAACGGCAGTTCTGTGGATCGTCTAAGTTCATATTGGAGCTAGGGTACCAGCAAATAAGTTCGAAACGCCTCTGAAAGCCCCAAAAGGTGCGCGCTAAAACGACTTTCTGCTTTGTCTGGCAGTTTGGAAAGGCTCCGTCATTCCGCTGGCATCAGCGTATCCTTTGGGTAAAGCTGTTTTATCGACCGCAGAGAAAGTCTCGGACTGGTTCGTAGGTTCCCCGGCATCTATCGCTTTAGATAGATCGAATCTGACCGAATTGACCCTCTCTTAAGTGATAGTTGTAACGCCATTTATTTAAACATAACGCTTGTTAGCGTTATATCCTCCCGTATTTATCCTCATATCGTACGATGTCATCTTCGCCAAGGTAAGGTCCCGACTGAACTTCAATTAACTCCAAGGGGATAATTCCGGGGTTTTCAAGCGCGTGCACCACGCCGACTGGGATAAAGGTCGATTCATTTTCAGAAAGCAAAAATGATTGCTCTCCCTTTGTTACTTGGGCGATACCTTTGACGATAACCCAGTGTTCTGCGCGATGGTGATGCATCTGAGTTGAGAGCTTTGCGCCGGGCTTTACCGTTATATGTTTTACCTGGTATCGCTCTTGCTGATAAATCGCATAATAGGATCCCCATGGACGGTGAACAACGGGATGGCTCAGGTGTTCGGAGCGGCCATATTTCTTAAGTTGATCAACCAGGTTCTTTATGAGCCCTGATTGGTTTTTTTCTGCCACGAGAACGGTATCGTTGGTTTCTACGACGATGAGGTTGTCGATGCCAGCCGTCGCAACCAACCTGTTTTCAGCATGGATGTAACTGTTGTGAGTACGCTCAGTGATTACATCGCCTGTGATAACGTTGCCGTCAGCGTTCTTCTGTTGTGATTCCCATAGACTGCTCCAGGAACCCACATCACTCCAGTCGGCTTCCATGGCTACCATGCAGGCCTCGCTGGTCGATTCCAGGAGGGCGTAATCAATAGACTCTGCTGGGCAGTCGAAAAATGCGCTTTTGTCTATCCGGACAAAGTCGAGATCTCTCTGCATATTTCTGTAGGCGGTATTACAGTGTCCCATGATGTCTGGTCTGAATTTTTCCAGCTCGTTCAGATAAGTACGGGCTTTAAATACAAAGATGCCGCAGTTCCAGTAATAAGATCCATCATGCATATATTTAGTGGCTAGCTGGTGGTTCGGCTTCTCTTTGAAGGATTTTACGAGGTAGCTATCACCGACTTCTTCACCTGTTTGTATGTATCCGTAGCCCGTTTCCGGATGGGTCGGGCGCACGCCAAACACTACGATCTTGTCTAGGCGGGCGAGATTGATCGCTTTTCTTATCGAGTCCTGAAACGCTTCGATATGATGGATTTCATGATCTGCAGATAAGACGACGAGGGTAGCGTCTTCGTCCGATGACAAGGCGTGAAGCGCTGCGACGGTTATCGCAGGAGCTGTGTTTCGACCGGCTGGCTCCAGGATGATTTGCGCTGGACTTCTCCCTGTTTGGCGAAGCTGTTCCGCAGTCAAAAAGCGATGTTCTTCATTGCATAAAACGATTGGGGGTGAGGTGCTCAAGCCTTCAAGTCTGTTGAGGGTTGCTTGCAGCATGGAGTTCTCAGGGGAGGTAAGGTTTAGAAACTGCTTAGGCTTTTCTTGGCGCGAAAGAGGCCATAGTCGTGTTCCTGCTCCGCCAGCGAGGATTACCGGAATAAACATCTTTGAAGTCTCTGGTGAGTTGCACATCAGCTCGGGTAAGAGGTAGTGTCAACGCTAAGTCTGGTATGGCTTTGAGCTATTCCGAAATATCGCTAAAGGAAAGGTTAAGCTAGCCGATTACTAAGCCATTATATGTTGTAGTGGATCATTCTTTAAAGACGCAGGTTTTTCGCATGAGTGTAAATCTTAACGCACTAAAGCAGTATCAGAATGTTGACCTGAGGGCTACGGTGGAAACAGCTAGCCCGCATAAGCTTATCTCCATGTTGTTGGATGGTGCTCTGGGAGCCCTGGCAAAAGCTAAGGGGGCTATTGAGCGAGAAAGTATTGAGGAGCGTACCAAGCACCTGAATAAAGCCTCAGAGATTGTTGTCGGCCTGAAAGGCAGTCTGGATCTGGAGAAAGGGGGGGAGGTCGCTGCGAATCTGGATGGGCTTTATGACTACATGTTGCGCCGAATTATGTCCGCAAATCGTTCCAGTGATACAGAGCAGATTCAGGAAGTGATGAACCTGATGCTTGAGATCAAGCAAGGTTGGTCTGAGATGCCTATCGAATACCAGCTCGGTGAAAAGAAATAAGCTGTTCATGTTCGGTGCTGCCATTTGGCAGTGCCGAGTTCACCTCTTTTCTTATCTGTGTCGGCTGAGCGTGTCTTGTTCTGCCCTCTTGAGACCTAATCTCGACAGACGCGTATTTTGCTTTCCTCGATCTTTATAGCTTTATAAAAGAGCTGCAACACGGCAACGCCAAAAAGTTGACATTTTTTTGTTAGCTGAAATACTTTAGCTAATAAAATTTTGACGACATGCTCGCTGGCCATGAACGTTCCTGCTCAACATCTGATCCTGGTAGATGACCATCAAGAGGACTATTTGTCCGCTTGTGCACGCCTGCTGGGGCTTAATCTGACCTCTTTTGACTACCCGCGTTGGCTTCAGAATGGCCATCATCTCGAGGCGCTTGAGTCGCCGGTATTACTATTGGGTGGGTGTGAAACACCCATCGCGATCGATCGCATGCTGGCACAACTTGCCGAAAAAGTGCCCAATCTTCCCGTGATCACCTACGGGCTTGCCGATGCCGAATTGGAGGGTTTGCCCCAGGAGTTGCAGCAGGTGATTATCGGTGAGTTACCCTCCGGTTTTTCCTACGCGCAGCTGGTGGATCTGTTGCACAAAGCGCAGGTTTACAGGCAGGCCCGGGCGGATCAGCGCACAGAGCTGACGAGCGCCAACGGCAGTCTGTTGGGGGTTTCGCCCGCGGTACAGCAGGTGCGGGCGATGGTTGAGAAAGTGGGCGCGCGGGATATCAGTGTACTGATTACCGGCGAGTCCGGTACCGGTAAAGAGGTGGTTGCGCGCAGCTTGCATGAGCACTCATCCCGCCGCAACGGGCCGTTTGTGCCGATCAATTGCGGTGCGATCCCTGTGGATCTTCTGGAAAGCGAGCTGTTTGGTCACGAGAAGGGTGCGTTTACCGGTGCGGTGAACAGTCGTCCGGGGCGCTTCGAGTTAGCGCAGGGCGGTACGCTGTTTCTCGATGAGATTGGCGATATGCCGCTCAATATGCAGGTTAAGATTCTGCGTGTCATTCAGGAACGTAAGTTTGAGCGTGTGGGCGGTACCAAAACCCTGGATGCGGACGTGCGCATCATCGCGGCGACCCATAAGAATCTCGAGGAGATGATCGAAACAAACGAGTTTCGTGAAGACCTCTATTTCCGCCTGAATGTCTTTCCCATAGAGATGCTGCCACTACGCGAACGAGGCGAAGATATTCCAGTGCTGCTTGAAGAGATGGTGCGGCGTACAGAGGAGCAGGGCTTGGGTAAGGTGTTATTTCACCCGTCGGCCATGCAGTCGTTGAAGCTACACCCCTGGCCGGGCAACGTACGTGAGCTGTCTAACCTGGTAGAGCGATTGGTGATCATGTATCCCGACGGGGTTGTCGGTGTATCTGAGCTGCCAGCGAAGTTTCAGCATGTGGATGAGCCTGATCCTGCGCGATACGAGGTCTCATCGCCAAGTCCTCAGCAGGAGCTGCCGCTGCCTGAAGCGGCGACGTTCAGCTTTTCTGTTGGTAACGACCTTCTGCCAGAGGGCGGGATTAATCTGAAAGAGTATCTGGAAAACCTGGAGCGTAGCCTGATCGAGCAGGCACTGGATCAGGTTGATGGTGTTGTCGCCCGTGCGGCAGATAAGTTACAGGTGCGCCGTACTACGCTGGTGGAAAAGATGCGTAAGTATGGCATCCAGCGAAAATAGTTAACGGCGAACCTTGATGGAAAATTTAGCGTCTGCCAAGCAGCGTATCGCAGAGCTTGAGCGTGAGGTCGCGCAGCTTAAAACAGCTTTGGCGGAAAAAAATAGCAGTGAGCAGGATCATGCTAACCGGTTGGCGTCAAAAATACGTCAGATTCTGGACCTGCTGCCAGCAGGTGTGATTCAGATCGGTGGTGATGGCCGGGTTAGCGACTGTAACCCCGCTGCGGAAGAGTTGCTGGGTAGTCCTTTGAAAGGGGAGTTCTGGCTGTCGGTCATTCAGCGCAGCTTTGCTCCGCGCAGTGATGACGGACATGAAGTATCACTTAAGGATGGTCGGCGTGTCAGTCTGGCTACCCGTGCCATGGACAATGAGCCAGGGCAGCTGGTTTTGCTGACCAATCTGACCGAAACCCGCTTACTGCAGGATCGGTTGTCACATTATCAGCGTTTGTCTGAGATGGGACGTATGATGGCGTCCCTGGCGCATCAGATCCGTACCCCATTGTCAGCTGCGTTGCTCTATGTGGATCACCTCTCCCGCACCGATATTACGTTGGAACAAAGGGCTAAGTTTACCTCCAAGGTAAAGTCGCGTCTGACACACCTCGAAAAACAGGTGCGCGATATGTTGGTGTTCGCCCGCGCCGAAACCCGCCTGGACGACCGGCTTACCACTGATGAGTTACTCAGTGATATCGAAGACCAGCTGGATGTACCGTTGGCGAGCTTTGATGCTGACTGCGACTGTATCAACAATGCGACCGGTATCGCCTTGCAATGTAACAAAGAGGCGCTGCTCGGTGCGTTGATGAACCTTGTGGATAACGCATTGCAGGCTACTGGCAAGGGGGCGGAGCTGCATCTGGAACTCCGCCAGCAGGATGGTTGGCTGACTATTATGATTACCGACAACGGTCCGGGAATGGATGAAGAAACCCTGCAACGCGCGATTGAACCTTTTTATACCACTAAGTCGCACGGCACAGGTCTTGGTCTGGCTGTCGCACAAGTGGTTGCGATGGCCCACCACGGCCGTTTCGAACTGAACTCCCAGCCGGGGGAAGGGACTGCCGCCGCTATCATTATGCCGCTTCAGGCGGCCGTTTAAGCAGACTGAAGAGTACACATGACCGCTCAAATCTTAATTGTTGAAGATGATCACGAGTTGCGCGAGGCGTTGTGCGACACCCTGGAGCTGGCCGGATTTAACTATCTGGAAGCGGACAGTGGCGAACGTGCACTGGAAGTGCTGGCTGAGCATCACGTGGAGATGGTGGTCAGCGACGTCAATATGCCTGGTATCGACGGTCACGAATTGCTGGACCGGATCAAGCAGCAGCATCCGGGTTTGCCGGTAATGCTGATTACCGCCTTCGGTCAGGTGCAGAAAGCAGTCGATGCGATCCGTGCCGGTGCTGTCGATTACCTGATGAAACCCTTCGAAGCACAGGCACTGGTAGATGCCGTTCAACGCTATGCGCAAGGGGCTTTGAGTGCACAGACGGGTATCGAACCGGTCGCGGAAGAGGCCAGCAGTAAACAGCTGCTGCAACTGGCGCGCCGTGTGGCTGTCAGCGACTCCACGGTGCTGATCACCGGTGAGTCGGGGACCGGTAAAGAGGTGTTGGCGCAATATATACACAACCACTCCTCCCGCGCCAAACAACCGTTCGTGGCGATCAACTGCGCCGCAATCCCTGAAAACATGCTGGAAGCGACCCTGTTTGGACATGAGAAGGGCGCTTTCACCGGTGCTTACGCGGCCACGCCGGGCAAGTTTGAGCAGGCTAACGGCGGTACTTTGTTACTTGATGAGATCAGTGAGATGGATCTCGGTTTGCAGGCAAAACTGCTACGTGTACTGCAGGAGCAGGAGGTGGAGCGACTCGGCGGCCGCAAGCTGATCAAACTTGATGTTCGGGTGCTGGCGACCAGTAACCGTAAGTTGGAGACCTACGTCGCCGACGGCAAGTTCCGCGAAGACCTTTACTACCGACTCAACGTATTTCCGCTGCAGTGGAAACCCCTGCGTGATCGCGCCGCCGATATAGTGCCGCTGGCGGAGCGCTTGCTGGCCAAATACTGCAAGAAGATGAACCGCACGCCAGCGCTGTTTACGCCGGATGCACAGCATGCTCTGACGCAGCATCGCTGGCCGGGCAACGTACGTGAGCTGGATAACGTGGTACAACGTGCCTTGATTATGCAGGCCGGCGCACAGGTGCGCGCAGCGGATCTGTTACTGGATCCGGACAACCTCTCTTCCGTGGAACTATCCGATATCGATACTCCAGTGGCTGCGGATGAACCGATGCCTGATGCCAGCCAGTTGGGTGCGGGTATGCAGCAGCATGAGTTCCAGTTGATTGTGGATGCGCTGAAAGCGACCGGTGGCAGTCGCAAAGATGCGGCGGAAAACCTCGGAATCAGTCCGAGAACGCTGCGCTACAAGCTGGCAAAAATGCGCGAAGCCGGTCTCGATCTGGATCGGCTTCTAGGCAAGTAATCACGGGGGCAAGACCAATGTCTTAGTCCGGATAGACCAATGTCTAATTCAGGCGTTTGTGGCTTGGCGGGTATAAAATCTACCAGTCAACGGACACCTACTTCGCCCTAAACAATAAGAAGTAAAATCAGGGCAATTTATGGAATCCAAGAATTACAACAATACAGCTAAGGGCATCACGATGAGTGAAGAAAAGGTATATCCAGTTTCTCCTGAATTGGCAGCGGAAGCGCACATCGACAACGAAAAATATCTGGCGATGTACGAGCAGTCCGTAAACGATCCGGATGCGTTCTGGGGCGAAGCCGGTCAGCGTCTGGATTGGTTCAAACCGTACACGAAAGTAAAAAACACATCTTTTGACCCGCACAATGTTGATATCCGCTGGTTCGAAGACGGCACACTGAACGCGTCTTACAACTGTCTGGACCGTCACCTGGAAACCCGTGGTGACCAGGTAGCAATCATCTGGGAAGGTGACGACCCAAGCGAATCCGAGAACATCACCTATCGCGACCTGCACGAGCGTGTATGTAAGTTCGCCAACGCCCTGAAAGCACGCGGCGTTGAAAAAGGTGACGTGGTAACTCTGTACATGCCAATGATCCCTGAAGCTGCTGTTGCTATGCTGGCATGTACCCGTATCGGTGCGGTGCACTCCATCGTATTCGGTGGTTTCTCTCCGGAAGCACTGGCTGCACGTATCGAAGGCGCAAACTCCAAAGTGGTTGTAACTTCCAACTACTCCCTACGTGCTGGTAAGTCTGTACCGCTGAAAGCAAACGTAGACAAGGCGCTGGAGCAGGAAGCTGCAAAAGCATGCGTTGAGAGCGTAATCGTTGTTAAGCGTGTTGAAGACGACGTTGCCTGGAACGACAGCGTAGACGTTTGGTACGAAGATCTGGTAGCTGAAGCATCTGCTGACTGTGTTGCAGAAGAGATGGAAGCAGAAGCGCCAATGTTCATTCTGTACACCTCCGGTTCTACTGGCGCACCTAAAGGTCTGAAGCACACCACTGGTGGTTACATGGTGTACGCGGCGATGACCCACGAATACGCATTCGACTACAAAGAAGGTGACATCTACTGGTGTACTGCAGACGTAGGTTGGGTAACCGGTCACAGCTACATCGTTTACGGCCCACTGGCAAACGGTGCAACCTCTCTGATGTTCGAAGGTGTACCAAGCTACCCTGATAACAGCCGTTTCGGTCGCGTTATCGAGAAACACAAAGTTAACCAGTTCTACACTGCACCAACTGCGATCCGTGCACTGATGCAGCAGGGTGAAGACGTACTGGGTGATTCCGATCTGTCCAGCCTGCGTATCCTGGGTTCTGTAGGTGAGCCGATCAACCCTGAAGCGTGGGAGTGGTACTACCGCATTATCGGTCAGAACCGTTGCCCAATCGTTGATACCTGGTGGCAGACTGAGACCGGCGGCATGATGATCCTGCCTCTGCCGGGTGCTACCCCTGCGAAGCCAGGTTCTGCTACCCGTCCATTCTTCGGTGTACAGCCAGCGCTGCTGGATGCGGAAGGTAACGAGCTGGAAGGTGCTACCGACGGTAACCTGGTACTGAAAGACTCCTGGCCTGGTCAGAGCCGCTCTATCTGGGGTGATCACGAACGCTTTATCCAGACCTACTTCTCTACCTATAAAGGTGTTTACACCACGGGTGATGGCGCCCGTCGTGACGAAGATGGTTACTACTGGATCACCGGCCGTGTAGATGACGTAATCAACGTATCCGGTCACCGTATGGGTACTGCAGAGATCGAATCTGCGCTGGTAGCGCACGCAGCAGTAGCTGAAGCGGCGGTAGTAGGTTACCCACACGACGTTAAAGGTCAGGGTATCTACGTGTATGTAACGCTGCAGGCTGGTTTCGAACAGTCTGACGAGCTGCTGAAAGAGCTGCGTACCTGGGTTCGTTCCGAGATCGGTCCAATCGCATCTCCGGACCTGATTCAGTTCGCACCAGGCATGCCTAAGACCCGCTCCGGTAAGATCATGCGTCGTATCCTGCGTAAGATCGCAGAAGATGATTTCGGTGCGCTGGGTGATACCTCTACCCTGGCAGACCCATCTGTAGTCGATGACCTGATCGACAACCGTATGAACCGCAAAGACTAATACCTACTCTGTCTTAGCGAATCAGATAAAACTCCCACCGGGCCTGGCTCGGTGGGAGTTTTTGTTTTATCGGTGTTATGATGGTGTTCGGGATTAAGTTGCCGTACAGATACTTATGCCAAGAACGGTGTAAGAGAGGGGTAGTGAACGCATGCAGCTAGCACAAAAAATAATCATTGCTGACGATCATCCGTTGTTTCGTGCAGCGCTAAAGCAGGCAGTGGCACAGGCTGTGCCGGGAGTAGCAACAGTAGAGGCAGACTCATTGGCTGCAGTACAGGAAGCTGTCGATCAGAATCCTGATGCCGATCTGGTATTGCTTGATATCCACATGCCGGGGACCAACGGTTTCTCCGGGCTGGTATTCCTGCGTGGACAAAACCCGGGTATCCCTGTGGTTGTTGTATCCGGCAGTGAAGAGCCGCACGTAATGAAACGTGCAATTGATTATGGTGCGTCTGGTTTTATTCCTAAATCAGCGCCTCTGGAAACCATCTCCGACGCAATTAAAGCGGTGCTGGAAGGTGAGGAGTGGTTGCCGCAGGAAGTGGCGGATAATCTGGGTGACGTGAGTGAGGAAGATCAGAAGTTTGCTGCCGCACTGGCCGCGCTGACCCCTCAGCAGTTCCGCGTCCTGACTATGCTGACCGAAGGTCTGCTGAACAAGCAGATCGCCTACGAGCTAAACGTTTCTGAAGCAACGATCAAAGCGCACGTTACTGCGATCTTGCGTAAGCTAGGCGTACACAGTCGTACGCAGGCGGTAATTGCGGCGCAGCGTCTGGGTGTTGAGCCACCAAAGACCGAAGTCGACTAAGGGACGCTTAATCGCGTATCTGCAGCGACAGACTGTCTTGTCCTGATATAGGTTGACACTATTTCAGGTTAAAAACGCCCGATGCACTTCATCGGGCGTTTTATATTTTA
>CANMWJ010000024.1 GCA_947501565.1 uncultured Marinobacterium sp.
AACGCCCCAGCGTTGCCCAACAACACTGGCAATGAACAAAGATGTTGAGCATCGCTGCGCGATGGACAACCTACGAATCTCAATCACTGTGTAGGTTGGTGACGAGCGCAGCGACTCCCAACAATATGTCCCGAAATCTGGTTTGCAGTCAGAGCATTGCGCCTAAGTTTCGTTTCATGACGAACATACGTTAACGGATTCCCGAAAACCCACACTGCGTTCACTAATGTGTTGATATCTGTGCTATAACTTTCCTATTCAAGTCCGTAGATCGATGGGGAGTTTCTGATGTCCGTGGACAGCAGTCTTGCGATTACGCAGCTGGATGCGTTGGTTTCAACGCTCGAAGAGAGCGTACTTTTCCTGAATGAAGAGACCGGTGTAATCAGCTATTCAATTGGTGGTAATCACTGGTTACATCCGGCCAGTTTGCTGGGTAAACCAATTCTCGAAATTTTTCCTGAAAGTGCTATCGCCAACCTGAAGGGAATGTTGGATAAAGCCGCTACGGATGGTGTGCAGTCGGTGGAGCAGCTGGTGCGTCCAGAGAGTGCGCCGCTGCTGAAAGCGTCAGGTCTGCATGAGCCGTTGTGGCTGCGCCTGATTATGGCCCGTTCCGGTAACGGTTGGGTGCTGGTGCTGCGTGATGTCAGCGAACAGAAGCGTTTGTCCCGCAAGAGCGGTGGCCAGTCGCAGCGCGATATCCTGACGGGGGCTTACAACCGTCGCACCCTGATGCCGGTGATCTCCCAGGCGATTGCGCAGGCGCAACGTTACGACTGGATCTGCTCCATTCTGGTGGTGGATGTGGACAACCTCACCGCGATCAATGATCAATACGGCTGGGACGCGGGTGACCAGATCCTGCAGCAGATGGTGCGCGGGCTGGATAAGATGAAGCGTACCGCTGATTTCCTGGCGCGTGTGTCCGACGATAAGCTGGCGCTGTTCCTGCCGGAAACCAACCGCGAGCAGGCGTTGCTGGCCGCTAATCGGGTGCTGAATCTGGCGCGTGAAACACCGATCCGCGTTGATGATCTGCAGGTGAGTTTCTCTGTCAGTATCGGCGCCGCAACCTTGCTGGGTGTCGAGGATTCCGCCGAGCAGATGCTGGCACGCGCGGAGGAGAACCTGATGGTGGCCTCCCAGAGTGGCGGTAACCGTGCGGAAGGTGATGAGCTGTAAGCGTCATTGCTGACTGCTAGTTAACCCGTTATCTGAACGGCTATTCCTGCGAGGGAATAGCCGTTTTGCGTTTCAGACGGGCTGTTCGCTTAGCGCGAGGTTTTGGCTGCGTAGCTGTCCGGCCAGCTCATCGGGAGCGGTGGGGCGGGCGTACAGGAAACCCTGATAGAGGTCGCACTGCTTATCCCGCAGGTAGTTGTGCTGCGCTTCGGTTTCCACACCTTCGGCGACAATGCGTAGCGTCAGGTTTTTGGCCAGGCCGATAATGGTATCGAGGATCAGTGCCTGCTCGGTCTTGTCGATGTTTTGCACGAACGTGCGGTCTACCTTCAGTGTGTCCAAAGGAAACTCGCTCAGGTAGGCCAGCGAGGAGTAACCGGTCCCGAAGTCGTCCAGCGCCAGGCTATGGCCCATCTCTTTCAGGTTGCGCAGCAGGCTTTTGCCCCGGTCCAGCTGTTCCATCAGCGTGGTTTCAGTGATCTCCAGCTCAATAAAGCGGTGTGCGACCTGATGGCGATTGATCGCAGTCTCGATCACGGTGGCCAGGTTGTCCTGTTTCAGCTGCTGGCTGGAGAGGTTCACCGCGATTTTAATCTCGCCAAGCCCCTGGTCGCGCCACTCGGCGTGCTGGCGACAGGCTTCGTTGAGCACCCATTCTCCAATGGTAAAGATCAGGTCGGACTGCTCCGCGACGGGTATAAACAGCGCGGGCGAGATCGGGCCCTGTTCGGGATCGTTCCAGCGTAGCAGTGCTTCCACTTTCTCCAGCTCAAGCTGGCGGTTCAGGATCGGCTGGTAGTGCAGCGATAGCTGGTTATTGCTTAGTGCCGTTCGCAGTTTCGATTCCAGGCGCATCCGCTGCTGCATCTTACTGCGCAGTTTGGCGTGATAGACGTCGTATTGGTTGTCACCCCGGGTACGGGCCGCAAACAGGGCGGTGCTGGCTGCACTCAGCAGGCTGTCCATATCCTGACCGTGTTCGGGGTAGTAGGCGATACCGATGTTGGCCGGTACCAGCATATCCAGTCCGTCACACTGCAGTGGTGTGCGTCCCATCTCCAGAATCTTCTTAGCCAGACCGGTGCTGTAGGCACGGTCGCTGTGTGGCGTCATGATCAGGAACTCATCTTTGCCGACCTGCGCCAGGTAATTCTCTGCGCGTAACAGGTGCTGCAGGCGTTCAATATACTGCCCGAGCAGATTGGTGGCGGTAGCCGTGCCGAAGGTATCGCGCATCAGCTGATAGCGACAGATGTCGATCAGGATCATGTCGGAGGAGGCGGTCAGAGTTTCGAAATAACGTTGCGCCTCCTCATGTTGCGGCAGACTGGCCAGCGCTTCCGATTGTTTGGCAGGCGCGAGTTTGGCCGGGTGTTCACTGGATTTCGCAGGCGCAATGACCAGCAGGTAATGGGTGGTCTGGCCGTGTTCGTTCAGCACCGAGCTGATGGTGACCTGTTGCAGGTAGTTTTTACCGTCGCGGTGCCGGGTCCAGTGCTGTCCGGCCCAATAACCCGCGGCACTGACCTGAGACCAGATGCTCTGATAGTACTCCCGGGTAAACAGGCGGGAGCGCAGGATCGACACCGGCTGGTCGATCAGCTCATCCAGTCGATATCCGCTGAGCGCTTCATATTTGCTGTTGCCGGCAACGATGTTCAGGCCGCTGTCTATGATCAGCGCAGGCGTCGTGAGGGATTCCAGATTATCCAGGATACGGTTATAGAACGGGTTGTTGTCGCTGGCCGCCACATCCAGCAGTCGTGCGTGGAAACAGGCGGAGTTGCCCTCGCCAAACGCGTAGGCCTGGAGGTGGAGGCGCTGGTTACGACGGTTGTTGAGCTGCAGCGAGAAGTCTTTGTGTACCTGAGTGAACTGGTTCAGACGACGCAGGCAGTGTTCGCCAAACAGGGCATCCAGTGTTTGCGGGTAGCACTCCGGCGGTATGTCCAGCAGTTCGCAGGCCGCATTGTTGGCGGAGAGCAGGCTGCGCTGGTTAAGAATGATCTGAGGGATCTCCGCAGGCGAGACGGGTACACGGTTAACCGCGTACCGGCGTTCAATGCGGTAGATTCTGGCTTCGTAAAAGATACAGAACGCCAGAAACAGCAGGAGTCCCAGGGTGACCACCGTGGCCAGCAGGTGATGATCGGCAACGGTGGTGGCACCGAGTTGTGCAGTGTCCATACGCTAAATCGTGTCCTTAACCCGAGAACGCCTGCACTGAGGCCCGAAGATCTTTCACCAGCAGCTTCAGCTCCTCGGAGGCCATGGTTGTTTTCTCCGACGCAGACATGTTGCTGTGAGTGATCTCGCGGATGGACAGAATGTTTTTGCTGATCTCTTCCGAGACCGCGCTCTGCTGCTCGGCCGCGCTGGCGATCTGCAACGAGTGGTCGGAGATGCTCTGCATGGATACCGCCACCTGATCGAACGCGTTGCTGGCCTGCAGGGCCTGCGCGATGCCTTCCTCGGCCTTGGTGCGGCTACGCTCCATGGTGGTCGCGGTGGAATCCACATGGACCTGAATCGTTTCGATGGTTTTGCGGATCTCGTCGGTGGCGTTCTGGGTGCGTTGCGCCAGGGTACGTACCTCATCGGCAACCACGGCAAAACCGCGACCCTGTTCTCCGGCGCGCGCCGCTTCGATGGCTGCGTTCAGGGCCAGCAGATTGGTCTGCTCCGCGATCTCGTTGATGATCGTCACGATGGCACCCACCGCGGTTGTCTGTTCACGCAGGTGCTGGGAGGAGTCGGAGGCGATGATCACCTCATTCACCAGGTTCTGCACGGCGCTGATCATCTGGCTGACCTGCTGTTTACCATCCTCAGCTTCCTGGGAGGCTTTCTTTGACGCGTCTGAAGTATGAGCGGTGCTGCTGGCAACCTGCGTGGCTGTTGCCGACATCTGTGTCGCGGCGGAGGCGAGCATATCGCTTTCGCTGTTCTGCAGCTGGATACCGTCCGAGGTCTGGCGCAGGGCGCTGTTGGTCTGATCCATGACGCGGCTGAGGATCTGGATGCTGTCTTCAACGCGGCCGGTGAGTGTGCGCAGGCGTGCGCGCATCATCTGCAGCGCCAGTTGAGTGCCGCCAACGTCATCCATCCGGTCGGTCATGACCAGCTGCGCGAGCGGGTTGTTATAGATACCGTCCGTATGACGGGCAAGGGTTTTCAGGGCGTTGTACTGAAAGAATGCGAAGATCGCACCGCCTGTCAGCAGCAGAAGGGTTATCCCCAATTGCTGCATCTCTGACATAGGCAGGAACTGCAGTGCCAGCAGTAAACCAAGCAGAGTGCCCATCATCAGCAGGAAACGTTGCGCCAGACTGCTTACTCCGGCAGGCGCTTTCATCTTGCCCTCCTGCAAACGGGTGTACACCTCTTCCGCACGTTTCACCTGCGCGTCACTTGGGCGGGTACGCACCGATTGATAGCCGGATTTATGCCCCTGCTCATCGTAGAGTGGCATGACATAGGCCTGAACCCAGTAGTATTCACCGTTCTTACAACGGTTCTTGACCATGCCCATCCAGGGTTTGTCATTTTGCAGGTGTGCCCACAGATCGGCGAACGCCGCTTTAGGCATGTCAGGGTGACGAACGATGTTGTGATGCTGACCGATCAGCTCCTCTTCGCTGTATCCGGCAACTTCACAGAACTCCTGATTGGCGTAGGTGATCTGGCCGTTCAGGTTGGTGGTAGAAATCAGGCGAACATTGTCAGGGTACGTGCGTTCGCGTCCCCGTATGGCATGTGACGACATAGAACTGATCCTTCACTGTTTCTTCAATTCGAGATTGAGCACTGTCCATTTGTTTTTGTTCTCGTATGTCGGCAGTTGCTTCGTTATATGCACCGAAATGGTGCGCTGCTTATATTTCAATCGGGTTACAGGATGTTATCAGAAGTACAAATAATTGTTGTAACCCACTAACCAGGCTCATGTTATTTGTAACTTTTAACACTGTATTGATTATTTATAGATCAGTTTTGTGCAGGTGCAACAAAAATAGTCCGGATAAATGAAAATCGAGACTAAAGTAGCGGTTTGCGGTGTGTTGGACGGGGCGGGACGCTGATTGTGACTGGCGGGCAGGAGTTATTTCCTGCGTTGCGCCAGCGAACCCGCGCTGAACACAATCAGTGCAAGCCAGATCAGGGAGAAGCTGATCAGCTGATGCAGGCCGAACGGTTCATCGTAGAGGAAGACGGCAAGCAGGAAGTGACCGGTCGGCGCGAGGTAGGTGAGGAAACCCACCACCGTCAGGCTCAGGCGTTGTGCAGCGGCCGCAAAGGCGATCAGCGGCAGCGAGGTGATGATCCCCATCGCGATCATGCGCCCTGCATCGTAGGCATTGCTGAGAAAGTGATCGTCACCGGTATACAGCAACCAGGCCCAGTAAAGCAGGGCAAATGGGGAGAGTACCAGGGTTTCGATCAGCAGGCCGGTGAGCGTATCCACCGGGGTTTTCTTGCGAACCAGCCCGTATACGCCAAAGGTGGAGGCCAGGACCAACGAGATCCAGGGCAGCTCACCCAGTGCAATGATCTGCCAGAGTACACCTGCGCAGGCGATCAACAGGGCGGCCTGACGAAAGCGGTCGAGCTTCTCACCCAGCACCATCGTGCCGATCAGGATGCTGATCAGGGGCGTCAGGAAATACCCAAGGCTGGAGGCGAGCACCTGATTATCGCCAACTGCGTAGATGAAAACGCCCCAGTTGGTGGCGATCAGCAGGGCGGAGATGCTGAGTGCACCCCAGACGCGAGGATTGGTCAGGTGGGGGCGACTGTGACGCCAGCGCATGCCCAGCGTCAGGATCAGCGCGGTGAAAGCGCTGGCCCAGATTACCCGATGTCCCAGGACTTCAAACGCTGGCAGGTCGGTAACCTGCTTGAAGAAGAGAGGAAACAGTCCCCAGATCCCGTAAGCGGCAAGCGCATACACTAAACCCTGTTGTGCACGGTTGTCAGATTGGGCGACTGGAGTAGACATCGGAAGGATCTGCCTGAGAAAAAAGCGCCGATTCTACAGCGCTTTTTCGGGTAAGGGCAGCGGTTTGCCGGGTGCAGAATGGAAACGCTCTGTTTCCATTTCGGCAAGGTGTTACAGCCACTGCAGGTACTGCCACCAGAGGAAGTTCAGCGGCAGCAGCAGAACAATCGATAGGACACCCTGGGCCAGACAGAACTGGGTCGCCCGTTTCAGGGATTCGCCGGACAGTTTCAGCGCCACCAGCATCGGGCCCGACTGGTAGGGCATCAGCAGGGTGGAGAAGCCGATTACCTGTGTCATCAGGATCGCTTTCAGGCTCAGGCCCGAAGCGGCGGCCATCTGGTCGGCGAACGGCGTTAAGACGGCCGGAACACCCGGCAGGGTGGCTACCAGCGCTGTCAGGATTGAGGTGGCTGAAAGTGCCGCATAGTTCAGCAGATCCTCGCCGGGCGTGAGTGGCAGCAGGCCATTGATGGCGGATGCCAGCACCTGGCCCAGCCCGGTGCTGCTGATCAGGGTGCCCAGCGCCAGAATACCGGCGATAAACACCATCAGACTGAAATTCATCTTGTCGTTGAAGGTTTTGTTATCCACCAGGCCCACGCGGGGAAGGAGGAGGAAGACCGCTGCGGCCAAACCCACCCAGGCGGGAGAGATATGGTGGATTGAATCGGTGAACCAGAACAGCAGGGCGATCCCCAGCACCCACATAAGGCGGCGCTGTTGCGCGGCTTTGGTCGGGTCTGACGGTGCATCCACGGCGGTAGCACTGCGTGCTGTTGGTTTATCCGGGAACAGCAGCAGGAGTAATACGATAATCAGCAGAGTTTTCAGGATGCCCAGTACGGGGAAGTGCAGCAGCAGGTATTCGGTGTAGCTGAAGCTAACCCCATGGATAGTCTCGGCGCTGCCGATCAGCACCATATTCGGTACGTTGGCGGGCAGAACGGCAAAGGTTGGTACATGGCAGCCGAACGCGGCTGCCAGCGCCACCCCCGTGCGGCCTTTGCTGCCGGGCAGGAAACCGCAACTGTCGGCGATTACCATGGCTATCGGTACCAGCAGCACGGCCCGCCCCATGGAGGAGGGCATCAGAAATCCGGTCAACACGGAGATGATCACCACACCGCTGATCAGCTTCACATAGCTGCCATTCACATGACTGCCCAGATAGTCTGACAGACGTCGGTCGAGCCCGGTGACATTAAACGCCATACTGAACACCAGCCCGGAAAAGATCAGCCACATGGCTGTGGAGCTGAAACCTGCAAACACCTTTTCGGGCGGTGCGATCGACAGCAGGATCGCCGCCAGCATAAAGATCAGTGCGGTGAGGTGGTCGGGCAAAATGGAAACGGCCCAGAACACGAGTGCGCTCATAATCAGCGCAGCGGCCAGTGCCTGATCGGCGGTGAGCCCCGCCGGTTGCAGCACAATCAACAGGCCGGCGATCAAAAGTGTCAGTAGAGAGATCAGCGTCTTATGCATGGTGGATAGATCGATGTAGTTGCGATTGAAACCATTCTGCGCCTTAATGGATCGGCATACATGCGATAAACAGACAGAGAATGTTTTGAAAAAGACAAGATTGCCACCCAGCAGCGTGGGATATGTGGATGATCCGTTGCGGCCGATTCTGGGCCATGCCGGGGTAATGGAGGGCAACGAAGAGGTTGAGCCCCATACCCATCCCCGTGCGCAGCTGGCCTGTGCCGCCAGTGGCGTATTGCGGGTGATCACCCATGACGGTACCTGGGTGATCCCGCCGACGCAGGCGGTATGGGTGCCGGGCGGACTGGAACACCGGGTATTGGCACTCTCAACGGCCAAGGTGCAGCATCTGTTTGTGGATGCCGTGCAGTTTGCCGAGCTGCCGACGCAATGTGCCGTACTGGAGGTCTCCCCTTTTTTACGTGAACTGATCCAGCGGACCATCAGTTATGGGCCGGACTACAGCCCGGATAGCCCCTGCGCGAGACTGGTGGCGGTGTTGGGGGATGAGTTACAGGCGCTGGAGCCCTCACCCCTCTATCTGCCACAAGCGGAGGACCGGCGTATCAGCCGGATTATGGAGGCGTTGCGTGCTGATCCGGCGGACGCGCGGGAATTGGGTGAGTGGGCGCTGTTGGTGGGAGCCAGCAGTCGCACCCTGGCACGCCTGTTTCTGCGGGAAACCGGTATGGGGTTTGCTCAATGGCGACAGCAACTGCGGTTGCAGGAAGCGGTCAACCTGTTAGGGGAGGGGCGGTCGGTCACTGAAGTGGCGCTGATGTTGGGCTATCGCAGCCCCAGCGCTTTTGTGGCGATGTTCCGTAAAGCCCTGGGTAAACCACCTAAGCAATACTGTCTGGATACAGAGGGATAAGATGAACACCTATCTGAATGGCGTTAGGACAACCGAATGCAACTGACCTTTCTGGGGACCTCATCAGGTACCCCAACGCGCACGCGTAATGTCAGTGGCGTCGCTCTCAGTATCGATGAGCGGCGCGACTGGTATCTGATCGACTGTGGTGAAGGTACACAGCATCAGATCCTGCGAACGCCCCTGTCGCTGCTGAGTTTACGTGCGATCCTGATCACCCATATGCACGGTGATCACTGTTATGGACTGCCAGGACTGCTGGCCTCGGCGGAACTCGCTGGCCGCACCGAACCGTTGACGCTTATCGGGCCTGCATCCCTGAAGCCTTACATCGAGGCGATGCAGCAACACGCGGAGTTAGGGGCTGCCTATCCACTGCGCTTTGTGGCGGTCGAGGAGAACCCGCAGGTCTGGGATGACGAGGGCGTAGAGGTCAGTAGGATCGCGTTATCACACCGTGTACCCAGTTATGCCTATCGGTTTAGCGAAACCCAGGTCGAGCGGCGTTTACATGTTGATAAACTCAGGGCGGAGAACATCCCGCAGGGGCCGCTCTGGCATCAGCTCCAGAGTGGCGAGACAGTAACGCTGCCGGATGGCCGTGTGCTGGAGGGGGACGATTACGCGTATCCAGCGCGGGAGGCGCGCGCAGTGATCGTGGCGGGTGACAATGATCGGCCCGATCTGCTGACAGAGGCCTGTGACGGGGTAGATCTGTTGGTACACGAAGCGACCTACACGGAGGAGGTATCAGAGAAATTGGGGCCGGAGCCGCAACACAGCACCGCTGCGCGGGTGGCGCGCTTTGCCTGCGATGTGAACTTGCCGACGTTGATCCTGACCCACTTCAGTCCGCGTTATCAGGATGCAGGCAGGTCGAAAGGAAAAGATAAAAGACGTTTACCCTGCATTGAGGATCTGCGTGCGGAAGCACGGCAACACTATCAGGGGGAGTTGTACCTGGCGGCGGATCTGGAGCGTTACACGCTGAACCGCAAGCGGGAGATGAAACGGGAACAGCTGGGCTGATCCCGTTTTCAGCGTCGTGGACTGGATCAGTCCAGCGTCACGATTTCCGGGTGTTTCTTCAGGGTATCAACCAGCAGCTGCATCTCTTCCGGTGTACCGATGGTGATACGCAGGTAGTTGTCGATGCCCGGTTTGCTGAAGTGGCGCACCAGAATCTTGTTGGCACGCAGGAAACCCATCAGTTCTGCCGCTTCCACGTAGCGGTGGCTGGTGAAGAGGAAGTTGGTTTTCGATGGCACCGTTTTAAAGCCCATCTCTGCCAGTGCCTGTTCGGTCCACTCGCGGGTGTCGATGATCTTCTGCGTGGTGGCTTCGAAGTACTCCTGATCTTCGATTGCGGCAACGCTGGAGGCGATCGCCAGCATATCCAGTGGATAGGAGTTGAAGCTGTTCTTAACGCGCTCCAGACCAGCGATCAGATCTTCGTGACCAATTGCGTATCCTACGCGCATACCCGCCAGGGAGCGGGATTTGGAGAAGGTCTGAATCACCAGAACGTTATCGTACTTACGGGTCAGTTCGATAGCGCTGTCCGCACCAAAATCGACGTAGGCTTCATCCACAACCACCAGTGATTCGGTATTACGCTGCAACAGGCCTTCGATCTCAGCCAGTGTCAGTGCTCGGCCGGTGGGTGCGTTCGGGTTGGCGAAGATAATGCCCGCATTCGGTTCGTTGTACTGATCCAGGTCGATACGGAAATCATCGGTCAGCGGGATCTGCTTGTATTCGATGTCGTACAGGTTGCAGTACACATCGTAGAAACTGTAGGTGGTTTCTGGCAGCAGCAACGGTGCTGGGTGGCGGAAAAATGCCATAAAGGTGAGCGCCAGCACTTCATCGGAACCGTTACCGACAAATACGTTGTTACGCTCCACCTTAAAATGGTCTGCCAGTGCCTGTTTCAGCGCGGAGGCATCCGGGTCGGAGTACAGACGCAGGCGGTCCATCGGAAAATTACGGATCGCCTCTTCCGCTTTTGGTGAAGGCGGATAAGGGTTTTCGTTGGTATTTAATTTAGTAATACCGGTTTCTTTGGGTTGTTCGCCGGGAACATAAGGTGTGAGGCGTGCAATCGCCTCGCTCCAGTATTTGCTCATGTCGATGCTCAGTAAAATGCGGTCGGATTTAGGAACCTTTCTCAGATTCCCTAGGGACTGAAATAGGTCCTGAAGTCGGGCCTGAAATAGTGCCTGAATATGAGCCGGAGCATACCAGAGACGCAACGATAAGTCCCTAAGGTTACCAATCGTCCCCTGATTCGCACGGCATACAACGTCAAAAGTTAACGACGGGATATTTCGCGCATTAATCCGCTGACGTCGAGCCCCTGAAGAGCGGCGAGTGAGTCGAGATCGTTATGGGTAACAGGTGGGAAGCGGGATGCTCTCTTTTTAGCTTCTTTCTTTTCAGCCACCATCTTTTCAAGTTGGGTTTCAACTAAGACGAGCTGCTCAAGGGTGAGAGGCATCAGTTTTTCACTGATTTTATCTTCAATCATAATGTGCAGGAGTATTAACCTAGTATTGTTAGGGAATTCCGTACTCTCTTTACATTCTAGTCCTTTATTTTTCAGACACCGAAAGGCGGTAAAAATTTAATTGCGGTGCCTGCCTGTATTACAGGATGACGCACTTTATCGCTATTTATCAGTAGATTGCAATATATGCCCGGTTAAAAGTGGCAGTCTTAGATGGAAATAACTGTTCCGGTCTTTGGTATTTAAGAATAGCAGAGGAAATGGAGAGGGCGGGATTAATTAATGGACCAGCGGTTTAATTTTAGCGGTCGAAAAAGATCAGATCTTAACTGTATTTAATTTGAGCGTTGGTAAACAACGCTCAAATCCGAAAGGCCGTTTTTTTCTATACGACGCTTAAGCAAAAAGGTTTAACAGAAATACATTATTGTTGGGAAACGAACATCGCCGTTACGGTATCCATGGTACTGATATGGTTAATCAGCCACGGTGCCGCCGTACCGTTCAGGTATTGCTCCAGCTGTTCCGGCGCCATACCCGCCTGCCAACCATTCAGGATCTCCTCCATCTCTGCCAGAACACGGTCGTGTTCACCTTTATGGCAGCCATACGCAGGAAAGCCGGTACGCTCCATCTCGGCTTCTTCGCGGGCAAAATGCTCCTTATCGTGGTTGTAGAGGGCGATCAATGTATCGGTAGCAGGTTGACGATCGGCCTCAGGGCTGGCGATCAACTCCTGCAGTTGCGCATGCAGCTTGTTGGTCAGCAGTGTCGCTTCACGGTGATCGTCGTTCATGAAGTCGAGCAGCACACTCGGGATCGACTCAAGCGGTAGATTCGTCATTTTTTTCTCCCTGACCCTGTAAAACAAAAAAGTTGGTCTAACCTTAGCGGATCAAAGTTTGGGAGCGTTTGATAAAAATCAAGCGGACAGGGGGCTGGAGCGAGTAATAATCCGACGCTTGTGAGCCAATCAGAGCAGCAGTACGTAGGATCAGAATCGGTATTTCACACCGAAGCCGAGTGAGTTAGAGGCGCCGTGTACACCATTGAACAAGCCAAAGGCTCCTGAGCGGTGGTGGCTGCGCAGAACGACGCTCCAGTGTTGCCAGGATTGTGGACGAAATTCCAATTCCAGCAGGATGTAGGCAAGGAAGTCGTTGGCATCACTGTGGTTGGCGACTTCAAATGGTGGAACTTCGGTGGCGTAGGAGAGGCCCAGACCGATGGCAAAATCGGTATTGAGGACATTGTCCCAGGGGAAGGGCAGCCAGCGCAGGGCGATCAGCGCGTTGAGCTCGCTGTGATTCTGGCCTTGGGTATGTTTGACGTACTGAATCTCTGATTCCAGTTGGTAGTCAGGGTGAGAGACGGGCAGTGTTTTGCTGAGTGCGATCGCTGTGAGTTGATAGTCGTGGTCGTAGTCTGCAGAACCGACCAGAACATCCTCTATGTGATCTGGTGTCAGCACCGCCTGGTAGACGGTTATGGCCCACTCCTTGTTGTCGTTTGACGCTTGGCTGAGTGGGGTGATCAGGAGCAGTAGGATTAATACACCGTAATAGCTGATAGGGAGCAGAGGTCTGATCATCGTCTGTGCCTGTTTAACGCTGGTGGTGATGCGCCGACACGGCGGCGTTTATATCTAAGATAGATCATCATGCTGGTAACTGCGGTGTGATGGCACTAAATCTGATGGTAAGAAAGCACTGCTAGACTGATGGATAAAGGTAATTAGTACGGGAAAGAGATTGCGGGAAGTTAACCTCTGCAAAGCTCCTTTCCCGGTGGTAAACACCACGAAAGCGCACAAGCGAAGCGTTCGTGGTGGCGTGAGGACAGGTTTTTTTGAACAGCCATCGTTTTCTTAAACAGCGTCGATTGTGGTTGGAACTGCTGTTTTGTAGTCCGCTCTTTTTTGTAATCGTACTGCTGAACATCGAGTTTAATATCTCGGATCGTCTTTATAGCTATCTGCAGCAATACGATGCGCTGCATCTTGCCGAGATACTGCTCAGCCTGGGATTTATCCTGCCGGTCTATCTGTTTGTGTTCGCGTTGCGACGTAAACGGGAGATTGAGATGCTGGTTTCTCAGGCGGGAACAGACTCTCTGACCGGGGCACTTAACCGCCGTCGGGCGCTGGAGATACTGACCAATGAGGTGCGACGTTCCCATCGCTCGGGCACGCCACTGTCGTTGATCCTGTTCGATATCGATCATTTTAAGAACATTAACGATACCTATGGCCATCCCGCAGGCGATAAGGTGTTGCAGCTGATGGTGCGCAACGTCGGTAATTTGGTACGCAGCTACGACTATCTCGCGCGTGTTGGTGGCGAGGAGTTTATGGTGATCGTCACGGAATCGGACGGTAATTGTGCAGTCGATGTTGCAGAACGTTTGCGGCTTCAGGTCGAGTCGGATAGCTTCGGCCTGAATCGCACTGTAACGGCCAGCTTTGGTGTATCGCAGTTACGTAAGGGCGAAAGTTATTCCGACCTGCTACACAGGACGGATGAGCGCTTATACTGGGCGAAGAATGAGGGGCGTAACCGGGTTATCGGGCCGGAGCGTGGAAAAAGCTGATCCCAGCTCTGCGTTAACGGCCTGAATCGTGGCGTTTCTGCAACTAAAGTCCAGTAAAAGCTATGGAATTCCGCCCCTTAAACGGATGATTTTCTTCTCGTTTCGTCACATTTGGTTCATTTTCGTGTAAAATACGCCGCCAAATTTCCCAAGTCATATCGCAGGTTCTTTATCACCCTCTGGTCTCCGGCAGTGGAGCTCTGATTACAGGGTGGTGTTGATCCGCAGCGATGCCTAAACAGGCGCTGGTAAAGAGAAAATCGTAGGTACCATGCATACAGTCGAGAAGATCGGCGGCACGTCCATGAGCCGCTTTCAGGAATTGATGGACACCATCCTCATCGGTAACCGTAGTGAAGATGATCTGTACAACCGAATTTTTGTGGTGTCTGCCTACGGTGGTATTACCAACCAGCTGCTGGAGCACAAGAAAACCGGCGAGCCAGGTGTTTACGCACGTTTCGCAAACGCAGAGAGCGAAGAGGCTTGGGTTGAGGCACTGAATAAGCTGCAGGTTAATATGCAGGAGATCAACAGCGAGCTGTTTGCCGACAGCGAATATGAGCTGACCTCTGCTAACAACTTCGTCGCGGATCGTCTGAATGATGTACGTGATTGCATGAAGAGTCTGCACCACCTCTGTTCCTACGGTCACTTCCAGCTGGAAGAACACCTGATGAAGGTGCGTGAGATGCTGGCCTCCATTGGCGAAGCTCACAGTGCGTTCAACTCTGTGCTGGCGCTGCGTAAAGCGGGCGTAAACGCACGTTTCGTTGACCTGACCGGCTGGCACATGCCAACCCCGCTGCCATTCGAAGAGATGGTGGCGAAGCAGTTCGAAGGTATCGAGTTCGATAAAGAACTGGTGATCGCAACCGGTTACACCCACTGTGAAGAGGGTCTGATGACCACCTTCGACCGTGGCTACAGCGAGATGACTTTCAGCGCGATTGCTACTGTAACGGGCGCCAACGAAGCGATCATCCACAAAGAGTACCACCTGAGCTCGGCTGACCCGATGCTGGTAGGTCCTGACAATGTAGTGACTATCGGCCGCACCAACTACGACGTGGCGGATCAGTTGTCTAACCTGGGTATGGAAGCGATCCACCCGAAAGCGGCGAAAGGTCTGCGTCGTTGCGGTGTTCAGCTGCGAGTTAAGAACGCATTCCAGCCGGAAGACGAAGGTACCCTGATCAGCCAGGATTACCGCAGCGAGAAACCACGTGTTGAGATCATTGCCGGTCGTAAGGATGTTTTCGGTATCGAGATCTTCGACCAGGAGATGCTGGGCGATGCGGGTTATGACATCGAGATCTCTACGCTGCTGCGTCAGTTGAAACTCTACGTAGTGAACAAAGATGCCGATGCAAACAGTATCACTTACTACGTAGCCGGTTCACTGAAGATGGTTAACCGTGCAACCCGACTGATCGAAGATAAGTACCCAGAAGGTGCCGTTCAGCTGCACAATCTGGCGATCGTGTCTGCGATTGGTTCACACATGAAAGTGAAAGGTATTCTGGCACGCACCGTAACCGCGCTGGCGGAAGCGGGTATCAGTGTACAGGCGCTGCACCAGTCTATTCGTCAGGTAGAGATGCAGTGCATCGTAAACGAAGAAGACTACGATCAGGCGATCATCGCGCTGCATCAGGCGTTGATTGAAAACGGCAACAGCGTAGAAACTGCTGCTTAATCTGATACGTTTCCAATAAAAAACCGGCAGATCCCGCGAGGGCTGCCGGTTTTTTTGTGCCTGATTCTCAGGGAGAGGAGGTTCCTTCGGTGCAGAGATGTTGGGAGTCGTTTCGCTCGTCGCCAACCTACGCTGCGATCAACATCGCAGGTTGGGACGTGCGTCAGCGACTCCCAACAATAATCCATACTCTGCAACAAAGTTACAGACAAAAGAAAACCCCGGCGACCGGAGTCGGCGGGGTCTTTCTGACTGACCGAAGGTCAGCGAGTAGCGAACCTGATTACTTGGACAGGTTAGATACTTCAGCCAGAGCTGCTTCGCGAGCTTCGTTCGCGATAGAAGTGAACGCTTCGCCCTGTGCTTTCAGCAGTTCGAATAGCGCCTGATTTGCAGCCATGTTGAACTGCAGTACGTCTTCAGGGGATTTCAGTTCTTTAGCTTTTTCAGCTTCAGTTTTGAAGAAGTTAGTCAGCTCTTCGCCAGACTTCTGCTGCTGAGCAACAGACTTGGAGATAGCTTCAGCCTGGATAGACATCAGGGATTTAACAGCTTCGAAAGGCTTCTGGAAGTCAACGTTGTTAGTCATGGTGTAATCTCCGATAAAGTTGTTTGCTGCGGTGCACAATTCAGTATGTGGCCATATTAATGGCTAAAACTTAATCAGTCAACAGGTTTTTGTGCGCTGCACAAAAAATGTTTTAAGCTTTCCTCTGATCTGGCTAGGGAGCCCGTAATTACTGGATCTGGGAAAGGTCGGCAGATCAGATTGTGCGGGTTATCGGTGCGGTTTCTCAGGGATGGAGGGGAAAGCGGGTAGAAAGGTCGGTACGAAGGTGGGCAGGTAAATCGCAGGCAAAAGAAAACCCCGGCGACCGAAGTCGGCGGGGTTTCCTGAGTTGCGGGTCTAAACCATTACTTGGTCAGGTTTGCAACTTCAGACATAGCAGCTTCGCGAGCAGTGTTAGCGATAGCAGTGAACGCTTCGCCCTGAGCTTTCAGCAGCTCGAACAGTGCTTTGTTAGCTTCAACGTTGAACTTGATAACGTCTTCAGGAGTTTTCAGTTCTTTAGCTTTTTCAGCTTCAGTTTTGAAGAAGTTAGTCAGCTCTTCACCGGATTTCTGCTGCTGCTCAACAGATTTAGTGATAGCGTCAGCCTGGATAGTCATCAGGGTTTTAACTGCTTCGAAAGGCTTCTGGAAGTCTACAGTAGCGTTCATGTTTAAGTCTCCGTAAATTTTGTTGCGATGCACAATATGGATTCTATTCTAGGCAATAAGCGGATCAAGTCAACAACTTTTTTGTGCGGTGCACAAAGTGGTGTTGTGGGCACGCTGGGGACAGCAACATCAGCCCTGTAAGCATGCGTATTGTGCTTATGCTATGTGACGCAATTGTGTCCGTTACCAGACAAATAGATGATTGTGCAGATGCAGCTAAAACAGCCTGGCAGGTCCGGAGCCGAACCTGCGCCTGTATCTATCAATCGTCCTGCTGTTCCAGGGCGGCACGAATCTGATCCATCACCTTGGTGGGCAGTCGATTCAGCGTCAGAGTGCCGTTTTCCTCGTCGAAGACGATATCTTTGCCGGAGCGGGTATCGCCCAGGGCTTTTTTAGTGAAGTCCAGCTGCCAGCTGTCAGACTTGGCTTTCACCTTGGCAAAGCGGTTGATAGTACTGGTGTGTGGCTGGAATTCATGGCTGACGTTGTACGGACCGCCATTGGCGAAGTTGCCGAAGGTACCCGACGCTGTTTCTGCCTGCTCAGGTGGGATGTAGGCATCGAACAGGTTTTCAATATCGCTGAGGTTGGCGGTCTGTTTCTCAGAACGCTGGCGTTCGAGGTAGCTCACCACGTCTTCCACCACTTCCTCTTTTTTATCGCCGAGGTCGTTTTGCTTGCAGAAATCGCGTGTTGCTTTGATCAGTTCGCTGGTGGACTTGCGTGACGGGGTCACGTCAGTGCAGCCGAAAGCATTAGAGAAGTAGTGGGTGATGTCACCTTTCTGTTTGCTGCCGATAAAGCTCAGATAGCTGTCCTTACCCTGTTTAAAGGTGGTGATGTTGATACGTGCGGCCTGATGCAGTTGCTCCAGGTTCACTTCGATCACCTCGGTCGGTTGCAGTGCCGGGTTCAGGGCGATACTGCTTTTATCGCGTACCAGTGCAACCAGCATATAGTCGTAGCGGTCGCTGCCATACACAGAGAAGATTACGTAACCGCCGGAGGCCGCACGTGCTGAAGGGGAGGTGATCGCGGCCGCCAGCTGTGACATGCCAGCATCGGTCAGAGTTTCAAAGCCTTCTGGAGAGTCTTCGTTGACCAGAAACTTCTCAAACGCTGAGATAAACGGGTATCCCTCTTCATTTTCCTGATTGAAGGAGCCATGGGTCAGAGAGGAGCGGCGTTCGAAGGCGCTGAGCAGCGACTCAAACAGGTTTTTCACCATGCCGTTATGGATATCCATAACACCGCCTTTATCGCTGATTTGTGCGGTTTCCTCTTCGGCTTCTTTAACCAGTTCTCGGATGGCAAGGTGTTTGAGTTCCATGATTTCTCCAGCGAATGACTTGGCGTGTTAAACGATCTGAAACAGGTCGACAGGGCTGGGAATTTTAGCTCAACTTCCCTCGCTGTTGCGACCAGTTAATTTAGTCAGGTCTGCAGCAGTGAATTACGTATAATAGCCGCTCTCTTTCCTTAGCCCGGCGGATCAAACATGGCCCTTAAACCCACCATCTATAAAGTGGACCTGAACCTGGTCGACATGGATCGTAACAACTACCAGCAGTGCAAACTGACGGTGGCCTTGCATCCCTCGGAAACGCCCGAGCGCATGATGGTGCGTATTCTGGTGTATGGCCTGAATCAGGACCAGGATCTATCCTTCAGCCGCGGTTTGTCCGCCACCGAAGAGCCGGATCTCTGGCTGATCAAACCCGATGGCAGCGTCGATCACTGGATTGAGGTGGGGCAGGCATCGGCAGATCGTATCCGTAAAGGGGTAAGCCGTGCGTCAAAAGTCTCTTTGTATGCCTACGGCAGTGAAACCGATATCTGGTGGGAGAAGAACGGCGCAGCACTGTCGGCACTACCTAAGTTGTCTGTCTACCGTTTCCAATGGGATGAGATACAGGCTGCCGCCGCACTGGTAAACCGCAACATGGAGCTGACGCTGACCATCAGTGACGGTGACCTCTTCCTGAATGATGACCAGCATCAGGTAAGCCTGAGTTTGCAGCAGCTTAACTGAGTAGTGATTTAGATACTCCGCAACCAGCAGGCTATGCTTTTGAGAGTGGGTTGTGACTGCGCGGAGGAAGGATGCTGCTGGGTATATTGCAGGCGCTGGGTGGACTGGGTGTCTTCATCCTGGGTATGGTCATCATGGTCGACGGCCTACATGCGGGGGTTGGCGACGGCTTGCACCGTGTTTTAACCCGTTTCACCCGCAGTCCGCTTTCCGGGGCGCTGACCGGCGCAGTATCCACCGCTGTACTGCAATCCTCCAGTGCGACAACAATTGCTGCAGTCGGTTTTGTCAGCGCGGGCGTCCTCTCTTTTCCCCAGGCCCTAGGTATTATCTACGGAGCGAACCTCGGTACCACCGTTACCGGCTGGATCGTCGTGCTGCTCGGCTTCAAGCTGAAAATCGGCACCTTACTGTTACCTCTTATCTTTATCGGCGTGCTGCTGCGTATTTTTGCGAAGGGCAGGGTGGCTGAGCTCGGATTCGCGTTGGCGGGTTTCGGCCTTATCTTCCTGGGAATCAGCCAAATGCAACAGGGCATGCAGGGGCTCGAGGGGATGCTTGCGCCCGAGGTTTTCCCGGACGATACCCTGTGGGGGCGTCTGCAGCTGGTCCTTCTGGGGGTTCTTATCACGCTGATTACGCAATCCTCCAGCGCCGGTGTGGCGATGATGCTGGCGCTGCTCTACGCCGGCAATGTGAACTTCGCGCAGGCCGCGGCTGTGGTGATCGGTATGGACCTGGGGACGTCGGTCAAAGCACTGATCGCAACCATCGGCGGCCGCACCGATGCGCGTAGAACTGGCGTTTCCCACCTAGTCTTCAACATATTGACCGTGTTTATTGCGCTTCTTATGCTCGATCCGTTTATCTGGGCCTGGCAGTCGATGAACGGCGGCAGCGTAGAGGCGTCTGCGGAGATCGCGTTGGTTGCCTTTCACTCCGGTTTTAATCTGGCGGCGGTGGTGATCATGCTGCCCTTCGCTCAACCGTTCACCCGCTTTATTCAGATGCTGATTCCTGCGAAGCAGGGGGCCCTAACTCTGTCCCTTGATCCGATCCTATTGCGAGAGCCAGCTGTTGCTTTACGCGCTGCTTATCCGGAAATGCTGCGCTTACGAACTGCCTTGGACGCACAGTTACGGCGTTTGCTGAGTGGCGATGCTGCTGAGCGGGCGATTCTTTCCGAACTGCAGCAATTATTGGATCAGATGCACAATTTTCTTGATGCGGTTGAGCTGAAACCTTCTGATCGTCGCAATCGACAGGTGTTAGCCCGGATGATGCATGCGATGGATCACCTCCAGCGGTTACATGAGCGCTGTGATGAGGAGCCGGAGCGTGCGATCTGTGCCAGTGAACTGAGCCTGCTCGGTCCCACCGTTGAGCTGTTATCGGATTATCTTCTGCGTGAACATCCACGAGCGGTGGATCTTGAGGAGGCCTATCAGGCCCTGCTTGAGCAGCGTGAGGTGTTCCGTCAGCAGATCATCAGCGGAATTACCGACGATCATTTCACGGTGCCGGAGGGCACGGATCAGCTTGAGGCATTACGCTGGATGATTCGGGTCATGCACCACCTTCTGCGGATCGACCACCATCTGGCAATGACGGAGCTGGATAGCGCACAGAGGGCGGCGCTTTCTGCGAGTCTGTAACCTGCTTGAGCAGCGGTTCTACTCAGTTGGCTTAAACAACTGTCTTAATAGGTGACTTTCTTAATAGGTGACTTTGCCGCGCAGGGATTTGGTCTGGCCGCGTTGGGTTTTCTTATCCATCCGTTTTCGCTGTGACGAACGGGTAGGTTTGGTCGGACGGCGTTTCTTCTGTACCTGGGTGGCGCCACGGATCAGTGCCTCCAGGCGGGCGTACGCCGCAACCCGGTTTTTCTCCTGACTGCGGTGTTCCTGGGACTTGATAACGATAATGCCATCGCTGCTGATACGGTTATCCGACAGCGCCAGCAGACGTTCTTTGTAGAAGTCAGGCAGGGAGGAGGCCCGGATATCAAACCGGAGATGGATGGCGCTGGACACCTTGTTAACGTTCTGGCCGCCGCTGCCCTGCGCACGAATAGCGTGCAGCTCGATCTCCTCGTCGGGGATCGAGACTGAATTTGAAATCTTTAACATCTGCGCGATGGTATAGGGAACGTTGGGCGCTGTCAGCAGGTTCAGTCGTCATCATCGAAGACTTCGCGCAGGGCACGGCGTAACTCGCGCTCCTCCTGCATCATTTCGATACGACGACGTTTGTTGGGATCGATGCCCGAACGTTTGTGAATGATCGCTTCTTCGATCTCCGCGCTGTCTTCGCTTTCAGTTTCAACCAGCCAGTCTTCGGGATCGTTCAGGGTCTGATCGCGCTGCTCATCTCTAGCCATGATCACCGCCTCTTCGCTGTAGGGATATCCTGTGGAAGAGTATGGCTCAGAATTGCTAAAAGTGAATGCTCAAATTCTCAGCAAAACGTCGGAGATCTATGAGCAATCTTCAGTATAAGCAGCGCGTGCAAAGCGCATTTGTGAACTATTGTTCACTAAATGATCTAATTAAGAGTCAAGGTGGCGGTAAACCAATCCCTAAACGGGAGATCTGAGAGGTAAACCGAGCGGCCGGGAGAGCGCTATTAAGCAGCGCAGACCGTGAAGGTTATACCAGCGCAGTACGCGGTATGAGGTGTTCCTCATGCCGCGTTTTTATTTTTGTTGATGCCGGGCAGATTAATATCAAATAGTTCTAATTGTGCACCTGCGTAATTAAGACGATAGTAGTAGAATGGCGCGTTGTAACATAATCCTGCTATAACGATGACTACACCCGCCGTCATCACTGAGGTCTGACTTGAGCACAAAGTATCTCAAACGCTTTTTCAAACCGACTTCCATCGCTGTCTTTGGTGCTTCCGAAACCGAGAACAGCATGGGTGGTGCTGTCCTGCAAAACCTGCTTGAAGGGGGCTACAAGGGCGACCTGATGGCCGTGAACTCCCAGGGCTACGACAAGGTATATGGAGTGCCTTGTTCCAAAACCCTTGCGGAACTCCCCCATATGCCCGATCTGGCGATCATCTGTTCGCCGCCGGAAACCGTGCCTGACATTATCCGTAAATTGGGCGCCAACATGGTGAAAGCCGCCATGATCCTGACCGGTGGCCTGTCCCGGATGAACGCTGAAACGACCCGTACCCTGCACGATGAGGTGCGTGAATCGGCGCGCCCGTACGGGATTCGTATTCTAGGTCCGGATTGCATGGGGTTGCTGGTGCCGGGGCACAGCATGAATGCCAGCTACTCCCACGTGAACATCAAGAAAGGCAAGGTGGCTTATATCGGTCAGTCCGGTTTGCTGGGCACGGCGATGATTGACTGGGCGAACGGGCAGGAGATCGGTTTCTCCCACTTCCTGACCTTGGGCGACGGTGTCGATGTGGATCTGCCATCGGTATTGGATTATCTCTCTCAGGACCCTTATACCCAGTCGATCCTGCTGCAGGTCGACCGGGTGGTGGGGTCAGCCCGCAACTTCCTGTCGGCGGTGCGTGCTGCGTCACGTAACAAACTGGTACTGGTGCTTAAATCCGATGTCATTCGTGATCAGCAGGTGGAGTCCAACACCGCGCCTGGGATCGACGATGAAGATCAGGTCTACGACGCTGCGTTACGTCGTGCCGGTGCCGTGCGTGTAGATACCTCCGATGAGCTGTTTAATGCACTGGAAACCCTTTCGCGCATGAAACCGATGCGCGGTGAGCGTCTGGCTATCGTTTCCAACGGCATGGGTCCGATCTCTCTGGCAACCGACCGCCTGCTGAAGAAAGGCGGTGAGCTGTCTGAGCTGACGGAGCAGACCGTCGAGCAGCTGCGTGAATTTTTGCCCGACCACTGGGACGGCAACAACCCGGTCGAGCTGCACGCCGATGCGACGCCTGAGCGTTTTGCTGAAGCGGTGCGCGTACTATCCAAAGACCGTAACGTGGACGGCGTGATGGTACTGCACGCGCCTACGCGTCTGGCTCCGGGTATCGAGACGGCGGATGAAGTAGTAAAGGTAGCGCGTAAAACCCCGCGCAACGTCCTGACCTGCTGGATGGGGCGTTCAACGGCGATTGAATCCCGCAATCACTTCAATGCGGCGGGTATTCCGACCTTTATCACGCCGGAAGAGTGCGTGGATGCCTTCATGCACATGGTGGATTACCACCGTAACCAGGAGGTGATGCGCCAGACGCCGATGCCGTACACCGAGCAGAACGGGCCGAACCATATTAAAGCGCGTGAACTGGTGGCGAGCGCACGGAGCGAGGAACGTGATTTCCTCTCCCACGCGGAAGTCAGTCAGCTGCTCGACCTGTACGATACGCCGGTGGTGAATTCTCACTACGCCGCCGATATCAACGGGGTGGTGGAGATCGCCAAGAACCTGGGCGGCTCCATCGCAGTGAAAGCGTTGCATCGCGATAACGTCTATCCGTTCTGCTACGACAAGAAGTTTAACCAGCGCTGGAAAGATGTCGCACTGGATCTGTACTCCATCAGCGAAGTAAAACACTCGGTGACTAAGTTGGCTTACCGCGTGAGTGAACGCTTCGAAGAGAAAGAGACCATGGGTTTCTGCGTACAGCAGATGAAACGTGGCCTGCAATCCCTGCAGATCAACGTGGGTATCACCCGAGATCCGACCTTCGGACCGATGATTGTGTTTGGCGCCGGTGGTTACGCCGTGGATGTGCAGGCGGACCGTCAGGTGATGTTGCCGCCACTGAACACCGCCCTGGCGCGTGAGCTGGTCAACCGCTCCCGTGTCAGCGAAGTGATCCGTGAGAACAGCTACCAGCCGGAAAAAGATATAGAGCACCTGTGCGAGTTTCTGATCCGTCTGTCCGAGATGGTGGTGGACCTGCCAAACCTGAAATGTCTCGAGATCAACCCGCTGCTGCTGAATAAACGTGGTTTGCTGGTGGTGGATGCGGCGGTGTCTCTGGGTGAAGCTGAGGAACCAGCGATTTCACCCTACCCGGAACATCTGAGCGAAGAGATCAAACTGAAGAAATCGAAGCGGCCTGCAATTATCCGTGCGATTCGCGGTGAAGATGAACCCAACCATCTGGCGTTCTACAACACCCTCAGTCCGGAATCGATCCGCATGCGCTACTTCTACAGCCGCGGTGTGCCAACCCATCAGGAGCTGGCGACCTGGACCCAGATCGACTACGACCGTGAGATGGCATTTATTATCTCGGCCAGCAAGCAGGAGGGGCGCGGCACCGAAACTCTTGGTGTGGTGCGTGCGGTCACCGATGCCGACAACATCCGCAGTGAGTTCTCGATCGTCATTCGTGATGACCTGCAGGGCGAAGGCCTGGGCGAGATGCTGATGCAGAAGGTGATCGATTACTGCCGGGACCGAGGTACTTTGCAGATCATCGGTTCAACTCTGCCGACCAACAAAGGGATGCAGGGATTGGCGAAAAAGCTGGGCTTTAAGAACAGTTTTAACGCTGAAGAGGAGGTCGTTGACATGAAGATGATGTTGAACGATCCAAGCGAAGACTGGCAGATCTATCGTTTGCAGCACTAAAAATACGCAGGAAATCCGTGTTAGGCCGTCGATTTCAAACAATTGTTGGTTTTTTAGACGATTTTCCTGCAGTGCAGACATTAGCTGCTACACTGAAATCAGGTTTCATTTTCAATTTGGTTTCACGTCGGACGGGTATAGTAGCCCCGGACTTCTTCTCCGTAGCAGGTAAGTAAGCTTTTGAGCCGCTCCTTGAGCGGCTCTTTCTTTTCTGTTTTCTGCGTTTTTGCATCGCCCCTCTGTGCCTGCTCGCTCCGTTTATTGGCAGTGGAAATGACCGGTGATAGGATGCGGCCTTGATCTGATTTACCTGCGAATTGCCCACGGATGTCTGTTTCACTTAATCACACTGTATTTAAAGCCACGCTGCCGGTGCTATTTGGCTACGTGCCCCTGGGGATGGCGTTTGGCGTGTTGTTCAGCGACCTTGGTTATCACTGGTTGTTTGCCACTGCGATGGGGGTATTTATCTTCGCGGGGGCTGCACAGTTTCTGGCGGTCGGTTTGCTGGCCAACCAGGCGGGATTGCTGGAGATCTTTATCACCACCTTTCTGCTCAACTCGCGCCACCTGTTTTACGGTATCTCCCTGATCAGTCGTATGAAAGCTAAGGGCTGGCGGCGTTTTTACCTGATCTTTGGCCTGACCGATGAAACCTTCTCGCTACTGACCTCCACCCATGCGCCGGAAGGCGTGGATGAAACCGAATATCAGCTACGCGTAACCCTGTTTAATCAGGGCTATTGGGTGTTGGGCTGTACCCTCGGGGCCTGGTTGGGTGGGCAGATCAGCTTCTCCACAGCGGGGATCGAGTTTGTGTTGCCTGCGCTCTTTATGGTGCTGGCGATTGAGCAGTACCGTCATCTGCGCCATGCGGCGCCTTTTGTAATGGCGATTGTGATCGGCCTGGCGGTGTTGTTGCTGATCAGCCGCGATCAGATGCTGCTGATCTCAATCCTGATCTCTATTTCGGTGTTGTTGCTGTACAAAGGAGGGGAGCGATGGAATCCGTACCGTACCTTATCGCAGTAATCGCGGTGATGACCGGCGCTACCTTCCTGACGCGTGTGCTGCCGTTTGTGCTGCTGTACAAAGTGGCTGATCATCCACTGCTAACTTTTCTGGGACGTTTTTTGCCGCCAGCACTGATGGTGTTGCTGGTGATCTGCTCCTTCAAGAACGAAGAGATCCTGAGTGTCGGTTTTGTGCCGGAACTGCTGGGACTAGTCGCAGTACTGGTGCTGCACCTGCTGATGCGTAATGCACTGCTGAGTATTCTTGGGGGGACTGGCTGTTACATGTTGATCGTACAGAGTGGGGTGTTCGCGTAACGCAGGCATGCTCTGCTTAATGCAGTTTGGTAGCCGATAGACCGGCCAGAAGCGAGGTGGTACTGACGCCGCAGGAAACCCTGCAGCGCCATAACCTTAGCGATCCTGCCTGTTACACGGACGGGCAGTACATCTCGTGCAGGGTATGGATAATCCGTTGTGCGGTATCCCCCTCCAGCGAATAGTAGATCGTCTGGGATTCACGGCGGGTGGTAACCAGACCGTCTTTACGCAGTACGGCGAGGTGCTGTGACAGTGCGGACTGGCTCAGGCTGAGGCAGCGGTTCAGTTCAGATACCGACAGCTCTTTCCCATCCAGATAACACAAAATCAACAGTCGACTCTCATTGCCAAGTGCTTTCATCAGCTTGGCTGCCTTACTGGCGTTCTCCTTCATCATCTCGAGCGTCTCCGGATCCATCGGAGCGGTGCTCTGTTCAATTATCTCGTTCAATCTATCACCCAAAGGTATTGGCATTATTATTATCGGGTCAGATTCTACTCAATGCCCCGTTCTATCTCAATTTCCTAATATACATATTACTAATGCTGGTTATACCAATGTAGCACATGGTTAGAAGCGTTCTGTAGTAAGCGTCCACTTCGGGTTGATGCGTGTTGTGTGTCAGCGACATCTTCTGTGATGTTTGCCTGCTGCTGGTGATCGCGGTGATATCTGACTTTGGTCTATGCGAAAGGGCTAATTTAATAATTGAAATATTAGAAAATACTAATATAATTCAATGACGCTCATATTCAATACTAGAAGGAGTCCGCCGCATGTCTCTGCGAGATCGTCTCGTATCCTTTGCAATCGAAAAGCCGAAACAGGTGTTTTACCTGGTTCTGGCGTTGGTGGTGCTGGCTGCAGCACAGATCCCAAGCATTCAGGTTGATACCGATCCGGAGAACATGTTGCCGCACGATCAGGCCGACCGGGTGTTTCACGATGTGGTGAAGGAACGCTTCGCCCTGCACGATATGATCGTCGTGGGTGTGGTGAATGATCAGAATCCGAATGGGGTCTATAACAAAGAGACGCTGACGGATCTGCATACCCTGTCCAACGCGGTGCAGAAGATGGACGGTGTCGTACGCCAGGATCTGATGGCACTGGATACGGTAGATAACATCACCCAGGAGGGGCCGGGCAGCATCCGCTTTGAGTGGATGATGAAGATGGCACCGGAGACGCCGGAACAGGTAGCTCGCATCAAAGAGGCAGTTTCTCGCCTGCCGTTGCTGCAGAATACGCTGGTATCAGACGACAACCAGGCGGCCGGTATCTATATCCCGATCGTATCCAAGTCGGAAAGTTACCGCCTGTCACAGGAGATCCAGGCGGTAATCGATACGCTGGATAGCCAGAACCAGTATTACATGGCGGGTCTGCCGGTCGCTGAGGATACCTTCGGTGTGGAGATGTTCATCCAGATGGCAATTTCAGCGCCGTTGGCGGGTCTGATGATCTTTATCCTGATGTGGGTGTTTTTCCGCTCCTTCCTGCTGATCACCGCGCCAATGATTGTGGCGATGGGTACGGTGATCATTACCATGGGTGCGCTGATTGGGCAGGGTTATACCGTACATATCATGAGCTCCATGATTCCGATCTTCCTGATGCCGATAGCGGTGGTGGATTCGGTGCATATCCTGTCAGAGTTTTCCGACCGTTACCGTCCGGGTGAGAAACCACAACAGGCACTGAAAGAGGTGCTGGGCCATCTGTTTACGCCGATGCTGTACACCTCGGTGACCTCGGCGGTGGGTTTTGCCTCGTTGGCATTTACCCCAATCCCTCCGGTACAGATCTTCGGTCTGCACGTTGCTTTCGGTATCCTGTTGGCCTTCCTGCTTACCATTCTGCTGGTACCGGCGTATATCGTTAGTCTGTCCGACAAACGTTTGGCCGCACTCAAGGATCACAACATCGAAGAGGACGATAACTCCCTGTTGGGTCGTCTGTTGGCGTTTACCGGTCGTTTCTCCATCGCCAAAGCGAAAGCGCTGGTGGTGGGTTTTGTTGCAGTGGTCGCGATCTCTATCTATGGCGTGACCCAGATCCAGATTAACGACAACCCGATCCGCTGGTTTAAAGAGGATCACCGTCTGCGTGTGGCGGACAAGGTAATGAACAGCCACTTCTCCGGTACCTACGAAGCCTATCTGGTGCTGGAGAAAGGTGACCTGGCTGAAGATCGCACCTTGCTGGATTCCCAGTTGAAACAGTTTGCGGTTGAAGCGGGTGGCGAGTTGCCAGCTGAACTGGATAAGATCCTGGACGCTGTGAAAAACGATGCTTTCCAGACGTATACCGACAATCTGATTAGCGCCTTTGATGAGGCCAGCTACACCCGTCCGGCTGCAGAGGAATCTGTATGGCTGGCGATGCTGGAAGCTGCTGAGAACGCACAGGTTGATGCTAAGTACTTCCTGACACCGGAGGCGCTAAGTTATCTGGAAGGTCTGCAGGCACATCTGAACGAATCTGACCTGATCGGTAAGACAAACGGCCTGCCAACGCTGCTGAAAACCGTATACCGCGAGCTGAACGGTGGCGAAGCGGAGCAGTACAAACTGCCACGTAGCGCCGCTGCAGCTGCGCAGACCATCCTCAGTTACCAGTCCTCCCACCGTCCGGATGATCTCTGGCATATTGTAACGCCGGATTACCGTGCGACAGTGCTCTGGTTGCAGCTGAAGAGCGGCGATAACCAGGATATGAGCAAAGTGATCGATCTGGTCAACGCTTACACCGATGCCAATCCGCTGCCGGAAGGTGTGGAAGCCAACTGGGCGGGCCTTACGTACATCAACGTGGTGTGGCAGGAGCAGATGGTAAACGGCATGCTGAATAGCCTGCTCAGCGCCTTTGCGATGGTGCTGGTGATGATGGTTGTGCTGTTCCGTTCGGTGAAGATCGGCCTGCTTTCCATGCTGCCACTGACTGTAACCATCCTCTTTATCTACGGCCTGATCGGCTGGGTGGGTAAGGACTACGATATGCCGATTGCGGTCCTCAGTGCTCTGACGCTGGGTCTGTCGGTCGACTTTGCGATCCACTTCCTGGAGCGTGCGCGGGCAATCTACAATGAAACCGGCGACTGGCAGGCAACTGTGGCTGAGGTGTACCGTGGCCCTGCGCGTGCGATCAGCCGTAACGCGGTGGTGGTGGCGGTCGGTTTTACACCGTTGCTGTTTGCGCCGCTGGTACCGTACATCACCGTTGGTTTCTTCCTGGCCACCATCATGGCGGTATCGGCTGTAGTGACTGTAATCCTGTTGCCAGCGGTAATTAATCACATCTCGAACAAATCCTCCCTGTTTGGTTCTGAGAAGGAGAAACAGAATGCGTAATCTGATGCGAGCGGCGGTTGCCGCACTGTCGCTGACTGCGGCTTCTTTCACCGCAGCGGCGGATCTGACCGATGTGAATACCATTGTTGAGCAGGCCAATCTGGCGGCTTATTACAAAGGCAATGATGGCCGTTCCGAAGCGCGTATGGTGATCACCGACGCGCAGGGGCGTCAACAAACCCGCCAGTTCACTATCCTGCGTCACGATGAAGCGGACGGTGGCGATCAGAACTTCCTGGTGGCCTTCAGCCGACCGGCAGACGTGCGCAACACCGTCTTTATGGTGGCTAAACACACGCAAAGTGATGATGATCGCTGGCTCTACCTGCCGAGCCTGGATCTGGTGAAACGTATCTCCGCCGGGGATAAACGTACCAGCTTTGTGGGCTCCCACTATTTCTACGAAGATGTCTCCGGCCGCAATATTTCTGAGGATGAACACCGCCTGCTGGAAACCACAGCCGAGCACTACATCGTGGAAAACACCCCGAAAGATCCGGCGTCGGTTGAGTTCAGCCGTTATAAGGTGTGGATCGACAAGAACAATATGCTGCCGGTGAAGATCGAATACACCGATGATGCTGATAAGTTGTATCGTCGTGTCGAGGTGTTGGCGGTGGAAGACGTGCAGGGGCACCCGACGGTAACTAAATCCCGGGTCAGTGATCTGATCTCCGGCGGTTTTACCACCATGGAGTTCCGTTTCCTGAAATACGATATCGGGCTGGATGAATCGGTCTTCACCGAGCGCTCACTGCGCAAACTGCCACGCAACTGGTTGCGGAGACCCAAATCATGAACCGCAAGCTACTGCCATCGCTGCTGATTCTGGGGCTGAGCGCGCCGGTATTGGCGTCTGATGATTGGGGTGATGACAGTTGGGGGGAGGAGGAAAGTGCCTCTCCACAGTGGCATGGGTTTGTGGAAACCGCCGTTGGTGGGCGCGTACAGGATGATCCAGCTTTGCCGGATGAAGATCTGACCCTCGCCGACCTGCGTGCGCAGCTGGAATACGCCGACTATCTGGGTGACAGCCGCTACAGCATCAAAGCTGATCTCTACGCCGATGGGGTGGAGCATGGCCTGCACGGTGAACTGCGTGAAGCGCTGATCGATATGTCCCTGTCAGATAATGTAGATCTGCGCCTGGGCCAGCAGGTACTGACCTGGGGGACTGGGGACCTGCTGTTTATCAACGATATGTTTCCCAAGGACTGGGTCTCCTATTTCGCCGGGCGTGATGACCAGTACCTGAAAGCGCCATCTGCCAGCGCCAAGCTGAGTTACTACCACGACCGTGCCAATCTGGATCTGGTGTGGACGCCGGTTTTTACCAGCGACCTTTTTATCGACGGTGAGCGTTTCTCCTACTTCAATGCCATGGCCGGGCAGCAGACGTCGATGCATCTGATCCCGGATCAGCCGGATAAAGGCCTGGATAACGGCGAGCTGGCGTTACGTCTGCATGGCCAGACGGACGGCACCGAGTGGGCACTCTACGGTTACCGGGGCTACTGGAAGCAACCCAATGCGATGAGCACCGGAGGTCAGGTTTATTTCAGTCGCCTGAATACGGTCGGTGCCAGCGTGCGTGGCAACTTCGGTGGCGGTATCGCCAACGCCGAGCTGGGTTGGTATGACGGGGAAGACAGTGATGGCAGTAACCCACGTCTGCCGAACGATCAGCTGCGTGTGCTGCTGGGGTTTGAGCGGGAACTGATCCCAAAGCTGACCGCATCGGCACAGTACTATCTGGAATGGACGCAAGACCACGCGGCCCTGGCTGCAAACGATGGCAACTCGCCGTACCGGCCTGATGAGAAACGCCATCTCTGGACTCTGCGGCTGACTTATCGTGCGATGCAGGATAACCTGATCCTGTCCTGGTTCAACTACTGGTCACCGTCGGATCAGGATATGTTTATGCGGCCATCCATGACCTACCGTGTGGATGACAGTACTGCGGTCGTGGTAGGGGCAAACCTTTTCAGCGGCGAGCAGGCGCACACCTTCTTCGGTCAGTTTGAAGACGCCAGCAGCGTTTATGCCCGGGTGCGTTACAGCTTCTGATGTGGTGGTAGGTTGGCCAATGCGCAGCATTGCCCAACGATGTAACGGAAGCGATGCCTGATATGTTGGGCATCGCTTGGGGCGATGGCCAAGCTACATGGGATCTAGCTGCACTCTTGTAGGTTGGCGACGCGCGCCAGCGACTCCCAACAAAAACACACTTTGTTGGGTGTGGCTTACGCGTAATCCTTACGAGAACGGCGCCGTTTGCTTTCAGGCGAATAGTGCGCCGTAACCGACTGGTTACGACCTTTGTGTTTGGCTTCGTACAGGGCTTTATCGGCCTGCTTAATCACCGCAGCAGCATCAAGATCCTCATCGGTTTTCTGCGCGACGCCGATGCTGATAGTGACCGTAGTCTCGTCGGAATCGTTGCTCCGGTTACGCATCTTCTGACCTTTCTTCGCGTCTTCAGGCCGTTCGGTGCTGCGGATCTTCATCGGATAGTTGGCGATCAGTTCGCGGATCTGTTCCACATACGGCAGCGCCTGGGCTTCGTCTTTGCCCGGGAATACCAGTGTAAACTCCTCACCCCCATAGCGGTAGGCTTTGCCGCCACCGCCGACAGATGCCAGCTTCTTGGCGACCATACGTAATACCTGGTCACCGATATCATGGCCGTAGGTATCGTTGAATTTTTTAAAGTGGTCGATATCCACCATCGCAACGGTATAGCGCCGTCCCAATGTCGCCAGTTTGTCCTGCAGGGCACGACGGGCCGGTATCTCGGTCAGTTCATCCAGAAAGGCCATATTGTGGCTGTTCTGCACCACCGCAATACCCATCGCAATCAGTGCGGCCGCGACCAGCAATGTGGAGATATGGGATTTATCGAACCAGATAATGATAGCGGCACTGGCCAGTAACGACGCCAGTACGCCGGTATCGCCGTGCCCGCGGCGGGCTACAAAGAAGATCAGCGTAGTAACAAGCGCAACGGCAAAAAATACGGCGGCCATTTCGCTGAGGAAACGCCCTTCGAAGAACATCTCCAGCAGGTTGGTGGGCAGGCTGGTGAGCTGTGTTGCCAGCATATTGTTGGACCAGGCCCAGCCCAGCAGCAGGTATCCCAATATCACAACCGCAAGGCGCACCAGACCCAGTGGGGTAAACAACCCCCGTTCCTGATAGGTGGCGATCAAGGTGATGTTGAACGGAAGCAGCAGGCTGATCGCCGTAAAGAGCACATAGGCTTCGGGATTATCGAGGCTGGTCTGCAAGCCAAGTTGTATCAGCAGATAAGCCCCCATCAGGTTGAGGGTGGCGAACAGGAGCTGATTACGGTTAAAGCCGTAGGCCAGAAGTGCCACGACCAGCGCCAGAGCATAAGGAATCTGATTGATCGTTAATAGATAAGCTGCCGGTAGCTGATTGACGAAATCAACCAGTAATGCCGCGGATCCCAGTAGAACAATGGCGGGGGAAATCAGGGCGAGCAGTCGAAGTAGCAAAACCGTTCCTTAGATTCTGAGGTGGTATGGGTAACTAAACCAATGGCTTGCTTATTTTATACGAGAACTCAGTAAGTTGAATGACAGGAGGGCAATTAAATCGTGGAGTGCAGGTATTGGTGAACGGTTTGTTGATCCGCAGTCTTTTTAAGCTTTAGACAAAAAAACACCGCTCAATAGAGCGGTGCAAGATCCCGGATAGGAGTGTGAAGCTTACGCCTGGGTGGATTTGAAACCCAGCATGCGGGAGATCATGATCGCCGGGCACCAGCCTGTGAACGCGGACTGCATCAGGCTCGCACCCACAACAGCGGTCACAATCAGCAGTTGGTTGGTCATGCCGCCGAACAGTACCAGGCCTACTGTAGCCAGTACGATGATGCCTGCGATGATATGTACACCCTGATTCACGGTCATGCCACCGGTGCTGCAGGATTCCGCTTTCAGGCCCATCATCTTGAAGATGGCAACGGCCGGACACCATTTAGTAAAGGCTGACTGCAGCAGGTTCAGGCCAACAAAGCCGGTCAGGTAGTACCATAGTTCGTTTACGTAGGTACCCAGAGCGAGACTTGCGAGGATTACAGTGCCTGCCATCAGGCGCAGAGCAGCATTAATAGTCATTGATCGATTCCTGTTTTCAACGAAGGGTGAAATTGGCTTATATTATATATTAATAATATCTAATATAAAGAGTGTAGTTAGACTGTAATGATTGGTTTGAGAGATCCCTTATTTCTGCCCGTTATAGTTAACCGGTGAACCGCTAGACAACGGGCTGGGCACAGGTGTAATGCTTGGATATGCTGATGGCAGAACCTGTATCGAATGATCCAGACGGTACCTCGCTAAGTGAGCTTAGGCTAAGCTTGAGGCATCAGTTATCTCCGCACCAGGGAGTTGTTATGTTCGCTATCAACCGCATTCTTGTGCATATCGACCAAGACGCTGACAACACGCAGGTTTTGCAACGCACTGCGCAACTTGCATCACAGACGCAAGCCTCCGTTGAACTCTTCTGCGCCGCTTATAATCGTTCCCTGCAACAGTCTCATCTATTTGACAAAAAAGCTGAGCAGCACGCTGAACACGGTTACGTGAAATCGGTTGAGTCGAAACTGGAAGGTTACGCGAATCAGCTGGAACGTCTGGGGATCAGCTGTGGTGTGGATGTGTACTGGGAGAAGACCGGCGTAGAGGGGCTGATGCGTAAGGCATTGCGCGATCAGCCTGATCTGGTGATCTATCCCTTGCGGGCACACAAAAAGCTGGGGCAGTGGTTATCGGGTGATACCGAACAGCGCCTGATCCGGGAGTGCCCGGTGCCGTTGCTGCTGACCTACGGCGAAACCTGGCGGGAGCGGCCTCATATAGCGGCCTGCGTCGATCCATTCCATCACTGTGAGCAGCTGGAACGGCTGGATCATACGGTGCTCGATATCACTCAGGCGTTCTGCTCCCTGCTAGGCAGTGAGATGCAAGTGGTGCACAGTTACCATACGTTGCCGCACTCTGTGATCTTTGATGAACATGTCGTCACCGATTATGCAGCGCTGCAGCAAAAGGTGCAGGAGGATCACCGCAAGGTGCTGGATAAACTGCTGGCGTCCTACGCGTTGGATATCCGCAACAGCCGGGTAAAAATTGTGGAAGGTGAGAGTCACAAGGCTCTGCCCAAGTATGCACGGCAGGAAAGTATCGATTTGATGGTGATGGGACAGGTGGCGAAAAGCCCGTTGGACCGCTGGTTAACCGGCAGCACGGTTACTCGCGTGCAGCACCACCTGGAATGTGACCTGTTGGTGGTTAAACCACCGGGCTTTGTGTGCCCGGTGGAGGAATAGCAGTCTGGACCGTCGTTATAGCTTAAATTCAGCCCAGAGCGGTGCATGGTCTGAAGGTTTCTCCATCCCACGGATCTCATAATCAACCCCGGCGCTCACACAGCTGCCCAGCAGTTCATCGGTGACCATGATGGCATCGATGCGCAGGCCACGTTTAGGTTCACGGTCAAAGCCGCGGGAGCGGTAGTCAAACCAGCTGAAGGTTTCACTGTTTTCAGGATGCAGGTGGCGGAAGGTATCGGTTAATCCCCAGCCTTTCAGTTTGCTGAGCCACTCACGTTCGATTGGCTGGAAGCTGGCCTTGCCGGTGCGCAACCAACGCTTACGGTTATCCTCACCGATACCGATATCGATATCCTCTGGCGAGATGTTCAGGTCTCCCATCAACACCAGACGGGTGGACGAATCACAGTTTTCTTCCAGATGGATCTGCAGGTCTGCGTAGAACTTCTCTTTAGCCGGGAATTTGGTTTCGTGGCTGATGTTTTCACCCTGTGGGAAATAGCCATTCAGCACGGTGATAGAACCGCCGTTACCGTCACTGTATTCACCGATGATCATACGGCGCTGAGCGTCTTCTGCATCGGTGGCAAAGCCTTTTTGCAACGACAACGGTTTTTCACGGGAGATCAGGCATACCCCGTAATGGCCTTTCTGGCCGTGAAACTCCACGTGGTAACCCAGCGCTTCCACGTCGGCTACCGGAAACTCCTCGTCGGATACCTTGGTTTCCTGAATGCCGATTACATCCGGCTGGTATTTATCGATCACAGCTTTGAGCTGGTGCAGACGGGCGCGCAGTCCGTTGACGTTAAAGCAAATGAGTTTCATCGGGTCTTATCCGTTAAAGAAGATGGCTAGAAGCGACAGAGTTTAACAAAAGTCCGGATGGGTGGAGATCCGTGCGCTGAAAAAGTCCAGAAAGCAACGTACTTTGGAGGGCAGATTGGGATTCTGCAGATAGAGGGCGTTGATCTCTACCGGTGGCGATACCGTATCCGGCAGTACTTGTTGCAAACGTCCCGTTTCAAGATCCTCCCGCACCAGCCAGTGGGGCAACATGGCGATGCCCAGCCCGCAGCGCGCGGTATCGTGCAGCGAATCCATGTTGTTGGTACTCAGGTTACCCGCAACCTGAATCGTTTCGTCACCCTTATTGGTTCGGAATCGCCAACGCCGCAGATCGCCCAGGCTGTATCCCAGGCAGTTGTGCTGATGGAGGTCGGATACCGAGGTCAGTGCGGGATGTTGGGCTACGTATTCCGGGGAAGCCACCAAAATACGCACGCTTCTTCCTATTGGTTTGGCGACGATACGGGAATCTTCCAACGAGCCGATACGGATCGCCAGATCCAATCCTTCGGCAACCAGATCAACGCGACGGGCATCCATGCGCAGCTCCAGTTCAATATCGGGATAGGCGGCCAGGAATGCAGGCACGTGGGGTACGATGTGTAAACGTCCGAATGAGAGGGAAGTACTGACCCGCAACTGCCCGGAGGGGTGGCGTTCTGCATCGGCGGTTTTCTGCTCCAGCTGCGCCAGCTCAGACAGAAGGCGCAGGCAACCCTCGTAATAATCGGTGCCTGCGTCGGTCAGGCTGAGGTTGCGCGTGGTGCGGTTGATCAGTTTGGTTTTCAGGCGGTTCTCCAGCGCAGCGATCTGTTTGCTGACGGTGGACTGAGAGATCCCCTGCTCGCGGGCGACCTGCGAGAAACTGCCGCTTTCAATCACCCGCACAAAGAGCTGCATTGCCTGTAACTTGTCCATAGATCACGTGCCTGTTGATGTTTATTTATGCTTTCAGGGAATAATTATTATCCTGAGCCGGGTAATTATCAAAGCCCTGTTCATGGATTAGGCTGAATGGAAGGTGATTAGAGCAGATAGGACACTCGTGATGAGCACAAAGCAGGTAGAGATCTATTACAACTTCCGCAGCCCGTACTGTTATCTGGCTTCCAAGCGGATGTTTGATGTTCTGGAGAAGTATGACATCGATATCCTATGGCGTCCTTTCTCCGGTTGGGATGGCCGTTCCGAGCCACAGAGACAGAAATCGAAGTTGCGGGTTGTGCGTCAGGACGTAAAACGCTTCTGTACACGCATGGAGATCCCTTTTACACCACCGCCGATGCATACCGATGGCACTAACGCAGGCCTTGTTTCAATGCTGGCTGAGGAACAGGGTAAGCTCGGCGCATGGGTCAAAGCCGTTATGCACGCAGAGTGGGGTGAAGGGCAGGATATCGGTGATCAGGCGGTGTTGATTGCAGTCGGCGAATCGATCGGGCTCAGTGCTGCGCAGGTGATAGACGCGCTGGGTAACGCTCAGTATCAGGAACAGATGGCACAGCACTGGCAGCAGGCTCAGGAAGCCGGAGTATTTGGTGTGCCGACTTTTGTCGTGGGCGAGGAACTGTTCTGGGGTAATGACCGTCTCGATTTTCTGGCGGATTATCTGGGTGAGCTGGGGCTGGGCAAATGAACAGCGTGTCTGACACGGGCGCCCCAACCGCGTTGCGACTTTACGAGCGCGACGACTGTCCATTTTGCTGGAAAGTCCGTCTTGCGCTGGCTGCGCTGAAGTTGCCCTACGAATCCATTCAGGTGGAACTAGGCGAGAAACATCCAGATGTCATCGCGCTCAGTCCGGAAGGGCGTAGCTCAGTGCCCGTGCTGGTGGATGGTGATCAGGCGATCTGGGAATCAACAGTGATTCTGGAATACCTGGCGGACCGTTACGACACTGCAAACCAGTTATTGCCGAAAGAACCTGAGTTGCGTGCCAAGGCGCGTTTGCTGGTGACCTTTTCTGATCAGATTATCGGTCCGGGCTTGCGCCGTGTGATCTTTGAAAAACGCAGTAAACCCCAGGATGAATGGGATATGTCAGAGATCGAGCAGGGCATGCAGATGTGGCAGAACCGGATGGCGGAGCTGGAAACCTGGCTGGCAGGAGAGGCGTTTTTTGTTGGCGGACGTTTTTCTGTGGTCGAGTGTGCCCTGTTGCCGCGTTTTGCGCTGGCCTATCTTTACGGTGCGGGTGTCAGCCAAAACACCCCGGCGCTCTACCGCTGGTTTCAGCATCTTAAGAACAGCTCGGATTTTCTCTCCGTGGCTCCGGCAACGGTTCCGCAGTATGGTGGTTACCATATCCCCCAGTGGGGTCAGCAGCGGCAGTCCCATAGGCTGACGCAATCTGACTGTTAAGGGAATTCTATTGGTAGTTTGTCTGGTCGCAGGATAGAGTTACGCTGCAACTGACATAAAGCATAAGGAGCCGCATCGTGGCAGAGTTTGATTTTGACCTTTTCGTGATTGGCGCAGGTTCAGGTGGTGTGCGCGCCGGTCGTATGGCCGCTGCTATGGGCGTACGGGTTGCCGTCGCCGAGGACCGTCATCTGGGTGGCACCTGTGTCAACGTGGGCTGCGTACCCAAGAAACTGTTTGTCTATGCGTCTCACTATGCGGAAGATTTCGAAAACGCGCGTGGTTTCGGTTGGACCGCAGGTGAAACCGGGTTTGATTGGCCAACCCTGCGTGATAACAAAACCAAAGAGATTGAACGTCTCAACGGTATCTACCGCAACTTGCTGGTAAACGCCGGCTGTGAACTGATCGAAGGACGCGCAACGCTGGTGGATGCTCACACCGTGGCGGTGGGCGATAAAACCTATACCGCCGAGCGCATTCTGGTTGCTGTAGGTGGTTGGCCGAATGTACCGGCGTTTCCGGGCAGCGAGCACGTGATCAGCTCCAACGAAGTGTTCTATCTGGATGAGTTCCCGAAACGTGCCATCGTTGTTGGCGGTGGTTATATCGCGGTTGAGTTTGCCGGTATTTTTGCGGGTCTTGGTGCCAAAACTGATCTGATCTACCGCGGTGACATGTTCCTGCGTGGCTTTGATAACGAAGTGCGTGAGTTCACTGCGCAGGAAGTCGCTAAGAAAGACGTGAATCTGCGTTTCAACAGCAACATCACGGCGATTGAAAAGCAGGATGATGGTTCATTGGTAGCTACACTGACCGACGGCTCTACTCTGGAAGCAGACGTGATCATGTATGCGACCGGCCGTAACCCGAAAGTGCAGGGGTTGGGTCTGGAAGCGCTGGACATTGAGCAGGGTAAAAACGGTGCAATCATCGTTAACGATCAGTTCCAGACCAACGTGCCGTCTCTATACGCGATCGGTGATGTGATCGACCGTGTTCAGCTGACTCCGGTGGCTCTGGCTGAAGGTATGGCGCTGGTGCGTAACCTGTACGGCGGTCAGGATCAGAAAGTTGATTATGACCTGATCCCAACGGCGGTTTTCTGTCAGCCGAACATTGGTACTGTGGGCCTGACTGAAGAGCAGGCGCGCGAGCGTTACGAAAACGTAGATGTGTACAAATCCAGCTTCCGTGCAATGAAACACACGTTAAGTGGCAGTGACGAGAAAACCTTTATGAAGATGCTGGTAGATCGTGACAGCGACAAAGTACTGGGTGTGCACATGGTTGGACCAGACGCGGGTGAGATCATTCAGGGCATCGGCGTGGCGCTGAAGGCGGGCGCAACCAAGGCGGTGTTCGATTCTACTATCGGTATCCACCCAACGGCCGCAGAAGAGTTCGTGACCATGCGTGAGCCTGTGAAGTCTTAATCTGTCTCAGACTCTGTTGTAACGAAAAAGGGCAGCCATCGGCTGCCCTTTTTTATAAATCACGTTTGGTTGGTGCTGTTAACCGCTCACCTGAACCTGATTGCGGCCGTTTTCTTTAGCGGCGTACAACGCTTTATCGGCACGTTCCACCAGATTCTCGATGGTCTCTCCCGGCTGGTTCTGGGCGATACCAAATGAAGCGGTGATCGAGCTGATCACTTCACCTGATTTCTTCTGCTTGATACGGATCGCCTGGATCTTCTCGCGCAGGAAGTTAGCCAGTTCTGATGCATCATTCACGGTGGTGGCTGGCATCAGTACAGCAAACTCTTCACCGCCGAAACGTACCGGTAGCATCGGCTGCTTGCAGGTTTCCATCAGCAGCTTGCCAACGTACTGCAGAACCTTGTCACCCATCAGGTGGCCATAGGTGTCGTTAAATTTCTTGAAGTGATCCACATCGACCATTACCAGAGTCACGCCGCCTTTGGCCTCGCCGTGCAGCAGGGTGCTGAGTTCAGCTTCGAACACGCGACGGTTGAACAGGCCTGTTAATGGATCAACACGGGCATCCTGGCGGGTTTTATCCAGCTCTGCCTTCAGGGCTTCGATCTCCGCCTGGGCTTCGTCGATGCGAGATTGGAAGCGCTGGGTGCTGACGCTAATCTCTTCCGTTTTGCTTGCCAGGGTGTGGATGATGCTTTCCAGTGGCAGCTCCTGATCGCTTTCACCCTTGAGGGCGGACAGGCTGTCCTGCAAAACATCGGAATAATCTTTGGTGTTTTCTACCGTCTCTGCAGCGTGTTCATGCAGGTTGTTGACCAGTGCAATCAGACCGGCTTGTACGTTTTCCGCGCTATCGATCTCATCTTTGATCATATGTTCGCGGAACATCTGCTCGCCTACCAGGCTTGGACAGGTGCCATAGGTGGTCAGCGTTTTGTCCAGTTCCTGGTTTAACTCGGGTACACGTTTGGAAACATAGGTATACCACAGTGCATAGTTCAGCGGATTAGGCGGAATATTATGCTTTACCATAAGTGGAACTGCCTGGCGCAAGTACTCTGCCGCCTGGCCTGAATTTTCTGCGAATTTCATACCACCCCTTCGCGTATCACAGACACGGGTATTCTGCCCTGAACAATCCGCTTGAACTGTTCGGCGAATAAACCCTCTCACAAATTAACAGGTACTGGCTTTGCTACAATACCTTTTACCCTTACAAAACAACCGAGGTAGCTTTACCCCTTAACAATTGAGTATCGGCAGTTCGCTCAATTACTTAAAAATAAATTGCATGGGAGGCAGGGTCAATGAAGATCGTCTATCTGCCTGTGATGCTGGCGTTGCTGTTTACTACCACAACCAGTTACGGACAAAGTGATCCCTGTGGTGTTATATCGTCTCTGACAGGATGCGCAGATGAAATAAAGCCAGATTCATGGCCGGGCGTCGAGCAACAAAGCCCAAACGTACATTTTGTATCGTTGGACGATGCAATCTCTCATTACCGACGCCTTGCTCAGCAAGGCGACTGGCCCCGGCTAAAGGGGCGTTTTCTATTGAAAGAGGGAAAACAGCATAAGCAGGTTTCCCGTATTCGTGAACGCTTACGTATTCTGGGTGACTACCACTCGGACTCTCCTTTGGAAAATCCCAACCTTTTTGATCCCTGTCTGACCTCAGCGGTGGAAGCATTTCAGCGCCGACATGGCCTCAAGATCGACGGTATTGTGGGGCCGGAGACACGCCGAGCCCTGAATGTTACACCTCGCGAACGATGGCATCAGCTGCTGGTGAATAAACAGCGGGAGTTGGCAGATATCACGGTGGAGGATCAGGACTTTATCGAGATCAATATCCCCGATTACAGCCTGCGTTACTTTCGCGGTGATGAGCTGCTGGCAGAGATGCGTGTGATCGTTGGTCGAAAAGACCGACCGACACCTATTATCAACAGCACAATGAGTGCAGTGGAGTTCAATCCGGACTGGAATGTGCCCAGAAGTATCGCCTTGGAGGATATATTGCCAAAACTCCAGCATGAGCGGGAACAGTTTGACCGGCTTGGTGTGAAACTGGTCAAAGGCTGGCATCAGGAGCCCAATGTGGTGCCCGTCGAACAGCTGGAACTGGCGCGTTTTTATCAGGGGGATCTGGGGTTGCAGTACCGCTTCTGGCAGCCGCCTGGACAGAGTAATCCCCTGGGGCAGATGAAGTTTGTCTTTCCGAATAATTTCTCCGTTTATATGCATGGCACGCCGGTGAAGCACCTGTTTGACGAAACACAGCGTACCTTCAGTTCGGGCTGCATCCGGGTTGAGCATCCGCGTTTACTGGCCGATCTGCTGTTTGAAAGGCAGGTGAAGGACGAGCAGTTTAGTATTGATGAGGAGTTGGCAGAGGAGGCCTCCAGTGTGAGCAATCTGTCGGGAGAGGTCGCCTTTTTTACCCGATACCGTACGGCCTGGCTTGATCGCGATACTGGCATACTCAATTTTCGCGCCGATGTTTATAAACGGGATCGCAACGAGCTGGCGATGCCCACGTTGTCTGAGCATCGTGAAAAAGACGAGAACAGCCTGACGAACTGATTATTGTTCGACCAATTTGTCAATTGCGGATGATATATCGGCTGCGTAGACTGCTGGGTTTCCATCACGAAGTCTAAGGGAATTGGCATGCAGCTGATAAAGGGGTTCAGCACCGACAACCTTAAGGGAGACCTGTACGGGGGCGTGACGGCTGCGGTCGTAGCACTGCCTCTGGCACTGGCATTTGGCGTGTCCTCCGGTGCCGGCGCTATCGCAGGACTCTACGGTGCCATCTTTGTCGGCCTCTTTGCAGCGCTTTTTGGCGGTACTCCCTCCCAGATCTCCGGTCCGACCGGACCGATGACCGTGGTTATGGCCGCGGTCTTTACCCAATTCGCTGCTGTGGATCCTGAATCCGGCCCGGTGCTGGCTTTTACGGTCGTGATCCTGGGGGGCGCATTACAGATTCTGTTCGGCCTGCTCAAACTGGGTAAATACATTACGCTGGTTCCCTTTCCTGTGATATCCGGCTTTATGAGTGGCATCGGCGTAATCATTATCCTACTGCAGCTCGGGCCACTGCTGGGGCATCCCGCCACATCCGGAGTGGCGCAATCGGTCCAGCAGTTACCTGTATTCCTCGCAGACATGCAACCGCCTGCACTGTTGCTGGGCGTATTTGCGCTGGTATTACTCACCTTCTGGCCCGCGCGTCTGGCGCGCGTTGTGCCTTCGCCGCTCGTGGCGCTCATCATTGGTGCGTTGGTTGTTTTCTGGTTGCCTGAGGGGCAAACCCTGGCGGTGATCGGCGATATACCGACCGGACTCCCGAGCTTGCAGTGGCCTCAGTTTGAACCCGCGCTCATACAGGAGATGGTACAAGCGGCGTTGATGTTGGCGGCGTTAGGCTCTATCGACTCCCTGTTGACCTCGCTGGTGGCGGATAACATGAGCAAAAGCCAGCACGATTCAGACCGGGAGCTTATCGGTCAGGGAATAGGCAACATGTTTGCCGGTTTCTTTGGTGGTTTACCGGGAGCGGGTGCAACCATGCGCACGGTGGTGAATATTCGTGCTGGTGGTAAAACCCCGATCTCGGGAGCTGTGCACGCTATTGTGCTGTTAGTGATCGTACTTGGCGCCGGTCCACTGGCGGAAAATATTCCTCATGCCGTTCTGGCGGGTATCCTGATTAAGGTAGGGATCGATATCATCGATTGGAAGTTCCTGTTGCGTCTGCACCGGGCACCGCTGTTTGTAGTGTGCCTGATGCTGCTGGTGTTTGCCCTGACGGTGTTTGTGGATCTGGTTACGGCAGTGCTGGTGGGTGTGTTCCTGGCTAACATCATCACGGTAAAACGTCTGGCCGATGCCCAGGTGGATGCGGTACAGGTGATCAGCGACGATCTTGATGAACACGAGCAGTTAAGCCCACGGGAGAGTGAACTGCTGTTGAAGGCGGGTGGCAGGATCCTGCTGTACCACTTTAATGGCCCGGTCAGTTATGGCGCCGCGAAGGGGATTATTCTGAAACTGCGGCAGGCGAATCCCCACGACACGCTGATTTTCGACTTCAGCCAGGTGCCACTGATCGACGTATCCACGGCGATGGCGATTGAAGAGATGATCATCGACAGTCAGAGTGCCGACCGGGAAGTGTATGTGATTGGTACCAATGAGCTGGTACACAATGTGTTATCACGGATGCAGATTCTGAAGCTATTGCCTGATCACTGTGTTCACGACCGTCGCGAACCGGCGCTGGAGATTGCTTACGATAAGCTTTTCAGGACAATTGAAGGGTAGGGCTGCAGGGCTGTCGTGAGTCCCTCCAGCTGTGCGGTTTCGATCTCACCGTATATTCTCAGTTGCGCTTCCCATTGCCGCTCCTGAACCTCCACCGAAAACTGATTCAGCAGCTGTTCCAGCTGGCCGGTCATCTCAAAGGGAGCGCTGATCTCGATCTGCTCTTTAGGTACGACCAGGGTTGTCGGCAGCGTTTCCAGCGCCTCTCTCACCGCCTGGCTGTATGCACGCACCAGACCGCCGGTGCCGAGTTTGACACCACCGAAATAGCGGGTAACCACCACCGTGACCTCACCAAGCCCACTGTGGTCGAGGACGGTGAGCATCGGGCGTCCAGCCGTACCTTTAGGTTCACCGTCGTCGCTGCAGCCCCGGTTTCTGGAATCGTCGGGGGAGCCTGCGATGTGCGCCCAGCAGTTATGGTTGGCGGAAGGATGTTCTGCCTTGAGTTGGGCCACAAACGCTTCGGCGCTACTGCGATCCGGTGTGGCTGCGACTGTAGTGATAAATCGACTATTTTTGATGATCAGTTCACAGCGGTGGGTAGCGGAAGGTTTCCGGTACTCACTCACTGTGGATGACCGCTCCATACCCGGACGTTCTGCAGCCAGTGCGGATGGGCGAGACTATCCTGCAGCTCCTGAGCCAGCGAAGCGCGTGGCTGGGTCGGGGTGGCGAAAAAGAGTTCGATATCGATCTTGTCGCTGTAGTGCAGGGCGATGCGCTCAGGGCTATCCAGCTCGGGCGCGACCTTCTGTAGGGCGTTGTTCAACAGCGATTCGATCTCTGAGCGCATTGGCAGAGTCTTGCAGACCTGCTCCAGCTCGTCATCGTAGGTATCAATGTGGAAGATTACATGGCCGATATCCTCGAAGGCGCCCTGCAAGCGACAGACCGCCATATCGCCGATGTAGTGCCCCTCGGATGCGGAGAGGGTCGGGGAGACCTGAATATGCATCTCCAGCTGACTTTGGCCGGCCATCTTGCGGCTCTTGAAGCTGTGAACGTCGAGGATGCCATCCACCTGCATCACGGCTTCACGGAAAGCGATGATGCGATCTTCGGGCAGGGCAGTATCTACCAGCTCTTTAATGCTGTCCCAGGTCATCTCCCAGCCGATCTTGCCGACGATGACCGAAACGATCACGGCTGCCAGTGCATCCAGCCACCAGACACCCATCATGGCGCCGCCTACACCGATCAGTACGACAATCGAGGAGAGGGCGTCTGTACGGCTGTGCCAGGCGTTGGCGATGATCAGGTCGGACTTAATCTCTTTGCCGATACGCATGGTGTAATGGAAGATCCACTCTTTACCAGCGATCGACAGGGCAGCAACCAGCAGTGCGGGCCACTCAGGTACTAAAGGGGTTTCATCGGTGAAGAGTAGCTTAACGCTTTCATAGGCCATCGCACCGGCTACGGCGATCAGGGCGCAGCCCAGAACAACGGTCCCCACGGTTTCGAAGCGACCATGCCCCCAAGGGTGGTCTTCATCGGGTTCCTGATGAGAGATTCTCAGGACGACGATCACCAGACCATCGGTAATCAGGTCGGACAGGGAGTGTATGCCGTCTACCACCAGGGCGCTGGAGTGGGACAGGATACCGACAAAGATTTTGGATATACCCAGGACGAAATCCAGCAGAGCCCCAATCAGGGTAATTTTCTCTGCTGCTTTCTGTTGACTTAGCTCTCTACTCATGGGGGGCAAGGATACCGTTAATTTGTGATCAAGTCTTGGCACTTAAGGCAATAATTTTGTCTGTAAAAAGTTACATAAATTGCTTGACAGGAAAGATTCGAAGTTTGCCAGAATGCATTCACAAATTTACCTGGATTCAGAGAAAAAATGGAGTTTATAGCTCGTAACTCATTGATTTAATTGGGGTGAAAACAGGTGGCTAAATATTGATCAATTTGACGGGTGGCGTGTATTTACGTGGCCTATGTGACCTTTTCGATACTAAACCCACAGTGTTATCCACAGGATATGTGGGTAGGCGTTTGCAGCCCTTATACCACGGGAGATTGAGCCACTTATCTACTATGGGAACTTATAGCAGGGGGCTAAAGCTCGACGTGGATTTGCGTTAAGATGACGGCGCTTATTCTGTCGGCCACAGCCGAACTATTTGTGACCGGTTTGCCATTATCTACTTCGCGTACATTTTTATCAGGGTCGAAACATGGAAAACAGTTTGCTGACACAGGTGGTGTTACCTGCTGCACTCTTCACCATTATGCTTGGGGTCGGGATGTCCCTGTCGTTGGCGGATTTCCGTCGTATTCTCGCCCGCCCGTCGGTGACACTGCTCGGTGTAACTATGCAGTTTCTGTTGTTACCGCTGCTGGGGTACCTGGTCGTTACCCTGCTAGGGTTATCGCCGGTACTGGCGGTAGGCTTGTTAATCCTGACATTTGCTCCGGGTGGGGCGACCTCGAATATGATCACCTGGCTGGCGCGGGGGGATGTGGCCCTGTCTGTCAGTATGACTGCGCTGGTTAGCGTACTGGCCCCCTTTACCTTGCCGTTGCTGACCTACTGGGCGTTGCAGCATTGGCTGGGGGCTACCCAGGCAATTGAGTTTCCGGTGCTTACAACCATGATTAAGCTGGTGGTGATGACCATTGTGCCCGTCGTGTTGGGGGTTACATTGCATCATTGGGCTCCGGGCCTCTGTCATCGTCTCCAGAAACCGGTGAAGCTGTTGTCGATGCTTTTCCTGGTTGTAGTTGTGGTGGGTATCACCAAGGCAAACTGGGCGCGTTTGCCCGATCTGGCGCTGCAGTTAGGGCCCGCAGTTGCCATGCTGATCACGTTGGCGTTTGGCGCGGGCTACGGCTTTGCGCGTAAAGCCCGTCTGGGCACGGAACAGTCGATCACCCTCGGGGTAGAGGTTGGGATTCAGAATGCGGGAACCGCGTTGCTGGTGACCGGCACGGTACTGCAGAACGCAGAGATGTCCGCCGCCGCACTGACGTACGGCATTCTGATGAATATTCCGGCCTTTATGCTGATCTTCTGGCGCAACCGGCGGAAACACGCTGCGCTGGCCTGAGCCGGGTCAGTGGAGGGTTATTCGATACCCAGTATTTTGTGGGTCTGCAGGCTCAGCTTCCACTGCGGGTGTTCCAGACAGTAGTTGAGCGCATCTTTGGTGTGCATGGGGCGGGTAGGGCTGTCCAGCGGTTGTAGGTAGAAATGTTCGAACGCCAGCGCAGTGAAGCGTTCCGGCATCGCTTTTGGTTGCGGGTAGACCAGTTTGAGTTCGTTGCCCGCAGTAATCAGAAGTTCGGCATCCGCTTTGGGGCTGACACAGATCCAGTCGATACCCTCAGGCAGCGGTTTGGTGCCGTTGGTTTCGACCGCGATTTCGAAGTCATAGTGGTGGCACAGGTCCACCAGTGCCTGGTCGAGCTGCAAGGCGGGTTCTCCGCCGGTGAAGATAACGTAGCGGTGCCCCTGTTGCTCAGGCCACATCCGTAACAGCTCCTGCAGCAGAGCTTCAGCGTCCGTGAATTTGCCGCCATTACTACCATCCGTACCGATGAAATCAGTGTCGCAGAAATCACATACCGCACTGGCACGATCCTGCTCGCGGCCAGACCAGAGGTTGCATCCGGTAAAGCGGCAGAAAAGTGCGGGACGCCCACTGTGGGCACCTTCACCCTGCAGGCTGTAAAAGATCTCTTTAACTGAGTACATAGGTCTGGAACTGGCTGAAAAATGCGGTAGTCTACACGCCTTCAACAATTATAGGTAGCGGAGCCCACCATGAAGCTCAGGGAAATTGATAAACCCACCTTTCGTAAGAAACAGCGTAACGTCGCGATCGTTTTTTGTTCCGTATTTCTGGTGTTAGGTCTGTCGATCGCAGCGGCTTTCCGCCATTGGGGCGGTAACCCTGAGGGGGAAAATATGCTGCTGAACCTGGCTGGCGTACTGATCGGCCTGGTGATCACCGGCGGCATGTTCTCATTGGTTTCTGGCAACCCTTATCTCGAGGAGGTTCGCTACGGTTGGAACCTGAAACGTCAGGTATTGAAGATCCAGAACAAGAAACATGTCTGGAAAGAGCGTGCGATCGCGGGTGATCAGACCGCTGCGACTGTCATGGCATTTTATTATGCGGGCGTGACCCAGTTGCAGTATCTGGAAAACAACGAGTTCGGTCAGAGCGAAATGGCGGAAGAGCGTAACGAGTTTGAAGTGCAGTGTGCAGCACACGCTCTGGAGCACGATGCGGATGCGTTCACTATCGATATGCTGCTAGAGGTTAAATAACACCGCATCAGCGGCATTGTTCCCGCGGTAGAGGCGTTATGGCGGCTTCTGCCGCACTCCCTCTGTTCTATCTTCACTCTTCTCCATAAGTCTAAATGTGCGTTGTACCGGTATTGGTGTATAAATGCTCATATAACTAATAAAGATAAATATATAACCGGTGGTGTGAAGAATGTTGAAAAGAACAGTGACCAGCCTGGCGTTGGTGGCGGCTCTGGTATCCTCTCCTGCAGTTCTGGCTGAAGGCGGCAAGCGTGCGATGATCGCGCCAGACCTCTACTCTTTTGTGGTTGAGCATGACGGCGACAAGGTTGAAGTGAAACGTGCTCAGGACCCGCAGAATCGTATCCATGAGCTTTACAGCACCACTTACCGTGGTACTCCGCAGCCGATCCATCCGTTTGAGCCGCATGATGTTGAAACCATCGGTGAGCGCGAGTTCGTTCAGTACATGATCGAATCTCAGACCAACGAAGATGTACTGATCGTAGATACTCGTACCGAAGGCTGGCACTATCGCCTGACCATCCCGGGTTCTGTGAACGTGCCTTACACTGTTATGGACGAGCCAGAGTCCGCAGCGGATACGCTGGAAGAGCTGGGTGCAGAGAAGAAAAACGGTGCCTGGGATTTCTCAGAAGCTAAAACACTGGCGATGTTCTGTAACGGTTACTGGTGTGGGCAGACCCCACGTCTGGTGCGTGAGCTGCTGAAAGCCGGTTACCCGGACACCAAAATGAAATACTACCGTGGCGGTATGCAGGCCTGGACCAGCCTGGGTTTGACCACTGTTGGTGACGCTGCGGAGTAATTCCGCTCTTACAGGTCACAAAAAAGCCGCTAGCGGGAAACGTTAGCGGCTTTTTTATTGTGTCTGTCCCGTCCTGAATAACGTTGACACTTTTCGATCATCAAATCGGAAGGTGTTATGAAATCAAGAACTAAGCGTACT
>CANMWJ010000025.1 GCA_947501565.1 uncultured Marinobacterium sp.
AAAATATAAAACGCCCGATGAAGTGCATCGGGCGTTTTTAACCTGAAATAGTGTCAACCTATATCAGGACAAGACATGTTTTTTATGCCGGGATGAGCTGTCGCTGCCATTCTGCCAACTCTATCCGGTAGGGATGGGAAGGATGGCCCGCAGTCGGGCCAGCAGATTAATCCTGCTCGCTCTCTTCCTGCTGTGCCGGAGGCTGGGGAGGCGGGCTGTTACGCTCCTCCATTGCAATACAGTAGATGCGGTAGCCGTAAACCGTCATAACGGTGTTGATCAGGCTGAAAACGATGTTGATGCCCCCACTTACCATACCGTTCAGCAGGTCGGCCTGTTTCAGCAGCAGTTCCAGCAACATCTCGGTGCCTGTCACCACAGCGAACAGGATGGCCAGACCGTTCAGGAGAATCCAGAACCAGTCCTGGGTGTGCTCCCAGCTCTCACGCAATGACTGCATGGCACCTTTGCCCTCGGTGACGCAGATGTAATCGGCGAACGCCAGCCTGATCATAATGAAAATACCCGGGATGATCAGGAACAGCAGACCACTGAATATCGCGAAGGCGGTGAGGATGTAGACCAGTAACAGTGCGCGCCAGCGGGAAAGGCCCAACAGCAACGCCTGTCCTGCTGTCAGCGGGCGGTTTTGTACGACAGAGGCAAAGTAGAGAATGGTGGCCGCTGTGTAGATCGGCATCAGGGTGAGATTCAGCAGTGTCAGACCGGCGATATAGTTTCTGAAGCCGTCTGCTTCAGGATCGACCGTTCCCTCTACCAGCAGCGCCAGGATGTTGATTAAGAGCAGAAAAGGAAGCTGAATACGCACCACCATCGCGAAGTGGCTGCGGAAAAAGAAGATGGATTGACGGATATATTCCAGAGGTAATTCGGGCATCGTACAGGTCTGTCGTTAATCGAATTGGCAACTTACAGCATAGAGCAATAAGCAGATAGCTGAAGGCGTAAGGGTAACCGGATTAACGCTTAGGGGACACCTCTAAATCTGAAAAACTGGGCTTATGCCGTTTTTTTCAGGTCGTGGAGGTCGTGTGCGTTCGTAGCACCTCACCATCCTGATCAACAAGTGTTTCAGAGCCACATTCGTCGCAGCGGTATTGGCGTGATCGGGGGTGACGCAGCTTAGTAAATAAGGAGCGGTGCATGCGCAACAGTGCGTAAGATTTGCAACGTGGACACTGGAGCTGTTTCATAACAATACATCCGTTTATGAAGGCGAAGTTTTTGAGCAGCCGTGCATAAAACACACAGTAAATAAAAATGTGAGATATGTCGACAGGTGATTTTCTTATAAACAGTTATTGATGAGATATATAAGTACCTTCCCTTATAAATTGGAGGGGAGGTACTTATATTTACTGCGCTAATTATCGACGGACAGAAACTATAGCTTGTTTTTAAAGCAGAAGTGTTACAAGCCGTGGCTGAGGCGGGTTAACTTGAAGTTGCTGTTGGACGCGAAAATCTCGACCTGGTGAAACAGCTTTTGCGCTTTTCGTTCCAGCGGGATATGCAGGTTGGTGACAAAGCAGGCGATGCCTGAGTCGCTCAGGTGATCGTGGGCGGCTTGCAGGAATCGGTCGGTTAGATCACCTTCTACATCAAATCCCGCGTGGAAGGGCGGATTACATAGAATCAGGTCGAACTTGCGGGAAATGTTTGCAGCACAGTCGGCGGCGACGACCTGGCCGTTAACCGGGTAGCGATTGAAGTTACGCTCGCAGGCCGCGATTGCCGCCGCGTTGTTGTCGGTCGCAGTGATCGGGATATCGAGATGGCTGGCGTTGAGGGAGAGGTAGCCGTAACCACAACCCAGATCCAGGATCTGCTTAGGCGGTTCGGGCATCATCATCAGGAACTGGTCCAGATGTTCGATCAGATAAGCACTGCCCTTGTCGATCTTATTCCAGCCGTAAACACCGGGTTTGCTCCAGTATTCAAATTGATCGTCACGCGCTTCCGGTCGTAATTCCGTATAGCGTTTATCATCAAGGAGTTTACTCCCCTCTGTGTCGGGACGTGTTAATTCCGCGCGCCAGGTATCCCCCTCGACTTTTTTGGCGTTGCACTGTCCTGCGAACAGTTTTTTTGCTTTATCGATATAACTTTTAATGCCTTCGTTTTTATCGCCGGCAATAATCAATTGGCCATCGGTTTTCAGAATACGGAAAGCCTGATTGATAATATGGTGGACGACCGGTTTCTCTTTAGAAACACGGTAGATGACCCGGTCGTAGCTGTTATCCGCGAACTCGCTGAAATCAAAGTCACTGAATACTGCGTTCCAGTCCAGTTGTTTAAGGCTGTTATACAGATCGATTCGGTTGGTAATAACCCGGATATCTGGCGAAGCAGTAATCTGAGTGCCGAGCAGGTTTTCATCTGCCAACCAGAGGGTTTTTCCCTGTGGATTCTGCAGCTCACTGCGCAGTAAATTAAACGCTGAATCCACCATCAGATACTTTGCACCTCTTCCTCAGTCAGTTCGCGGTATTCGCCAAGCTCAAGGTCCGGATCGAGCTGGATCGCTCCGATGCTTTCCCGGTGCAGGCTTTCGACCCGGTTCCCCAGTGCTGCAAACATCCGCTTGACCTGATGGTAACGCCCCTCAGTCAGCGTGACGCGGGCTTCATAGTCGCTGAGGATCTCCAGCGTTGCCGGTTTGGTGCGGAAATGTTCGTTGGCCAGCATCAGTCCCTTTTCGAACTTCTCTACCGCATCTGCGGGGATGGGATCGGCGGTTTCAACCAGGTAAACCTTACCGGTTTTGTGTTTGGGGGAGGTGACACGGTGCGCCCACTTACCATCGCTGGTGACCAGGACCAGGCCGGTGGTATCCACATCGAGGCGACCGCAGATCGCTAACTCATCGGCGCGGGGCAGGTCGATCAAGCTCAATACCGTCGGATGGGTGCTGTCATCGTTGGAGCAGACACAACCTTCTGGTTTGTACAGCATCAGGTAACGTTCACCCGGAGGGTCCAGCGGCATACCATCAAGGCAGATCAGGTCTTCCTCGGAAATATGCAGGGCGGGATCACGGACCTCCTCGCCATTGAGGGTGATTTCACCGGCGCGTAACATCTTACGCACATCCTTGCGGGAGAAGCCGGAACTTTGAGCGAGAAACTTATCGAGACGCATGCTGATCCAAACGTAGGGCCATTAAGGCGGGTAGTTGTATGCTGAAGGTGGCTATTATACCTGAATGAAAGTCCGACTTGATTAGGCTACTATAGCGCCCTGAAAATTTAACCGTGGAACCGCCGTGAAACTCTTCGTTGATAACCTGACCAATATCGATTTTTCCTACCTGCATCCCCATCGTGGGCTGTTAGGCGAGTCCTGGTTGGTGCAGCTGGAACTGGACGGCAGCCTGAATGAGCAGGGCATGATCTGCGACTTCGGCATCGTAAAGAAAGCGGTGAAGCAGTGGTTTGATACCTATATCGACCATGCCTTGGTGGTGCCGACCGGAATGCCGCGTCTAAGCCATCAGCAGAGTGACGGTTACACCACCGTTGAGTGGCTTTACCCTGACGGGCAGGTTTTCCACTGTCGTTCGCCGCAGCAGGCGATTGCGTTGGTGGGCGTACCTGAGATCACTCCGCATACGTTGGCGGACTGGTGTCGGGAAAAACTGCTGGAGCTGTTTCCGGATGAGGTGAAAGGGCTCAAGATCGGGTTTGTGCCGGAGCGTATCGATGGGGCTTTTTATCACTATAGCCACGGTTTGCAGCAACACGACGGCAACTGCCAGCGAATCGCGCACGGGCATCGCTCCAAGCTGGAGATCTATATCGATGGCCAGCGCAGTGAGACGCTCGAATCTGAATGGGCGGAGTGCTTCCGCGATATCTATATCGGCACCCGCAGTCATCTGCTTTCAGCTGACGAGACGCACCACTACGCCTATGAGGCGCCGCAGGGCGCGTTCGAGCTGAAGCTGCCCGCGTCGGTGTGTTACCTGATCGATACCGAAACCACCGTTGAGCTGATCGCCCGTCATCTGGCGGATCAGATCAAGCAACAGTACCCGGCTAACGCCGTGATGGTGAAGGCGTTCGAAGGTGTCGGTAAGGGTGCGATCGCCGAGGCTTAAGAAACCTTATCTGACTGTGCCTGTGTGAACAGGGTACAAGCCAAAAAAAACCGCAGCCAAGGCTGCGGTTTTTTATTTCTGCTTCAGAGCGGCGTATTAGTCGCGCTCGATCGCCAGCGCAGTACCCATACCGCCACCGATACACAGAGTTGCCAGACCTTTCTTAGCGTCACGACGACCCATTTCGTGGATCAGGCTAACTAGGATGCGGCAACCGGATGCACCGATTGGGTGACCCAGTGCGATAGCGCCACCGTTTACGTTTACGATGTCGGTGTTCCAGCCCAGGTCTTTGTTTACAGACATGGCCTGTGCAGCGAACGCTTCGTTGGCTTCAACCAGATCCAGCTCATCGATACCCCAGCCTGCTTTCTCCAGTGCTTTGGTGGTCGCGGTGATTGGACCGGTACCCATGATGGTTGGGCAAACGCCGGAAGACGCGTAGGACTTGATGCGTGCCAGAACCGGCAGGCCCAGTTCAGCTGCTTTTTCTGCGGAGCAGACGATCACGGCGGCAGCGCCATCGTTGATGGTGGACGCGTTACCTGCAGTTACGGAGCCGTCTTTCTTGAAGGCTGGACGCAGTTTTGCCAGTGCTTCTGGTGTGCAACCGAAACGTGGCTGTTCGTCGGTGTCAAAGACAATCGGGTCGCCTTTACGCTGTGGAATGGTTACCGGAATGATCTCGTCCTGGAAGCGGCCCGCAGTCACTGCGGCTTCTGCTTTGTTCTGAGACGCAGACGCAAAGTTATCCTGCTCCTCACGGGTGAAGCCGTACTTCTCTACGATGTTCTCGGTGGTGATGCCCATGTGGTAGTTGTTGAACGCGTCCCACAGGCCGTCGGTGATCATAGTGTCGACCATCTTCCAGTCGCCCATGCGCGCACCGTTACGGGAGTTCGGCAGCACGTGAGCAGACTGGCTCATGCTCTCCTGACCGCCCGCGATGATGATATCAGCGTCGCCGCAACTGATCGCCTGAGCCGCCATCTGAACTGCTTTCAGACCGGAGCCGCACACTTTGTTGATAGTCAGTGCCGGAACTTCTTTTGGCAGGCCGCCGTTGATTACTGCCTGACGAGCAGGGTTCTGACCGCAGCCAGCAGTCAGCACCTGACCCAGAATAACTTCGTCAACCTGTGCCGGGTCCAGATCGACCTTTTCCAGAAGGGATTTCAGCACTGTTGCACCCAGATCAGATGCTTTCACTTTAGCCAGAGAACCGTTAAATGCACCAATGGCGGTGCGACCGGCAGCAACGATAACAACGTCACGCATAGCTTTGCCTCATTATTTGAATCGATAGTGAATGGGTGATGATAGGGCAGAGAAGTGACCTTGCTGTTGCAAAGACAATTGGGGAGTACGCCATATTCCCTGATCCCACCGTTAGCTCTTGTTTCTTTTTATAATTAAGTACTGTTTTAGTTGCAGTGCAACATGCCTCGATCCACAGTCTGTGCGAGTGGACCCCGCTTTGTCAAGACGCGGCATCGGGCGGGTGAAGATGCACCAAGTACGGCAGCCTCTTGGTGTAAGAAAAATTTAACAGGGCTGAGGAGTACAGCGCTAGCCGACGAAAGGATAAAAAACAGACAAAAAAATAGGCGCTTTGGTTGTAGCGCCTATTTTGATTTCAGGTCAGAGAAAGGCTCAGGCTGAGAGATCGATCTCGATGTTGTCGATCAGACGGGCGCCGCCCAGTGGAGCAGCCGCCAGGATGACCAGCTTCTTGCACTGCTCATCGGCAGGACTGAGATCTTCTGCGTCGCAGATGTTGAAGAAGTCGCGGGTGAAACCTACGGCTTCCAGCTTCTGGTAGGATTCCTCCTCCAGCTGCGTGTAGTCACGGCGACCGGCCTGGATCGCCGCTTTGGCCTCCTGCAGTGTGCGCTGCAGCGTCGGTGCGACCTGCATCTGCTCCTCTGACAGATAGCCGTTGCGAGAGCTCAGTGCCAGACCGTCTTCATTGCGTGCGATCGGCGCACCCTGAATCTCGACTGGCAGGTAGAGGTCTTCCGCCATGCGGCGGATCACCATCAGTTGCTGGTAATCTTTTTCACCAAAAACCGCTACATCTGGCTGGACGATGCCGAACAGCTTGCAGACGACCGTCGTCACACCCTGGAAGTGACCCGGACGACTGGCACCGCAATGGATGTCAGAGAGGCCCGGAACCTCGACCTGCGTCTGAGTTTCGCGACCGTTGGGATACATCTCTTCGTCGCTTGGTGCGAACAGGTAGTCGCAGCCAGCACCAGTGAGTTTTTCCTGGTCTTCTTTCAGCGTGCGTGGGTAGCTGCCCAGATCTTCATTGGCACCGAACTGCAGCGGGTTTACGAAGATGCTGGCAACAACAATGTCGCAGCAGCTATCTGCCTGGCGTACCAGCTGCAGGTGCCCTTCGTGCAGGTTGCCCATGGTGGGCACCAACCCGATACGTTTACCGTTGGCGCGCTCCTGCTGCAGTGTGGCACGCAGCTCGGCAATGCTATGGAACGTCTTCATCTTACTCGAACCCGTGTTCAGGACCTGGGAATGTACCCGCGCGCACGGCATCGCCGTAGGCTTTAAATGCGTCCTGTACGCTGTCGGCATCAGCCATGAAGTTCTTCACGAACTTCGGCGGACGACCTGGGGTCAGGCCCAGCATGTCGTGCATTACCAGTACCTGTGCGTCTGTATCAGGTCCTGCGCCAATGCCGATAACCGGGATATCCACCGCCTGGGTGATCTCGCGTGCCAGCAGGGAAGGAACGCACTCCAGCAGCAGCATGGAGGCACCGGACTCTTCCAGCAGTACCGCGTCTTCGATCATCTGTTTGGCGCTGTCGCGATCACGTCCCTGGACGCGGTAGCCGCCCAGCTTATTAACCGCTTGAGGTGTCAGGCCCATGTGGGCGCAAACCGGGATGCCGCGTTCTGCCAGTAGGGAAACGGTTTCTGCCAGCCAGGCACCGCCCTCGATCTTTACGATTTGACCGCCAGCGGCCATCAGTGCTGCAGCGCTGTCCATCGCTTGTTCCGGGGTGGCATAACTCATGAAAGGCAGGTCTGTCATGATCATGCTGCCCTTGTTCCCGCGCGCCACGCTGGCTGTGTGGTAAGCCATCTCTTCAACGCTTACTGGCAGTGTGCTGTCGTGGCCCTGTAGGACCATGCCCAACGAATCGCCAACGAGGATCATCTCGTTACCGGCTTCACTTACCAGGTGCGCAAAACAGGCATCGTAAGCGGTCAGAACCGCGAACTTTTCCCCCGCCTGTTTACGGGCCGTTAAGGTGTGCAGGTTGATGTTGCTCATAAGAAACTCGGTATCCAGTTACTTGTTCGGCGGAAATTATACCTGTATCCGTTCGAGGCTGCCCATAGGGCATGCAACTAAAAGGGAGGCCAGGTCGGTGCCGTCCGGCAGTTGCAGGGCGGGTGCAATCTCGGCCAGCGGCCAGAGTACAAAGCTCCGTTCCTGCATAAATGCGTGCGGCACGGTGAGGCGATCAGTGCCGATAACCTGATCGCCATAGAGCAGAAGGTCAAGGTCCAGCGTGCGCGGTCCCCAGTGGCGCTCGCGTACCCGACGGTGTTTCTGCTCCAGTGCTTGCAGTTGATCCAGCAGTGCGTGTGGTTCCAGTGTGGTGTCCAGTGCGGCGACTGCATTGATAAAGTCCGGCTGATCCTGCGGGCCGACCGGGTCGGATCGGTACAGGCTGGAGCGCATAACAAGCTCGCTCTGCGGCAGTTCAGCCAGCTCCTGAAATGCAGTGGTTACCTGCTGGCGTGGGTCTTCCAGATTGCTACCCAGGCCGATGTAAGCGCGGACGGTATCACTCATCGTTGCTGGCCGGTTTCTTGCGACGGCGGCGACGTGGCTTGGAGCCTTTGCCGACCGCGTTGCTCATCTGCATCCGTTTTTGCTCGTCCGCTGACTGGTATTCGGTCCACCAACGGCTCAGGCCGTTCAGCTCTTCACCGCTGTTTTCACGCAGCAGCAACAGGTCGTAAGCGGCACGGAAGCGCGGCTGCTCCAGCAGGCGCTGGGCACGTTTGCCATCACGGCGCGGCAGGCGGATCTGCATCTCCCAGATCTCTCGGATCGGGGTGGAGAAGCGGCGCGGGATCGCGGTGGATTTAACCTGTTGTGCGATAACCTGGTTAGCGGCTTCGTGCAGCGCCGGCAGCGGTGGCATGCGCTGCTCTTCGATCAGCTTCTGCATCAGGTTCTGGACCGGATACCAGAGCAGGGCGGCATACAGGAAGGCGGGTGTCACGCTCTTGCGCTGTGCCAGGCGGCGGTCGGTGTTGCGCAGGGCGTTGAGCAGCAAGGTTTCAACCAGTTCGCCACGTTCGCTCTGCAGTGCCTGTTGTGTCTGCGGGAACAGAGGTTCGAACAGATCAAATTCCTGCAGGTGGTCATACACCGCTTCCGCATAGCCAGATTGCAGCAGCTTCAGGGATTCATCGAAGATGCGGGCCGGTGCAATATCCTTCAGCAGCGGTGCCAGGGTTTTGATCGGCGCTGCAGTGTGCGGCTCAATATCAAAGCCCAGTTTGCCGGCAAAGCGCGCGGCGCGGAGCATGCGTACCGGGTCTTCACGGTAGCGAGCTTCCGGGTCGCCAATGATGCGCAGCACCCGGTTCTGGATATCTTCGTAACCGTTGGCGAAATCGTAAATGCTGTGGTCTTTTACACAGTAGTAGAGGGCGTTAACGGTAAAGTCGCGGCGTAACGCGTCATCTTCGATGGTGCCGTACACATTATCGCGGGTGATCATGCCAGAGGCGTTCTGGCGACCGTGTTCGCCGTCGGTGTTTGCCGGGTGGCTATCGTGGCCAGCGCGGAAGGTGGCTACTTCTATCAGCTCACGGCCAAAGCGTACGTGTACCAGTTTAAAGCGGCGACCGATCAGGCGGGAGCGGCGGAACAGCTCGTTGGCTTCCTCCGGGTGGGCGCTGGTGGCAACGTCAAAGTCCTTGGGTTTTTCACCGGTAAGCAGGTCGCGGATGCAGCCGCCCACCAGATAACCGTCGTGACCGCCATCAATCAGGCGGTAGACCACCTTCATGGCGTTGTCGTCGAGATCCTGACGACGGATCTGATGCTCCTCTTCGGGAATGATACGACGGCCCTGCGCCGGTGTGACCGGTACGGGAGCGTCCGATTTTTCCTTGCCAAAGAATGCGCCAATACGTTTAAGCAGACCTTTTGCCATAGAACACCGAGAGATTTCACCCAAAATCAAAGTGGCGAATCATATCATTTACGCGGGCGCAGTATAAGCGTTAATACGTATTGAAAAAGCAGCGAACGTGCAGGAATTGGAATCTAACGAGAAGGGGATGGTTAGCTGATCGCATCTCAGACAACAACGCTAGTCTTAGCTTGTTGTTTTTGTTTCTAAGAGCACTTTTTCGGGACCGTCGACGCTTCGCTACGATCAGCTGTTCAAACCTCATTATTATTTTTATTCGAGGCGGGGTACTTATCTACTTGCTACCTATTGTTATTTTTATTGATGGTGCAGGTTTCTAAGTAAGCTTTGTTGTTGTTTTGCTCTATATAATGCACTGGGTGTGCCAACTTTATTAACCTATTGTTTTGTAAGGAATTAAAAAATAAGTGTGAAAAAAAGACCTTGGTGGTTGTGGGGTTTGTTACCTTTCAACCCGGTAACGGAAACACTAAGTGGGTAGTGAGGTAACACTTTTTGTGACGGAAGTGTTACCTCAAGTGTTACCCCTGGTTGTTACCTGGGGGTAACACCGGTGTGAGGTGTTACTTTTTTTGTTTACGAGGGATGCCCAGTTTCTGGCGACGTTCCCACAGGCACTTGCGACTGACGCCGAGTTTCTTCGCCAGCTCGGTTTCACTCATGCTCTCCTGGTTTTCCAGCACGAAGCGCTGGAAGTAGTCATCCAGTGACAGGCCGCTCTGACCGGCGTTGCTGTTTTCCTTGGTCGATTTGCGTGCCGGTGGCGTGGTCTGGGCAGCGTAAGATTGTTCCAGATCCGCCAGATCGGTGCTCTCAATATCCAGACCCAGTAGGTCGGTATGGATGACGTCATCGTCGGTCAGGATGACGGCGCGTTCGATCGCATTTTCCAGCTCACGCACATTGCCCGGCCACTGGTAGCGGCGCATGGTGCTCAGTGCGTGTTCGCTGAACGTCAGGTTGCCCTCTTCCATACGCTTGGCGGTGCGGCTCAGCAACTGTTTGGCAATTTCAATGATGTCCTCACCACGTTCGCGCAGCGGTGGAATACGCAGCTCCATCACATAGAGGCGGTAGTAGAGGTCTTCACGGAAATCGCCGGCTTTCGCCAGGGCTTTCAGGTTGCGGTGGGTCGCCGCAATCAGGCGGACATTAACCTTCTTGGATTGCACCGAACCCACACGACGGATCTCGCCCTCCTGCAGGAAACGCAGCAGACGTGCTTGCGCTTCCAATGGCAGTTCGCCGATCTCGTCGAGGAACAGGGTGCCGCCGTCGGCCGCTTCGATCAGGCCGCTACGCTGGCTGTTGGCGCCGGTAAAGGCGCCTTTTTCGTGGCCGAACAGTTCGGATTCGATCAGGGTTTCCGGGATCGCTGCACAGTTCACGCAGATCATCGGTGCATCAGAACGTTCGCTCTGTTCATGGATGGAACGGGCTGCCAGCTCTTTACCGGTACCGGATTCGCCCTGAACCAGCACGGTGGCGTCGGTCTTGGCGACTTTGCGGATGCGCTTGAACAGGTCCTGCATCGGTTTGCAGGAACCGATGATATTGGTTTTCAGGTTGTTCAGATCGTCCTCAGGTTCCTCTTTCAGTTCCTGAACCGAGACCTGCGTCTGGCGGTGCGCCAGAATGTTGCGCACGGATGCCAGCATCTCATCGTGATCAAAGGGTTTAGCGATGTAATCCACCGCACCCAGTTTCATTGCGTCTACGGCAGAGCGCAGACTGGCATAGCTGGTCATGATCAGCACAGGCACAGAGCCAGCCAGGTTGATCAGGTCGGTACCCGGTGCGCCGGGCAGACGCAGGTCACTGATGATCAGGTTGAAGTCACTGAGATTGTACTTGCTGGTGGCTTCATCCACGGATTCCGCGTCCTGAACGCTGAAATCGTGTTTTTCGAGGAGTCTGCGTAGCGCAGAACGGATAATAGTTTCGTCTTCGACAATCAGAATTTGGCTCATTCGGTCTACCTTTATCCCACACCGCTGCCCGACGTTGTAGCCGGGTCATGGTACGGCAATGTGATTACCACGCGAGTGCCTTTATTCTGCTTGTTGTTGGCAGGGCTAATAATCTCAATATTACCATAATGTTCTTCAATTATGTTGTAGACCAAGGGTAAACCCAGTCCAGTACCCTTACCGGGGTCCTTGGTGGTGAAGAACGGTTCGAACAGGCGATCCTGGAACTCCTCTTCGATACCGCTGCCTTCATCGGTCACATTGATGCACAGGGCTTCGCCGCTGCGTTCGGCATCGATCCAGATATGGTCGTAATCCTCAGATGCATCGCAGGCGTTGTTCAGCAGGTTAACGAAGACCTGCATCAGCTGTTGCGGATCGCCCCAGACCTCCAGATCCTCATCCACATTGTTCAGGTACCGCTTGTACTTGCCGCGGCTATCGAGGGATACAAGGTGGATCGATTCTTCAAAACAGTGGCGCAGATTAACGGCTTCGTGAGCACTCTGATTATCACTCTGGCCGCTGCGCGCGAAGCGTACCAGCGACTGCACGATACGGCTGATGCGTTTGGTCTGATCGACGATCTGATCGCCGGTTTCGAGGATCTCCTCGTTATCGGTTTCCAGTTTCAGGTTCTGGGCCAGGCAGGCGATGCCGGTCACCGGGTTGCCGATCTCGTGGGCGACCCCGGCGGCAAAGCGACCGATCGAGGAGAGACGTTCGCTGTGCGCCAGGCGGTTCTGCAGCATACGGGTTTCGGTTTCGTCCTCCAGCAGGACCACCATGCCGCTGGCGGACTCTTCGCTCAGCTGCGCCTTGTGCAGACCAAACCAGTGTGGCTGGTTGTTGATTGTGACCGGTTCCGCCACCTCGTGGGTGAGCGGCGCCTGGGCAAAATCTGCCAGCAGGTTACCCCAGGGCGCAGGTAGCTGGGCCAGGCGCATGCCGATTGTTTCAGCGGAGGTGAAGCCGGTGACCTGCTCCATCTCGGTGTTCCAGAACTGGATCTCGCCAGAGTTATCCAGGGTGCATACCCCGACAGGCAGACGTTGCAGGATCAGGCGGTGATAGCGACGCAGCTCATCCAGCTCCGCAGCGAGGCCGGTCAGCTGTTCCTGATAGTTTTCCAGCTGGTTCTCCAGCAGATGCAGGTTACGTCCGCTGCCACTGAAGCCGGCGCTGCTGCCGTGATGGTCAAGCGGGGCCAGCAGTGCGGCTGCCTCGACCGGGCCAAGCAGGCCGGTGAGGTTGTGTTCCAGCTGGGTACGCAGACGCAGTAGGTCCACTGGGCGCAGTACCGTGGGTTTCAGTGCCAGCTGATCCAGCGCATGTTGCAGTTCTCGCTGGGCAGCGACGCGGCCGAGGCGTGGGGTGAGCAGATCCTGAAAGTCTTCCACCCGGTTGGCAGTCAGGCTGGTGGCTACCGGCCGCTGCAGGGCGTTAAGCAGACAGGCATTGGCGGCGTGCTCTTCATCGCTGTCCTGCTCGGTGAGTAACGAGACCACGGTCAGCATTAGCGCATTACCAAGCAGCGCTATCACGGCGGCGTTATCGAAATCGTAGGCGTCGACGCGGAATACCAGCGCAGCCTGTGGGTCCAGCGGGCCGATCAATGGTAGCAGCAGGGTGTAGAACCAGATCCCCATACCGGTGAGCAGGCCGCAGATGATGCCCCAGCGGTTGGCGCGTTGCCAGAACAGGGTCACCAGCAGGCCGGGCAGGAACTGCATGAACGCGACAACCGCGATGATGCCCAGCTGATGCAGGTCGTAGAAATATCCCACCTTGAGGTAGAAGTAATAACAGCCGAGCAGGATCAAGACGATCAGGCAGCGGCGCAGCCAGACCACCCAGGCGTAGAAGCGCTGGGTATCGGGGAACGGCACCAACGGTAATACGATGTGGTTCTGCACCATCGACGCCATGGAGACGGTGGCCACAATCGAGATACCGCTTGCTGCTGAGAGGCCGCCGACAAAAGCCAGAATCGTCAGCCACTTGGCGTCGAGCAGGTTGCCCATATTAAGCAGGGTAAATTCCGGATCGCCGCCCACACCCAGCTGGATGCTGGCCCAGAGGATCGGCGGTACCGCCACCGCCATCAGCAGCAGGAAGAGCGGCATACCCCAGGTGGCTTTATACAGGGTTTCGTCGGTGGTGTTCTCGGTGAACATCATATGGAACATGTGTGGCATCACGATCGCCGCACTGAAAAACGCCAACAGCAGGGTGCGCCAGATATCACTGTCGTGACGGGCGTTGAACATCTCCAACTGCTGCGGGTTGGCCGCCAGCCAGGCTTCCAGACCCGTTGGCCCGCCCAGCACCGTGAACAGCGCGTACAAACCGATTACCACCAGGGCGATCAGTTTGATCATAGAACCCAATGCCATGGCGACCACCAGGCCGGGGTGTTTGCTGCGCAGGGTAGCGTGACGGGCACCAAAGAGAATGGAGAACAGGGCCAGGATGCTACAGAACCCCAGCGCAAACTGATTGGCCGTGAGTTCCCGGTTGAAAACATGCAGGGAGTCGGCGATCGCCTGAATCTGGATGGAGATCATTGGCAGGGTGGCGATCACCGTAAGGATGGTGGTGATCACCCCGACCGCGCCACTGCGAAAACGGAAGGCAAACAGGTCAGCCAGCGAGCTGAGCTGGTAGGTGCGGGTGATACGCAGCACCGGGATCAGCAACGCCGGGCCAAGTATAAACGCGCCAACCGCGCCGAGATAAGAGGCCAGGAACAGGTAGCCGGATTCAGCGGCCAGTCCGAAGGCACCGTGGTAGGTCCAGACGCTGGCGTAAACCCCAATCGACAAAATGTGGGTGATCGGATGGTGCACCCAACGTGTAGGCAGCTTATCCCGTTCGGTCAGGTACGCGGTGCCGAAGAGAAAGGCGAGAAAGGTAAAGCCGATCAGAAACGGGCCGGAGGACTCAAGCATGCTTACGTCTCTGTTCGATGATAAAGGCGATAACGACGATGGCCGTCCAGGCGGCGAAATGTCGGAACCAGGGGCCCTGCAGGTCCTGCCACCAGTCGATTACCAGCGGAAAAAGCAGGTAAACCGCCGGGATCAGCAGTAATAAAACACGGTGCAGGTACATAGCGGTTCCTTCTCCAGTAGCGTCCATCCGGTGCGGGCGCGGGTTGTGACGAGCCCGAAATCAGTCGCGCCAGAGTTGCTGCAGACGGGGTGTAACCTGATCCATCTTCCAGTTTGTGACCGCCCATTTCAACAGCTCCTCTACGCTGGCATCAGACAGAGCGGGATCCGGTTGCTGGTTGAGAAACTCCAGTGCTGCAAACAGTTGTGGCACCGGGCGTTCGGTATCCAGTGCTTTGGCAAAGGTCTGCTTGCTTAGCTTCTGGCCGTCGGCGTTGGCGGCGACCGGGATATGTGCGTAGCGTGGTGTGGGGAACTCGAGCTGATCCTGCAGATGGATCTGTTTTGGTGTTTCTGGCAACAGATCGCTGCCACGCACGATATGGGTGATCCCCTGCAGGTAGTCATCCACCACGACCGCCAGTTGGTAGGCGAACAGGCCATCCTTACGCAGCACCACAAAATCGCCGCTGCTCTGTTGCAGATCGAAACTCTGCTCTCCCTGAATCAGGTCGAGAAAACGCACCGGTTGCCCGGGGCAGTGTACGCGGATCGCCGCAGGACCCTCATCCTTCGTTCCCGGATACAGATGACAGTAGCGGTCGTAAACGATACCGCCGGTACGCTGTTGAATCTCCTTGCGCGAGCAGCCGCAGGGATAAGCGTCCCCCTGCTTCAACAGTCGATTCAGGGCGTCCTGATAGAGGTCGGTACGTTCGCTCTGCAGGCTGAGTTCGTCATCCCAATAGAGACCGAAGGCTTCCAGAGTGGGCGGAAAGCTGTTGCTGGCGCCCGGTTGCTCACGGGGCGGATCCAGATCTTCGATACGCAACAGCCAGCGGCCACCGTGTGCGCGGGCGTCCAGATAACTGGCCAGTGCCGCGAGAAGCGAGCCGAAATGGAGAGGACCGGTGGGTGACGGTGCGAAACGTCCTACGTAAGTCACTGAACGTTTTCTTTAAACGTATGAGTCAGGCGATGCTGGCCGGTGGCCCGGCCAGCCCGGTCGAATTAACCGCCGACCTGTTTCTCTTTGATCTCTGCAAGGGTTTTGCAGTCGATACACAGAGTCGCGGTCGGACGTGCTTCCAGACGACGGATGCCGATTTCGATACCGCACGCGTCGCAGTAGCCGTAGTCGTCGGCTTCGATGCGCTCAGCCGCTTCGTCGATCTTTCTGATCAGCTTACGTTCGCGGTCACGGGTGCGCAGTTCGAGGCTGAACTCCTCTTCCTGGCTGGCGCGGTCGCTCGGATCAGCAAAGTTGGATTGTTCTTCCTGCAGATGGTGGATGGTGCTGTCGACCTCTTCCATCAGCTGGCGTTTCCATTCCGCCAGAATCGCGCGGAAATGGTCTTTCTGTGAGTCGCACATGTATTCCTCATCCCGATCCAGTGGATACGGGTCGATGTGCGAAAATCGAGTCTCAGTGCTGTTTGGCATAACTCTGCCCCACTTATTCTTATCGCCGGCTCCCGGCAATATCAGCTTACCTGATTATAGGCCGCAAATAGCGGCATATACCTGAAAGGCAGCAGACGTTATCAGAACTTGTCAGATTAGACCAGTCCCCCGGTCGACAAAGTTTTACTGCCGGGGTGGCCGTCTGCGCCATGCTTTGGTGTTGGCTATACCTGAATCTGAATAAACGCTCAGACGCTCCATACAACTGTTATGTCTAGTCCAGACTGGCAAGGTTGTAAACCTGACAACCGTTTGAATACCGCATCTATGTTGTTGATCCGGGTGAATTGATTCATTCCTTTGTATAATAAGGCGGTTTCAAACTTATGAAGAGCAGATGATGAACAAGCAGTGGACGCAGCGGGTTGCTGATATCGATTCCTTTAAAGTAATGGACCTGTTGAAGCGGGCGAAGGAGCTGGACGCACAGGGGCATGACGTGGTGCATATGGTGGCCGGGGAGCCGGATTTTGCCACCGCCGCGCCGGTTGCGCAGGCGGCAAAAAATGCCATCGACCAGGGCCTGACCCAGTACACGCCGGCGGGCGGCATTCCTGAGCTGCGCCAGGCGATCTCTCAGTGGTACCAGACCCGTTACGGCCTGGATATCTCCCCGGAGCGTATCCTTGTGACCCCGGGCGCTTCCGGCGCGTTGCTGATGGTGTTCTCCCTGCTCGCCGACCCTGGTCGAACCTTTATGATGAGCGACCCGGGTTACCCCTGTAACCGTCAGTTCCTGCGCCTGATCGAAGCACGCGGTCAGCTGGTGCCTTGTCCGGTCGAGGACAATTTCCAGCTCACCCCGGAAGCGATCCGTGAACACTGGAAACCGGAAACCGCCGGCGTACTGCTGGCTTCGCCCGCCAACCCGACCGGTTCGGTGGTGCACAAGGATGATCTGTCCAATATCGCAGAAACGGTGAAAGCACTGGGCGGCAATCTGGTGGTGGATGAGCTCTATCACGGCCTGACCTACGGTTTTGACGCCACCAGTGTGCTGGAGATCGATCAGGACGCCTTTGTACTGAACAGCTTCTCCAAATACTTCGGGATGACCGGTTGGCGTCTGGGCTGGATGGTTGCGCCGGAAGCTGCGGTGCCGGAGCTGGAAAAACTGGCACAGAACCTCTTTATCTCGCCGCCGACGGTGGCGCAGTACGCCGCTCTGGCCGCGTTTACCCCCGAATGCATGAAGATCTTCGAGGAGCGTCGTCAGGCGTTTCAGGAGCGCCGCGATCTGTTGGTGAGTGGTCTGCGAGACCTGGGCTTCGATATCCCGCTGACACCGGAAGGGGCGTTCTACGTCTACGCCGGTGCCTCCCACCTGACCGACAACACCTACGACTACTGCTGGTCTCTGCTGGAGGAGGATAAGGTGGCGACCACGCCGGGGATCGACTTCGGTAGTTTCCGCGCTAACGAGTTTATCCGTTTCTCCTACACCACCGGGCTGGATCGTATCCACGAAGCGCTGGAGCGCCTGCACAAGCGGATGTCGCGCTGATGCTGCTGGCGAACATGATCGAAGGCCGTCTGATCAAACGCTACAAGCGTTTTCTGGCCGATGTCGAATTGCCCGATGGCAGTCAGGTGACCGCGCATTGCCCCAATACCGGTTCGATGAAAAACTGCGCCGAACCGGGCAGTCGCGTCTGGTTGCAGGATTCCGGTAACGCCAAGCGGAAATACCCGTTGGGTTGGGAGCTGGTGGAGATCGAAGGGCAACACCTTTGCTGCATCAATACCGGGCGCGCCAACAAGCTGATCAAGGAAGCGATCGAAAACGGTGTGATCACCGAGTTGCAGGGATACGATTCGATCCGGCAGGAGGTGAAATATGGTGAGAACAGCCGTATCGATCTGCTGCTGGAGGGGGCGGGCAAACCGGCGGCCTACGTGGAGATCAAAAACCTGACCCTGCTGGAAGCTGATGGCTGGGGCAGTTTCCCCGATGCAGTGACCGCACGCGGCGCAAAACACCTGCAGGAGCTGATGCTGATGGTGGAGCAGGGGTACCGAGCGGTGATGCTGTTCTGTGTACCGCATGCCGGTATCCAGCGTGCCCGCCCTGCCGACGAGATCGATCCGAAATATGGGCAGTTGTTACGTCAGGCCGCGCAGGCCGGTGTGGAAGTGCTCGCTTACCGCGCAACCTTGAGTGAATCTGAGGTTCGGATCAGTCATCCGATACCGGTGCAACTCTGATTCACTCAGCCTCCTGAGCCTCTGGAGCGGGGAGATCCACGTGGATCTCTTCGCCTTCAATCCGGAACGCTACTGCGTCCAGAGTGTCCTCCACACAGGGGCCTGAGACGCAGAGTCCATCCTCAATGCGGAACAAGGCGCCGTGGGTGGCGCACTGGATAAAGTTCTTCTCGTAGTCCAGAAACTGATCCGGCATCCACTCCAGCGGGATGCTGCGGTGAGGACAGCTGTTGCGGTAGAGATAAAAGCTGTCGCGGTAGTTAACCAGTACCAGTTTTACACCGTTCACCTCAAAACCTTTGGCTTGGCCCGGGGTAAGCTGATCGACGGTACAGAGAAGAGTCATGATGGAGTCCGGCAGTTACTGTGTGGAAGAGCGCTTAAGATACTGCAGTTTTGAAGCGTCGGGAATGAAATCGGCTCAATGAGCGCTGTTCATTGTTAGATGAAGTCCGGTCAACCCGCCCCGGTCATTCGCCGCTATAATAGCGACACACCTTATCCCCATCGTTTTCATCACAGGAGCCTGCGGCGTGCGGCCAAAGCGAACGCCCTTAAAACTGCTCAGCATTATGTTGCTGATCTCCCTTGGCGGGCACCTGTTGCTGTTGCTGGGCTGGCAGGCCGAATCGCAACCGTTGACGCTGGACGGACAACGGCAGGCGGTGCAGGTCTCCTACAATGTCGTTGCTAAAAAAGCGCCGGAACCGATTCAGGAGCAGGAAGAGTCCCCGCAGCCTAAGCCTGTTCCAGCCAAACCAACGCCTGTGGATAAACCAAAACCGAATGTGACGTTGGATAAGCCACTTAAACCATCCCCAAAACCGGTACCTTTACCTAAGAAAGCCCCAGTGAACAACCGCAAAAACGTTGCCGTTATCACGCAAGAGGTGGCTCAGGTACCGGTGAAGAAAGCGGTAAGCACAGTCCAGCCTCCGCCGGAAGGAACCTTGCAAAAGAGTTCCGAACAACAGGCGCCGTCGGAGATAAACGCGGCGGATAAGGAGGTTGGTAAAAAAACCGCCTCGGCTTCAGAGGCACAGCAGACCTCGGTGGTTGCCGCGCGCCCAAAACAGCAGACTCCGGTCCCCTACCCGCGACTCGCACAGAGGCGGGGACAGGAGGGCACCGTATGGTTACGGGTGCAGGTGGGCCTTCAGGGTAGGGTGACCGATATCGAAGTCTCAAAATCCACCGGATTTCCCCGTCTGGATCAGGCCGCACTGGCGGCAGTACGTAACTGGGCGTTTCAACCGGCACTGCGGGATGGTCAGCCGGAGGTCTCTTATGTGAAGATACCGGTCCGTTTTCAATTGGATAATCCACGATGATGCCTGCAGGCCGTTTTCAGCCACAGACCTTGCTGATCGCGTTAACGTTGATCGCACCGGTTGTGGTGCTGCTCTCCTTGCAGACCGGTGAGATCAGCATCGGACTGGCGGATCTGTGGCCCAGCGACAGTATCGCGCATCAGGTGTTTATCGAACTGCGTTTGCCGCGCCTGCTGCTGACGTTATTAGCGGGCGCGTTGTTAGGGATTACCGGCGCGGCGGTGCAGGCGATGTTCCGTAACCCGCTGGCCGATCCCAGTCTGATTGGCGTATCTGCCGGGGCGGGTCTGGCGGCCGTGGCGACGTTGGTGTTCGGCGCGGGTCTGCAGCTTTATCTCGGGGCCTTTGCGCTGCCGCTGATGGCCTTTCTGGGCGGGATGTTTACCACTTGGCTGGTGGCGCGGATCGCCCGCAGTGTAGAGGGGATCTCGGTCACCACCATGCTGCTGGTGGGCATCGCCATCAACGCGATCGCAGCCTCCGGCATCAGTGGGCTGAAGTATTTCTCCGATGCCTTTACCCTGCGTCAGGTGGTGTTCTGGCTGATGGGTGGTTTGCAGCACCAGGGCTGGGCCGAAGTGGGCATTCTGCTGCTGGTGATCCTGCCGGTGGCCACGGGATTGATCCTGCAGGGGCGCATCTTAAACCTGCTGTTGCTGGGCGAGCGACAGGCGCAGCTATTGGGTGTGTCGGTGGTGCGCTGTCACCGGGTGCTGATCGTACTTAGCGCGCTGGGTGTTGGCGTAGTGGTCGCGGTGGGCGGCATGATCGGATTTGTTGGGCTGGTGGTGCCCCATCTGGTGCGCCTGCTGGTCGGGCCGGATAACCGCTATCTGCTGCCGCTTTCTGCGTTTTTGGGGGCGTTGTTCCTGACACTGGCGGATGTGCTGGCGCGTGCCCTGATCGCACCGGCGGAGCTGCCGCTGGGCGTGGTGACCGCGCTGGTGGGCGGGCCCTTTTTCCTCAGTATGATTCTCTACCGGCGCCGGGGGGCAGACTGATGCTGCGACTTAAGGTTGAACAGCACCGCCGCGGCGGACGTGACCTGCTAAAAGAGATCGAACTCTCTTTCCCGGCCGGACAGTTCAGCGTGATTCTGGGACCTAACGGTGCGGGTAAAACTACTCTGCTCAAACTGATTTCCGGACAGGAGCCGGTACAGCGCGGCAGTGTAACGCTGGCTGACCAGCCGCTGGCGCAGATCGATCTGCTGCAGCGTGCGCGACAGATGGCGATGCTGACTCAGGAGCATCCGCTCAACTTTCCGTTTACGGCACTGGATGTGGTGAAGATGGGCTGCCATCCGCTGGGGATAAGTCCGGATGAAGCCGAGGAGAAAGCCCGTCATCTGCTGACGGTGATGGAATTGGCGGAGCTGAGCAAACGTAACTACCTGACCCTTTCCGGTGGTGAGAAGCAGCGGGTGCAACTGGCGCGGGTGTTGGCTCAGCTGGGTGAAGAGAGTCAGGTGCTACTGCTGGATGAACCGCTCAGCGGCATGGACTTGCGCCATCAGCATCTGACGCTGGCCTACCTGCGCGCACAGGCAAAACAGGGATTAACGGTGATTGCCGTTCTGCACGACCCGGTACTGGCGGCCCGTTATGCCGATCGCCTGGTCTTGCTCAAGCAGGGACGTTTGTCCGCAGAAGGTAAAGTGGCTGAGGTCTGGCAGAGTGATACCCTGAGCGCGCTTTACGATCTGCCGCTGCAGGTGTCTCTGGAGAATGGCGAACCTCAGCTGTACACTGCGGACCTGCCGGAGTTAAACGATAATCTCTTCGGTGCGCAGCCGCGACAGGATTAAGTTCACCGCATCATCGTCGTCGGTATCCACGCTGATGGTGTAATCCAGTTCGTCCTCGGTCAGCGGTTGCTGGTGGATCAACTGCTGCTGCATCACGTCTACGTCGGCATCCGACGCATCCATCCCTTCTACCTGACGTTTCTTCAGGCGTGCTTCCACCAGTTTCTGTTCGCACAGGCAGGAGATAATACGGATCGGTACAGCCAGCTGCTGGCTTAACTCAAAGTAGTTCTGGCGGTTCAGGTAGCGGATCGAGGTGGCATCCACAATCACCGAATACCCTGAACGCAGCAGCGTACGGCTGATATCCATCAGGCGGTTGTGGGTGCGGGCATTCATCTCAGCACCATACAGATCCAGTTGCTCACCGCGGCGGGAGAGTTCGCGGTACAGGCGTTTGCGTTCCACATCCGAACGCACGCGGATCGCACCCATCGCATCCAGTAGTTGCTGGCTGAGATGGCTCTTACCGGTACCGGATACGCCGTGCATCAGGTAGAGCACCGGGTGGGCCTGTTGGGCGTAATGACGGGTGAGGCCGATGTACCGGCGGAAACCGTCGAAATCCTTCTGCTCGCCGATCACCGAGACTTTGGCGCGTACCATCGCCCTGTAGGATTTGTAAAAATTCAGTAATTGCACGCCCTCATAATCGCCTCCCAGTTCCAGATAGCGATTGAGACAGCGGTTGGCCCAACGGAACTGTTCATTGGCTTCGAGGTCCATCAGCAGGAACGCCAGGTCGCAGATGGTGTCGATCCAGCGGAACTGCAGGTTGAACTCGATACAATCGAACAGCCGTAGCTCGTCCTTGAACAGGGTGATGTTGCCCAGATGCAGGTCGCCGTGGCACTCACGTACCTGGCCGTCGCGTTTGCGGCTTTTGATTACGTCGGTGAGTTCGCGAAAGCTCTGCGCAGTGTGGTTGGAGAGGTGCTGCAGTTGCTGCCAGTCGTCGGGGTTATCGATGATATCGCCGATGTGCAGGAAGTTATCCGACACCACATCCCAGATCGTTTCCGGTTCCCCCCAGGGGCTGTCGGGTGCGACACGGGGAATGCGATCGTGGAAGTCGGCGATCTGCTCGGCCAGCATATCGATCCACAGCGGTTCGAAACGTTTGGCCTGCAGCAGCAGGTCGAGGCGCTGTTCGGGATCAAACTGGCGCATACGCACGGCGTATTCGAAGGCACCGCTGCTGTCGCTGTCGGCTTCGCCCATCTGGGGTTGTTCCACTGTACCGAGGATGGGCACCACGGCATCGTAGATATCCGGTGCCAGACGTTGATTCAGGCGCAGCTCCTCTTCGCAGCAGAAGCGGCGTTTCTCCAGCGTAGTGAAATCCAGAAAGCCGAAATCCACCGGTTTCTTGACCTTATAGGCGTAATCGCCGGTCAGGAATAACCAGGAGATATGGGTTTCGATCACTTGTATTTGCGTCACCGGATGCGGGTAGGCTTCGGCTTTGCTTAGAGTCTCGATCAGCGTCATGGGGTGTCGGTATCACCTTGTTTAGGAAGACATTATACTTAGCCGATGACAAAAAAGAGAGCATCTAAATCCCCCCGTCGCCGCAGCAAGCGAAGCAAACGTCCCTCCCTGCGCAGTTGGTTACCCGGATTCTTACTGAAGTTGTCGCTGGTGATATTTGTCATCGGCGGTATCGGTATGATCTATCTGGACGCCCAGGTGCGCGCCAAATTTGAGGGTAAACGTTGGGCGCTGCCAGCCAAAGTGTACGCCCGTCCACTGGAGTTGTACGCCGGGCAGCAGCTAACGGTGGCCGACCTGAAACGTGAACTGCAGGGGTTGGGTTACCGCGCCGTACAACGCATCAGCGAACCGGGCACCATGGAGATCGCTCGTACCCGGATGCGGGTCTACAGCCGTGGTTTTGCGTTTCCGGACGGTGATGAACCGCCACGCCGCATGCTGATCAGCTTCAACGGCAATACGGTCGCTTCGATTCGTGACGACAAGGGGCGCAACGTCTCACTGGCGCGGATGGAGCCGATCCTGATCGGTGGTATCTACACAAAGGATAACGAAGACCGCGATCTGATCCGGCTGGATCAGGCACCAGACTATCTGGCCCAAGCGCTGATCGCGGTGGAAGACCGTGATTTTTACGAACACGCCGGGGTATCCCTGCGCGGCATCGCCCGCGCCATGTGGGTGAACCTGCGCTCCGGCCGGTTTGCGCAGGGCGGCAGTACCCTGACCCAGCAGTTGGTGAAAAACTTCTATTTGACCTCTGAGCGTACCCTCGCACGTAAGCTGCTGGAGCTTCCGATGGCGGTGTTGCTGGATGCGCACTACAGCAAGGAGGAGATTCTGGAGGCCTACCTGAATGAGGTCTATCTGGGACAGTCCGGCGCGCGTGCGATACATGGCTTCGGTCTGGCCAGCCAGTATTTCTTCGCCCGTCCGATTCAGGAGCTCAAGTTGCATCAGGTGGCACTGCTGGTGGGCATGGTAAAAGGGCCGTCGTTCTACGACCCGCGCCGCCGCCCGGAGCGGGCGACGAAACGCCGCAACCTGGTGCTGCAATTGCTGGCCGACAGCGGTGATATCAGCGAAGCGCAGAAGCTGCAGGCGCAGAAACAACCGCTGGGTGTGGTGAAACAGAAGAGCCTGTTGAAGGGCGCATATCCAGCCTATCTGGATCTGGTGAAACGCCAGCTGCGTCAGGAGTACCCGGAGCAAGCGCTGAGTTCGGAAGGGTTGCGTGTGTTCACCAGCCTGAATCCGATCGTGCAGGCGCGGGCGGAGCAGGCGTTGGTACGCACTATCAGCAACCTGCAGAAACGCCACGGAAAACGGGTTAAAGAGCTGCAGGGCGGTATGGTGGTGACCGATCCGCAAACCGCCGAAGTACTGGCCGTGGTGGGTGGGCGTGAAACCCGCTATCAGGGTTTCAACCGTGCACTGGATGCACGCCGTCCGATCGGCTCGCTGGTGAAACCGGCGGTGTTCCTTGCTGCACTGGAACAGGGCTATACGCTCTCCTCGTTACTGGACGATGCGCCGATCCGGGTGGAGATGTCCAACGGACAGATCTGGGAACCGCGTAACTTTGACAAGAAGAGCCACGGTCAGGTGGCGTTGCACCGTGCCCTGTCCAACTCCTACAACCTGAGTACTGCTCAGCTGGGGATGGAGATCGGCTTGGATAAGGTAGTAGCCATGATGAAACGTCTGGGGATGGAGCGTGATCCGAAGCCGTACCCGTCGTTGCTGCTGGGCGCCGAGTCGATGTCGCCGTTTGAGGTGGCCGGGCTCTATCAGACCATCGCTGCAAACGGTTTCCGCATGCCGATGCGGGCGATCCGTCTGGTCACCACCGCCGATGGTGAAGAGTTGTCGCGTTACCCGCTGAAGGTGAAACAGACGGTGGCGGCGCCGGTGATGCACCTGGTCCAGTACGCGATGCAGGAGGTGGTGCGCGAGGGGACCGCGCGTTCGGTCTACCAGCGCTTGCCGGATTCACTGAACGTGGCGGGCAAAACCGGTACCAGTAACGATCAGCGTGACAGCTGGTTTGCCGGCTTCTCCGGCAACCGTATGGCGGTGGTCTGGATCGGATTGGACGATAACGGTAAGCTGCCGTTTACCGGTTCGGGCGGTGCGTTGCGTGCCTGGACCGATTATATCTACCGGGAGAAACCTGAGCCTTTCATGGCCGCATACCCGGATAACATCAACTATCATTGGATCGACGAAGCCACGGGCTACCGCTCTGCTGAAGTCTGTGCGGGTGCACGTCAGGTACCGTTTATAAAAGGCACCGAGCCCGATCGGGAGATCGACTGTGGGCAGGGTGGTTCGTTCAAGCGGTCGCTGCGTTGGTTCCAGAATTGGTTTAGACAGGATTAGGGGTGATCAGAATGCGTAAACTGTTGCCGGTAGCCGCTGCGCTGCTGTTGGCGGGTTGTGTCGGTGGCGGTGCGAATCAGGTTGTGGTGGTGGAGGAACGTACGCCTGCGCCTGCACGTCCTGCTGCGCCCGGTGAGGTGGTCACTGCGCCGGACACCCCGGGGGTGACCGTCACCAGCCCCGTGATCGATCAACCGGTCATCTCAACAACACCATCAGATCCTAAAAGCTCAGGCAGCTGGGTGGTAACCCAGAACACCGCTCAGAGCTACCGCACCAACCCGGCCGTGGTGGCGTTGTTGGGCAGTGCCAAGCAGCAGATGGATGGCGGTTCTTATCGTGCCGCAGGCAGTACCCTGGAGCGTGCACAGCGGATCGCACCACGGGAGCCGGAGGTGTATTACCAGATGGCCCGACTGCGCCTGAAAGAGGGTGAATGGAAGCAGGCCGAACAACTGGCCCTGAAAGGGGTGCAGGTGGCCAGCGGCTCCAACGAGATGCAGCGTCGCTTGTGGCTGTTGATCGGCGATATCCGCGAAGACGCTGGTGATCGTATCGGTGCCCAGCGTGCCCGCATAAAAGCACGCCGCTTATAAAACGGTCTTCTTAAGACGCAAGCCGTGTTAGCCGGGCGTACAGCTGGGGTAGTTTACCCGGCAGTTCGGTGGCACGGCGGATCAGCGTGTAGTGACTGCGCCCGAACAGGTAGGGCAGGTAGTCCTCCCCCTCATCGTCGATGGTGATGCAGAACGGCAGCAGTCCCGCCCGTCGTGCTTCACGAATCGCTTCCCGCGTATCCTCAATGCCGTAACGGCCTTCGTATTTATCCAGATCGTTGGGTTTACCATCGGTCAGGATCAGCAACAGTTTCTGTTCGTTGGGTTGCGCCGACAGCAGCTGCGTTGCCCGGCGGATCGCCGCACCCATACGGGTGTAATAGCCCGGTTCTACACTGCTGATCTGGCCGCGCACTTTGCGCCCGTAGGGCTGATCGAAACCTTTCAGCGTATGGAAACGCACATGGTTGCGGTAACGTGACGAGAATCCACAGATGGAGAACCGGTCGCCGGTCTGCTGCAGCGCCTCGCCAAACAGGAACAGGCTGTCGCGGATGATATCGATCACCCGCGCCTGCTGCGCCACCCAGGCATCGGTGGAGAGCGACAGGTCCGCCAACAGCAGGCAGGCCAGATCGCGGTTGGTTTTGCGCAGGTCGGCGTAGAGGTTGGGTTCGGCGACCTGTTCGCCCGCGGCGCGTTGACCCCGGAAATGGATATAGGACTCCAGATCCAGTTCAGAACCTTCTGGTTGCTGGCGCAACCACTGGCTGTGCGGACGCAGCGACTGGAACTGGCGGCGCAGACGCTGGGCACTGTAGCGCAGGTGGTCGGGCAGCTCGCAAGCGTCGCTGCTTTCTCCTGGCTGCGCTTGCATGCTGATGATCGAACAATGATCGGGGATCAGTTGCCGTTTGCGGTGATCCCACTCGGGCAGCAGGATCGGGCCGCTCAGGATCTGGTCATCTTCTGATTCTGAGGGCAGGTCGAGGTCAAAGCGGATACGTTTGGCGATGGTCTGGTTGTCGCGGGCGATATTCAGCTTATCCAGGTCGTCAGCATTCATCTCCGCGCTGCTGAGATCCTCCTCATCCTCGGTGTCGCGGTTTACTTTGGTCATCTCCGCCAGACTGAACAGACTGGTTTCATAGCGCAGCGCCAATAGTCCGCCTTTATCCTCCGGCATCTCGGTGCGCTCGCCACGGCGTTTTTTCTGCTGCTGGCTGTCCTGGCTCTCGCCGCCGTTGTTGGCCTGCTCTCCCTCCTGCGGGGGCGGCGCTACCGTATCACCGGTGAGAGTACGAGGCGGAAACGGATGCAACCACAGTGGCACAGGGGCCGGCGCCTGTTTGGTGGGCGGCAGCTTATCCACAGAACCTGGGTCGTGCAGGGCCTGCTGGATCAGCTGCTCAGCCTCGGCGGCGGCACCTTTCAGATTCTTCGGGCGTTGCGGCAGCAGGGCGTCGCGCAGGCTCTGGTAACGGCTGTTCAGGCCGGGGAAGTGAGTGAGCACCCACTGGGTTTGCGCCTGACTGCGCTCGATCCAGTTGAGTTCGGGGAAATCCGGCGCGCAGGCCAGGGCCGCCAGCCAGTAGTAGAGGTCACGGTTTTGCTGCGCCTGTGGATAAACGTTGAGGCTTTCCGGCAGGCACAGGGTTTCAGCGTCACGCCAGGCCAGCGCCACTTTTTCGTTGCTGCCCGCCAGCTTCTGCAGCCAGCTACGTCTGCTCTGGTGGCGGGTTTCGTTGGAGGCGCGAATACTCAGCCCGGCATCGCCCCCCAGGGTACGGAAAAATACCGCCAAAGGTTTGCGCAGCTCCTGCAGGGTGACGCTCTCATGATGATGGCGGGGATCGGCGATGCGGGTGATCATCCGGTCCCAGAACTGGCCTACCTGTTCTTCCACGCTTTGCTCTCTTGTCTCTGCTCTATTTTAATCCTGCCGGGGATCAGCCAATAAAGTTGGCGCGCACCACTTCCATCAGGGCGCTGACGGTATCTTCGTCGTCGGTGAGGGATTCCACCAGTCCGGCGCGGCAGGCTTCCACCGGATCGAATCCGGCTTTGATCAGGGTCGCGGTGTAGACCAGCAGACGGGTGCTGGCGCCTTCCTCCAGATCCATATCCTTCAGGTTGCGCAGGCCGGTGGCGAGACGGATCAGACGCTGGCTGGTGGCTTTGTCGAGTCCGGTTTCCGCCTGCAGTACCTGCAGTTCCTCGTCCGGCGAGAGGTAGTCGAAACTCATGGAGATAAAACGCTGACGGGTGCTGGGTTTCAGCCCTTTCATCAGGTTCTGGTAACCGGGGTTGTAAGAGACAACCAGCATAAAGTTCTTCGGGGCCTGCAGCACTTCGCCGGTGCGATCCAGCGGCAGGATGCGGCGGTCGTCGGTAAGTGGGTGGATCACCACGGTGGTATCCTTACGCGCTTCCACCACCTCGTCCAGATAGCAGATACCCCCCTCGCGCACTGCGCGGGTTAGCGGGCCGTCGTGCCACTGGGTGACGCCGTCGCCGATCAGGTAACGGCCGACCAGATCGGAGGCGGTCAGGTCGTCATGGCAGGAGACGGTATAGAGCGGTAAGCCCAGCTTTTCCGCCATATGGCTGATAAAGCGGGTTTTGCCGCAGCCGGTCGGGCCTTTTATCAGTACCGGCAGCTGGTGGTTGTAGGCGTGTTCAAACAACTCCACCTCGTTGTGCTGCGGCACGTAGAAGGGCAGTTGGTCGGAGACGTCGATGGTAACGGTGTTAGCTTGTTGCATCGTTTTGTACTCGGAAGGTCAGCCCCGCCCCACCTTCCTTAAAAGGCAGGGTGACAAGGGACAGGGCTGAATAACGGGGTGTTAACCGGCGACCGCTTTTTCCAGATCACGCTTGGCAACGGCTTTGGCGTAGTCCTCTGCGGCATCCTGTTCGTTGCCAACAAAGAAGCTCGCCAGATAAACCACCAGACCGATCAGGAAGGTAACCCCGGCAAACTCACGCAACCAGTAGAAGATCGCGATCTTGTCCTGCACGCTCATGAACGGCATTGGGGTATCGGTGTAACGCTGCATCCATACCTGCAGGATGCCGGCGCCGGTCAGGAACAGGGTGATGAACACCATGGAGATGGTCATCAGCCAGAACCCCCACATCTCGGTCACCTGTGATTTGTTGCTGTTGGCGATCCGGCCGCGCATGTGCGGCACCGCGTAGGAGATGATGCTCATCACGATCATCGCGTAGGCACCGTAAAATGCCATGTGACCGTGGGAGGCAGTAATCTGCGTACCGTGGGTGTAGTAGTTCACCGGTGCCAGGGTGTGCAGGAAACCCCACACGCCAGCGCCCAGGAACGCCATCACGCCGGTACCCATCGCCCACAACACCGCGGCTTTGTTCGGATGTTCGCGGCGACGTTTGTTCACCATGTTGAAGGCAAACAGGGTCATCATGAAGAACGGAATTGGTTCCATAGCGGAGAAGATGGAACCCAACCACTGCCAGTACTCCGGTGTACCGATCCAGTAGAAGTGGTGACCGGTACCCAGGATGCCGGTGATCAGTGCCATAGCGATGATCATGTACAGCCATTTCTCGATCACTTCACGGTCCACACCGGTAGTTTTGATCAGCACGAAGGCCAGGATCGCACCCAGGATCAGCTCCCACACGCCCTCTACCCAGAGGTGTACCACGTACCACCAGTAGAACTTGTCACGTACCAGGTTCTCCGGGTTGTAGAAGGAGAACAGGAACATCACTGCCAGACCGACCAGGCCGATCATCAGCACGGTGTTGATCACGGTCTTGCGGCCTTTCAGAACGGTCATGCCCAGGTTGAAGAGGAAACCCAGCGCGACGATCACGATACCCACCTTGGTGATGGTCGGCTGTTCGAGGAACTCGCGTCCCATGGTCGGCAGCAGGTCGTTACCGGTCAGCTCCGCCAGACGGGCGTAAGGCACCGCCAGGTAACCAACGATGGTCAGGGCGCCGGCGATCAGGAAGGTCCAGAACAGTACCCATGCCAGTTTAGTGCTGTACAGCTCGGTTTCAGATTCCTCAGGTACGAGGTAATAAGCCGCGCCCATAAAGCCGAACAGCAGCCAGACGATTAGCAGGTTGGTGTGCACCATACGTGCGACGTTGAAGGGGATCTCCGGGAACATGAAGTCACCGACAACGTATTGCAGACCCATGATCAGACCAAAGATAATCTGACCGACAAAGAGCCCCAGTGCCGCTATGAAATAGGGCATGGCGACAGATTGAGATTGGAATTTCATACTCGTATCCCCTTAGCCCTGAATGTTAGGCGGCCAGTTGCTGGTGTTGATTTCGGAGGTCCATTTCAGGAACTGCGCCACCGCTTCCAGCTCCTCCTCGCTGAGGTTGAACTGCGGCATGCTGCGGCGGCCCGGAATACCTTCCGCAGGACGGCTTTTGATAAACAGCTTGATCGCTTCGGTGCTGTTGCCAAAACGCTGGTACACGTTGCCCAGCTCCGGCGCGAAGTAGGCGCCTTCGCCCAGTATCGAGTGACAACCTACGCAGTTGTTGTCTTCCCAGACTTTTTTGCCCAGCACCACCTGCGGTGTGATGTTTTCGCGGTGGTCGCGCTCGGGTAATACCTTTTCGGTGTGAAAGGTGAGGCCGAGGAACACCAGAATGAAGAACACGCTGCCTCCATAGAAGATGTTCCGCGCCATCGATTTAGTGAATGTTTCGTTCATGGTCAGGCTCCGTATCCTGAATCGCTCACGGGAGATCTGTGTAATAACCAAGGAAGATTCTCGGGTATTGATGCCGCAGCCAACTTGAGAAATATCAATTCCGAACAAAAAGTTTATTTTTAATACATGTTTTTGGCTGGAGCGGCTCCCATCGCAGTGAAGGCGTGCTATGGTGGCGATTTTGCGGCCCCTGTAACTAAACTGAATACGGACCCCTGCTGAGGCAATCTCCATGGCCAGTTCATCCAATATCCCCGCCAACAATATCCCCACCGCCAATGAGCACACGCTTAAGGAGTTGCTCGGTGCGCATCACCTGTTCGCATCACTCAAGGCTGACAATCTGGAACATCTGGCGCAGGCCTGCCGTCTGGTCAAACTGGATAATGAACAGAGCCTGTTTCATCAGGGAGCCGATGCGCAGCATTTCTATCTGGTGGTGAGTGGGGCGGTTAAATTGTTCCGCGTCTCGCCCGATGGTCTGACCAAGGTGATCGAGGTGATCCGGCAGGGGAATGCTTTCGCCGAAGCGCTGATGTTCCTGCAACAACGCACCTATCCCCTGAATGCTGAAGCGATGGGAGAGGCCGAAGTGATCGCCATCCCCAATCAGCTCTACAAAGAGCTACTGCTGGCTTCGCCGGAATGTGCGCTGGGGGTGATGGGCAATATGGCGGTGAAACTGCACCGGCGTATCAACGAGATCGAGATACTGACCCTACAAAACACCCGCCACCGCCTGGGTAACTACCTGTTTGGTTTACTGGAGGATCCGGCGGCGAAAACCGGTGAGATCCAGCTGCCGATGGCAAAACAACTGATCGCCTCCCAGCTGGCGATGCAACCGGAAACCTTCTCCCGGCTGATGCGAGAGATGAAAGATCAGGGCCTGGTTACGGTGAAAGGGGCACGGATCGAAGTGCATGATGTGGCAGGGCTGCGCGCCTTCGGCCACTGATCAAACCGTTTGTTCAGATCTGCAGAACTGCCCAGATCAACAGGGCCAGCAGTGGGCAGTAGAGGTGCATCAGATAGCGCACCCAGTGCCGTACGCCATGCAGCTCCATAAATCCGTCGATAATCAACGCGCCTTTGACGGCGGTGAGTGTCAGGATCAGGCCGGTTACCTCAGATTGCACCGAATCCTCCGCCAGCATATAGCTGAGCAGGGTGATCAGCAGCAGGAGCGCCCAAAGGCTGTGATGGTTGAATAGACGGGATAAGGTATTCATCAGCGGATCACATATATCAGCGGGAACAGCAGGACCCAGACCAGATCCACCATATGCCAGTAGCAGGCCGCGCTCTCCAGTCCGGCACAATCCTCCGGCGGATACCCGCCCTGGTAAAGTTTGATGCTGACCAGTGCCAGAATCACCATCCCCAGTAACACATGCAGCAGATGAAAACCGGTTAGCAGAAAATAACCGGTGTAGAAGCTGTTGCTGTCCAGATCGTAACCGGCGCTGCCCAGCTGCCAGTACTCCCAGCATTTCACTACCACATAGACTGAGGCAGCCAGTTGCGCACCCAGCATCCAGAGTACCGCTCGCCGGTGTTGGCTTTTGCGGTTGATCACCAGCGCCTGAACCACAAACCAGCTGGCGGTGATCAGGGCGACGGTATTGATCAGTCCGGCAACGGGATGCAGGTTCTGCTGACCGAGCAGAAAGAGTTCACGGTCACTGGCGCGCAGGTAGCTGAACAGCAGAAACAGTAGCGCAAACACCGAAAGCTCGGCGGCGATAAAGATCCACATCGCCAGATCGCCGGGTAACTTGCGCGGGGCTGTGGATAAATCATCTGGTGGAGACGTAAGCGCCTGATCCATGGGGGGTACCGGAAACGGGAAAACGCCCTGATCTTAAATGGTGCGGTGTGTGCCGCCTTGATATTTGCTAAGTCCGAAAAGGAAAACGGTGGTGGTAATACACGTCACTGTTAAGCGAGGGAGGAAGTCAGATATTGCATCTGTTGGGCACCCCATCGTAGTGTCAAGGGAGAGAGTCTGCGCCCTCCCTTAACGATCCCTCCTGCAGCCCCACTACTTGCCGGACTGCGTCCGGTACCTTGCGTTTCTCACTCGAAATAGCGTGCTCGGAAACTCGGTTGCTTCGCGCCCTCAGACAGCCGAGCACTTCATCTATTTCGAGCTGCGATACTCAGCTGCGCAGAGGGGAGAAAAATATGTGCCAAGATCTGAAATTGGTTCTTTGTTCTTTGACGAAGGAGAATAAAAAAGGGACGCGGTTGCGTCCCTTAGGTGTTATTCGAGCGGAGGGCGGTTACGCGGACTCTGACATCTTCCGTGGCAGGGTAAGACCGCAGCACAGCAACATCAGGCCGATCGCCACCGGATATCCAAGAGCGTGCTGGTACTCAGGCAGGAGTGTCACCGGGCTTAGCAGCAGTGCGGCGGCTGCCAGGAGGATCGCACCTGCTGCGCAACCCAAGCGCGCCACGTTGTCGCGAAAACGGATAGCGGCATAGAGCATCGCGGCTGACGTTGCGACCGCCATCAGCTGGGTGTATTCGGTACCCGCCTCGGCGCGGCGGGTCAGCTCGAACAGCGCCAGCAAGACCAGCAGCCAGCGGCCCCAGGCCGGTTTCTGCCAGTTGTAGCCGTGTGCCATGGCGAACAGAGCGCTGCCGATCAGCGGGATCGCCGCGTAGTAGGCCAGGTTGTTCAGGATGCGCAGCAGCGTTTGCTGGTCCTGATCGCCTGTGCCGCTCAGCAGCATTGATGCCGCCGCGGACGCTGCGATAAATGCACCGGAGAGGCTGATAACCGTGGCGGAGGTATTGTGTTCTCCGCCCAAGCGGTAGCTGCGCTCTGTGATAAACAGGGCGCAGATCAGCAGGATGCCGTTGCCGAGGATCAGATCGCTCATTTCAGGGTAGAGAAAACCTTATCTGCCGCAGCGATCGTCGCTTCGATGTCTTCCTGCGTGTGGGCAGCGGAAACGAAACCGGCTTCGAACGCAGACGGTGCCAGGTAGATGCCCTGTTCCAGCATGCCGTGGAAGAACTTGGAGAAACGGTCAGCGTCGCACGCCATGGTTTCAGCGAAGCTGGTTACTTTCTCCTGCTCGGTGAAGAACAGGCCGAACATACCGCCAACACGGCTGGTGGTGAATGGGATGCCGTTCGCCATCGCTGCAGCTTCCAGACCTTCGGTCAGGAACTCCACTTTGGCAGCAAGCTGCTCGTAGAAACCCGGCTTGGAGACTTCGTTCAGCATGGTCAGACCCGCAGCCATCGCCAGTGGGTTACCGGACAGGGTACCCGCCTGGTATACCGCACCCAGCGGCGCGATGCATTCCATGATCTCGCGTTTACCACCGAAAGCACCGACTGGCAGACCGCCACCGATCACCTTACCCAGCGTGGTCAGGTCTGGCTTAACGTTGTACACGGATTGTGCACCGCCCAGTGCCACACGGAAACCGGTCATTACTTCGTCGAAGATCAGTACGGTGCCGTACTGGTCGCAGACCTCACGCAGGCCTTCCAGGAAACCTGGCTCTGGTGGGATGCAGTTCATGTTGCCTGCAACCGGCTCGACGATGATACATGCGATCTGCTCACCCACCTCTGCGAACGCTGTACGCACGCTGTCGATGTCGTTGTGGGTCAGGGTGATGGTGTGTTCCGCCAGAGATGCGGGTACACCCGGAGAGCTTGGCTCGCCCAGGGTCAGCATGCCGGAACCCGCTTTTACCAGCAGGGAGTCGGAGTGACCGTGGTAACAACCTTCAAATTTAACGATCTTGTCGCGACCGGTGTAACCACGTGCCAGACGGATCGCACTCATGGTCGCTTCGGTACCGGAGCTGACCATACGTACCAGCTCCATGGATGGCATGATCTCGCAGACCTTGTCTGCCATCTCGATCTCGATAGAGGTTGGCGCGCCAAAACCCAGACCGTTGTCCAGAGAGTCTCGTACCGCACCGATGACACCTTCATGCGCGTGGCCGAGAATCATCGGCCCCCAGGATCCCACGTAGTCGATGTACTCTTTGTTGTCTTCGTCGATCAGGTAAGCGCCTTTACCGCTTTTGAAGAAGACCGGCGTTCCGCCCACGCCTTTAAATGCGCGTACTGGGGAGTTAACGCCGCCCGGAATGTGCTTCTGAGCGTCCTGAAAGAGTTGTTCAGATCGGGACATGGTGGGAGTTCTCTCTATGAGTCTGATGAAAATAGTTGGCTGAACCGGCGTGCCTGTTGCTCAACGTCCTCTGCAGCCAGCAGGGCGTGTACAACGGCGAGCATATCGGCACCGGCAGCGAGTGTCTGGGCTGCATTATCCACGGTAATGCCGCCAATCGCCACTGTTGGCAGGTTGATCTGCGCTTTGCTGCGCCCCAGCAGATCCAGCGGTGCCGGGATCGCATTGGGTTTGGTTTTGGAGGCGTAAAAGGCACCGTAAGCGATGTAGTTGGCCCCTTGTTGCTGTGCGGTCAGGCCCAGCTCCTGCGAGTCGTGGCAGGTGACGCCGATGATGGCGTTGTTACCCAGCAGGGTGCGAGCCGCATCCACCTGGCCGTCACCCTGGCCCAGATGTACGCCCGCAGCGCCGGAATCCTTCGCCAGTTGGGCATCGTCGTTGATGATCAGCGGCACGTCGAACTGCGCGCACAGGTCGATCAGGGCGTTGGCCTGTCGCAGGCGTTTGTTCGCATCGTCGGATTTGTCACGGTACTGCACGATACGGGTACCGCCACGCAGGGCCGCTTCGATACGGCTCAGCAGTTCATTGTCGTCGGGCATCAGCACGCTGTCAGTGATCGCGTACAGGCCCTCTAATGCGTAGTTACTCATGGGCGCAGGTTATTCCTGTAGGACTGCTCGATGTGGTCGCGGGTGAGGATACCCAACACACGCTGATTCAGATCGGTGACGATCACTGCATCGAGTTCGGTTTCATTCATCAGATCAAGCGCCTCACTCAGGGTGGCGCGGTAGCTGATCTCCAGTAGGTCCCTGTGTTGTGCTGGCATGGTAGCCAGGTCGATGGTGCGTTGATCCGGTCGCCGTGCCAGATGGGTGAGCAGATCGGAGGGATCGAGCAGGAAACGTCGATCACCGTCGATCAGCAACCAGTGCTGATCTTCCAGATTCAGCGCTTTCGCCGCGTCACGATCCAGTACCTGGGGCACTGAGATAAAGTCCCGCGTGATCAGGCTGCTGACCGCGATCCCCGACATCGCCTGGGTGATCGGCTGGTAGTGGTAGTCGAGGCCCAAGGATTGCAGCGAGGAGACAAACACCGACGGCAGACCGAACAGATAACGTACGGTCAGGTTGCTGACCACAATCGCGATCATGCCCGGCAGAATGATGTTCGGGTTGCCGGTCAGCTCCAGCAGGGCGATCAGGGCCGCGAGCGGGGCGTTCAGCAGGGCGCCCATCATCGCGCCCATTCCCAGCATGGCGTAGAAGCCAACATGAGCCACCGGCTCGTTGGCGATGTGCGCACCGATCAGACCCAATGCGCCACCGGCCAGGGCGCCGACCATAAAACTTGGACCGATCAGGCCGCCAGGGATACCTAATCCCAATGTTACCGGGGTGACGATCAGTTTGGTTACGGCCAAACCGATCAACAGGCCTAGGGCCAGTTCACCGTTCAGCGTTGCGGTGAGGGTGTCGTAACCTACCCCCATCAGTTGTGGATAAACCTGTGCCACGCAGCCGATCAGCAGAGTGGCAACCGCCAGGCGCAACGCCAGCGGTTTCTTACCGTGGCTCTGGGTTTTAATCATGATGCGGTTGAAGATCGCCGCCAGACAGCCGATGCAGAAACCCACGAACATGATGTAGGGCAGCTCGTTGAGGGTCTCCACCTGAAAGTTGGGTACGGACAGGTCGATCTCGCTGCCCAGGGTGAAGCGCACCATGATGTCGGCGGCTACAGCGGCAACCACCACCGGCGTAAACCCGATGACGGTGTACTCCAGCATCACCACTTCCATGGCGAATACCACGCCTGCCAGTGGCGTATTAAAGGCGGCTGCGATGGCGGCAGCGGTACCGCACCCCACCAGGATGCGCAGGCTGTTGTTAGGTAGCTTCAGCCACTGCCCCAGCAGGCTGCTGCAACCCGCACCCAGATGAATCGACGGCCCCTCCCGTCCTACCGAGTGGCCACTGATCAAAGAGGTGGCGCCACCGAAGAACTGTACCAGCAGGTTAGACAGCGGCAGGTGAGCCTGGTGATAACCCATACGTTCCAGAACGTGCACCGGGCCAACCCGGCGTTGCTCGGGTTTCAGCCCAAAGAGGATAAAAAACAGCACCAGGCTGCCGGCCGCCGGGAGCAGGAAACGGTCGCTCAGTGCCAGTGATTCGAAATCCTCCGGCAGTCCACTGGGCAACAGAAACTGTTGCGACATATCCACGGTCAAACGGAACAGGATGATCAGTAAACCGGTGGCGATGCCGGAAAGCAGGCCGATAACGACCAGCTGCGGCAGAGCGTCAACGTGGCCGAGCCGGTGGCGGAAATGCTCCAGCGAGAAGAAGTCTTTGATCATCGGGATGGCTTATGGAGGTAAGATTAATAGCTATTATCAGTAACGCTTTGTATCATAAACGCCGAATTTTAGGTACTGAAGAGAGGTTGCTGTGGTCAAAGTAGGGATCGTAGGTGGCACAGGATATACCGGCGTAGAGTTGCTGCGTATTCTGGCAAATCACCCAAACGCAAAAGTTGAAGTTATTACGTCACGTTCCGAAGAGGGCGTGAGTGTTGCGGATATGTACCCGAACCTGCGAGGCCACTATGATCTGCAGTTTACGGTACCGAGCGTAGATACACTGGCGAAGTGCGATGTGGTGTTCTTTGCTACCCCACACGGCGTAGCGATGAAGATGGCACCGGAGCTGGTGGACAAAGGCGTCAAAGTGATCGATCTGGGCGCTGACTTCCGTATCAAGGATCTGGAAGAGTGGTCCAAGTGGTACGGCATGGAGCACACCGCGCCGGAAGCAGCGGCTATGGCTGTGTACGGTCTGCCAGAGGTGTACCGCGATGAGATCCGCAACGCACAGCTGATCGCCTGCCCGGGTTGTTACCCGACTGCGACGCAGCTGGGTTTCCTGCCGCTGATCGAAAACAAGCTGATCGACCACCGTCGTCTGATCGCCGACTGTAAGTCTGGTGTCAGCGGTGCGGGCCGTGGTGCCAACGTGGGTTCCCTGCTGTGCGAGAGCAGCGAGAGCATGAAAGCGTACGCGGTACCGGGTCACCGTCACCTGCCAGAGATCAAGCAGGGCCTGGCCGCTGCTGCCGAGCGTCCGGTTGGTCTGACGTTCGTGCCTCACCTGACGCCGATGATCCGTGGTATCCACGCGACGCTGTACAGCGTGCTGCGTGATCCGGTCGATCACGATCTGCAGAAACTGTTCGAAGAACGTTACGCCAACGAGCCGTTTGTCGACGTGATGCCTGCGGGCAGCCACCCGGAAACGCGTAGCGTGAAAGGTGCCAACCAGTGCCGCATCAGTATCCACCGTCCGGGTAACCAGGACACTGTGGTGGTGTTGTCTGTAATCGACAACCTGGTGAAAGGCGCAGCCGGTCAGGCAGTACAGAACATGAACATCATGTTTGATCTGGAAGAGACCGCCGGTCTGGCCAACGTTGGTCTGATGCCTTAACAGATTAATACTTGACTAGTTTGCTGGGTTAAGACATTATGAGCGCCTGATTAAGTGGGTGTTATTGCAAGATGATTGAAACAGTTGATCCAAATGTAGAAGCGCCGATGCTGTTTACCGACGCAGCGGCCAACAAGGTTAGATCCTTGATCGAAGAGGAAGAGAACGACAACCTGAAACTGCGTGTGTACATCACCGGTGGCGGCTGCGCGGGTTTCTCCTATGGCTTCACATTTGATGAAGCTGTGGCTGACGACGACACCACCATCGAGCGCAACGGCGTGTCTATGGTCGTGGATGCGATGAGCTTCCAGTATCTGGCGGGTTCCGAGGTGGATTACAGAGAGGGTCTTCAAGGCTCACAGTTTGTGATCAATAACCCGAACGCGACAACAACCTGTGGTTGCGGCTCTTCGTTCTCGATCTGATAGTGATCCAGAATCTAAAAAGGGACAGTTTCAACGCTGTCCCTTTTTTGTTTCAGGCTGGGTAGATCGCACCCAGTATCCGCTCACCGCTGGCCCCGGTCACATCCGGTAGATTCCCACTCATCCTGTTGAGTGTGCGATACGCCAGCCAGGCAAATGCCGCCGCTTCCACCCAATCCGGATCCAGCTTCAATGCGGTTGTTGTCTCCACCTGATAGGGGGCCAGCAAAGCCTGCAAGCGTGCTTTCAGAGTCTGGTTATGACTGCCGCCGCCACACAGGTAGATCTCAGCGCTGCTGAGGTCGTGTGTATGGATCTCATCGGCGATTGTGCGTGCGGTCAGTTCCAGCAGCGTGGCCTGAACATCTTGTGGTGAGATCTCTTCTGAACAGCTATCCAGCTGTTGTTCCAGCCAGGCCAGATTAAACTGCTCGCGACCGGTACTCTTCGGTGGTTCCGCGCGAAAGTAGGGCAGCGAGAGCAGTTGCGCCAGCAGACTGTCGTTTACCCTGCCGCTGGCAGCCCACTCACCGTTGGCATCGTAGCTGTGCTGTTGATGTTTCTCTATCCAGGCATCCAGCAGTACATTGCCGGGGCCGGTGTCATAGCCAGTGACTTTAACGGAGGGATCTGCGGGTAGCAGGGTGATATTGGCCATGCCGCCGATGTTCACAATCACGCGTGTGCAATCCGCTGTCTGGAACAGCGCTTTGTGGAACGCGGGGACCAGCGGTGCACCCTGGCCACCCACCGCCATATCACGACGACGGAAATCGGCAACGGTGGTGATACCGGTGCGTTCCGCAATCAGGTTAGGGTCGCCGATCTGCAGGGTGAAACCCAGCTCCGGGCGATGGCGTATGGTCTGGCCATGACTGCCAATCGCCGCAATCTGTGCTGTTGGAATACCAAGAGTACTGGCGACTTCTAGTGCGGCGTCGGCAAATGTCTTGGCGAGATCGCGATCCAGACTGCCCATCCGGTCGATCTCATCGGTATCTGGAGTACAGAGGGCGAGAATACGTTCGCGTAGAGGCGCGGGCAGCTCAACACTGCAGCTACCCAGGAGTTTGAACTCCGGGGTGAACTGCGCAGCGACCGCATCGATGCCATCCAGGCTGGTACCGGACATCAGGCCGATATAGATCGCTGCATCCTGCATTGTTAGTTCAGTCCTGCCACTTGTGTTGCGCGGTAGGTTTCCAGCTGAGTCATCAGGGTGGCGGCAACCGCTTTAAAAGCATCCGCTTCCGATTTAGGCACTGGCGCCGCGTGCGGGAACTTAACCTTCATCGGATTCTTGTGCACGCCGTTTACCCGGAACTCATAATGCAGATGAGGACCGCTCGCCAACCCGGACTGGCCGACATAGCCGATCACTTCACCCTGTTTCACCCGGCTGCCGTTACGCTGGCCGCGTTTGTATCTGGACATGTGTGCATAGAGAGTGGTGATGTTTCCGCCGTGCTGAATGATGACTGCGCGACCGAAGCCACCCTTAGTGCCCCGCCAGATGATCTTACCGTCGCCGGAGGCTTTGATCGGCGTACCGGTGCGAGCCGCGTAATCGGTACCTTTGTGGGCACGGATGCGGTTCAGTACCGGGTGCTTACGGCTCAGGTTGAAGCGTGAGCTAATGCGTGCGAAGTCGACCGGGGAGCGCAGGAACGCTTTGCGCATACTCTGGCCTTCCGGGGTGTAGTAGCTGCTGCGTCCTTCGCTGTTGGTATAGCGAAGCGCCGTCACCAGACGACCCTGGTTAATAAACTGCGCGGCTACGATGTTGCCTTCGCCAATCATACGGCCGTCAAGGAAACGTTCTTCGTAGATGACGCTGAAGCTGTCACCTTTGCGGATATCCAGAACAAAGTCCACGTCCCAGCCAAAGATCGCCGCCAGCTCCATAATCAGTTTATTGGACAAGCCCGCTTTCTCGCCATCAACGAATAACGAGTTATTAATGACGCCGCTGGCGTAACGGTGCTGGATCTCGGGTTTACGTTCGATGATCTTGGCGGTGAAGCCGATGTCGGTGCGCTCTACTAAGGTGCTCAGCAACTCGCTGCGGATCAGCTTCAGTTTCTTTAACTCGCCGTCTTCGATCAGGACCGACATCTTCTGTCCCGGATAGATGCGGGACAGAGATTTGTTGTGGCTGGCCGCGTTGGCTACGTTGTAGACATCCTGCGGGCTGAGACCGGCACGCTTAAACAGAGAGGAAAGCGTATCGCCCTTACCGACGGTGTAGTCGCTCCACTGTTCCGGTTTCTCTACCGGCTGCACGTCGCTGGATTCGCCGTTGCGCACAACAGGGACCTGCGTAGGAGGAATGATTTCAGGTGCCGGGGCCTGTTGTGTACTGGAGGTAGTGGCTGCTTCGGATGGTGCAGCGACCTCTTTATAGCTGTTAGTGCTGCTGACGGCAGATAACTGAAGCGCACTTTTTTCAGCCGGCTGCTCGACCTTAACTGGAGTGCGTGTAGCGGAAACCTGTTCAGACGGAAGCAGGGTCAATGTTAACCCGATGATCGAGGCGCACAGTGAGGCGGCTACCAGATGCACCGTAGGGAAGCGCCCTTTGAAGCTTTTGCGCTGAGCGTTAAGCACAGATGGCTCCTGTTTGTGACCAATTCTTAGAATAAATTGGGGGGATTATGCCACTTTCTTTACAAAATGTCGGCGCAATCGTTCAAATCTTGAACAATTAATCGGAGATAGTTTGTTTGAACCCATAGCTGTCGGTAGAATAGCGGCCTTTCCAAACTTGGCTCAGACAAAATTAAGGTATATCAAGCCCATGAGTGAGATGACTCTGCTACAAGATCTTCAAGCACGCGGCCTGGTCGCGCAGATGACCAGCGAAGAGGAACTGGAAAAACATCTGGCAGAAGGCAGTGTGTCTCTTTATTGCGGCTTTGATCCGACCGCTGACAGCCTGCATATCGGTAGCCTGGTGCCACTGCTGACCCTGAAACGTTTCCAGGAATACGGTCACAAACCGTTCGCGCTGGTGGGTGGTGCAACGGGTCTTATCGGCGACCCGAGCTTTAAAGCGCAAGAGCGTAAACTGAACGACGACGATACGGTTGCTGGTTGGGTAGAAAAACTGAAAGCACAGGTGAGTCAGTTCATCGACTTCGAATCCGGTGCCAACAGCGCCGAGGTTGTGAATAACCTGGATTGGACCCGTAACGTAGACGTGCTGACATTCCTGCGTGACGTGGGTAAGCACTTCTCTGTTAACCAGATGATTGCTAAGGAATCCGTTAAGCAGCGTATCGACCGTGAAGGTGAAGGTATCTCCTTTACCGAGTTTACGTACATGATCCTGCAGTCTTACGACTTCCAGCAGCTGAACGCTGAGCACGGTGTAACCTTGCAGATTGGTGGTTCCGATCAGTGGGGTAACATCACCGGTGGTATCGAACTGAGCCGTCGTAAGAATGGTAACCAGGTATTTGGCCTGACCCTGCCGCTGATCACCAAGTCCGACGGTACCAAGTTCGGTAAGACCGAGTCCGGTACGATCTGGCTGGATGCGGGCAAAACATCCCCTTACGCGTTCTACCAGTTCTGGCTGGGTACTGCGGATGCGGATGTCTATCGTTTCCTGCGTTACTTCACTTTCCTGCCAGTGGCTGAGATCGAACGTATCGAAGCTGAAGACGCTGAACGTCAGGGTCGCCCGGAAGCACAGGGTGTCCTTGCACGTGAAGTGACCCGCCTGGTGCACGGTGAAGAAGGTCTGGCAGCTGCCGAGCGTATTACTCAGGCGCTGTTCTCCGGTGATACCGCAGCACTGAGCGAAGATGATTACCGTCAGTTGGCACAGGATGGACTGCCTTCAACGGATCTGCAGAATGCATACGGTGACCAACTCGCTGAAACACCGCTGACCACCCTGTTGGTTGATGCAGGCATGGCGAACTCCGGTAAGCAGATCAAAGACGCCCTACAGCGTAATGCGGTTGTTATTAACGGTCAGGCATACGGTGTAGACGATAATATGAAAGCGGCAGAGATCTTTGCAGAAGCAAATGCCCGCTTTAATAGCTACTTCCTGGTTAAAGTCGGCAAGAAAAAACACTGTCTGCTGACTATCTGATTAGTTGTTGGTTATTTAAAAGGCGCCGTTAGGCGCCTTTTTTATGTGTACAGCCTTTTATTGATCAATATATATTCAGGTTTGGGTGTTTTTTGGTCATGTTTTAATTTTTTTACGCTTTTTTTAAGTTTTTTTAAAAAGGGTGTTGACGCTGAATCTGAGGTCTGTAGAATTCGCGTCCTCGCTTGAGAGAGCAGCCACTAAGGCGGCTCAGAACTCAGCGAGAAAGCTTAAATAACTCATTGATTACATTGGTTTTTCTTGAGATTATTTAAGGGTCGGAAGTCAGCGGTGAGGGCTT
>CANMWJ010000026.1 GCA_947501565.1 uncultured Marinobacterium sp.
TACGCTTAGTTCTTGATTTCATAACACCTTCCGATTTGATGATCGAAAAGTGTCAACGTTATTCAGGACGGGACAGAGTCTTCAAAAAAGGCCCGTGCCTGTGCCGAAGCCAATTCGGGCAATTCCAGCAAGCGCATACGCGGATAACAGAGCGGATCAAGTAACGGACTGATCTGCTTTAGCCAACGGTTTGTTGCATCATTCACAGTGTAACGATCGAGTGCAGGCCGCACGTCTAGCTGATCCAGATAGCGTAAAATAACGTCACTTTCTTGCATAATACTGGATTGATCACCACCAATACCGGGCACTTCCAGTATCGGCACGCTAAAACGTTCAACCCTGTCTGACAGCTGCTCTGGCAGCGCACCCGCCACCAGATACACCAGCTCACAATCGATCCGTTTCAGCCCTACCAACGCCCGTACCCGCACACAAAACGGGCAGCTATCAAAGACGTAGAGTTTCATGCTTTTCATGACCGATCAGTTGCCATGCCAGATGGAGTAGGACATGCGCTCGACGTGCGCAGGCAGGTTCTGCTCGTAACCGCGCCAGTGGTTAAACTGCGGCAACTTAATCGAGGCCTTCAGCTCTTCGGTGGTTTTGCCGGCCTGTATCCCCTCCCAAACCGCATCAAACAGCGCCTGTACAAACCGGTAGTCCTCCTCAAACAGCTCCGGTGATGAGACCGGCGCGTGGCCACTGATTACGGTATCGAACTCCAGGTCAGTCTGGACTCGTTTAAAGGTATTAAGAATGCCCACGTAGTCGTGCTCCGGCAGGCGGTAGCTTTCATTTACGTAACGCGGCAGATGCCAGTCCACGGCAAACAGCACTTTGTCTTTCGGCATATGGATCACACTCATACATTTGCCGTCGTTGGAGCCGTAGTAATGCAGATCCACCTGCTTATCGCCCACCTTCACACTCATAAAGTCGTCATAGGTGATATCCGGCTGCACCACCTTCCTTTTCAGATCGCTGCTCACCAGCTCCAGACACCCTTTCTGGGTAATAAACTCCGCGCCCTCTTTCTTGAAGATCTGACCACCACGGGTGTGGTCAAAGTGATCGTGGGAGTAGATCACCTTGGTCACTGGTTTATCGGTGATCTTGCGGATCTGTTTACGCATCTCCGCCGCACGCATCGCACCGGATGGATCAGTCACAATCACACCGTCATCGCTGACCACAACCAAGCTGTTATAGAAAAACTGGGAGTACTGATAAACACCCGCCTTCAACTCAGTCATGGACGGTTTCGCCGGATTAAAGTCAGGCGCCGCATGCACCACTGCTGCGCTTCCCACCAACAGCGACAATGCCACCGCTTTCATCAGGGAATTCATACTGGACTCTCCTCTTAATAGGTAACTGTCTGATAAGTAACGATCAGGATTCAGGCGACAGGCCCGGACCCTGAATTTTTACGCCGAACGTTGCAGCCAACGCACTCAACACCTCCGGTGACGCCCCGCCCGCCTGTGCTTCTGGTACGTTTTGAATAAAGCCGTCATGCACACCGGGTGTGAGGATGCTGATCAGCTGACCGTTTTCCCGTTCTCCTTCATACAGGAAACAGTGCGGCGTACCTTTTGGGATAAACACGCTGAAACCGGGTTTTCCGATCACCTCTTTATCTCCCACCTGAAAGCGGAATATGCCGCTGATCACGTGAAAGGTTTCCGCCTGATCCAGATGTATGTGCAGTGGCGGCCCCTCTCCGGGCGCAATCTCCTGCACACGTAACGAGAGCTGCTGTTCGGTTTCACTGCCCAGTAGCGCAACCTGGTGTCGTGCTTTTGCCGCTTCTGCTTCTGTAATAACGACGTTTGCGCTCATCGCGATCTCTCCTTCATTCGAAACTGAAATGCTCAGTAACAGGTTGAAAAATGTATGAGACCATCTTAATTTCGATACCCTATATTGAGAATTGGACTGGATATAACTTCAGCCCATATATGAAGTATCGATTGGGATAAAAAAATGGATAAGCTCAGAGATATGGCGTTGGTTGCCGAGGTAGTCGAGAAAGGCAACTTCGCCCAAGCGGCAAAAGCCGTGGGCCTTACACCTGCCATGGTGGGCCGCCGCATAGCGGCAATCGAAGAAACGCTGGGTTTTATGCTGTTTAACCGCAGCACACGACGGATGGAGTTAACGCCAGGCGGACAAACCTATTACGAAGGCTGTACACGGATTCTGGCAGAGGTATCCGAACTAGAGGAATCCGTTACCAGTTCGCACCAGACAAATCCGAAAGGCCTTATCAGGCTGACCGCCCCGGACGGTCTCGGCAGCCCCTTTATCGTCGATGCGATCAAGCAATTCAGAACAAGCTACCCGGATGTGCGTTTCGATATCGATCTCAGCAGCACGCCAAAGGATCTGATCAAGGACAAGATAGACCTCTCCATCCGTCTGGCGTTTGAGTTGGAGGATTCATCACTGGTCGCCACTAAGCTAGGCAGCACCTCATTCGGTTTGTATGCCTCCCCTGACTATCTGCACACAAGAGGTCGCCCCCAAAGCTTGAGCGATCTCAAGCAACACGATTGCCTGAATATGGGTGCCAGCAAATACGGCGACTACTGGAACGTGATTGATGAGGGCCGCGTGGTCAGCTTCCGGCAACCCTGGGCACTGGTACTACCCAATACAGAATGCATGATCCATGCGGTCTGTGAAGGGATGGGGATCGCGATGATTCCGGAGCTGTTTACTAAAACACAGGCGGATGCGGGAAAAATGATGCGATTGGAAGGTATTACGGAGTTTCCAGACCTGAGCGTCTATGCTATCTACCCCACCAGAAAACACCTGCCCTACCGGGTTAATCTGTTTCTGGATTTCCTGAAAAGCTGGGCCCCTGAACATCTGAGCCACTAAGTCAGCCCAAAGTCACGAAAAGGGAAAGGAAAAGGGAAAGAAAAGGGAGCTACGAGAAGGGCTATTTCTGGAGAGAGGCGCCAACCGTAATGAAATCACTACGGCTGGCGCCTTAAACAGTAGGTTATAACTGTTTGTTTTCGTAGGCGTTTGGCACTTACTTCTGGACGCTCAGTTCCGAACCTTCAGGTGTTGCAGGCGGTGTTTCATCGGACACAGCCTCCTCCTTTTCTGGCTCCGGCGCTGCTTCGTTTTTGGTCATCATCACCAGCCAGGCAAAACCTGTCAGACCTGATACGAGCGAGGCGAGCAGAATACCGGTTTTAGCCATCAGCAGATCCTGAGGATAGGCCGCAAAGCCCAGTTCCGCGATGAAGATCGACATGGTGAAACCAATACCACCCATGAAGGCTACGCCGATAATATGGTTGAAGTTCAGACCTTTCGGCAGAGAACTCACCCCCATCTTAACGGCAACCCAGGTGAAGCCAGCGATACCGATCAGTTTACCCAGAACCAACCCCAAACCGATGCCCAGGGATACCGGGTTCATCACTACATCCCCGAGGTTGGCAAACTCGATAGGAATACCGGCATTGGCCAAAGCGAAGATCGGGATAACAAGGTATGCGGATGGCAGATGCAGTCTGTTCTCCAGTACCTGTGCCGGAGCCTGTACCAGGAATACACCGTCACCCAAGGCACGTACACGGGAACGCAGCGCATCGTTTACCAGAATGTTTTCGTTCTGCTTAAACACAGCCTTGATCTGAGAGACACTCTGGTTGATCACCGACAGGAAACGCTTCGGATCGTACTTAGGTTTCATCGGTATGGTAAATGCGAGCAGTACACCGGCCAAGGTGGCATGAACACCACTCTTCAGCATCGCGATCCACAACAGTACACCCACCAGTAGGTAGGGCTGCAATCGGCGCACACCACCCAGGTTGAGACAGATCAGTACGAAAACAAAGATACCCGCAAGCATCAGAGCAACGTAGTTGAGCTGTTCAGTGTAGAACAATGCGATGACCATTACGGCACCCAGATCGTCCACGATCGCCAGCGCTACCAGGAACATCAGCAGACTCTGAGGAATCCGGTTACCCAGCAACGCAAGTGCACCCAGTGCAAAGGCGATATCGGTCGCCATTGGGATACCCCAGCCCTTCAGGGCATGACCTTCAGGGTTGATCATCACATAGATCAGTGCAGGCACCAACATGCCACCAACAGCTGCGATAATCGGCAAAATAGCCTGTTTAAAGTTGGCAAGTTCCCCAACCAACAGTTCTCGTTTAAGTTCCAGGCCTACAACCAGGAAGAAGATCGCCATCAGGCCATCATTGATCCAGTGGTGAAGAGATTTGGATAGTTGGAAGTTTTCCAATCCTACCGTCAGATAGGATTGCAGGAAGTGGTGATACTCCTCAGCGAAAGCACTGTTGGCGATCAAAAGTGCCACTACAGCACAAAGCATCAACAACACACCACTAGTGGTCTGACGGTGTATAAACTCTTCAAATGGAGAGAGCACACTATCAAACGCTTTTTCCCAGGGGGCTATATGTACCTTTCCTTTCATCCGTTTTTTCATTCTCCGCTTAAACCTCAACTTCCTTTTCGACTTCATTTAATACTCCAGCTGCAGCGCATACAGAGATCTGGATTACTACCTTTGATGGTTAGCAATTGGTACCAGCTTTGTAACGTCGCACTGCAACCGACTAAAAATCGGGGCTATTAATTAAACCCCGTCACATCAACAAGGAAAATGAGCGAATACCCCTATAAACGAGGTTCGCGTGGTCCTGTACGTCGATATTTCCCATGCAGTCATCTGTCTGCTGCGCAGCCTTCAAGACCTCGCTCACAGACATATCTGACGACCGGCAAAAACCGGCACATGGGCATCCAGCAGAGTCTTCGACTTACCCCCACACGCGTTTTAATTCACGTATAAGCCTTTGACTCTAAACCGTTATCTGCTTTCTAACACAAGGCTTGGATGATCTCACAATCTTATATCCAGACACCAGTTATAAGAGTGCAATAACCCTATCTGTTATCTCAGATTCGCCATTCTGGCACATTAAAGATGACAGAAAAAGGCAACAAAAAAGCTGACCGATCTCAAGTTTCGTGTAATAGATTTAATACCTTACCTGTTCCGACTGGTGTATCCAAGGTCCAAAAAATCGGCATTGTTTGCCCCCTGACACCTACGACTTTGTGTTTACTACCAAAGTGCGTAGCGCCAACTATTTGGGATTTAGGCGAAAAATTCAAGTATCAACGCACTGTAGAGAGGGATTCCTACCAATACATTAAACGGGAAAGTTACCGTCAACGATGCGGTAATCGGTACACTCTGGTTGGCTGTCGGCAACGCTACCGACATTGCTGCTGGTACTGCGATATACGACGCACTCGCCCCAAGCGTGGCCAACAGAATAATCCCACCAACAGACAGATCCAGCACCATTGCACACAGCGTACCGAGGGATGCCCCGATCAGCGGCATGACCACACCGAAACTGGCGATAAATGAACCGTACTCCCGCAATAGCGACAATCGGGAAGCGGCTACCCGTCCCATCTCCAGCAGGAACAGAGCCAGCACACCGTGGAACATATTACCGAAGAATGGCATCAGCTTTTCGCTACGCTCACCTGCCCACCAGCCGATCAGCAACGCGCCAACCAGTAGTAAAACACCCTGGTTAAAGAAGATCTCATGCAACACCTTTTTCAGATCCAGCGTCTGGCCACCACTACGCGCCAACCACAGGCCGACCGCAATCGCAGGCACCTCAAGCAAGGCAACAAACAGTGGGAAATAAGGCTCATATGCGATCTCCTGTGCCTCAAGCACCGCCAGAGCGACCGCAAAGGTGGCGATACTGACTGACCCGTAATGAGCAGCGACTGAAGCCGAATCTACGCGGGATAGACCACCCACTTTGAGCAAGAGAGGAAACGCGATCAGTGGCAAAAACGCCCCGAAACCGATGATCAGCAGGGATTGATAGAGCAGTTCAACACTGCCGTGTTGCTCCAGCGCAATGCCCCCTTTCAGGCCGATGGCGATCAAAAGAAAGATCGTCAGACTCTGATACAGCCCTTCGGGCATCCGCACGGGCGCTTTGATCACCTGTGCGAAAACGCCCATCAGAAAGAATGCAGCTACGACATCAAGATGCATGATCCACTCCCTTTCAGACGGCCTTTGCGGCTACAGGAACCGGAACTTTCTTTTCGTTAACGATACGCAGGGTAATGGAGATGACCGCCAGCAACCCAGCGATGCCTACCAATCCCCAGCCAGGCAGGTTAACTGAAACCAGTGCCAGACCGTTGGTCAGCAACATAACAATAGCGATCACTTCGAACCAGAGCGACTTATCTTTCATGGGCGGATCTCCTTCTACATAATCCGTTTTAGACCTAAGTTGTAGGCAATTATGCAGACCCTATAAGATAGATAAAAATCGATATTGGCTATAAACTACATAGATGTTTATCTATGCTTTGATTCTGTCATGTCACGACTTCAGGCCCGCATAGGCACGTTAAGACAATTAGAAATACTGCTGGCGGTGTATCAGACTGGCTCCGTAACGGCCGCGTCAAAGCAGCTGTTTCTTACCCAGCCAACGGTATCGATGCAGTTGAAAAAGCTGGCCGACGCCATAAACGCACCGCTCTACGACCAGATCGGCCGTAAACTGATCTTCACGCAAGCGGGGCTGGAAGTGGTTAAAACCGCACGCGAGGTACTGGACTGTTTCGAACGTCTGGATATGAACCTCGCCAACCTGCAGGGCCTGCGTGCCGGTACGCTTCGTCTGGCGGTGGTCACCACCTCCAAGTATTTCATCCCTCACCTCTTGGGTGACTTCCTGAATCACTACCCCGATATCGACGTTGAATTTAAGGTCGGTAACCGCCAGCAGATCATCGACCGGATGGCTACAGGTGAAGATGACTTCTACGTGTTCAGTCATCCTCCCAAAAACCGTGATCTGGATCTGCACGAATTCCTACCCAATCCACTGGTAGCGATCGCCAAGACCGATCATCCACTGGCTGGTCGTGACAACATACCGCTGCAAACCTTCTGTGAAGAACCCTTCCTGATGCGTGAAGCTGGCTCCGGTACCCGTCATGCCATCGAACGCCACTTCGACAGCCTTGAGATCGAACCGAACGTGCGTATGACCATCGAAAGTAACGAAGCGATTAAACATGCGGTGATGTCCGGACTGGGGGTATCAATCCTCTCCAGCCATACCCTAGCCTTCGAAGGCAGCCACGGACTGGTTAAGCTCAATGTCACCGACCTGCCGATAATGACCAAGTGGTATCTGGCGAGCCTGAAGGAGAAACAGATGTCGATCGTCGCCCGTACCTTCATGGAGTACGTCGATCTGCACGGGCATGAAAGTATGGAGATCGAGGGGATAATCTAATCCGCTCACAATCCAGGACAGAGAGAGCTCTGACCGGAGAAAATAGACAAAGCAGATCTCAATCCCAAAGAATCCAAAGGAACCCAAAAGCTATGGCACCCCGTTCAATGAAAGCGGTCGTAACAACCGGCAACGGTGGCTACGACAAACTGGTCTACAAAGAGGTTCCGATGCCTGTGATCGGACCAGGCGAGGTGCTGATCAAAGTACTGGCAGCGGGGATCAACAATACGGAGGTCAACACCCGGTTGGGCTGGTACTCGGCCTCCGTAACAGACTCCACCAACTCCACCTCAGATTCACAACCTGACGAGCAACAGACAGAGGATGGCGGCTGGAACAAACCCACCCCCTTCCCTTTTATTCAGGGAACTGATTGTTGTGGTGAAGTTATCTCCGCTGCCGATGGTGTCGATAGCTCGCTGCTGGGTAAACGGGTGTTGGTCCGCGCCTGTATGCGCGAATCCGATTTCGATTTGCTGGATTGTGTCTGGCTGGGTTCGGATATCGATGGCGCTTTCGCCCAGTACCTGAAAGCCCCTGCCGGTGAGGTGTTCCCGGTCAATTGCGACTGGAGCGATGCAGAACTGGGTACCATCCCCTGCGCCTACGGCACCTCTGAAAACATGCTTCATCGCGCTGTCCTCAAGGCGGGTGAAACGGTCTTGATCACCGGAGCATCCGGCGGTGTGGGTTCGGCAACGGTCCAGCTGGCGAAACGGCGCGGCGCGCGGGTGATCGCCATTGCGGGCGAAGATAAACAGCAAGCGGTAGCCGGAATTGGCGCTGACCAGGTGCTGGGACGAGACACCAATCTGCTTGAAGTACTGGGTGAGCAGTCAGTGGATCTGGTGGTCGACAATGTAGCGGGTAATGGCTTTCCGACCATGCTTAAGCTGCTGAAACGGGGCGGGCGTTTTGTCTCTTCCGGCGCCATCGCCGGGCCGATTGTTGAACTGGATATGCGGGATATGTACCTGAAGGATATCACCCTGATCGGCACAACCGCCTGGGAGGAACCGGTATTCCCTAACCTGATCCGCTATATCGAACAGGGAGAGATCCGTCCGTTACTGGCCAAGACCTTCCCCCTATCCGGCATCGCCGAAGCACAGCAGGAATTCCTGCTGAAGACACATGTCGGTAAGTTTGTGCTGATTCCGCCGCAAGACTAAGCAGAGAGAGCACTTTACGGAAGCGGTTTAGTATCCCTAACCCGCTCCGCAATTATCTGAATAACGAGCTTACTCCGATAGTTCCATACCGATACGCTGCACCTTATCCAACAGGCGCTCCAGATGATCATGGGTAACTTCGGTATTCGCCAGAATCAGACGGATACCGGTACGCCCCTTGTACTGCGCGTAATCCACGTAGGGCCCGCCGGAGCGCATCATGGTTTTGCAGATCTCGATATTCAGCTTACGCAGCGCCTGTTCGTCGTCGATATTGTCCGGTTTGTAGCGGAACAATACGTTGAGGTAGTTGGCCGGCGCCAGCATCTCCAAGCCATCGCGCTCTTCGATCTGAGCGACACAATCCGCCTTGATGCTTTGCAGGAAATCGATCTTCTCAGCGAAGCCGTTGTTACCCGCCGCTTTCCAGCTCAGCCATACCTTTAGGGCGTCCGCACGACGTCCGCACTGAATGGAGCGCTCACCCAGGTTGTAGTCGGCGTTTTCATCGGCATGGAAGAGGTAATCACCGCCGCCACCGGAGCAGCAGGCTTTCAGCGCCCCCGGATGTTTCACCAGAATCACCGCAGCGGTGATCGGCACGTTCATCAGCTTGTGCGCATCCCAAGCGAAGGAATCGGCCAGATGGCTGTCAGCCAACAGATGACGATGCTGCTCTGAGAACAGGATAGGTCCGCCCCAAGCGCCGTCGATGTGTAACCAGATGCCGTGGGTTTTGGCGATCTCACTACAGGCGGCAACCGGGTCGTAGGCACCGGTCACCGTGGTACCCGCCGTCAGTCCGATGAAGAACGGAGTGTGACCTTGAGCTTTACTCTTTTCAATCTCGGCGGCCAACGCATCGGGCCGCATCCGTCCGGCATCATCAGTGGCGACCGCGATCAGATTATCAGTACCGATTCCCAGCACGTTCGCCGCTTTTTGGCCGGAGTAATGCGCCTGATCGGAGACATACGCCACCAGCGTTTTACCCTGAGCACCTTTGGTTTTGTATTCCGGACAGGCGTGGTGACGTGCCAGCATCATGCCGATCAGGTTGGCCTGACTGCCGCCTGCCACCATCACACCCTCGCCTTTGTCGCCAAAACCCACCAGTTTGTTCCACTGCCGGATCAGTTCCAGCTCCATCAGCGTGGCCACCGGCCCCACCTGATAGGTGTGCATGGTGGCGTTGCTCAGGCTGGTGATCCAGTCACCCAGCAACGCGTATTTGTTCTGGCCGGAATAGAGCAGCTTGTAGAATTCGGCCTGAGAGACATCGGGATTAAAATGCAGATAGGACTGAATCGCCGCTTCCAGCGTGCCTCGTCCTGAACCTTCATCGGACAGTTTCAGGTCCAGCATCTGCTCCAGCTCGGCGGCGGGCGGTGCCTGCACCACGGGGCGCCCCTCCGGCATCCATTCGTTGATTGCGCGGCTTAGAATTTCCAGATTCTCTTGCATACTCAAACCTCATTGCGCCTGTATCGATGAAAGGCGCCTGTGTTACGGCATTAAAACTCTATGCAGCTGAGTATATTCACGAGATCTGGCGGGGCTCCAATGCTGTTTTGGTTAGCATCGGTTACTTTTCGGCATGAGGATGAAATTGGATCAGGCAACGCTGTTTGCATTACCTGTGTTATAGAGTTCCTGCAGGTAGGTCCAGAACTGGTCTGCTGCGCCACCAGCGGGCTGGTGTAAGCGGTAGAGACGGATACTCAGATCCAGACTGCGTAACGGCTCCTCTAGCCGGACCAGCTGACCGCTTTCCAGCTCTCGGGTAATCAGGCTTTTTGGCAACCAGGCCATACCATAACCGTTCAGCACCAGTGCCTTCAACGCTTCGGACAGCGCATTTTCACACGCCAGATGCACGTCCAGCTCCGGTGGCAGGTGAGGTAGACACTCACGCGCCAGCAAACGCCCAAAGAAAGATTCCGCAGGATGGCCCAGCAGTTTCAGGGGTTCGCCCTCCACAACGCTGTGCAAAGGCTTGCCATCGGCATCGATAGCTGAGACCGGCACTAGCTCGTCCACCCCCACCTGCAGGCTCTCCACATCGTCGCGCAACAGCTGGCTGAAGATATCCTCGGAGGCGTAACAGAGCAGGAAATCCCCGTTACCGGAGAGAAAGGCTTCCACGTTGTCGTGCAGGTTGCCGGATTCCACCTTCACCAGCGCGCCGTTGGTCAGTGCTTCCAGCGTTTTCATCCAGGGCGGAAAAAAGGAGACCGCCAATGCGTGCTGAGCGACGATCAACAGTTGCTCCCGCGCCGCCTGAATAGTGCGCATCTGATTACGCACCGCATAGGTCTGACTGATCAGCTGACGGGCATGTTCGGCGAAGGCTTCGCCTGCGGGAGTCAGAGAAGTCGGGTATTTATCACGGTCGACCAGACTCACCCCCAACCAGTTCTCCAGCGAACGGATACGACGGCTGAACGCCGGTTGGGTGACAAAACGGGATTCAGCTGCTTTTGAAAAGCTGCCCTGCTCCACCAATGCCACGAAGTCTTTTAACCACTTAAGTTCCATCCACCTGCCCTTTCAATCGCCTGAATACGGGTCGTTCCGGGCCCCATGCCGAAAAGTAACCGGCCACTTTAAAAATAGCATTGGTCAGTTTCAGCGGGCGCCTCCTAGTATGGAAGCATCACAGGTGAGCGGCGGTAAGGTCTGCCGCGACCAAAGTACCAGTTTTAGAAATCGATCAAGAATAAGAACCTTTTAAGAATAAGAAGCTTTTAAGAATAAGAAATGGGAACCTGCCGATGGAATACCTGAAGAAGTCCACCGCACCGGTGGCGGAAAACGACGAACGCATCCAGCAAACGGTGAAACAGATGCTGGCCCGTATCGAACAGGATGGCGAAAGTGCCGTGCGCGAATACGCCGCCCAGTTCGATAACTGGCAGGGCGACTTTATCCTCTCCAACGCAAAACGCGCCGAATTGATTGCGCAGGTCCCGGATCAGGTGAAAGAGGATATCCAGTTCGCTTATCAGCAGGTGAAAACCTTCGCCGAAGCGCAGCGCGGCAGCCTGACCGAGTTTGAGATCGAGTCAGCGCCGGGTGTGAAGCTGGGCCAGAAGGTGATTCCTGTAAACTGCGCCGGTTGTTACGTACCCGGCGGCCGCTACTCCCACGCTGCTTCGGCATTGATGAGCATCGCCACCGCTAAGGTTGCGGGTGTAGAAACCATTGTCGCCTGCTCCCCACCCAAAGATGGCAGCATCCACCCGGCGATTGTCTACGCAATGGATCTGGCCGGTGCCGACATCATTCTGGAGATGGGCGGTGTGCATGCAGTCGCCACCATGGCGAAAGGCCTGTTTACCGGCGTAGCGGCGGACATTCTGGTGGGTCCGGGTAACGGTTACGTGGCCGAAGCCAAACGCCTGCTGTTCGGCGAGGTGGGTATCGATGTCTTCGCCGGTCCAACCGAATCCGCCATCATTGCCGACGAAACAGCGGACCCGATGACCATCGCGGTCGATCTGGTTTCTCAGGCAGAGCACGGTTACGACTCCCCGGTCTGGCTCTTCACCACCAGCCGCAACGTGGGCGAGAAAGTGGCCGAACTGATGCCGAAAGTCGCCGCCGACATGCCCAATCAGGAGGTGGTGCAGTCCGCATGGGACAACCACGGAGAGATCATCTTCTGCGAAACTCGCGAGGAGTGTGTACAGGTTAGCGACCAGTACGCTTCCGAGCACCTGCAGGTGATCGCCGAAGATCTGGACTGGTGGCGCGACAATCTGCGTAACTACGGCTCCCTGTTCTTGGGGGAAGGCGCAACGGTCACCCACGGCGACAAATGCTCCGGCACCAACCATATCCTGCCGACCAAACGGGTGGCCCGTTACAGCGGCGGTCTGAACGTACACAAGTTCCTGAAGATCCTCACCTATCAGGCGATCAGCAAAGAGGCCAACCTGCAGTTCAGTGCAGCGGGTTCGCGTATCTCCCGCGCCGAAGGGATGGAAGGTCACGCCCGCGCCTGCGACTGGCGTCTGCGCAAGTACTTCCCGGATCAGGAGTGGGATTTCTACGTATACGACCAGAAGCGTTACGACTGAGGGCGGCAGACGATGAAACAGTTCACTAAATCCTTTACTCAGCAGGAATCGATCCCGGAAGCAGGCATCGAAGCGGCGATTGACGTGATGCGCAGCGGGCGTTTGCACCGCTACAACACCCTGCCGGATGAGAAGAGCGAAACAGACCTGCTGGAGTTGGAGTTCGCCGAATACCAAGGCGTACCCTACGCCCTCGCCTGCTCCTCCGGCGGTTACGCCCTGCATATCGCTATGCGCGCAGCAGGCGTAAAAGCGGGCGACAAAGTGCTCTGCAATGCCTTCACCCTGGCACCGGTACCGGGCGCGATCCACAACAGCGGTGCGGTTCCTGTGCTGGTCGATGTGGCGGAGGACTACTGCATCGATCTGGACGATCTGGAGCAGAAAGCAGCAGAGAGCGGCGCGAAGTATTTCATGCTCTCCCATATGCGCGGCCATCTAGCAGACATGGATCGGGTAATGGCAATCTGCAAACGTTACGGCCTGTTCCTGATCGAAGACTGCGCCCACACCATGGGTGCCACCTGGAATGGTCAGAAGAGCGGCACCTTCGGCGACGTAGCCTGCTTCAGTATGCAGACCTACAAACACATCAACTCCGGCGAAGGCGGTTTCCTCACCACCCGCCACTCCGACGTGATGGCGCGGGCGATCATGCACTCCGGCTCCTACATGCTGTTCGAGCGCCACTTTGCGGCGCCACCGGCGGAGGTGTTTGAGCAGATCCGTTATGAAACGCCAAACTACAGCGGACGCATGGACAACCTGCGCGCCGCCATCCTGCGCCCGCAGTTGGCGGATCTGGATGCTCAGTGTGAACGCTGGAATGCACGGTACCGGATTCTGGAAACGATCTTTAACCGCAGCGAAAAGATCCATATCCCGGCACGCCCGGAGAAAGAGGGTTATGTCGCCAGCTCCATCCAGTTCTCCCTGCCCGGCTTCAGCACCGAGCAGATTCAGGCGGTGGTAAAGCAGTGCGGAGAGCGCGGCGTGATCCTGAAATGGTTTGGCGACAACGTACCGCGCGATTACACCAGCCGTTACGACAGCTGGAAATATATCGAAGCGATGCCGCAGCTACCGAAGACGGAGAAGATCCTCTCCACCCTGCTGGATATGCGCATTCCGCTCACCTTCAGCGAAGATGATTGCCAGCTGATCGGGGAGATTATCGCAGAGGTTGTTGGGTAATTCTGTTGGGAGTCGCTTCGCTCGTCGCCAACCTACCAGACAAGTAGGTTGGCGACAAGCGCCAGCGACTCCTAACATCACATTCCCAAGCCAAGAGGTTGCTTGTAGGTTGTTCATCGCCCCAGGCGATGCCCAACAGGTGACACATCAGAAGTAAGATAATTCACCAAAGACCGATAGTTGGGCAATGCTGCGCATTGGCCAACCTACATGAACGGTGTCAGCTGGTGACGGACTCCAACACTCCATGTCCAACGATATGGTTAAACTCGCTTATCACCCTGCGGTTTAACATCCACCGTTACCGCAGTGGATTCCTCCATCTTCACCTGAAACTTGTTTACCAACGATTCAAGCTGATGGCACAGCTGGGCTAACTGCTCACCGTGACGTCGGGTTTCTAGCGTACCGCTGGCGGTATTATCGGCGACCTGATCCATATGTTTGATGTGCTGATGGATTCCTTCCGCAAAGTCAGCCTGACGCTCTGACGCATCGGCGATATGACTATTCTGCTCCGCGAGTACACGCATCGCGTTGGTGATCCGCTCGAAGTATTCACCAGTATGTTTGACGTGATCCACACCTTTATCGGCGCTGAGTTTGCCTGCATTCATCACGGTTACCGAGTGTCGCGCCTGCTGCTGCAAACCTTCGATGATCTGCTGGATCTCCTGCGTCGAACTCTGGGTACGTGCGGCAAGATTTCGCACCTCATCCGCTACCACAGAGAATCCACGACCGGCGTCACCCGCACGCGCCGCTTCGATCGCCGCATTCAGCGCCAGCAGATTGGTCTGCTCGGCGATACCATGAATCACCTCAAGCACCGTGCTGATCGATTTACTCTGATCGTTCAGTTTCTCAATTACATCGGCGGCCTGGGAGACCTCGTGCGACAGACTTTCGATCACATCCACCGTTTTCTCGGTGACCGCCATGCCGTCGTTGATCTCTTTATAGGCGTTCTGCGTTGCTTCCAATGCTTCAGCTGCACTGCTCGCCACATATTGCACCGAGGAGTTCAGCTCCTCGATCGCCGCCGTCGCCAGGCGGGTATCTTCGTGTTGCAGGTTCACCCCTTCATTGGTCCGGTCCAGCGTGTTCGACATACCGGTTGTAGCGTCACCGATTACACGCGTAGAGGTAGAAACACTTCGGATGATATCGGTAAATTTATCGAGAAATACGTTAAACCGGCGCTCAAGTTCGGCGATCTCATCGTTAGTCCTCACCGCCAGCTTCTGCCGCAGGTCACCCCGCCCCTCTACCAGGGAGTTGATATAAGCTGTCATCTCGTTCAGCGGCTGGGTCAACGAACGAGCCATAAAATAGGCCACCGCCCCAATCAGCAGCAACGAAACCGATACGATCACAGCAAAACGCATATTCAATGCCGCCACCGGTGCCATCGCTTCCGCTTCGTCAATCTCAGAGAGCAGTGCCCAGGTAATATCTTTCACCCTGAACGGCGTGTACGAAGAAAGCACCGGATTACCGTTGTAATCGATGATCACCTGAGTGTCGCTGCCGCCCGCAAGCGCAGCATTGGATGCCACTGTATCAACGCTGCCCAATGACGGATTACCGAAGGAAGACAACACACTGCGATTCACCGGATCCAGATAGGAATCGGAGCGCATCAGACGATCCGGCCCCACCAGGTAGGTTTCACCCGTCTCTCCCTGGCCTGCACGTGCGGTCATCACCTGATTGAGATGATCGATAGAGAGCTGCAGCGCAACGATCAGTTTGATATCACCCTTCTTGTCCAGAATCGGTTTGGCGATAAACGCAGCAGGCGCATCACTGGAGGGTGCGTAAGGCGCGAAGTCGACAATCTCGGCACTCTTACTTGCAGTAACCTTTCGAAACAGCCCACCCAGATTGGAATCTGCGTAAGGACCGTCATTCAGACCGGTTTGATAATCCGCCTCACGTTCGATGGTATAGAAAATATGACCGCTGGCGTCGATCAGGAAAAGATCGTAATAGCCACCCTGCTCCTTAAACTGGGTGTAGAAGGCATGCGCGTCTTTATCTACCTTGTCCAGCGCTTGGGTTCCGTTGTGCAGCTGCAGGTGGTCGGCTATTGATGCCAGAACGGCAAGATCGCTGAAACGCTCGTTAAAGTAATCCTGCAATAGACGTTTCTTAATCTCGCGGATACTGGTGAGGTGCTGATAGGTTTGCTTTTCCAGTGCAGCTGATCCGGTGCTGTTACTGATACCCATCACTAGCAACAGAGGCAACATCCCCATCAGCAGCAGAGCAAACAACAACTTCTGACGGATCTTAAACGCTCGAAACATAAACAACCTCCCTGTTGGATAAACACACATCACTGAAAAAACTACAGCTGCATTAAAGCTAGCCGTGCACCAAATAAGTGCAAGCTAAAACAGAAAGAAATTGACTGTTTTCATAGGTTTTTACTGAAACACACCCTCTTTCATGCCAGATCCAGATGCTATAACCCCAAAGGGCTGATCACTGAACAACCAATCTGTGCTGCACCTGCTGTATATATTTCGTACTAGTCATTTCAGAATGATCATGTTAGAAATTGAAGATCGCTCTCGCATCGGAGCTGCAATCCGGTCGAAGCGTTAGCGATAAAAAGCACTGCTCAGTCGGATTTTTTCAGGGATGAGAAAAACTGCCATACCGTGTTTTCCCCTCCCAAACCGCCCTTCTCCGCCTTTGTCTGTGCCCTAACCCACATTCGTATGAACAAAGGAATGAAGAACATGGGTGACAACAACGATAAAAACGCTCAGGCCAATACCGAACAGAGCGATAACTCCCAAACCCAGTCTCAGGGTTACCTCCCCAAACTGCCTGGATTCGGAACATCATCTCAGGTGGCGCGTGATCCACTTAATCAGTTAGTCGCGATCGCCAAAGATGATCAGATCGATGACCAGACCCGCCAATGGTTGCTTAACTACGCGGTCAACCGGTTCCGTAACCGTCGGCGTATGGCGTACATATCCCTGGGTGCGATGCTCGCATTCTTTGCCTTTCTTGCGATCGCATCATTCTTTGATTGCAGCACGGCCACCGGCGCTGACAAAGGACAGTGCGTCAACGTAATGACAAACCTCCAGCATGTCGAAGGCCTGATCATCTGGATCAACGGTTTCCTAGCCACCATCGTCGCCACCTATTTCGGTATGGCGAGCTTTCGGCCCTCCAGTTAACAAAGTCGAATTGCTGCAGAGGCTGCTCCGATTTGTTGAGCTCCGGCCACTGCAATACCCAAGGAACAGAAAGGAACTGAATCGAAAGGAGTAAGGGATGAATACCAGAACGCTCGCCCAAAAGCTGAAATACCTTCTGTCATTGATGACACTGCTGATTATGGCCGGGTGCGCCAAGCTTCCTCAGGAATCGGTCACCCTCAACCAGGAGGTGTCCAACGGCATTACGGAGATCCACGCCTCCAATATCCGTTTTGTGAGCCAGCTGTTTGAGATCAAGAAGCAACAGGTGGACGAATACGAACAGCAAGCGATGGATACATTCTTCGCCAAAATCGCCGCCGCGACACAAAACCCATCGGCCCCACCGCTCGATAAAAAAGCGCTGAACCGGATAAAAGACAAGATCTTCGCTTTCCGCGACCGATCCAACGAAACCAAAGCCGATCTGGATAAAGCCAAGGCCTTGGTGGTCGAGAAGCTGCAGAATAACTACAACCTGTTACTCAACGCCAACAACTCCGTAACCGCCCTGCTGCAATCAGCCGTGGACGTTGATAAAGCCAAAAACGAAGGTTACGCCACCATTAACAGGCTCTCGAACGGCAAGGTCGATCTGATGAAGATCGATGCGCAACTGAATGCCTACCTCACCGAAAAGCTTGGACCAAACGCGGAAAAAGCGGGCAACCTACTCGCTAAAATCGAAAAACTGCTGAACAAACAGGAGGGATAAAAGGATGTCTGACTACTGGGATAACATCATCGATGATGCGGCAAACGATGCAATGGAGACATTCTCTGAGAAACTCTCCAGCCATACCAAACTAACCGTCAAAGAGATCGAAGAACTCGTGCCGGGCGAGGTCGATAAAGCCAAACTGGCCGAGTTGATGAAGGTGGTGGACGACGCTAGCAAATCTAATCAGGAGAAAGCGGAAGCGATTCGCAATACGGCAGGTTATGCCGAGATCGCCGCCAATTTGCTGGTAAAGCTGATCTGACGTACACCTGACCATGCAGGCTCATGCTTCAGAGCTGAGCCTTCATCTACCCTCTCTTCTCAACCCCAGTTCGATTCCCACTGGCTGCGTGCCAACTCAATCTGCTTATAAACTTCGAGCAACCGCTGTGCATCCGCATCAGATCTGGCGGTAGAAGCCAGCAGCGGTAACAGTCGACAGGCCCGCTTAAAGATCCAGTGGGCACCGTCCAAAAAGCCTTTTAACTCCTGCAGCTCCAGTGCCGCCTCTTTAGCTTCCTCGGCGGTCAGCGCATTCAACCAGCCCTCTAACTCTTCACTGCCCAATCCAGAGGCATGAATACTGGCATAAGCCTGCTGATGCAGACTCTCCAGCACCACTGCACCCGACCGATCCGGAAGAGACAGTAACGAGTGCAATAACTTCAGTAAGGTCGTTAATTGCCGGCCGCCATGCAGCAGTTGCTGAGGAATTTTTTGATAACTCTCGTTAACGTCTGCCCCTGTCGGATTCAAGCCGCATGATTTAAGCGTATCGACAATCGCCGCATGGGTATCACTGAAGAAGGTTTGATTGTTGATCAACAGAAAAGGCAACGCATCCGCCAGGTTCTTACCTGCAGGCTCAAACTGCCGTGCCCGCATCCCATATAACAGGTCACAGAGCGCGATAATCTGACTTAAAGGTTCCAGTTGCGTCTTAATTCTGCGAGCGGGATACCCCTTTCCATCGCAGTACTCATGGTGATTCTGCACCGCCAGCAATACCGGCTTCTCAAAACCCTGCTGTTTAAGAATCAGACCGCCTACGACCACATGGCAGCACATCAACTGCCACTCTTTAGGTTCATAATTGCGGGTTTTGGTGACAGTCTCGAGGGGTAGATGCACCAGCCCCAGATCGTGTAACAGACCGACAAGAAACGCGTTATAAACCTCTGCGGGGCTCAGCTCCATTTTGGTTGCGATAAGTGGCGCCAGCCAAGCACAGAAGAGTGAGCGTTCAAAAGACTCGGGTAGATTTTCGGACATCACGGTGAGTTTCTGCTGCACCGGTAACGGTAGCGCGCGAAACTTGTATAGCTGGATCAGGCGTCCCTCAAAATCATGAGACTCATGTATCTGCTTCAGATCCGGGTATCGATTTAACATCGTCCGGGTCGCATCCAACAAGGCAGCATTCGTAAGCCGCTCTGAGATACGGATCAGGTCGTCCAACGGTTTATTGAGATGATGTTTATGCAGCAGAGCCGCTGTATGGGTGTTGATCCGGGTGCCTTTCTTCAGCAGCAACGCTCCAAGATTGTTGTAGATATCCTCGGAAGCCATCAGCACATGACGGTGACCAAACAAAGCCAGATGGTTTACGTATTCATCCACTTTGTTGGGATGGTAGAGCGGTTGTTCCCGGCCCATCGGTAACCTCCATGTCATAAACACGAGTACACTCAGCTTAGACCAATTTTTGAACGCCAGAACACTTCTCCCTGTTACTGCGTTAACCGCTCACTCAACATAGCCTGTGCAGGGTCATCTCACGCATAGCAGCTATGCCGTTCAGATATTACAGAGAGATACCTTCCGAACTAGTCCGCTATGCAAAGCGAAAACATTTTTCAACATTTTTAAGAAAACCGATGATCTGATCATTTTTTAGCCACGTAAACACCGGTAATTCTCAGGACACTTTGGAAAGGGACTGTTAAATAAACCCCGCTAAGCGGGAATGACTCGCTAAATTGGGAGTAACACCGTGAAAAAATCAATTTGTGCCCTCGTTGCCACCGCCGCTTTATCACTTCCTTTTACTGCAGCTGCAGATGATCATATGGGGCCAAAAGACACCAAAAGTCTTGTAGACGTCGCTCTAGAAGTTAATGCAACAGACCCGTTTACCGGCAGCTTCGATACGCTGATCGCTCTGCTGACCGAAGATGTGCCCGGCCGTGAGGACATCCTCGCAGCACTGGACGGCAAGGGGCAATACACCGTCTTTGCGCCGACCGATGACGCATTTAATGATCTGGCGGATACCGTTTTGACCCTGGGTTATTGCAGCCTGGGTGATCTGGACCCGGCTGTTGTTAACGCCGTTCTGCTTTACCATGTCGCTCCGGGCCGTCGTTACGCAGCCGATGTACTCGACTCTGACCGTATCCGTATGTTGTCCGGTGGATTCCTGATGCAGGACTCTGCGGTACTGACCGATAACCTGGGTCGAACCTCCAACCTGATTCCTGGCGCTCTGAATGTCGAAGCCGATAACGGCGTCATTCATGCGATGGATGCGGTTGTCCTGCCAATTCTGCCTGACCCAGGCCCAGGTAACTGTAATTAGCAGCCCAGTTCAAACCGCTCACACAAAAGCCCGACCACCTAATGAGTCGGGCTTTTATTGGCTACCAGATAAATACCAAACAACCTGCGGTCATCAATCCCATCACTACGTTGAACCAGCGCCATGCGTTGGGCGATGAGAGCAAACGCCCCACCACGGTGCCAAACGCCGCCCACATACTGATGCAGGGAAAACCCATCAGCATAAAGATCACTGCGATCACCAGCACCGATGCCCAGTAGCTGTCGCCACTCAGAGTAAAGGAACCGATACCGGTGATCACCATCACCCAGGCTTTGGGATTAAGAAACTGGAACAACGCCCCGCCCAGCACACTCATCGGTCGCGCATCGCTTTCACCGTCGATACGGGAGGATTTCGCCGTGGCGATCTTCCACGCCAGATAGACCAGATAGGCGCTTGCCAGTACTTTCAGCACCTCCTGCACCGGCGGGTACTGCTCAAAGATCACCCCCAGACCGGCGGCCACCAGCAGATTCATCACCAGAATACCCAGCACAATACCGATCATATGCGGTACTGTGCGCCAGTATCCGAAATTGGCGCCAGAGGCGGTCAGCATTACGTTGTTGGGGCCGGGTGTGCCCGATGTTACGATTGCGAACATCGCAACCGACAGCATCAGTTGTAAATCCACTGGAATATCTCCTGTCGTTAGCGATATTCCTAAAGCGCTATCTCACATCAGCAATTGTGATCACACAAACAAATTGTATCGATACAATTATTGAGATAACCTTTAAGAACTCGTTGATTGTTACATTTAGGGGGTACAATCAACGCTAACAGACAAGTTTTATGATGACAAAGGTTTTATTGTCACCATGACAATACTCACAGTTGCGCTATCGGACGATGGCGGACCGCGTTACAAACAGATCGCCGATCAGCTCAATACGCTGATCGAAAACGGCAGTCTGGCCGCCAACGAACGCCTGCCCACCCACCGCGCGCTGGCGGATCAGCTGGGCGTCACCGTCGGTACCATCACCCGCGCTTATGCCGAGGCGGAACGGCGCGGTCTGGTCGAAGCCCGTGTTGGGGCCGGCACCTACGTCTGCCCGCGTGAGGTCAACCACTGGAGTTTCGACAGCGCCGACTCCACGCAGCTGGAGTGTCACTTCGGCTATAACGTCCCGCCCTCACTGGATCGCGCCGAGATGCTCGACCGGGCGATGCAGAAGCTCTCTGCAAATCCTGCCACCCTCAATCAGCTGATGCTCTATCAACTACCGGAGGGGATCGCACAACATCGCGAAGTGCTGGCAAACTGGCTGCAATCACAAGGTGTAAACCTGCAAGCGGACCGCCTGCTGTTCAGCTCGGGCGCACAACACGCAACCCAGATGACACTGGACGCCTACTGCCGTGCGGGCGACACCCTGCTGGTTGAGAAATACACCTACCCTGGCCTGATCAGCCTCGCACGCCAACACCAGATCACCCTGAAACCGGTGGAGATGGATGAGGAAGGCATCCTGCCCGACGCACTGGACGCCGCCTGCCGCATGTACCAGCCACGCATGTTCTACAGCATGCCGACCCTGCAGAATCCAACTACTGGCACCATGAGTCTGGAACGCCGCCACGCCATTCTGGAGATCTGCCGAAAGCACAACCTCTACCTGATCGAAGACGAGGTAAACGGTCTGCTGCCCGCCGAACGCCCGGAACCGCTGGTTAACCTCGACCCGGAACAGGTGATCCATATCGGCGCGCTATCCAAATGCCTGGCACCGGGGCTACGTGTGGGGTACATCCAGGTCCCACAGCGGCTCTACAACCAGATGGCCACCACCCTGCAGAACCACAGCTGGATGACCAGTCCCCTGCTTACCGGTATCGCCACCGAACTGATCCAGGCTGGCGACGCCAACCGTGTTTTGGTCCAGATCCGCGAAGAGATGAAAGCACGCCTTGATATCACCCGAGAGATTTTGGGCGACTACAACCTGCGCACGTCAGAAACCTGTTTCCACGTATGGCTCACCCTGCCCGAACACCTGCGCTTGGGTGAGTTTGTGGCCTCTGCGGAAGCAGAAGGTATAAGCCTGAAATCAGCTGAGCTGTTTGTACCACCGGGTGGCGCGGTGCCGCCAGCCGTGCGTCTGTCGGTAAGCTCACCCGCAACGCGGGAAATATTGCGCACGGGATTGGTAAAGATTCGGGAGTTGCTGGAGCAGGAACCGGTGGGGGGATTTGCGTTGTGAAGAGGTGGCCCTACGGTAACCAATTGATAACTATACTTAAAATCGAGAGTCCGCTTGCCAAGCGTTAACTATCTTTGTAGATCGTAATAATAGCGAATACTACAAACGCCCACTTTAGTAAGTGGGCGCTGAGAAGAAGGCAAATTTACAAAAGACCAAAGGAAAGCTCTAAAATAAGTCTTCTCCATAAGTAGTTTTGTGATATTCCTGAACATGATCAACGTCATTCAGGTATTCGATTAACTCTTTGAGAATTACAACATGAAACCTTGTTGTCCCAGAGTCAAGAATATGTGTAAGGCCATGAAAGTCGCGCTGATGCAGGTTATCCAGATCTAGTAAGGATATAGCCTCATAGTTCTTTTTCCATTCGTTACCCATGTCCCATGCAATAGCCAAGTGAATATCCTTCTCACTTTTATATTCACTTTCGAATTCATGTATCAAGGCATCAATATTATATTTGTACTCAAGGATTTTGGGTGGACTAACATGCTCAGACTTAAAATGTAGCTGCTCTACACCAAGAGGATTGTTTTCCTTATCAAACTCATGATTACTTAACGGCTCTTTGACGACATACTTATAAACACCGTCATACTGCTTTATCTGACTTGTAGCAAGAAGATTAACACCCCTAATAACACCCCCAGCAATCAGCTGATTAAAAAGCACAACCACATCTTGTTCAGACTGAGGTTCTGAGGAAATAGATATCTCATTTATTGGAGCAAAAAAGTTCTTATTTTTCAAAACCAAAGGATGTTCAACCTCATGAGTTTCTTGTGCCTTCACCCACTCGTGAAGTTCAATCTCTCTCGTAATATCAGGCTTAACACCACTATCAGACTTCAATAACTTTTTCCACTTCTTAAATCTATTAACAATCGCAACCGCAACTTTTTCAGAGGTTTCTTTCAATTCTGGCTGAAAGCCTTTCCTACCTAGGTCCGGATCCGCATCTTTAAAGTGGACAATAATATGGCACTGATTCTGATATCCAATATTTGAGGTTAGCGGTATTGCTATGAGTTCTCCCTGAGTCATATTGTTGTTTGCAAGCTGCAATCCACCTCGGATAACCCTATATCCTTTTCTCAGCTTAGCAAGGGTGTCATTAAATTGATCCCAAACAGATGTTGAGTACGTAAAATAACCGTACGCCTCGACGGAGTACTCTTTCACAAGAGTCTCATAATCCTTGTCATTCTGGCGTAGATCCAGCACTTCATCTGTATCAAAAAACTCAAATATCCCATTAGACTTTGTATATTTTGAAGGAATTACGGATGCATCTTTTCCTTGAGACAATCGCTTATTTTGAACATTCAAAACATCCTTCAAATTGACGCTTGCCTTAATCTTGGTGTGAGGATATAGGTATAAAGCATTCTGATCGGAAAGACTCCGTTCGTTACCTTTTTTATCTACTACTGTCAGCTCAAACTTAATGGGAACTTCTTCCCCATTGATATACCTAACCGCCCCCAAAGGAGTCTTAATCAACAGCAAATACAACCATTGTTCGGGTGTCGATGCTGCGTACCATGCCAGATCTTTTGGGCGAGTATGCTGACCGCCAAACTTTATTTTAAAAGTGGAACCTCGGTCAATATTATTAAACTCATCACAGCTTGATTCGGAAGAAGTTACAACCGGCCGAGTTACAATCCCCTTGTAATCTTCTACCCAGTCTCTACCACCAATCAATTCTCCTACAAACTCATGCCCATTGCCTTTTGTACCGAATTGAAGATAGTCAAACCCATAACCAATATAAGTAGCCCCAACCCCCTTGTTACCCCTTGTGTTTCCACCATTCTTAAATGATATATTTGGAGCAAGAAATGCCTCAAACTCTTTTTCATTAAACCCAACTCCATTATCTGTAATAGAGAATGAGTTATCGGGCAAGTCGATCCTCAACCATAACTTTCGTTCAAAGCCAGTTCCTTCAATATTTTCACGTCTATCGACAGCATCCATAGAATTTTGAATAAGCTCTGAAAATGAGTCATACATTCCAACATATGACTTTAAGATATTTTTTATTTCCCGCTTTTGTGCTGCTGAAATAATTTCTGCATCAGCATCCTTACTTGATAGCAGAGGGTCCCATGTCTTGGCTTGCATATCTATCCTTATTACTATTTCAGTAGTGTACAATAAGTTTCTTTCGGAACTACTTTATGTCCGATCTAAAGCCCAGCTTAATATCGAAGAATCACTTTGGAATAATGGAGGGGAGATTTATCGAGGCGTGTATTTCAATCTCTTCCATTGAGAAAAAGTTCGACATGTATTTGCAAACGGCATTACATGCTATCTTCAAGTTCCTTTAAAAGAATACTGCATCAAATCAATACATATTTCTAGACAAGAAAGGAGATATTTCGCACAACGTGCTTCAATATCTTACCTACTAAAGAAGTAAGGGTAAGAGGTTGGTGTTTTGTGTTTACTAAGGATATAAGCCAAGCTTATATCCAGATGATAGACCGTGTGTTTGGTACCTACTTAAATCTGTCCCCTTTTAAAGGTTTCCAGAGCGGACTCCAATGTCTGGCTGATCAGCGCATTGATGGTCATCGGCCCTACCCCGCCCGGTACCGGAGTCAGTGCAGCCGCACGCTCTTCCAGTCCATCCTTTTCGATATCGCCTATACCACCCGGGTGGTAACCGGCATCAACAACCACGGCACCGTCTTTAATCCATTCCGCTTTGATCAGTTCAGGACGGCCGACTGCGCCGACTACTATATCAGCACGACCGATCTGTTCGGCGAGGTCCTGGGTGCGGGAGTGGCAGATGGTTACTGTGGCGTTTGCGTTGAGCAGCATCGCAGCCATCGGTTTACCGAGGATTGGGCTGCGGCCCACGACTACGGCATGCTTACCGTTCAGGTCGATGTCGTAGTGCTTGAGCATGGTCATGATGCCCGCTGGTGTAGCGGAGCCGAACGCGGGTTCGCCCATCGCCATACGGCCGAAGCCCTGAGTCGTCACACCGTCTACGTCCTTTTCGATCGCAATAGCGTCGAAACAGGCGCGTTCGTCGATCTGTTCCGGCACCGGGTGCTGCAGCAGGATACCGTTCACAGATACGTCGTTGTTGAGGCGGTTGATCTCCGCCAGCAGCTGCTCGGTGGTGGTGCTGGCTGGCAGTTCGATGGCGATGGAGCCGATACCGACACGTTTGCAGGCGTTGATCTTCATCTGTACGTAGGTCGCGGATGCCGGGTCGTCGCCCACCAGAATGGTCGCCAGCGTGGGTTTACGGCCACCGTCGCCGATCAGCTGCTCTACGGAACTACGCAGTTGTTCTTCGCGGCTTTTTGCCAGTGTTTTACCATCCAGAATCAGGGCGGACATCAATCAAACCTCGTGCAGAAAGTTGTCATTAAAAATGAAGCCGTGAAAACTACCTGTTCTTACGACTTTTGTATAGTTTTTGTGCTGAGTAAGCGATCCTGTGGGTCGTGGATCACTATCACCGCAAATGCGATTTCATGGCGAATTTAAGGTCATTGCCTGACTTAGAGCCATGCAGCTGTAATTAGGGTGAAGCTCTGTGCACCCTGGTCCAGGGCACCTCCAAAATTCCGCAGCAACCAACCAGTCACAGAACCTTGGTTAACCGGGGTACACAGCGCTTCAAAAAGTTGCTGACCCGAAGATCAGCTTGGGGAACCAGTGGGTCGGCTCCTTAAACTCCTTAACATTTAATTTTCTCCATTGCCGGGTCGAAGACCGAGCGCAGAGACGGTTTCACGGTGTAGCGTTCGCACTCTACCTCGATCTCGAAGTGGGTGTTGTCCAGCCAGTCCTTGGTGACACCGTCGGCGTGCTCTACATAACCCATCGCCACGGTTGCACCCACGCTGTGGCCGAACATACCGGCGGTGGTACGACCGACGATCTTGCCGTCGGCGCAGATCGGTTCTTCGTGGTAGCAAAGTGGTTCCGGATTCTCGAATACAAAGGCAACAAAGCGTTTGGTCAGCGGGCCTTTGGCCTTCTGTTCCAGCAGCGCTTCTTTACCGATAAAGCCACCCTCTTTCTCGAAGTCGGAGGCAAAGCTCAGGCCCGCTTCCAGCACGGTGTCTTCGTCGGTGATATCGTGGCCCCAGTGACGGTAGCACTTCTCCATACGCAGGGAGTTCATGGTGTGGTAGCCGTACGGCTTGATTCCGAACTCCTCACCCGCTTCCATGATCGCCTCGTATACGCTTGGCGCGAATTCGGTTGGCATGTACAGCTCCCAACCCAGTTCGCCCACATAGGTGATACGGGATGCGCGCACGATGGCGTAGTGCATATCGATCTCGCGGGAGGAGGCAAACGGGAAGGCTTCGTGAGAGATATCTGCGGTGGTCAGTTTGCTCAGGGTATCGCGCGCACGCGGGCCCATCACGGTCACGACGGCGTAGGCAGAGGTCACATCGGTCACGACCACCATGTAGCCCTCTTTGTGGCGACGTAGCCAGTCCATATCGCGGGTCTGACAGGCCACACCGGAGACCACCAGATAGCGGTCTTCGGCGGTACGGGTTACGGTCACATCCGCTTCGATACCGCCGCGTTCGTTCAACCACTGGGTGTAGACCATCTTGCCGACAGGTACAGAGACATTGTTGGAGCAGATACGGTTGAGGAATTTCTCCGCGTCCGGACCTTCCACCTGGTATTTGGAGAAGGAGCTCTGATCCATCACACCCACGGCGTTACGCACCGCTTCGTGCTCGGCTTTGTTGTTCTCGAACCAGTTCTGACGGCCGAAGGAGTATTCATACTCCGGCGCCTGGCCTTCGTTTGCGAACCAGTTGGCGCGCTCCCAACCGTTTTCGGAGCCGAACACCGCACCCTGCTTTTTCAGGATATCGTGCAGCACGGAGCGACGAACACCACGGGCAGTTTTGAACTGTTTGAATGGGTAGTGGGTTTCGTAGAGCAGACCCAGCGACTCGGTGGTGCGGTCGTAGAGGTAGTCCTGCGCGTTCTGGAACGGCATGTTACGGCGGATATCCACGTCCCACAGGTCGCGTGGCGCGTGGCCTTTGTGGATCCATTCGGCCAGCATCTTACCGGCACCACCGGCAGACTGGATACCGACGGAGTTGAAGCCCGCCGCCACGAAGTAGTTACGCAGCTCCGGTGCTTCGCCGAGATGGTAGCGGTCATCCGGGGTGAACGCTTCAGGACCGTTGAAGAACACCTGCAGACCGGTGCGCTCCAGAATCGGTACACGGTGCATCGCCGCTTCCAGATAGGGCTCCAGATGGTCGAAATCTTCCGGCAGTTCGTCGAAGTGGAAGTCCTCCGGGATACCGTCCATCCCCCACGGTTTGGCGCCCGGCTCGAACATGCCCACCAGCATCTTACCCGCGTCCTCTTTGTAGTAGCAGTAGCCGTCCATATCACGCAGGGTTGGGATACCGGCTTTCAGGTCCGGCATGTTTTCGGTTACTACGTAGAAGTGCTCGGCGGCGTGCAGCGGTACGTTGACGCCCGCTTTCTTGCCGAACTCACGCGCCCACATACCGGCACAGTTGACCACGTATTCGGCGTCGATATCACCCATTTCGGTGACCACACCCGCCGCTTTACCGTCGCGGATCTTCATATCCAGCACTTTGCAGTTCTCGAAGATCTGAGCGCCGCCCATGCGGGCACCTTTCGCCAGCGCTTGAGTCACATCAACCGGGCTCGCCATACCGTCCATCGGCAGGTGGATCGCGCCGATTACGTCGTCAATATTCAGCAGCGGCCACATCTCTTTGGCCTGATCCGGCATGATCACGTCACACGGGAAACCCGCTACTTTCGCCATGGAAGCGCCGCGTTTGATCTCAGCAAAGCGCTCTTTGTTGGTAGCGATGGTGAGGGAGCCGTTACGCACAAAACCGGTCGCTTGTCCGGTCTCCGCTTCCAGCTGCTCGTAGAGGCTGGCGCTGTAGTTGGCCAGCATCGACATGTTGTAGGTTGCGCGCAGGGTCGGAACCAGACCCGCCGCGTGCCAGGTGGTGCCGCAGGTCAAAGTGCGACGCTCCAGCAGCACCACGTCGGTGAAACCCAGTTTGGTCAGGTGGTACGCCACGCTACAGCCGATAACGCCGCCGCCGACGATCACCACCTGTGCAGAAGTTGGTAGTTGCTTAGTCATTATTATTCTCCGCAATCCGGGGCCCTGACTCCGGATGGTTGCTTATTGTTTCGCTCTAACGCCCGCCGCAGGTACCAACAGCGGGCATTGGTTTGCTGATTGGTATTAGCTGAACACCACGGTTTTGTTGCCGTGTACCAGTACGCGGTCTTCGAGGTGCGCACGTAGGCCTCGCGCCAGGACGGTTTTCTCGACGTCTTTACCCAGACGCACCAGGTCTTCCACCTTATCGCTGTGGCTGACGCGGACCACGTCCTGATCGATGATCGGGCCTTCGTCCAGCTGCTCAGTGACGTAGTGACAGGTCGCACCGATCAGCTTCACACCACGGCGGGACGCCTGATGGTAGGGTTTGGCACCGATAAAGGACGGCAGAAAGCTGTGGTGGATGTTGATCACCTTGTGACGCAGCTTTTCGCACAAAGCCTGCGGCAGGATCTGCATGTAACGCGCCAGCACCACGCAGTCGGAGTTGTACTCTTCAACCAACGCTTCAACCTGAGCAAAGCCCCCAGCTTTGTTCTCTTTTTCGATCGGTACGTGGTGGTAAGGGATGCCGTACCATTCGACCAACCCGCGCATGTCGTCGTGGTTGGAGATTACACACGGGATGTCGCAGTCCAGATCGCCGCTTTTCCAGCGATCCAGCAGGTCAGACAGACAGTGGCTGCCCTTACTCGCCATGATCACCACCTGCTTTTTGCTGGCGGTATCTTCCAGGCGCATGTTCAGGTTCAGCTCTTCGCGCAGCGGTTCGAACTCCGCTTTCAGGCCGTCGATCCCCATCGGCAGGGAGTCGCCCTGAATTTCAAAACGGGAGAAGAACCAGTTGCTGTCTTCGTCGGAGTGGTGTGCGGCTTCGTTGATCCAGCCACCGTTACGGGTGATCACTTCGCCTACGCGGGTCACAATGCCCACCTGATCGGGGCAATCCAGAATCAGTCGAAAAGTACGGCTCATGTTTTCATCCTTCAGGCCCCGCCTCGACCGGCGTGATCTGGCCTGCGTTATTGTTATTGTGTCCGTAATACCGGCAGCCAACCGGTACTACAGCTCTGCTCGGGTTATGCTCAGGTTTCGCTTATCAGCGATCAGGAGAGCTGCGCTTCCAGCTCCGGCAGTACTTCGAACAGGTCGGCCACCAGTCCGTAATCCGCCACGTTGAAGATCGGAGCTTCATCGTCTTTGTTGATCGCCACGATCACGCGGGAGTCTTTCATGCCCGCCAGATGCTGGATTGCGCCGGAGATACCTACAGCGATGTACAGCTCAGGCGCGACGATTTTGCCGGTCTGACCCACCTGCATATCATTAGGGACAAAACCCGCATCCACTGCGGCACGGGATGCACCTACTGTAGCGCCCAGCTTGTCGGCCACTTTTTCCAGAAGCGGGAAGTTCTCGCCGCTCTGCATGCCGCGACCACCGGAGATGATCACGCGCGCCGCCGTCAGTTCAGGACGGTCGGAAACACTCAGCTCTTCGCCTACAAACGCAGACATACCACTGGCAGACGGCGCACTCAGGCTCACCACCTCTGCACTGCCGCCTTCGCTCGCGATTGCGTCAAAAGCGGTTGTTCGTACGGTGATCACTTTGATCGCATCGCTGCTCTGTACGGTCGCCAGCGCGTTACCGGCGTAGATCGGACGGACGAAAGTGTCTTCGGAAACGACTTCGGTGATATCGGAGATCTGCGCCACATCCAGCAGTGCTGCAACACGTGGCATCAGGTTTTTACCGGTGGTGGTCGCTGCGGCCAGCAGGTGGCTATAACCGCCCTCTTTCGCCTGCGCCACCAGCAGAGGTGTCACATCTTCCGGCAGCTGGTGCGTCAGACTTTCACCGTCCGCCACCAATACACGGGTTACGCCTGGCAGCGCTTTGGCCTGCTCGGCAACCGCCTGACAGTTGCTGCCTGCGATCAGCAGGTCAACGCTACCGCCGGTTTTGGCGCTCAGTTCCGCCGCTGCCTGCAGGCAGTTCATGGTGACCGCTTTCAGCTGGTTGTTGTCGTGATCTGCAACCACCAGAATGGAATTGGAGTTCGACATTTACAGCACCCCCGCTTCGGTTTTCAGTTTTTCGACCAGCTCGCTGACAGACGCGACTTTCACTCCAGCCGCACGCTCCGGCGGGTTGTTGACCGCCAGCGTGGTCAGGCGCGGGCTGATATCAATGCCTAGCTCATCCGGAGTCATAGACTCCAACGGTTTACGCTTGGCTTTCATGATGTTCGGCAGGGAAGCGTAACGGGGTTCGTTCAAACGCAGGTCGGTGGTGACAATCGCCGGCAGGGACAGGGATACCGTCTGCAAGCCGCCGTCGATCTCGCGGGTCACGTAAACCTTGTCGCCGTCGACATTCACTTCAGAGGCGAAGGTGCCTTGTGGCATGTTAGCCAGCGCCGCCAGCATCTGGCCGGTCTGGTTGTTATCGCCGTCGATCGACTGTTTGCCCAGAATCACCATCTGCGGCTGCTCGCGTTCAACCACCGCGTTCAACAGTTTGGCGACAGCCAGGGATTCCGGTGTTTCGTCGGTCTGAATCTGCAGGGCGCGATCAGCACCCAGCGCCAGCGCGGTACGCAGCTGCTCCTGACAGGCATCTGGACCGATGCTCACCACCAGCACTTCTGTCGCGTGGCCTTTTTCGCGCAGGCGTAACGCCTCCTCGATGGCGATTTCACAGAAAGGGTTAATGGCCATTTTGACGTTGGCCAGTTCGACAGCGGTGTTGTCGGCTTTCACACGTACTTTGACGTTGGCGTCGACCACCCGCTTGATAGCAACCAGTACTTTCATCACTACCTCGTGATCCTTGGGGGCTTTGTAGTCATCCTGCTGCTGTGAGACTCAAATAAATTTCACAATTTTTCAGCACAAATGAAATTATTTATTATTTTTTCATTTTAATGATTGTATTTTCCCGCTCACTTTGTCAATGAATTATTTTTCACAAAATTCGGGAAATTATTGAGATTGAGGCATCCCTGCCCCGCACAGCTGCCGGTTGATTTTGGGGGGCACGCAGCTGCGGTTGGGTGATAAAAAATGGCACCGGAGCGGGCACTGAAATACCCCGGTACCGAATCGGGTACGGACCTGTTTTCCCTGGGGACGGGCGAACCGGTCCTTAGTCCTGCAGAATCACATAGTATTTCTGGCAGGTTTCCAACACTTCCCAGTAGCCGTCGAATCCATACGGCAGCATAAAGGAGTCGCCTGCCTTGTAGCGTTTCTGGCCACCTTTAGCATCGCTGATGATGACGTCACCGGAGATGATGTAGCAGAACTCGCGACGGCCCGACACCGCTTTCCACTTGCCCGGCTCACTCTCCCAGAGACCGGCGATAAACTTGCCGTCCAGCTCTTCAACGTAATTAACGATCGCCTGCGCAGGATCCCCCTTCAGCAGACGGTCCGGCGGCGTGGTAAAGGGGCCCAGCGGTTTCGGACGCTCGTCGAAGCTGACTACTTGATCGATATAACTTGGTTTCATTGGGGTTCTCCTCAGGCTTTTTCGTCGCGGGCAAAGTAGTAGTGGTAAAGCGCGCGCTGACCGATACGGCGGAACGGCGCAAACGGGAATTTCGGTGCAGGGGTACGCAGCACCGGCAGATCGTGGCCCTGGGTTTTACCCGCCACCTTCTCTGCAAGTCGCATACCCGCCTGGACGGCGAAGGTCACACCACTGCCGCCGTAACCGAGGGCGTAAAAGACAGAATCGTTCTCGGCTTCATGGATATGCGGCACATCGTCGAAGGTGACGCAGACCCAACCACCCCACTGATAATCAAAGGTGAGGTCACCCAGGGCGCTGAATTTGGTCTGCAGCGCGTTCATCAGGTTGTCGTTGTGTTTCGGGTTGCAGGCATCAGCGCCGGTGATCGCACTGCGACCGCCGATCAGGATGCGGTTGTCCGGCAGCTTACGGTAGTAGAAACGCAGCGTGCGAGTATCGGTGATCACGTCACTGCTGACAAAGTTAGTGGCCGCCAGCTCGGTATCCGTCAGTGGTCGGGTCACCACGACGTTGGAGAGCACCGGGAAGCTGCGGTTTTTCAGCTTGTTGTGCAGCTGCTGGGAAGTGTAACCGTTGGTGGCACACACCACTTTCTTCGCCCGCACGATACCACCCGGCGTTACCAGCAGGTGGTGATTCCCCTCACGGCGCCATTCAGTCACCGGGCTGTTAGTGTGGATACGGGCACCGGCAGCACGCGCCAGGCGGTGGTAACCGTAGGCCAGTTTCAGCGGGTGTACCCCGAAACCGTCGCGGAAACGCATCGCACCGTAGGCTTCATCACTTTCAAAGTGCTGCTCTTTAAGATCTGTGGCGCTGAGGATATCCACCTCGTAGTTGAAGTGATCCTTGAGGAAACGCGCTTCGGAGTGGATCGCCTTCATCATACGAGGGCGGTGTGCCACCCAAAGGTGACCGTCGGCCTGCTGGTCGCAATCGATCTGCTCGTCTTTGATCAGACCACGCACGCGGTCGAGGCCTTCGAAGATCTCGTCGAACATGCGCTGCGCCATCTCCTCACCGTAACGCTTGATCATCTTCTGATAGGACAGACGGCCACCCGCTTTCAGAGCAAAACCGCCGTTACGGCCGCTGCACCCCCAACCGGTGCCATTCGCTTCCAGCACGACGGTGTCGATGTTGTGCTCTCTGGCTAGGTGATACGCGGTAGACAGCCCAGTGTAACCGCCACCGATGACGGCAACTTCTACGTCAAAATCGGCCTGAACCGGACCATCATCCGCTGGCGCTTCACCCGCTGTATCTACCCAGTAGGAATCGGGATAGTCCATCCCGCCGGGATGGCTTGAGATCAATGGATCGTACATCACTCTCTCCTGACAGCACGACGGCCGTTCGCGTCTGTACTGTCGTCTTAGTTTCTTATTTTTATGCTCGCCGACCTTCGAGCCTGTTGAGAGCAAAGATAATGCGGAGAAATGAAATTTACAATTATTTTTTCATTTTCATATTTTGTTTTGTTCTTTTTTCACACACAAAATCAGCAGAGATTCGGCTACAGCCCACTATTTTCGGGTGATATAGGGGGATGAACGTTTACAGGGATTACGGTGAAAAATGAAAAACACGGTGAAAAACCGACGGCTGATAACCGGAGCGTGGCACGGAGCCCTGCTCTTGGGTAAGCCATTTATGCAGTTAGATAACGGTATAATTATTTGTCATTTCGATGGCTGGTGTGTTGGGAGTCGCTGGCGCTCGTCGCCAACCTACAGGCACGATGTAGGTTGGCGACGAGCGAAGCGACTCCCAACAATAAAAAACAAACGGGAACAAAAAAGGGACAGATCTATTTTCCGCACACATATACGGAAAATAGATCTGTCCCCTTAATTAATGAGAGAGAAATCTCAGATCTGGCGCACCAGCGCTGCAGCCGCCACGCCCGCAGAGATCGCCAGCAGAGGTTGTCTGGAGAGCAGCATCACCACTGCAGTGGTCACCAATGCCAAGCGAGCGCCCATATCCCCCGCCGCGGCCATCGGGACGAGAAGTGCGACAAACACCGAACCGGACATCGCATGAATAAACCGCTTTACCCGGTCACCGATGGGCACGAAAGACATCACAAACACACCGCCCCAGCGGGTGCTCAGGGTAACCAGCGTCATCACCAACACAATGATAAATGCGCCAAACCCTGCCGTTTCGATACTCATCGCTTGCTCCCTTTCAGGAATAAGCCCGCGACACCACCAGCAAGCGCGCCAACGATCACGTGGCTGTTCTCAGGCAGATACCAGTACGCCATCAAGGATGAGGTGCCCGCGATCGTCCAGATCACCAGCATCCGCAGGTTCTTCTCACCGCCCAACAAGATGGCGAGCAGGAAACATCCCAACACCACATCCAGCCCGATCGCTTTAGGATTACTGAGCAGACTGCCGAAGTAGATACCCAGCCAGGAGCCAAACACCCAGAAGGTCCAGAGGGCGAGCCCACCCCCGAGCAATAAACCAAACCCGGGCCTGCCTGCGGTAAACGCCTGCATTGCCATCGCCCAGTTGGCGTCGGATGAAAGCATCATCAGCCCGTAACGTTGTGACGGGGGCAGGTTGCGCAACCAGGGATAGAGCGTTGCGCCCATCAACAGATGGCGGGAGTTGATCGCAAATACCGTAAATATCATCGTCAGCAGCGGCATCTGGGTGCCCCAAAGCTCCAGCACCGCAAATTGCGCCGCACCGGTGAATACCAGCGCACTCATAATAACAATGGTCGAGTCGCTCAACCCGGTTTGCTTGGCCGCCAGACCGAAGGCCAGACCAAAGGCGATCACAAACAGCGAGATCGGTGCCAGCTGTTTAAAGCCGGACCAGACCAGTGATCTGTTCAGGTGATGCAGCTCTTCAGTCTTAACGGTCATTATTCCGCGTTCCTTAATACACAAATTTCCACGGGACTATGCCCGACTTCCGATCCGGATGGAATCCATAAATTCACGCAGCCGTCATTCTTTTATTTTGGGGGTCGCTGCACTCGCTCCAACCACCCCAATGTACCCACCGGCGTAGGTTGGCGACGAGCGCTGGCGACTCCCAACAGAAGACAATAAAAAAGGGGGCAGATCTATTTTTTCCTAACCTAATGCATAGGAAAAATAGATCTGTCCCCTTAAGGATCACTAAAGGATGTATTGTGCCTAATAGTGCTTAATAACCACCGCCCACGATGGTCCAGACCACCACGCATTCCTGATCGTCAGAAGGGTTACGCACCCAATGGGCTTCTTCGCCGGTGAGAGAGAAACTATCACCCGCCTGCAGCAGGAAACGTTTATCGCCCACCCCAAGTTCCAGCATGCCCGATTGGACAAAACCGCCCTCTTCCCCTTTACGTTCACGGGATTCGGTGCTGCCCGCCCCGGGGGCAAAGGTGGTCAGAATCATCTGCAGCTGATCGCTAAGCCGCGGTGAAAGAAGCTCCTCTCGAATACCGGTACCGGAAAAGTTAAGGCTGCGGCGGGCGTCACTGCGAACTATATAGTTCAGCTCTTCCATTGGCGCTTCACTGTCGGCGTGGAAAAACCAGCTGATCTGGACACCCAGTACTTCACAGATACGCTGCAGTACCGGAATCGGTAACGCGGATACACCGCGCTCTACCTGGCTGACATAACCGACAGAGCGGTCTATCTTCTCTGCCATTGTAGTGAGGGTGATCTTCTTGGCTTTTCGCAGGTCGCGGATCTGGCGACCGATGCGCAGGTTTTCTGCATCTGCGCTGCCCTTATCTGTCTGACTCATACCTATACTGTTACTTCCAAATCCTGACCGAAAACCTGAACGATCGTTACCCGTACCAGCACCGCTTACAACATATAACCATGCAGTGCTTTCAAGTGATCTTCAGTCTTTATTCACTTATGACTATACACACTCATTAAAGTGAAGGTTATAAGACAAATTTCATACATTCTATGGTTATAGTCTATAACTTTCATTTATTTAACATGGTTAGCGAATTAAGTGAGAGTAGCTGGCCGCTATACGGAGCGCTTTGTTCATATTTTGAACAAAGCCTGTTTTTCAGGCAGTTAGTGGCTCTAATACCTAAGAGTGAACGGCCTCCAGTTCCACTGTTCTCAACTATAGTTAGGACAATGGAACGACCTTGAAAAGCCAACAACCACGGGGCTTTCAGGCTGGCTCCAATCCACTCGGAGAGCTGGCCCTAAACAAGAAAATCTCAGAGGTTGAGTATGTATAGCATTATCACGCTGAGATTCTGAAACCTGTTGGTAACACCACAGTCACATTAACCAGATTTTCAGGGAGTGATGATGGCCCGGAAACATCAGATACGACCGCCGGCTAGCAGAGCGGCAATCCAGATCAGGTTTCCGGGTCGGCCAGCGCAAGCTGACCACCATGACTCTCCCACCCGTCTTAGGATGGGTGGATCAAAAAATTCAGGAGTTACTTATGAAACATAAGAATAAGATCGCAAAAGTACTTTCCCTGACGGCGGGCCTGCTCTTCTCTGCCAGCTCCATGGCTGCTAACTGGAACATCGCTGTTGGTGACGGCGGCGGCAGTGCTCAGGAAGCACTGGGTTTGAAGTTCATCGAAGCCCTGGAGCAGAAAACCGGCGGTAAACACTCCGCGAAACTGTTCCTCAACGGCCAGCTGGGTTCCGAGCAGGACACAGTAAACGACGCCGCTCTGGGCACTCTGGATTTCTCCATCCTGGCCAGCAACAACCTGGCTCCTTTCTCCCCTACTCTGGGCATTCTCTCTCTGCCATACATCTTCGAAAACCTGGATCAGGCTCAGAAGACTGTTGAAGGCCCTGTCGGTGAAGAACTGGTTAAAAACACCGTTCGTGACACCGGCGTGCGCATCCTGGGCTGGACCTACTCCGGTTTCCGCGTACTGAGTAACTCCAAGCAGCCAATCCAGAAACTGGCTGACCTGGACGGCGTAGTGGTTCGTGTTCCTAAGAACGAGATCATGATCGACACGTACAAGTCCTGGGGTAACAACCCAACTCCAATGGCTTGGTCTGAAACCTTCACCGCTCTGCAGCAGGGCGTTGTAGACGGTCAGGACACTCCTTACACCACTATCTACGCAATGAAGTTCGGTGAAGTACAGAAGTACATCACTGACCTGCACTACCTGTTCCTGCTGGAGCCGCTGATCATCTCTGAATCCCTGTTCCAGGATCAGAACGCTGCGACTCAGAAAGCAATTCTGGAAGCGGGTAAAGAAGCGACTGCATACAGCTTGCAGTGGCTGCAAGAGAAAGAAGCAATCATCAAGAAAGAGCTGGTTAGCAAGTACGGCATGCAGATCCACTCTCTGCAGGACGAAGCTGAGTGGGCAAAACGTGCTCAGCAGGCTGTATGGCCTAAGTTCTACGAGTCTGTAGGCGGTAAAGAGAAAGTTAACGAGCTGCTGCGCTCTCTGGGACGTGATGAAGTCTAAGGTTTAACTGAAACCTGACATCTCATCTATCCGGCCCATACATCCCGCCCGGGGTGTATGGGCCCACACCGGAGGCCACGACATGGGCAGTAAAATCTTTAAATTTCTTGATAATATCGAAAGCTATATCTGTCGTACGCTGCTGGCCATGTTTGTGACACTGCTGTTTGCACAGATCGTGTCACGCCAGTTGTTTGGCTACTCCTTTTCATGGAGCGAAGAGCTTTCCGTTTACATGTTTGTCTGGTTTGTGTTCTTTGGCGCCAGCTACGCCGCCAAGCTCGCAGCCCACAACCGGGTTACTTTCCAGTACAAAATGATGCCTTCCTGGATGCCACCTATCCTGGAGGTTATCTCCGATCTGATCTGGATCGGCTTCAACTGTTACTTTGTTTATCTGGCATACGATTTCGTTTTTAACCGCATGAACCTGTTCTGGAAATCGCAGACGCTGGGTGTACCAATGAAGTACATCTACATGATCCTGCCGATTGCGTTCGCGCTGATGACTATCCGCATCATTCAGGTGAACTACTACAAGCTGGTTAAAGGCATTGATATCCGTGATCCTGACTCACAAGAGCTCGATGAGCTGATCGAGCACGATGTCGCCGAAGAAAAGAACAATAAGAACGCCGCATAATCGGAGCTGATCATGGCTGAATCTTCTATTGTAATGATTTTGTTCGGGTCCTTTTTGGTCCTGCTGGTGATGGGTGCGCCCGTGACCGTTGCACTCGGTGTTGCGGCCCTGTCATCGTTTCTGTACCTCGATCAGAACCCTATTAAGTTCGTACAGATTGCATTTACCTCAGTGGGCTCTTTCCCGCTGATGGCACTGCCCTCCTTCATCCTCGCCGGTGCGTTGATGGAAGCGGCGGGTATCTCGAAACGCCTTGTGCACCTAGCCGAGAGTTTCGCCGGTCCGGTAACCGGTGGTATCTCTGCAGCAGCCGTACTGGCATGTATGTTCTTCGGCGCGATCTCCGGCTCCGGCCCGGCAACCACTGCCGCGGTAGGCATGCTGATGATCCCGGCGATGGTGAACCGCGGTTACGACAAAGGCTACGCGTCTGCGATTACTGCCTCTTCCGGTGGTCTGGGTATCGTTATCCCACCATCCATCCCGATGGTAATCTTCGGTATCTCCGCGATCGGTCTGACCGTACCGGCTGAAGCGATTGCACGTCACGGTGAATTCCAGAGCGTTTCGATCACTAAGCTGTTCGTCGCGGGCTTCCTACCGGGTCTGGTAATCTCCGGTAGCCTGTTGCTGCTCAACTACATCCGCTGTAAGCGCCTGGGCTACAAAGGCACCGAAGGTGGTTGGGATATCGCTAACATCATCGACGCGTTCCGCACTGGCTTCTGGTCCATCATGGCGCCGCTGGTGATCCTGGGTGGTATCTACTCCGGCTTCTTTACGCCGACTGAGTCTGCGATTGTGGCAATCTTCTACACCCTGTTTGTAGGCGTGTTCATCCACAGAGAGCTGAGCTGGGGCGACCTGTTCCGCTCACTGGAAACCACCACCTGGCTGTCGGGTCGTGTACTGCTGATCCTCTTCACGGCGACTGTGTTCGGTCGTCTGCTGGTAGAGAATCAGATCCCGGCAATCGTGGCGGAATCCATGCTGAGCCTGACCGATAACCTGTACGTGATCTGGTTCCTGATCATCGCCTTCCTGCTCTTCGTGGGTATGTTCATGGAGACTCTGGCGGCAATCATGATCCTGACTCCGGTACTGCTGCCGGTAACCTACAACCTGGGTATCGATCCAATTCACTTCGGTATCGTGATGGTATGTAGTCTGTCGATCGGCTTCTCCACCCCACCACTGGGTGAGAACCTGTTCGTCGCGTCGGGTATATCGAATATCTCGCTGGAAGAGGTCACCGTGAAGGCTCTGCCGTTCGCACTGATGTCCACCATCGCGGTATTCATCATCGCCTTCTTCCCGGATATCGCACTCTTCCTGCCAAGGCTTTTAGGCTACTAGCCAGCCTGATCCGGTCACGCCAGCCCCACCACCGTGGGGCTGCTTGTATCAGCTTTAGTAACGGGAACTACGCATATGCTACCTGAAATCCGCAAAATCCTTTACAGCACAGACCTGTCCAAAGGTTCCACCGCGGCGTTTGAACAGGCGACCTATCTGGCCAAGAAAACCGGTGCCGAGATCCACATCCTGCATGTGGTTGAGAAGCTCTCCAGCGACGCCAAGATCACCTTCCAGACCTACGTGATGGATTCCAAAAGCCGCCACGATATTCTGAAAGAGCGTGTACACCGCGCTGAAGACAAACTGATGGTGCGCCAGGAACACTTCTGGGATGACCTCTATAAAGACGAAGCCGATGTGCGCAAACAGATCAAATCGATCAATGTGGTAGAGGCCTACCCGGCTGAAACCATCATCAAGTACGCGAAAGATCTGGATGTCGACATGATAGTAATGGGCACACACGAGAAAGGGATCATGCATACCTTCCTCGGCAGTGTGGCGAAAAACGTGCTTAACCGCTCCCGCAAGCCGGTACTGATTGTGCCGCTGCCGGAGAAAGAGGACGAATAAGCCCTTCGCTCAGAAAAACAGAACCCAGCCAATCGGCTGGGTTCTTTGTTTTCAGTGTCTTGTCCTGATATAGGTTGACACTATTTCAGGTTAAAAACGCCCGATGCACTTCATCGGGCGTTTTGTATT
>CANMWJ010000027.1 GCA_947501565.1 uncultured Marinobacterium sp.
AAATACAAAACGCCCGATGAAGTGCATCGGGCGTTTTTAACCTGAAATAGTGTCAACCTATATCAGGACAAGACAGATCAGCTGAAGTTATTTCTTCAGATCGACCACGACACGGCCGCGCACCTGACCATTAATGATCTTGTCTGCGTAGTCCGGCACCTCTTCCAGCGCGATCAGCTCAGAGATCTCGCCCAGCGCTTTTGCTGGCAGCTCAGTCTGCAAACGCTGCCATGCCTGCTGACGACGATCTACCGGGCACATCACCGAATCCACACCCTGCAGGCGTACGTTTCGCAGGATGAATGGCATTACCGTGGTTGGCAGCTTGTATCCAGCCGCCAGACCACAAGCGGCAACCACGCCACTGTAGTTCATCTCTGCCAGTACACGCGCCAGAATCGCATCACCTACGGTATCCACAGCACCCGCCCAGCGCTGACGCTCCAGCGGACGGCTCTTCTCAGCCATTGATTCACGGCTTACGATCTCAGAGGCACCCAGTTCACGTAGGTAAGCTTCGGTTTCCGCACGGCCGGTCACTGCATGAACTTCGTAGCCCAGGCCCGCGAGGATGCTGACTGCAACGCTACCTACACCACCCGCAGCTCCGGTCACCACAATCGGGCCACTTTCCGGCTTCACGCCACCCTCTTCCAGCGCCATAACACAGAGCATCGCGGTCAGACCGGCGGTACCGATCTCCATGGACCAGCGTGGGTCCATGCCTTCCGGCAGAGGCACCAGCCACTCGGCTTTCATACGTGCCAGCTGGGAGTAACCACCCCAGTAGTTTTCGCCGACACCCCAGCCCGTCATGATCACTTTATCGCCAGCTTTGAACTGCTCTGATGCGGATTCTTTAACGGTGCCGACCAGATCAATACCCGGAACCATCGGGAAGTTACGGATAATTTTACCCGCACCGGTCACCGCCAGTCCGTCTTTGTAGTTCAGGGACGAGTAATCCACCTCAACCAGCACCTCTTCCTGTGGCAGTGCATCCAGCTCCAGATTCTCGATAGCAGAGACGGTTTTGCCCTCTACCTCATTCAGTACCAATGCTTTGAACATCTCGTCACCCTCGTCTATAAGATAATTTGTCTTACAAATATAAATTAATAAAAATTCAAGTCAATCCCCGCTTGTTGTAGAATAGGCGTTAAATTTTTATTTCGGAGATTCTGAGCGTGAGTTTCGAGTTCGAGCCTGTTAACCGTCGTAGCCTGTCCAGCCAGATTGCAGATCAGCTGCAAGAAGCGATTCTGGACGGTACACTGAAAGCGGATGACCGCCTGCCGACCGAAGATGAACTCTCGCGCCGCTACCAAGTCTCCCGCCCGACCATTCGCGAAGCGTTAAAACGTCTCGCCGCCAAAAACCTGGTGCGCTCTAAGCGCGGTCCCACCGGCGGGACTTTTGTTACCAAACCCTCTGTCGATCAGCTCAGCGATAGCCTGACCAGTGCAGCTACCATGATGGTCAGCCTGAAAGAGGTCGACCTTGATGAGATCAATCAGGCACGCCGCGAACTGGAGAGCACCTGCTGCCGACTGGCTGCCAGCCAGCGTCAGGAGAGCCACCTGGCGATCATGGCGGAAGAGCTGTCCCTGCAACAGAATGACAGCATCGCTGCCGAGGCATTTTGTGCGTCTGACGTGCGTTTTCACCGCGCAATCGCAGATGCTTCCGGCAACCGCATGCTGAGCTTTGTAATGTATGCCGTGATCGAAGCGCTACAGCCCGTCGCGAACATGATCGCCTACCGCTTTCGCGAGCGTGAAGTGATTGTGGATCAGCACCGCAGGCTACTGGAGGCCCTGCAGACCCAGAATGCAGATCGTGCCTGTGACATTCTGCACGAACAGATCGACTACCTGGCAGCACGCCATCGGGACGCGCAGAACTGGCGCGCGGGCAAAGGCGACTAAACGCTTATTCCCATGATCTGAAGCAAGCATCAAAATATCGCGTTTCCGGATATATAGGCATCGCCATTTGATTGCTATATCCTTGTCACATAATTTTCGCATACCACCTTCTAGCAATCCCAAGGAGCACTCGTGGACGCAAGTAGTACTGTATGGATCATCGCTGTTGTCGCACTGATCGTCGGCACTGTTATTGGTTATCTGTTAGGGCGCTCCGGCGGTAACGACAATCGCCAACTGGAGCTGATCGAACAGCTTGATGAAACCCAACGCGAACTGGCTGACTACAAGGAGAAGGTAACCTCCCACTTCGAGGAAACCGCCAATCTGGTCAGCGGCCTGACAGAAAGCTATAAAGCAGTGCACCAGCATCTGGCGAAAAGCTCTGTTGAACTGTGCGACAGCGAGCAGGTTACACGCTCTCTGGCGGAGGCGATGACACCGCGCCTGGAAGAGGAGAGCGCGAAGGAAGAGGAAGCTGTTGTGGCGGACGCCGACACAAAAGTGGAAGCTGCAAAGGATGAGTCCATGGCGGCACCGCTGGATTACGCACCGAAAAAACCGGATGAAGAGGGAACGCTGTCAGAAACCTTCGGCCTGAAAGAGGGTGAAGAAGCAGCAGCTCAGGAGCCTGCACAGACCCAGGACTTCGCTGAACGTAAAGAGTCCGAACCTGGCGAGCTGACTAAACCCGCTTCCTGATTATCTCTGCACACCTAAAAAAACCGGCGCATGCGCCGGTTTTTTTTGTTTTCAGATTTCACGTCGCAAAACGCTCAGGCCGGATTATCGATATCGACAAACAGGTGTTCAATTTCGAATACCGTCGCCAACTCTTCTCCCAGTGCCTGTACACCGTAACGCTCAGTGGCGTGATGACCGGCAGCGAAATAGTGAATACCATTCTCACGCGCACTGTGTACCGTCGGTTCAGAGATCTCTCCCGACAAATACGCATCCAGCCCCAATGCCGCCGCCTGATCGATATAACCTTGCGCCCCGCCGGTACAAAGCCCCAGGGTCGAGATCATGTGATCTCCGCCAGGAATGTACGCCGGCTCTCTACCCAAACGCTGACTGATGCGTGCAACCAACTGGTCTGCACTGATTGGCGGATCAAAACGACCGGTGATACCGATGCTCTGAGGATTTCCCGGCTCCAGCCCCCCGGTGATATCCAGATCAAGCAGCTGCGCCAGACGGGTGTTATTGCCAATCTCTGGATGAGCATCAAGCGGCAGGTGATAACCCAGCAGGTTAATGTCATTCTGTAGCAACGCTTTCAAGCGACGCTGCTTCATACCGGTGATGCAGGGATTCTCCCCTTTCCAAAAGTATCCGTGATGCACCAGAATGGCATCTGCACCCCACTCAACAGCGGCATCCACCAACGCCTGAGACGCCGTCACCCCGGTCACCAGACGTCGAACGGTGGGTGCGCCCTCCACCTGTAAACCGTTCGGTGCGTAATCTTTAAACCGCTCCGGCATCAAACGTTCGTTTAAGTACGCGATCAGATCTTTCGTTTCTACAAACATATAATCCCGTTTCAGATTCCCATTCCCATTGTTCTCTACGTATAATTCAAGAATCCCGTTTAAGCTTCAACCCCGAGACCATGCGCAGATTCTCTTTTTTATTCTGGCCGATTCTGACCGGTGTGTTTGCCGCCGTGCTGATCCTGCAGTTTTTCCCCGATCTGGTGGCCCCTCAGGTCAACACCGTGGAGATCCGTCAGGCAAGCCAGCCCAACCTGCAAACGGTAAGCTCAGGGCAAGTCCGGGGGCCGGTTTCCTATTCAGACGCGGTCAATGTGGCCTCGCCTGCGGTTGTAAATATCTACACCCGCACACTGGTACAGCAACGCTCTCCGTTGCTGGACGATCCATTTTTCCGCAACTTCTATGACCGACGCAGCCTGCCGCAACGTCAACGGATCGAATCCAGCCTGGGATCCGGGGTTATTCTCAGTCCACAGGGCTATATCGCGACGAATAACCATGTGATCGCCGGTGCAGACAGCATCGTGGTCGCTCTGAAAGATGGCCGCGAATTCACCGCCACCCTGGTGGGCAGCGACCCTGAAACCGACCTTGCGGTTCTAAAAGTTGAAATGGATGATCTACCCAGCATTACGCTGACCGATTCCGATAACCTGCAGGTCGGCGATGTTACCCTGGCGATCGGTAACCCGTTTGGGGTTGGCCAGACGGTTACCATGGGAATCATCAGCGCAACGGGGCGCAACAGCCTGGGACTCAACACCTACGAAGACTTCATCCAGACCGACGCCGCCATCAACCCAGGCAACTCGGGTGGCGCTCTGGTCGATGCCTTCGGCAACCTGATCGGTATCAACACCGTGATCTACACCAAATCTGGTGGTTCGCAGGGGATCGGCTTTGCAATTCCATCCAACCTCACCAAACAGGTGATGCAGGATCTGATTCAGTATGGCCGTGTCATTCGTGGCTGGCTGGGTATCGAGGTACAGGAGCTGACACCTCCACTGGCAGAATCCTTTGGACTGGAGAATACCCGCGGCCTGATTATCGCCAGTATCTTCAGGAACGGTCCAGCACATCTAGCGGGCCTGCAGCCGGGAGACATCATGGTTGAGATCAACGATGAAGCTATTCAGGATCGTCGCCACTCCATGGAGCAGATCGCTCAGTTTAAACCCGGTGAGAAGATCGAGATTGGGGTTATACGAAACGGTGACAAGCTGGTGCTACCGGTCGAGATTATCGAACGGCCGCGTTCTCGCTAAGATGCTCAAAAACAAAAAAGGCTCCCAAGTGGGAGCCTTTTTTCTATCCTGAATCGCTGGATCAATCTTTGATACGGTATTCCGCAGAACGTGCGTGCGCAGTCAGGCTCTCACCCCGCGCCAACACAGACGCGACTTTGCCCATCTCCGATGCACCGTCGGCAGAGAACTGGATCAGCGATGAGCGTTTCTGGAAATCATAGACACCCAGCGGTGATGAGAAGCGTGCGGTACCGGATGTCGGCAGAACGTGGTTGGGTCCCGCGCAGTAATCACCCAAAGCTTCCGCGGTATAACGCCCCATAAAGATAGCACCGGCGTGACGGATAGAAGGAAGCAGAGCTTCCGGATCCTCTACTGACAACTCCAGGTGCTCCGGTGCAATGCGATTGGAAACAACGATCGCTTCGTCCATATCCTGCACCTTAATCAGTGCCGCACGATCACGCAGAGAGACGTCGATGATCGATTGACGCTCCATGGTTGGCAGCAACTTGTTGATGCTCGCCTCAACCTGATCGATAAATTCAGCGTCTGGAGAGACCAGAATAGACTGTGCATCTTCATCGTGTTCGGCCTGGGAAAACAGATCCATCGCCACCCAATCAGGATCGGTTTTACCGTCGCAGACCACCAGAATCTCTGACGGTCCAGCGATCATATCGATACCCACCGCACCGAAAACGGCACGTTTGGCGGTGGCGACAAAGATATTGCCCGGACCAACAATCTTATCGACCTTCGGTACGGTTTCAGTACCGTATGCCAGCGCAGCAACCGCTTGCGCTCCACCGATACAGAACACACGATCAACACCTGCCAGTGCCGCCGCAGCCAGTACCAGCTCATTCACATCACCGTCCGGCGTAGGTACGACCATGATGATCTCTGCCACACCTGCCACTTTGGCAGGCATCGCATTCATCAGTACAGAAGATGGGTAAGACGCCTTGCCGCCAGGCACATACAAGCCGACGCGGTCCATTGGCGTCACTTTCTGTCCCAGCATGGTGCCATCCGCTTCGGTGTACTGCCAGGATTCGCCTTTCTGGCGTTCGTGGTAGCTACGTACACGTTCAGCCGCAACTTCAAGTGCGCTGCGCTGCGCTTCAGGCAGATTATCCAACGCGTGCTGCAGACGAGCCTGATCCATCTCCAGATCGGCCATGGATTCAACCTGCAGTCGGTCAAAGCGGTTGGTGAATTCCACAACCGCCGCATCGCCCTCGGCTTTTACGCGCGCCAGAATGTCATCAACAATCTGGTTAACCTTGGTATCGGACACGGCTTCCCACGCCAGCAGCTTATCCATCTGCTCGGCGAAGTCCGCCTGTTGGCTGTTGAGGCGTCTGATTTTCAGGTCACTCATGCAGTTTCTCCCGCTTCTCGCGCTGCAACTGCGTCCGCCAGTTTGTCCAGAATCGGCTGAATCTGCTGGTATTTCATCTTCATAGACGCCTGACCCACAACAAGGCGGGAGCTGATATCGTCTGCGATGGTCTCCATCGGCTCCAGGCCATTTGCACGCAGAGTGTTACCCGTGTCGACGATATCCACGATGCGATCTGCCAGCCCCATAATTGGTGCCAGTTCCATCGCGCCGTACAGTTTGATGATATCCACCTGACGGCCCTGAGCAGCGAAGTAGTCCCGTGTAACATTCACGAACTTACTCGCAACCTTCATGCGGCCTTCAACCGGCGGCGCATCTTTCATGCCCGCGACCATCAGTTTGCAGCGTGCAATCTTCAGATCCAGAGGTTCATACAAGCCTTCCGCACCATGTTCCAGCAACACATCTTTACCAGCGATACCCATGTCCGCACCACCGTACTCCACGTAGGTAGGTACGTCCGTCGCGCGAATCACCACAAACTTGATATGCTCATGGTTGGTATCAAAGATAAGCTTACGGCTACTAAAGATATCCTCTGCCGGCACAATGTCGGCCGCCGCCAGCAGCGGCAGAGTTTCTTTGAGGATACGTCCTTTGGAGAGCGCAATAGTCAGTTGCTGCTTCATGCTACTTTAATACCTGTATTTAACCTGGAACACGCTTGATACGCGCACCTAATAACTGCAATTTTTCTTCGATACACTCATATCCACGGTCGATGTGGTAGATACGGTCAATAATGGTATCTCCCTCGCCAACCAGTGCGGCGATCACCAGACTCGCTGACGCACGCAGGTCTGTGGCCATCACCGGCGCCGCCTGCAATCGCTCAACACCCTCTGTCACAGCAGTGTTGCCGTCGATAGTGATCTTCGCGCCCATGCGGATCATCTCCTGCATGTGCATGAAACGGTTTTCAAATACCGTTTCCTTAATATGCCCAACACCTTCTGCGACAACATTCATCGCAGCAAACTGCGCCTGCATGTCGGTCGGGAACGCCGGGTATGGTGCGGTTGTAATATTCACCGCCTTCGGACGCTTACCGTGCATGTTCAGCTCGATCCAGTCGTCACCGCAAGTGATATCCGCACCGGCTTCGGTCAATTTCTGCAGCACAGCATCCAGAATGGTCGGATCAGTATTCTTCACCTTGACCTGACCACCGGTAGCCGCAGCCGCAGCCAGGAAAGTACCGGTTTCGATACGGTCCGGCAGTACATCGTAGACGCAACCATGCAGTTTCTCGACGCCGTTCACGACGATAGTATCTGTACCTGCGCCGGTGATATCAGCGCCCATCGCATTCAGACAGTTGGCAAGATCAACCACTTCAGGTTCACGCGCCACATTCTCAAGAATCGACTGACCTTCAGCCAGCGCAGCCGCCATCAGGATATTCTCGGTACCGGTCACAGAAACGACGTCGAAGAAGACACGCGCACCTTTCAAGCGGCCGTTACTGCGTGCGCGGATATAACCACCTTCCACCACCACTTCCGCACCCATAGCGCGAAGACCCTGGATATGCATATCCACAGGACGGGAGCCGATCGCACAACCACCCGGCAGTGATACCTCAGCTTCACCAAAGTGAGCCAGCAGCGGACCAAGCACCAGAATCGATGCACGCATGGTCTTCACCAGCTCATATGGGGCTACGGTTTCCGTGAGCGTGCCAGCATTAACTTCAACGCTCAGCTTCTCATCGATCACCAGGTCTACGCCCATACGGCGCAGCAGTTCCAGCATTGTGGTTATATCGTGAAGGTGCGGCAGGTTACGCACAGTAACCGGCTCCTTCGAAAGCAGCGTTGCGGCAATAATAGGCAGTGCGGAGTTTTTGGCGCCTGAGATCTTCACCTCTCCACACAGCGGCTTGCCGCCAGAAATCATCAATTTATCCATCAGTCAGCCTGAAGTTCGGAGGAGGGTTACTTTTGCAGTGCGTCCCACTGTTCGGGAGTGTAAGTCTTGATCGTCAGAGCATGAATGGTTCCGTCTGCGATGCGATCACTCAGGCATCCATACACCAGTTGCTGTTTTTTCACTGGGCGCAGACCCTCGAACAGGTTACCCACAACGGTGACCTGAAAATCACACCCTTCACCGGATGTGTAAGCGGTACAACCTTCGAGCTGTGACTCGATGATCTGTTTAACCTCTTCAGCGTGCATCTATAACTCCAACTGGCGGCTATGCAATGTGTTCAAATAAACGAAAAATTATACCGGATTCAAAAAAAAAGGCGATCCAAAGGATCGCCTTTTCATCGCTAAAGCTTAGCTAAAACACTGCTCCAGACCGACCAGACGGGCGATAGAAAGCAGCTCTTCAGGTACACCGGTTGCGCTTAGCTCAGCACCATTGGCCTCAGCTTTACGCATCGAGCATAACCAAAGTGAAAGCGCTGAGCTATCCACAGCATCCACGCCAGAAAAATCTACAGAGATCGGGCTTACCATCGTATCCAGCGCCCGATCTACCGCTTCGCGTATAGCGGTGATATCCGCAAACTTGAGCATCCCCTGCAAACTCAGGTGATTGTCATCGAGACGCTCAATACGCCAATCAGCCATTATTGGAACCTGCCTTATCCGGGTCCACCTGAGCCTGCCAGGAGCTGATCGCCTTGCTGACATTACCACGTTGTTTCTGTGCAATATCGGCAAACTGATTCTTGAAGGTAAGACGCAGGTTTACGCCATCCAGTACCACATTCACCAGGCGCCACTCTCCGGCCTTTTTACGCATGTAGTACACCACCGTGTACTTCTTATTGGCATCAGAGGTGACCTCTACAGTCACAATCTGCTTATCCGGCTTCGGACTCCGCTTCTTCGGCGCAATGATCTCGTACGTATCAATGTTAAAGCTCACAATCGCCTTAGCGTAGGTTTTCATCAACGTCGTACGGAAAACATTCTCAAATGTTGTCCGGTCATCTGCGCTGGCTTTGCGATAGTACTTACCCATCACCAGCTTGGAGATATACGGGAAGTCCACCACCGTATCCATCAACATATCGATTTCGGATGTCAGCACTTCAAAACGTGCTTCGTCACGCAGACTCTCATCTTCCATCAACTTGAACATACGATCGGATGCGTCACCGACAACCTGACGGGCCTCATCCCAGGACGCAGTCGCTGGCGCAGAGAATGCCAGCAAAAACGCGAAAATACTGAATACTTTTACCAAAACCTGCCTCAACATGTTTGATCCTTATTACTCTGACACCTCGTTAAAGAGGAATTTGCCGATTAAATCTTCCAATACAAGCGCCGACTGGGTGTCTTCGAAGTAATCGCCATCCTGGAGATACTCCTCCTCTGCACCCACGACTACGCCGATATATTTCTCTCCGAGCAGACCAGCTGTCAGTATAGACGCTGAACTATCAATCGAGAGGTAATCCACATCCTTTGAGATCTCCATCTCAACCAACGCCTGCAATGCCTCCGGATCCAGGCGAATATCGGTAACCTGACCGATTAGCACCCCTGACATTGTTACCTTAGACCGCGCCGTTAACCCGCCAATATTTTCAAAACGAGCATAGACACGATAGGTATCGTTGCTTTCCATCAGTTTCAGGCCGCTTACGTTCAGCGCCAGCATCAAAAGTGCGACGATACCCGCCAAAAGAAAAGCACCTACGCCGATCTCCATGATCCGTATGCGCATATCATATATCTCCGAACATTAATGCAGTCAGAATGAAATCCAGTCCCAACACCGACAACGAGGCATATACCACCGTTTTGGTTGTCGCTTCACTGATCCCCTCTGACGTAGGAACACAATCATAACCCTGGAACACTGCGATCCAGGTCACTACAAAGCCAAATACCACCGCTTTGATCAAGCCGTTCAACACATCTTCCCGAAAATCGACCGAATTCTGCATGTTCGACCAGAAGGATCCTTCGTAGATTCCCAGCCAATCGATGCCAACAAAGGCTCCACCCAGAATGCCGACCAGCGAGAAAATGGTGGCCAGAACCGGCAAGCAGATAAAGCCCGCCCAGAAACGTGGCGCAATAATACGCCTCAATGGATCGACGCCGATCATCTCCAGACTGGAGAGCTGCTCGGTCGCCTTCATCAATCCAATTTCAGCGGTCAGCGCTGAACCTGCACGACCGGCAAACAACAGCGCCGTCACCACCGGTGCCAGCTCGCGCACCAGGCTGAGTGCAACCATCTGCCCCACCGCCTGTTCAGAACCATAGTCCACCAATATGGTATAGCCCTGCAGCCCCAGCACCATGCCGATAAACAGCCCCGAAACCACAATAATGATAAGGGACAGCACACCCACAAAGTGGATCTGCTTCACCACCAGTGGAAACATCACGGTAGGTGCAGGCCGTGCGATCAGCGACTGCATCAGAATGATGCCCGCTAAACCAAAAGCCTCCAGCTTACGGAGACCTGTACGCCCAAGACGAGCGACCAGTTCGATCATAGTCAGCTATCCTGCAACAGATCGGCCTGATAATCGGCGGCCGGAAAATGGAAAGGTACCGGACCGTCCGGCAGCCCCTGTATAAACTGACGCACCTTCTGCGATGACTCACTCGCCATCTCTTCCGGTGTGCCGCGTGCGATCACTTCAGAATCCGAAATCAGATAGATGTAATCAGCAATGGCCAGCGTTTCCTGAATATCGTGCGATACGATAATACTGGTATGACCCAAGGCGCGATTCAGGCGGCGGATCAGGTTAACCAGTACGCCCATCGCTATTGGATCCTGGCCGGTGAAGGGCTCATCGTACATCACGATATCCGGATCCAACGCGATCGCCCGCGCCAGCGCGACACGGCGCGCCATACCACCGGACAGTTCACTCGGCATCAGATCACGTGCGCCCCGCAGGCCTACTGCATGAAGCTTCATCAGCACCACGTCCCGAATCATCTCTTCCGAGAGATCAGTATGTATTCGCAGCGGAAACGCGACGTTTTCAAATACGCTAATATCGGTAAAGAGCGCGCCGCTCTGGAACAACATACCCATTCGCGCACGCATCTCGAACAGCTCACGCCGCCCAAGACGCGGGATATCTTTACCGTCGATAAAAATAGAGCCACTTTCCGGTCTGAGCTGGCCGCCGATCAGTTTCAACAGCGTCGTTTTACCGGTGCCGGATGGCCCCATAATCGCTGTAATCTTTCCACGCGGGATCTGTATATCCACATTTTTGTAGATAGCCCTGTCACCGCGGGAAAAGCTCAGCTTCTGAATATCAATTATGACGTCGTCAAATTGTTCCATAGACACTATTTAAGCTGGGATTGTGTGGTTCGTAAGATCCGCGTGCTCATTGCCTGAAACGCCGATACGACCTGAATTTAAAAGGGGCCAAAGCATACCACCGGACCGTAAAAATCTAAATAGAGAATTCAAAGCAAAACCCTTGCCAGCAGCGTTTAATCGCGCTGCGCATTCTGTTTTAATAGCCACCTAATTTTCCTTCAGAAAGAGAATTCAAATGCTGTACCCCATCCTGGCGATTGTCATTGGACTGATCCTGTTAGTTTGGAGCGCCGATCGCTTTGTTAATGGTGCCGCGGCAACCGCGCGCAACTTTGGCATGTCACCCATGCTCATCGGCCTGACCATCGTCTCCTTCGGTACCTCCGCACCTGAGATTCTGGTCTCATTTATGGCCGCCACCAGCGGTGCCGGCGGACTGGCCGTTGGTAACGCCCTGGGGTCCAACATCGCTAACATCGCCTTAGTATTGGGTGTCACCGCGCTGATCGCCCCACTGCCGGTAAAATCTGGCGTCCTGCGCAAAGAGCTTCCTCTGCTGCTTGCGGTCACCGCGCTTGCGGGCATCCTGCTACTCGACCTGAACCTGAACCTGACCGACAGTATCCTGCTGCTGATCACACTGGCCCTCTGCCTGTTCCTCTTTAACCGTTTCCAGAAAAATGCCACTGAAGAGGAATCTTCGGAGGAGGAAGAGGAGCTACCAGACCTCAAAACCGGCGCTGCCATATTCTGGCTGGTCGTGGGACTCGTAATACTGGCAGGAAGTTCCCGCCTGCTTGTATGGGGCGCCACTGAAGTGGCTCAGGCCCTTGGTGTGAGTGATCTGGTGATAGGTCTGACCATCGTCGCTATCGGCACCAGCCTGCCAGAGTTAGCAGCATCTATTGCCAGCGCACTCAAGAATCACCACGACATCGCTATCGGTAACGTTGTCGGCTCCAACATCTTCAATATCGCGGCGGTAATGGCCGTGCCAGGTTTCATCACAACGGTCGACTTCGGCCAGGAAGTGATGCTGCGTGATTACAGCATGATGATGGGTCTCACACTTACCTTGTTAATTTTTGCCCTCTGGAAGAAACCTCCATCAGTTAATCGTGTCGAAGGGGGATTGCTAGCCGCCCTGTATGCAGGTTATCTGGTACTGCTATACAATATGTCGGTTTAAACAAGCATCAGTAAGAAGGGTATTATGAGTAAACAAGCGGATTTCCTGGCGTCTGCACGCCGCACCATTCAGCTGGAAGCTGATGCTGTTAAAGATCTTGAGAAGCATCTGGATGGTGATTTCCAGAGAGCCTGCGAGCTGATGAGCCAGTGTACCGGACGCATCATCGTGACGGGCATGGGCAAGTCCGGCCACATCGGTCGTAAGATTGCTGCGACACTCGCGAGCACCGGCACACCGTCTTTCTTTGTCCACCCAGGCGAAGCCAGCCACGGCGACCTGGGCATGTTTACCAGCGAAGATGTTGTACTGGCCCTGTCCAACTCGGGTGAAACGTCTGAGATTGTTACTATTCTGCCCCTGATCAAACGTATGAATGCCCCCTTGATCAGTATGACGGCCAAGCCGGAGTCTAATCTCTCCCGCGCCGCAGACGCCAACCTGCATATCGGTGTAGAGAAAGAGGCGTGTCCGCTCAACCTGGCACCAACCTCCAGTACCACCGCTCAGTTGGTGATGGGCGATGCGCTGGCGATTGCACTGCTTGAAGCCAAGGGTTTCAGTGCAGAAGACTTCGCATTCTCCCACCCGGGTGGCAGCCTCGGTCGTCGCCTGCTGCTTAAAGTAGAAAACGTTATGCACACAGGCAGCGATATTCCGACTGTACGCAGCGGCACCATGCTTAATGACGCTCTGCTGGAGGTCACGCAGAAACGCTTGGGGATGACCGCAGTCCTGGATACTGAAGGTACAGTGATCGGTATATTCACCGACGGTGACCTGCGTCGCGCCCTGGATCACGAAGTAAATCTGAAAAGCACCGCGATTGAAGAGGTGATGACACCTAACTGCACCACGATCCGCGCAGATATTCTGGCGGCAGAGTGCCTGCAGATTATGGAGAGCAAACAGATCAACGCCCTGCTGGTTGTTGATGAACAGAACCGCCCTGTCGGCGCACTCAACATGCACGACCTTCTGAAAGCAGGCGTATTGTAAATGTCAGACTGGCGCCAGACGTTCACTGCCGATCAGGTAGATGAGCCCCAAAAAGTGAAACTCACTGTCTTCGATATAGACGGTATTCTGGCTGCCCAACGCAAACTGGCTAAGATCCAGGAGCCACACCTCTAGTGTTAAGTGCCCGCGCCCGCCTGATTATTGCAGCTATGCTCTTAGGTCCCATACTTCTGTATTGGGGCCTGGGTCTCTCACCCAGTGAGCGTAGAACAGCACCTCCTGCCGAACTGCAGCAGGGACAGGACTACTTTGCCATCGACATCAAAACCCGAGAGTTCAGTGAGGACGGGGCATTACGTCAGCAGTTCAGTGCGCCGCGCCTGGATCACTATCCACAACATGAGGCCAGCCTGATTAAAGCGCCCACGTTTCTGGTGATTGATCCCGATGGCTCTCAAACCAGCGCCACCGCCGATCGGGCGATTATCCCCGACACTAAACAAAAAGCGGTGCTTGCAGGTGATGTGCGAGTTCAAGATAATGCGATGTCCGGCGCGTCCACCCGAGTACTAACTGAAAAACTGACGTTATACCCGGAGCGTAACTATGCTGAGACCTCAGAGGCGGTGACGATTATCTCTGACGGTGTTCGTTATAAGGCTGTGGGCATGGAAGCAGCGTTCAAGGAACGCAAGCTTAAACTGCTCTCTAACGTACAGGGAATCCATGAGAATGATAAATAAGCTGCTTGCGCTGGTTGTTTTAAGCCTTTTCAGCCTGACCGGCCACGCTTTACCCCAGGACCGTGAAGAACCTATTCGCATCAGCGCGGACAGTGCCAGCATCGACGAAAAAAGCGGCATGACTATTTACCGCGGTGACGTCAAAATCACTCAGGGATCACTTCTGATCGAAGCTGACCGTGTCGAGCTGAAACGCGGAAAACAGGGTGTCAGCCAAGTGACTGCTCACGGCAAACCAGCACACTTCCGGCAGCGCCCTGCTTCCGACAAACCGTTCACGGATGCCTGGGGCGAGACCATTATCTATAAGGTCGACAAGGAACACCTGACGCTGAAATCAAACGCTAAAGTGATCAGCGGCAAGGACAGCTTTACCGGTAACCGAATACTCTACGACCTGCAAAGTTCCGTGGTAGATGCTTTCAGCGACAGCACGGCTGAAAAACCGGCTCGCGTCGAGATGGTTATCCAGCCCAAGGTCAGCAAACCCCAGCCTAAGGCCGATGTAACACCGTCTGACACTGAACCTTCTGACGCTGAACCTTCTGACGCTGAACCTTCTGACGCTGAACAGCCTGAGACTAAGCCGTCCGATAGCGAACCATCTGATACCAAGCCGGCTGACACTGAAGCGACCGGTACCGAACCGACCGATAAGGATGCTCAATGAGCAAACTGCAAGCGACCCACCTGGCCAAGAGCTATAAAGGCCGTGAGGTTATCAAAGATGTCTCCATCTCTATCAACAACGGTGAAATTGTCGGTCTGTTAGGCCCCAATGGTGCAGGTAAGACCACCTGCTTTTATATGATTGTGGGTTTGGTTCGCGCAGACCGCGGCAAGGTCATGATCGAAGATAAAGATATCACCCGCCTGCCAATGCACGGTCGGGCGCGTTGCGGTATCGGTTACCTACCTCAGGAAGCCTCCATCTTTCGTAAGATGAGCGTACGCGACAATATCCTGGCGATTCTGGAAACCCGCGCAGATCTCAACAAAGAGCAGCGCGAGCAGAAGATGCACGACTTGCTGGAAGAGTTTCACATCACCCATATTATCGACAGCCTCGGTATGAGCTTGTCGGGTGGTGAACGCCGACGTGTAGAGATTGCACGTGCACTGGCCACAGAACCTTCATTCATTTTGCTTGATGAACCCTTTGCCGGGGTCGATCCGATCTCCGTCAACGATATCAAGAGCACCATCAAACACCTGCAGAGCAAAGGTATCGGCATCCTGATTACCGATCATAACGTCAGGGAAACCTTGGATATCTGCGAAAAGGCCTATATCGTAAGTGAAGGCACAATCCTCGCGAGTGGCGCACCGGATGCTATTATGCAAAACAGTGCCGTAAAAGCCGCATACCTTGGTGATTCGTTCCAAATGTAACGGCTGTTCACTGGATAAAAAACACGCAGTAAAAGTTTCTATCGGGTATTTATGAAGCAAGCGCTACAACTCAAAATCGGCCAGCAACTCACCATGACGCCACAGCTGCAACAGGCGATCAGGTTGTTGCAACTATCGACACTAGACCTCCAGCAGGAGATCCAGGAAGCGCTTGAAAACAATCCGATGCTCGACGTGAACGAAGAGGAACACGCCGACAGCAGTGAAGAGAAATCGATCGAAGCTGCATCTGCGGAGAAAACGGAACAGGAAACTGTAACGGCAACCGCTGCAGAGTCTGAGCATACCGAAGAAACTCAGGTCGCCGAGGATAACTGGAACGATGATATTCCAGAAGAGCTGGGCATCGACAGCAGTTGGGATGATACCTACCAGGCAACATCTTCAACCGTAACCCGCGACGACGCTGATGGCAGCTTCGAATCCAACGACACAGCCGAAGAGACGCTGCAGGACCATCTGCATTGGCAACTGAACCTCACCCCGATGAGCGATCTGGACCGTCTGATAGCAACCAGCATCATAGACGGCATCGACCCGGAAGGTTACCTCACAGTTTCACTTGAAGAGATCCTCGAACACCTGAGTCAGGATGCAACTCTCGCTGAACAAGGGCTCGAGCTCGCTGAAGTTGAAGCGGTCCTGCGACGTATTCAGCAGTTTGATCCTGCGGGTGTTGCCGCCCGTGATCTGAGCGAATGTCTGGCCATCCAGCTGCAACAACTTCCCGAAGATACACCCTGGCGTAGCCAGGCGCTGACAGTGGTGAAGAACTACCTCAAACTGTTGGGTGCTCACGATTACCGCCAGCTGATGCGCAAAGCAAGGCTGAAAGAACCACAGCTGCAGCAGGTGATCCTGCTGATTCAGCAGCTAAATCCAAAACCGGGCGCAGAGATCACCTCCACAACTGCAGAGTATGTGATACCGGACGTCATTGTTACCAAACAGCGCGATGTCTGGCAGGTCACCCTCAACCCAGACGTATCACCGAAGTTGCGCATCAACAGCGGTTATGCAGACCTGATCCGACGGGCTGACAATAGTCCCGACAACAACTACCTGAAAAGTCACCTACAAGAGGCGCGCTGGTTTATTAAAAGCCTGCAGAGCCGTAATGAAACACTGCTGAAAGTGGCTAACGAGATCGTACGCCGTCAGGTTGGTTTCTTCGAACATGGCGAAGAAGGCATGAAACCGATGGTGTTGCACGATATCGCCGAAGCGGTTGAGATGCACGAATCCACCATCTCAAGGGTGACCACTCAGAAGTTTATGCACACCCCGCGTGGCATCTTTGAGCTGAAGTACTTCTTCTCCAGCCACGTAAACACAAATGATGGTGGTGCGGCATCCTCAACCGCCATCCGTGCACTGATTAAAAAGCTTGTGGCAGCGGAAAATCCCGCCAAGCCACTGAGCGATAACAAGATCGCCCAGTTCCTGGATGAACAAGGATTTAAGGTGGCTCGTCGTACGATCGCAAAATATCGCGAAGCGATGAACATTCCACCTTCTAATGAACGCAAGCGTTTGGTTTAATGGAAACGAAAACAGGACGATTACCGTCACTGGCAATAGGAGAGACCTATGCAGATCAACATCACTGGCCATCACGTCGAACTGACCGAATCTCTGGATGAGTACGTACGCACCAAGTTTGAAAAACTGGAGCGCCATTTCGACAACATTACCAATGTTCAGGTAACCCTCAGTGTTGAAAAACAGCGTCAGAAAGCGGAAGGCGATCTTCACGTTGCTGGCGGTCAGATTTTTGCCGCAAACGAAAATGAAAACATGTATGCGTCTATCGATGGCCTGATTGACAAGTTGGATCGTCAGATCATCAAGCACAAAGAAAAAATGAAAAACCACAAATAAGACTTGTCGCTTCAACACCACTTATGTTGATTCAACACCTACTGACGCCCTCGAGAACCCTTAGCGGTCTCCAGGGCGGCAGCAAAAAACGCATTTTGGAAATGACCAGCCAACTCATCGCGGACCAGAATCCGGGGCTTGAGGCTGGTACGGTTTTCAGCGGCCTGCTTGGCCGTGAACGTCTGGGAAGCACAGGGATTGGCGACGGCGTCGCAATTCCACACTGCCGTTTAGCCGACTGTAAAGAGGCTTTGGGATACCTCATAACCCTGGACACACCTATCGACTTCGATTCTATCGACGGTAAACCTGTGGACCTTCTGTTTACGCTGGTCGTACCAGAAGAAGCCTGCGAAGAGCACCTGCAAACGCTGGCTGCCGTAGCTGAACTCTTCAGCAAAGAAGAAGTCCGCGCTACGTTAAGAGAAGCCAAGGATAACGACGCACTCTATCAGGTAATCTCAGATCTCGGTGTATAACAGGATTTATTAGAGGTAACGCGGAGCACATGAAACTGGTAGTCATCAGTGGCCGATCAGGCTCAGGCAAAAGCACTGCACTTCAGGCACTGGAAGATATCGGTTTTTACTGCATCGATAACCTACCGGCAACCCTCCTGCCATCACTGGTCGATCAGATGGCTAACGATACTCAACGCCCTGAACACATTGCGATCAGTATCGATGCCCGCAACCTATTGAGTAACCTGACGCAGCTGCCAGATATTCTCCGTACGCTAAAACAGGAAACGAGTGAGGCATACGAGGTCTTGTTCCTGGATGCCTCCGAGGCCACGTTGCTGAAACGCTATAGTTCTACCCGGCGTAAGCATCCGCTTTCGGACGATAATTACGGCCTTCTGGAAGCAATTCAGCGCGAACAACAGCTGCTCGAACCGATCGCCAATATGGCGGATATCCGAATCGATACCACACGCCTCAACCTCTACGACCTGCGTGACGCGGTAAAACACCGCATCGCTAAACGTGCAGAGCAATCGCTGGCGATTCAGTTCCAATCGTTCGGATTTAAGCACGGGGTGCCGATGGATGCAGACCTTGTGTATGACGTGCGCGTCCTACCCAACCCGTACTGGTTACCGGAACTGAGACAATTCACCGGCCTTGACCAGCCGGTTATCAATTTCCTTCAGGAGTCCTCAGATGTTCAGGAGATGTACCGGCATATTCGGGACTATCTGGAGTTCTGGCTACCACGCTTTGCGGCTAATAACCGTAGCTATATAACGGTCGGTATCGGTTGTACAGGTGGCCACCATCGTTCGGTGTACCTCGCCTCCAAACTCGCTTCTCATTTCGACCAGCTTATGGATAATGTGCATGTTCGCCATCGAGAACTGCAGTGACGGGCCCGAATAGATGATAGAAAAAAAGTTAGAGATCATTAATAAACTCGGTCTGCATGCACGTGCAGCAGCCAAGCTGACCGGTGTAACCAGCCGCTTCTCCAGCGATATCAAGATCGCCAAGGAGGGACGCGAGGTGGACGGTAAGAGCATCATGTCTGTGATGATGCTGGCCGCCAGCATCGGCACGGAGTTACAATTTACCGTCAGCGGAGAAGATGAGCAGGACGCCATGTCGGCAATCGAAACACTGGTCAACAACCGTTTCGACGAAGAGGAGTAAGCGTCGGCAGGCGCCTCCTCCTGTACCCCTTCCCTACCTCATTAAACACCTTCTGCGCCAGACCTGGACAGCCGGGTTATTCCCAGCCCTACATTCCGCTATAATTCGGGTCTTAATCACCTCCCTCTGCACACGAGTTAACGCGGCATGAGCAAATCCACGCAAACACAGTTCGACAAACTTGCCGATGCGCTGGACAGTGGTGAGTTTCAGCAGATCCGATTTACCCTTAACAACAGTCTGCGTCCCGCAGAAGTTGCCCTGCTGATCGAGAAATCGCCTCCGAAAGAGCGCCAGATTCTCTGGAACCTGATTAATAAGGATCTGGAAGGTGAGGTATTGCAGGAACTGGGGGATGACGTCCAGGCTGAAATCCTGAGTCGAATGGAGACCTCCGAAGTCCTGGCGATCACCGAGACGCTGGATACGGATGACATGGCGGACGTGATGCAGCAGCTACCGAACACGGTGATGAAAGAGCTGCTGCGTATCATGGATAAGCAGAACCGTCAGCGCGTAGAGCAGGTACTCTCCTACCCGGAAGACACCGCTGGCGGCCTGATGAATACCGATACGGTAACCATCCGCCCTGACGTATCGGTTGATACCGCACTGCGTTATATTCGCCGTCACAAAGAGATCCCGGAGATGACCGACAGCCTGATCGTGGTCAGCCGAAAGGACTCCTACATCGGCATATTGCCGCTGACCAAGTTGCTGGTCTCAGACCCCAATATCACCGTACGCGAGATCATGGTTACCGAGATCGAACCGATCCAGGCATCCATGGCAGACAGTGACGTTGCGATACTGTTCGAACAGCACGATCTGGTTTCCGCCCCCGTAATCGACGAAGACGGTCACCTGCTTGGCCGTATCACCATCGATGACGTGGTCGATGTAATCCGTGAGGACGCCGATCACTCGCTGATGAGCATGGCGGGTCTGGATGAGGATGAAGATACCTTCGCACCGGTGATGAAAACCACCCGCCGCCGCGCAGTGTGGCTCGGTATCAATCTGATCACCGCATTTGTTGCCTCCGCCGTCATCGGGTTGTTTGAAGAGACCATCGATAAAGTGGTCGCACTGGCGGTACTGATGCCGATTGTCGCCTCCATGGGCGGCATCGCCGGGTCCCAGACGCTTACCCTGGTCATTCGTGGTCAGGCACTGGGACATGTAGAGAAATCTAACGCAGGCTGGTTGCTGAATCGAGAGATGATTGTAGGCGCCATGAACGGCTTGCTTTGGGCCCTGGTTGTCGCCGTTGTTGCGGTCATCTGGTTCCAGGATATTACGATTGGCGTGATCATCGCCTGCGCCATTGTGATCAACCTTATCGCTGGCGCGATGGCGGGCACCCTGCTGCCACTAGGACTTAAAGCGGTCGGTATCGACCCTGCACTAGCTGGCAGTGTATTACTTACCACCATTACTGACGTCGTTGGATTCTTTGCCTTTTTAGGCCTGGCGACGGTCTTTTACAGCTGATATTGGTTACCTATGGTTCATGACGAAAGTTTTTCTCAGGACGAAGAGTTCGATGAGAATTGGGTCAGTAAGACCCAGATAAAAAAAGAGATGCACGCGCTGCAAGCGCTGGGCGAAAAGCTGGCCACACTGACCAAGGACCAGCTCGCATCAGTTCCCATGTCTGATGCTTTACGGGCTGCAATCGAAGAGTGTGCTCGTATTAAACCGCGCAGCAACGCTATGAAACGCCATATGAACTACGTTGGGCGTCTGATGCGCAGCGAAAATGCGGAAGAGATTCAGCAGGCGATGGATCGTTTCGACGCTGGCAGCCAGGCGCACACGGCAATGTTCCATAAACTGGAGCGCTGGCGTGACCGTCTGATTCAGGGAGGAAACGACGAACTTCAGGCGTATATTCAGGAGAATCCGGAAGCGGATATCCAGCATCTGCGTCAGTTGATCCGTAACGCGAAAAAAGAGGTTGAGAAGCAACAAGCTCCCGCGTCGGCCCGCAAACTGTTCAAATACCTGCGAGAGCTGGCTGAAGCAAAGCTTTAAGCTTTTGCTCAGGTATCAGAACTCTGGTATCAGAAACCTGCACGCTGCCGGTGCGCCAGCACCGGCATCCTCTCACGGATCTCCCGTAGCCGATCCAGATCAATCGGCGCCGAGATAACGGCTTCACCCTTTTCAGCTTCATCCAGTATCACTCCCCAAGGGTCCACAACCATACTCTGCCCCCAGGTCTCACGTTCCGGCGAATGACACCCACCCTGATTTGCACCCAGCAAGTAACACTGGGTTTCTATTGCCCGAGCTCGCAACAGCACCTCCCAGTGTGCTTCGCCGGTCACCTGAGTGAACGCTGACGGCACGCTGATCAGTTCAGCGCCCATCTCACGAAGGCGCATAAACTGCTCGGGAAAACGCAAATCGTAACAAACAGTCAGGCCAAGGCGTCCAACCGGGGTATCTACAACAGTCAGGTTTGTTCCCGCTTCAACAAACGCCGATTCCCGATAGCGACTCTGAGCATCAGCGACCTCAACATCAAACAGATGGATCTTGTCGTAACGCCCGCGTATAGCCCCTAGCGCATCAATGACCAGTGATACTGATCGTACCTGCGGCGCCCGCACATCATTACCGTGCTCATCTACCGCCATCGGCAGACTGCCGGCAACGATCCATATTCCAAGATTTGTGGCCTGCTGACAGAGGAACTGCACGACCTGGTCCAGTTCCTGATCAGCCAGACCGCGTAACGATGCAGAATCTAATAATGCGAAGTTTTCCGGCAGAACTACCAGGTCAGCACCGGTTTCCGCTGCCTGTAACAACAGTTTCTTTGTTTGCTGCAGGTTAAGTTCGAGTTCGGTACCCGACACCATCTGCACTAACGCGACCCTGCCCATCATCAATAGCCCTCGCAGTCGCTTGGAGGTTACTTATCCAGACCCGGAGCCTGATACTCGTCCTGAATACCATTATCAGGACTTTCTTCTGCTGCCTGGCTCAAGTCGAGTTGCGGATCACTCCAATCACCTGTCAGGTGATAGCTTATGGTTGTGAACTGCTCCAAACGATTGCCGATCAGTTTGTCGATCAGATAAACGGCGCCTGCCACCTGCGGCTGGCCCAACAAAATCCCCACGATAGGAAGGTTTTTAGTAACAGGTAACACCACCTGCATATCCTTATCCACGGTTTCTTTTACCAGATCTATTTGACCGCTGAGCTCCATATCTGCCGATGGGCCTTTGAGTTTAAAAGGCGTATTACTGTGGGCGATGCCATCGTGCAGGCGGTAATCTGCGTCGATCCGATCGAACGCAAGCCCCTCCTGGAACAGATCGGAGAAATCCAGTTTCAGGCGCCGCGCTACCGTTTCCAGGTTGAGAATACCCAATACCCTAAGGAACTGACCGGAGCTACCCGCTTGAATAATCCGGCCATTCTTAGCTCGTAGGTTGAAGCGCCCGTTTAAACGCTCTAAACCAAAATCCCAAGGCGCACCCAACCAGGAAAAGTTCACATCAGAACCGATAAACTCTGATTCAACCAACCTACCGTATCCCCAGCTTTCCAGCAGATCGGAGATATTGTTGCCCTTAAAACTAAGCGTCGTGCTAGAGCGCTCGGTGCCATTAGCGAACCATTCGGCACTGCCTGCAACCTCCACCCCTGGTAGTGATGCCTGAATCTCATTAAAGCGCGCGCCCTCTTCATAAGGACGCACCTGCAGTTTCCAGGCGCCCATGGGTTTATCATTCACTGTCAGCCGTTTTATCGACAGATCCAGGGATGGCAGATCGGAGGGTTCAGGCTTTGCAGCAACGCTCTGATCGACGGAATCATCCGACTGATGTTGCAGAGTTAAATGATTCAGCTCCATCCGGGCAACTGCGCTTTCATCCTTAGGTAATGTCAGCGTGCCATTTATCTGCTCATTATTGGCGCTGATCAACCAATCCTTCGGTAACTCCTGTACGCGTGTTTCAAGATCATTCAGGATAATAGAGCCCGTGCGGAACTCTCCGATACGCAGATACACATCTTCCAGCGTTGGTCCTTTGCCCGATTGCGTCTCCCCGCCAAGAAATCCTGCGTCCTTTAAAAAGGAGATCAGTTCAGACAGCTCAAGAGCATCCAGCGTACCGTTTATCCATAAACCTTCCTCTTTCGGTAACCGTGGATCTCCCTCTCCAAACAGCAGGTGTGCCCGGGTGACCTGATCATTCTGCAACTCAAACGCGCCACTGAACTGGTCTCCGTACTGCAGAAACATCGGTTGATTGGTTGGGCTTCCCAACAATATTTTTAGTTTGAACTGCTTATAGGCCCCGGCGTTTTTTGCCAACGGTACTGGTGCACGGACGCGCACACCATTCAGCGCAGACAGAATAGACAACTGGGTACAGGCAGGATTAGTCGCACAAATCTGCAGGTTTGCTTCATACGCGGTGGTACCGTCCGCAATGGCAAGCAAAGGAAGATCAAGCCAGTTTTTTAACTGTGTCATCTCCGCTTCACCCATCAGAGAAACGCGGGTAATGACACCCTGCTCTTCATCACGGGAGGTATTGATGGCCGCTGTAACCTGGTGACCAAACAACGTGCCCTTCAGAGCATCACTCTGCAGGCCTGTCGCTGAGTTAAAACGTAAAGTTCCGGCAAGTTTCTCAAAGGAGAGACGGTGTTTCACCGAAACCAAGCGGCCTTCGCTTAGCTGTGAAGAGGCGTCGATCTGGGGGGCCTGACGCTTATCCAGATCCACATCCACCTGCACATAGGTATTCGCATTTGCCGCCCACTCCCAATCCGCGATCTCCTCTCCAAGCGCCTCGCGCACCGGCGTCTCCATCAGGATACGGCGGATATCCTGTGCATCACCCAAGGCGTTACCCAACACAGTCAACTGGTCTGCTTTCGGAGCCTTATACACCCAGCCTTCTGTTATGTCGGAATCAAGTATTGCACCTTTAGCTTCAACCAAAAAACCGTGATCTCGGTAGAGAAAGTAGCCATCCCCCCGAGTGATGCTTGGCCACTCCCGATCAAATCCAAAGGTTAACTTATCCACATCCAGAAACAGCTGCACCACCGGTTTCTGATAGTCAGCCAAACGAGCGCGAGTATTAGCGTTGAGCATAAAGCCGCCGCTACGAACTGTACCTCCCTGAAGGGCAGACATCAGCCAGCTGTGGGTTTGCTCACCGACCTCACGGGGGGGGATATAGTCTTTAAACGCAACGCCTTCACTATCAGTCACACCGATCAACAGAGATAGATCCGTTTGACCATCCTTATCAAACGGCATACGGAAGAAGAATCGCCCATTGGCCGTTACCGCGTTGTTCTGCAGTTGCAGATGGCCTGACGTCACCTTCACGGCACTGTCTTTTAATGACCATAGAACACGCCCACGAGCAAACGGGTATTGCCACTCAGGCATCTTCAGGTCAGGGAAGGACATCCGGAAGTTGTCACTTTCCAGATCGATAGAGCCACCGTCGATGGTATGTTGCAGACGCCCGGTAATCCCCCGCAAACCTGGCGCGCCACCCCAGGCACCAACCGCCACCTTTTCAAGGTCGGCTTCCAGCACAAACGCTTTCGCTTCAGTAGAGGTCCAGCGCATTGTCAGGTTGTTGATCACCCCTTGCGGTTTCATCTTGCTGAGTGCACGCTGTCCCATATCGGGCAGGAACGGCTGGCCATCCAGCCAGCCCGTCAGCTGGCTGAGATCCACACGATCCAGCGACACTTTATCGGGAATCCCCTGCAGAATGGCACGCCAGTCAGCAACCACCAATGGCAACTTATAAGCTTTATCATTAGCGCTGAAGTTGCCATCGAATTGGGCCTGATACCCCATATCGTGGTGGATCAGCGAGGCATTCAGCTTTGCATCAGTGAAACGTTGTTGATCTACCATCAGGGCATCGACAGCGATCCGACTCTGCAGATATCGCAGCTCGTTGCGGCGAAACTCTCCCCAGAATCTGAGATCCGCCTTCAGAGCATCAATAGAGGGGCCACCCAACGCCTGACTCCAGGGCTGCAGTAACTTCTCGGAGAGCGCAGGCAGTTCCAGGTAGAAACTCACCGGTTTCCTCTTGGGGTTGCCCTTTACCTCAGCAGCCAGACTCAGTGGTACACGCGTACCGTCCTGAACAAAAGCCGCATCGATTAGTAGTTGATGACTGCTTTTCTCGGTATTCAGGGATATATCCAGCCCATCAACCTCCAGGGGAGGCAAGCCTTGTTGCCGGAACTGAACGTTCGCCTGTTGAATAGAGATGTGCTGCTGGCGCAGAAGGGCTGCCAGGACCCGGGCCCCCGCAGCTTCATCGAAGTGCAACTCAGGTGAGGACTTACTATCAGCACCAGAATTGATTTTAATGACAGGACGAACGAGCTCCAACTGGTCAAAAACCGGTTGCCTATAGGTGATACTTCGCGGCAGGTTTAACGCTAACGTTGCCCGTTCAACACGCACACTGGTCGCACCCTCAACACTCAAGTCGCGCAGCTTAAGTATCGGGTTCTGCCCCTTCCAATAGGCCTCGATTTCTCCGATCGAGACATCAGCCTGCAGAACCTCCGAGAGTTTTGCTTCCAACGTGTCCTGATACTGCGGCAGATTGGGATAGGTCACACGGAGAATGGCCACCAGCAGCGCGCAAATTCCAAGCAGCACTACCGCCAGCCAGTAGCTGAACCAGAACAGTTTTTTTGAACGAGTGATCATGGGATCCCGTTAGCGCAGCACCACATCATAGTGTTCAGCGGCATACATAGGTTCAATCTGGAAGCGGATTGTCTTACCGATAAAGGCCTCCAGCTCAGCAACATGATCTGAAGCGTCATCCACCATATATTCGACTACGTTTTGCGCCGCAAGTACCAGGTAGGAATCGGTATCGTAGGCACGGTGCTGTCGCAGAATCTCACGGAAGATCTCATAGCAGACCGTTTCAGGCATCTTGATCGAGCCCCGTCCCTGACACTGCTCACAGGTTTCACAAAGCACATGCTCCAAGCTCTCGCGGGTGCGCTTACGGGTCATCTCCACCAGCCCCAGCTCAGACACACCGGTCACCTTGCACTTGGCGTGGTCTTTCTCCAGCAAACGCTCCAGCGTACGCAATACCTGACGCTGGTGATCGGAATCTTCCATATCGATAAAGTCGATAATGATGATACCGCCCAGATTGCGCAGACGGAGCTGTCGTCCAATCGCCGTTGCAGCTTCCAGGTTAGTTTTGAAGATGGTTTCTTCCAGATTACGGTGACCCACGAAGGCGCCGGTATTAACGTCCACCGTTGTCATCGCTTCGGTCTGATCGAAAATCAGGTAACCGCCGGACTTCAGCTCTACTTTACGGCCCAATGCACGCTGAATCTCCTCTTCGACATTAAACAGGTCGAAGATCGGTCGCTCACCCGGGTAGTATTCCAGCTTTTCGCTAATCTCCGGCACCAGCGACTTCACGAACTCAGTTGCTTTCTGATAGGTCTCGCGGGAATCGATCCGAATACGCTCCAGTCCACCATGCGCCATATCGCGCAGTGCCCGCATATTCAGCGGTAGATCTTCATAGATGACAGAGGGTGCTTTCGCGCCCTTCAGGTTGCGCTGAATCTTATCCCACAAACGGCGCAGGAACTTCACATCCTCACGTAACTCATCTGCTGAAGCACCTTCAGCAACCGTACGCAGAATAAAACCGCCCCGGGCTTTGCCCTCATCCCCATCAGCGATCTCTTTCAGCAGCTCATTCATGATGCCGCGCAAGCGATCACGCTCTTCGATATCCTCGATACGCTGGGAAACACCAATATGATTATTCCCCGGCATATACACCAGATAACGGGACGGGATAGACAGGTGGGTGGTCAGACGTGCGCCTTTGGTACCGATCGGGTCTTTAGTGACCTGCACGACCAGCGATTGTCCTTCACGCAGCACATGGGCGATAGAGGCATTACTTTTCTCCTCCGAGGTCGCGGTTTGCGGCAGCACATCTTCTACATGGATAAAAGCGGCGCGCTCCAGACCGATCTCAACAAAAGCGGCCTGCATACCCGGCAGCACCCGCACTACCTTACCTTGATAGATATTGCCAACGATGCCACGGCGGCGAACACGCTCGATATATACCTCTTGCGGCATCCCGTTTTCGATCACCGCAACACGGGTTTCCATCGGCGTAAAATTGATCAGTATCTCTTCGCCCATTTTCGCTCCTTGGCGCAGATTCAGGTCAGCTGCCAGACCGGCACACCCACCGCATTCAACATTTCGGCGGTTTCCGCCAGTGGCAGACCAACCACAGAGGAGTAACTGCCCTCAATGCGGTCGACAAATACAGCCCCGAGGCCTTGTATCCCGTACGCTCCGGCCTTGTCTTGCGGTTCGCCGCAAGCCCAGTAGCGTCGGCATTGCTCGGGGGTTAATTCTTTAAAGTGTACAACAGTTGTTACAACCCGTACTTCGGTGCCTTGGTCGCTGGCGATTGCCACGCCGGTCATCACTTCGTGATTACGACCGGAGAGCTGCATCAGCATCTCAACCGCATGGGCTTCACTCTCCGGTTTACCCAGAATCAAGTCCCCCAATACCACAGAGGTATCTGACCCAAGTACCGGTTTATCACCTGATAGCGCAAATCCAGCTTCCGCTTTTTCTTTTGCCAGACGCGCAACATAGGCAGCAGGTCGCTCCCCCGGCAGCACATCTTCGCAGAGATCGACTGGCTGCACGGCGATACGCACACCAATCTGTTGCAGCAGTTCGCGACGACGGGGGGATCCGGATGCAAGCACCAGATCAATCTCATCCGCTGTTGATGAACCATTAAGAGTATCAGGAGACATAAAAAGTTCGCCTCACCCGGCGCAAAATCAGGAACATTAACGGCCAGAAGAACGCACTGACCAACGCGGGTAGCAGGAACAGCAAACTATCACCGGTATAGCCCACCAGCGCCTGCACCCAGTGCAAAATCAGTTGGTTGGCACCTATCAGCACCATCACCAGCAAAGATTGCTGCCAGATGGGAAATACACGCATACGCCGATGCAGCATCGCAGCAAAATACGCCACAAACACCAGTGCCAGCGCATTCGCGCCCAGAACACTGCCACGAATCACATCCAGCACAATGCCTGCGACAAACGCCGAGCCAACACCCACCGACTGCGGCAACGCGATTACCCAGTAGATCAGAATCATCGCCATCCATTCAGGCCGCGCCCAACCGATAAATTCAGGAAGCGGCATCTGGCTGAGAACGATTCCGAACAGGAAGGTAGCAAAGATGATCAGGCCGCCGCCCTGGGAGTGCTCGTTCACTGCTGCGCCTCCGTCACCACCGAACCGGGGTTCTCTTCGGGCGAGCGTTGTGGTTCGTTATGCTTTACCAGCAACAGGTGACGACTCTTATCCAGTCGCGCAAGTGGTTTCGCGCGCACAATGGAAAAGGACAACCCCGGATCATGAATCACTTCTGTCACTTCGGCAACCGGGTACCCGCGTGGGAAACGTCCGGCCAGACCGGAGGTATTCAACAGATCGCCTACCCGGATATCCACAGTAGCAGAAACATGCTCCAGCTCCAGCTCGTCCAGCTCGCCTTTACCCAAGGCAATAGATCTGAAACCGGTCCGATTAACCTCGACCGGGATCGCATGACGGGCATCGGTCACAAGCATAACGCGGCTGGTATAGTGTGACATCTCCACTACCTGCCCCATCACACCACCGGCATCCAGCACAGGCTGGCCCAGATAGATCTGATCCTCACTACCCTGGTCAATTACGATCTGGTGCTGAAAGGGATCGGGATTCACACCGATCAATTCCACCAGCTCGACCTCATCCGATATACGGGCACGACCGTTCAGGAGCGCGCGCAGACGGTTATTCTCCTCTTCCAGCGCAGCCAACTGCTGTCTTTTTTGCTCCAGCTCCAGTGCTTCGATCTTGAGCCGTGCGTTTTCACGCATCAGCAGACCACGGTCAACCACGACGTCGGAGACCTCATCGGCCACCTCAGCTGGAAGATCCACCAGCCACTGCAAAGGGGTCAGCACCAGCGCGATATAGGCACGCCCCTGACGCATACCGTTCCAAGAGACATCAGCGGCAATAATCGCGACAGAGAGCAAAAGGACAAAAATGAAAAAACGGGAGGAACCGCTACGAAAGATCGGTTTAATGGGACACCTCCCCACACACGGACGGTGCAGACAGGTATCCCAGGGTATTCAGTAAGCGAAAGTACGGCACAGGTTAATCGTGGGTAACCAGTTCAAACGCGTGCTTATCCAGCATCTCCAGCGCCTTGCCGCCACCACGGGCCACACAGGTCAGAGGATCTTCAGCTACCACAACCGGCAGGCCGGTCTCTTCGCTGATCAGACGATCCAGGTTACGCAGTAGCGCACCACCACCGGTCAGCACAATGCCACGTTCAGCGATGTCGGATGCCAGCTCCGGTGGACACTGCTCCAGTGCACTTTTCACGGACTGTACGATGGAAGACAGTGGTTCCTGCAGGGATTCCAGAATTTCGTTGCTGTTCAGAGTGAAGCTACGTGGGATACCTTCCGCCAGGTTGCGGCCACGTACGTCGATCTCGCGGATCTCACTCGCTGGGTAAGCGGTACCAATCTCCTGCTTGATACGCTCTGCAGTGGATTCACCGATCAGGCTACCGTAGTTACGACGGACGTAAGTCACGATGGATTCGTCGAAACGGTCACCACCAACACGGACAGAGTCCGCGTATACGATACCGTTCAGGGAAATCACAGCGATCTCGGTAGTACCACCACCGATATCCACCACCATGGAACCGTTTGCTTCTTCAACCGGCAGGCCAGCACCAATCGCTGCCGCCATCGGCTCATCGATCAGGTACACCTCACGGGCGCCTGCGCCCATCGCAGATTCTTTAATCGCACGGCGCTCTACCTGAGTGGATTTGCAGGGAACGCACACCAGCACGCGCGGGCTAGGTGTCAGGAAGCTGTTGTCGTGAACCTTGCTGATAAAGTACTGCAGCATCTTTTCGGTCACGTGGAAGTCAGCGATAACACCGTCTTTCATCGGGCGGATCGCGGTGATGTTGCCCGGCGTACGGCCCAGCATACGTTTCGCGTCGGCACCAACCGCTGCTACAGATTTCTGGTTGCCGGTTTCACGGATAGCAACCACCGAAGGCTCATCAAGCACAATGTCCTTATCACGAACATAAATCAGGGTGTTTGCGGTGCCCAAGTCGATGGACAGGTCGCTGGAAAAAAGGCCACGAATTTTCTTGAGCATGGAATTCTTAATCCTGGGAATATGGAGGACTGAATGAGCACTGTTTTGAAACCGCTAACTCTAACAATCGGGTGCCATTTCAGCAAGATTGAAAGCACCTCTCAGGCCGCTAAAACCGAATGAGTTGCCTTTGAATTGATCAGAAACCGTCAACAGGAAAATTCTGTCGCTGATTTACCCACAAAGTCTAAAATCAGCGACATAAAAGCGCTGTGAAATCATTGCCTTGTTAGCCCACCAACCCAACACCGACAACTCCCCGAATCCAAGGGCCTCAGCCTTCATGTAAAAGGGCCGATGTGGTAACGTTACCCGCTTATCTCTTTTCGTCGAAACGACTTCCAACCCAGCGAGAAGCAACTATGGCTCTAGACCGCTCTGATGTGGAAAAAATCGCCCATCTGGCACGCCTGCAGATTGATGAGCAGGACATCCCGGAATACACCAAAAACCTGTCTAGCATTCTGGATCTGGTCGACCAGATGCAGGCTGTGGACACCAGCGACGTTGAGCCGATGGCCAATGCCCTGGACGCTGTTCAGCGCCTGCGTGCAGACGTAGTGACCGAAGAGAACAATCGCGACAAGCTGCAGAGCGTCGCGCCTGCCGTTGAAAACGGCCTGTTCCAGGTTCCTAAAGTTATCGAATAAGTATTTCCGCGATACAACAGCGAACCTCTTCTTGCACCTTATCGGAATATCGAAGGACCCAGATTCTCATGTTTGACAAAACGCTAGCCGAACTGGCCCAGGGGCTGGAAAACGGCGATTTCAGCAGTGTCGAGCTGACGCAAGCCTACCTTGACCGCATCAACGCGGAAGATGGCAAATACAACAGCTACATCACCGTAACCGGCGAACAGGCGCTGGATCAGGCCAAAGCCGCAGACGAAACCCGTGCTGCGGGCAACGCAGGCGCCTTCACCGGCCTGCCGATCGCTCACAAAGATATCTTCTGCACCGAAGGTGTGCGCACCAGCTGTGCCTCCAAAATGCTGGATAACTTTATCTCCCCTTACAACGCTACCGTGGTGAACAAATTCAACGCGGCTGGCGCAGTAATGCTGGGTAAAACCAACATGGACGAGTTCGCCATGGGCTCCTCCAACGAATCCAGCTTCTACGGCCCATCCAAGAACCCTTGGGACACCGACCGAGTACCGGGCGGTTCCTCCGGCGGTTCTGCAGCTGCAGTCGCAGCGCAACTGGCACCGGCAGCTACCGGTACCGACACCGGCGGTTCCATCCGTCAGCCGGCAGCACTGTGCGGTATCACCGGCCTGAAACCGACCTACGGTCGCGTTTCCCGTTTCGGCATGATCGCGTTTGCATCCTCTCTGGATCAGGGCGGTCCGATGACACGCACGGCAGAAGACGCGGCAATGATGCTGAACGTGATGGCTGGCTTCGACCTGAACGACTCCACCAGCATGCAACAAGACGTACCGGACTACACCGCTGATCTGAGCAAGCCTCTGGCTGGCCTGAAGATCGGTCTGCCGAAGGAGTTCTTCCCGGCCGATCTGAGTCCGGCAATCGCGGAGCAGGTCCAGAACGCGATTAAGGAATACGAAGCCCTGGGCGCTACAGTCAAAGAGGTCAGCCTGCCAAATACCGCACTGGCGATCCCGGCGTACTACATCATCGCACCATCTGAAGCCTCTTCTAACCTGTCCCGTTTTGATGGCGTACGTTACGGCTACCGTTGCGAAAGCCCGGTTGATCTGGAAGACCTGTACAAGCGCTCCCGTGGTGAAGGTTTTGGTACAGAGGTAAAACGCCGCATCATGGTGGGTGCATACGCGCTGTCCGAAGGTTTCTACGATGCCTACTACAAGAAGGCACAACAGATCCGCCGTCTGATCAAGCAGGATTACGTTAACGCACTGAATGAAGTAGACGTGATCATGGGGCCAACCACCCCGCACCCTGCATTCAAACTGGGCGAGAAAACCTCTGACCCTGTTGCGATGTACATGGAAGATATCTTCACGATCTCCCTGAACCTCGCGGGCATGCCAGGCATCTCTATCCCATGCGGCCAGACTGAAGGCCTGCCAGTGGGACTGCAGATCATCGGCAACTACTTTGCCGAAGCAAAACTGCTCAACGTTGCGCACCAGTTCCAGGTAGCAACCGACTGGCACAAGAAAACACCACAAGGCATCTGAGAGGTTAACGACTAATGGAATGGGAAGCGGTAATCGGGCTTGAGATCCACGCCCAGCTCGCCACAAACTCCAAAATCTTTTCCGGTGCCAGCACAGCGTTTGGTGCCGAACCCAACACCCAGGCATGTGCGGTAGACCTGGCGCTGCCAGGCACCCTGCCGGTGTTTAACGAAGAAGCACTGCGCATGGCGGTGAAGTTCGGTCTGGCGATTGACGCCAACATCGGCCGTACCTCCGTGTTCGACCGTAAGAACTACTTCTATCCGGACCTGCCGAAAGGCTACCAGACCAGCCAGCTGTTCTTCCCGATTGTCGGTGAAGGTCACGTGGATATCACACTGGAAGATGGCACAACCAAACGTGTTGGCGTAACCCGTGCACACCTTGAGGAAGATGCGGGTAAATCCCTGCACGATGAATTCCCGGGCATGACCGGCATCGACCTCAACCGTGCCGGTACACCTCTGCTAGAGATCGTATCCGAGCCGGATATGCGTTCCGCTGAGGAAGCAGTCGCTTACGTCCGTAAGATCCACTCTATCGTAACCAGTCTGGGCATCTGTGACGGCAACATGGCGGAAGGCTCCTTCCGTTGTGACTGTAACGTCTCCGTGCGCCTGAAAGGTGAAGAGGAGTTCGGTACCCGCACCGAAACCAAGAACATCAACTCTTTCCGTTTCATCGAAAAAGCGATTCTGGGTGAAATCGATCGCCAGATCGACCTGATCGAAGATGGCGGCCGCGTGGTGCAGGAAACCCGCCTGTACGATGCAAACAAAAATGAAACCCGCTCTATGCGCTCCAAAGAGGAAGCCAACGACTACCGTTACTTCCCATGCCCGGACCTGCTGCCGATCGTGATCGATGAAGACTACATCGACGTGATTCGCGACAACCTGCCGGAACTGCCAGACGCACGTAAAGCGCGCTTCATCGAAGAGTACAAACTGAGCGACTACGACGCGATGGTACTGTCCGGTGACCACCACATGGCCACCTACTTCGAAACCGTTGCCAAAGCAGCTGGCGATTCCAAGCTGACAGCCAACTGGGTAATGGGCGAACTGTCCAAGCACCTGAACCAGAACGACACCACCATTGCTGACAGTCCGGTTTCCGCGGATCAGCTGGGCGGCCTGCTGGTGCGCATCAAAGACAACACCATCTCCGGCAACATCGCCAAGAAAGTGTTTGAAGCGATGTGGAGCGAAGGCGGTACGGCGGATGAGATCATCGAAGCCAAAGGCCTGAAGCAGGTAACCGATACCGGCGCTATCGAGAAGATCGTCGACGATGTGATCGCCAACTGCACCAAGCAGGTTGAGCAATACACCTCCGCTGAACCGGAGAAGCGCGGCAAGATGATCGGTTTCTTTATGGGGCAGGTGATGAAAGCGACTGGCGGCAAGGCCAATCCAGGCGCCGTAACCGGCATCCTGAAGAAAAAGCTGGACGCGCTCTGCGATTAATTCGCGGCGCAATCTGCAAAAGAAAAAACCGCAGCCTGAGCTGCGGTTTTTTTTCACTTCCCTGTAAAGGACTCCGTAGAGCCTGCATACCGGTGTCCAATCATCGGACGTTACTGTTTGCCTGTGCCGTAGGTGTCCCAATATCCCCACAACTATCTGTTCAAATCGATTTGCCTGAACAGCCCAGCTGAAGTCCTGCACAGCTTCGGCTTTTAGCTGTCGGAAATCACTACGGCGATAACATCCTTTCCGATATACCCAGAACTCCAGTCGCGGACGCGACCGGAGAAACAACGCTAAAGGTATTTAATCAGCGACTCAGAAATCAAAGCCTTTGCTGATGGACAGAGTGACAGTGTTGCTGCTGCTCACCCAGTTATTAGTCGCAGATGCGTCATCATCCGGCAGGATCGCCGCTACGTTGAAATCCAGACCTTCGTAGGTCAGGCCGTAACCCAGCTCGAAGTATTCGCCGTCCACTTCATCACCGTACACGCCATAGGTCACGTAAGCACCCTCATACTCAGCGGTCAGACTGGTGAAGGTGTAATCAACTTCGTTACCCGCACCATCATCGTTCACACCTACGTTATAACCCAGAGATAGCGGGCCATAGGACAGTCCCAGGTTTATCTCTTCGTAGTCGAAGTCCGCTTCGTCATAGTAGTAACCGGTCACACCTACGCTGTAGCCCAGGCCTGAAACCTCATTGGCGTAACCCGCATAGATGTCATACTCTACGTCGTTTGGCAGTGTTGCCAGCCATGTGCCCACATATACACCGGAGTCGTGCTCGTAATCCACACCACCCATCATGGAAGCGCCCTGACCGGAACCGCTCTGATCCAGACCACGGAACCAGTAATCGCTCATTGCACCGATGTTTGCAGACAAACCTGCAGTTGCACTTACGGAAGCAGCCATCAGACCAGACGCGATCAGCGCTTTTACCATAGGTTTCATCATCTCTATTTCCCCCTTCAGAATAACAATAGCTTTTTGATGAATTTACTTAGTCAAAGCACAGCCCATGCCAATATTAAATAAACCTTAAAATTCATCATGTTATCCAACACACCTGTAATTACCTTCCTTGTGACGCAAAGTTTACACAATGATGACCGCTATATTGCAGTGCAATAAAACGCATACAAGCACCGTTTCTGTGCACAAAGTGACATTTTCGTGACAAGCCACCAATTCTGGCCTTATTTAGAGGCACCCCTCACTATCAGAGCACGTATCGGCGCTCTAAAATGGGAACTCTTGCGCTGGTTGTGCAGAAGGATGCCGGCAGAGATATCCAACAGGCGAGGCACTGCATATTGTCATCTTTAACCCTGATCACACCAGAACCTGACCAGCTTTACCGCGTTAACCGCTTCTATAAAAAAAACGGGCATAAAGGCAAAGCAACACCTGGGGATATTGTGTTCTGGCTGGAACAATCAGATCAGATACTGGCCGCTGTACGCTTTCTCAATACCAGCGACGGGCTGTTATTGCGCGGCTTATGGGTGCACAAATCACAACGCCGATCCGGACTGGGATCGGCGTTGTTGAAGCAAACCCGATTGGTCTGGCAGCAACAGGCCTGTTACTGCTTTCCTTACGGGCATCTGGAAGACTTCTATTCACGCAACGGTTTTACACTCTTCGCAGATCGCGGAGGGAATATCAAAGGTACTCACAGTATTCCCGACCAGCTTTACAATCAGCTCAAATCCTATCACCAACGTGGCGAAGACCTGCTGCTTATGGGTTATCAACCACCCTGTGATTGACGGATATAGAAGCGCGCCTTTTCCACGTTTTTCAGGCAGACATCGTACTGCTCCAGTTGCTCAACCACCTTGGCACTGCCCAGCAGACTGGCCGCTTTTGACCATCCCACCGAACCACTGAAACCTTCGCTGCGAGCAAAGCTCAGCTCATCATACGCTTTTTCAATACCGTTTCTGCATGCCAGGTCCATCCGTCCCGGTTGCGGTGCACCGGCACACCCCACCAGTACCGTTGATACCAACACCAAACCAACGCCTGCTGACTTAAAACTCATCGTTTACTCCGTTAGCCATGAATCCCGCTATCCGTTCACTGGATATTATGCAGAATTCCCTGCTGTTCAGGCCCTGCTATCCGTTCAACAGGCCAACACAAAAAACACCATTACACCCAGCCAGCGACTCTCGTGATCGACCGGGCGAGTAATAAGGCAGTGAATTGCAGGACAAGTTCCCAAAAGCACAAATGACGAAAGCCCCTTGCACAATGGATAGCAGCTCTGCCAGCAATTCCGATTTCAGCCGCTCCTTTAAGAAGCGTTTTGAAATGACGCCGCGAGAGGCACGGCAATTCGGTGTTGGCTCAAAGAACGAACTGATCGATAGAAACGACCTTAGCAATCTGGATCGCCGCTACGAGCTCTGGATGCAAAGCCTTTCGGGGTAAAAACGGCAAGAAAGTTGATGTGGACACGCAAATCAGCCTTCCCGACCGCCCTCCTCGGTGGATACAATCGAAGGACAGTGTCCGCCTGGATTGCGGACCAGTCTACTCAGGCACACAGGGACAGGTGCCTTGGAATTCCGGGGTTTTACGATGTCTCACAGTCTCTTCTGCTACGGCACTCTCACCGTTACCGATATATTCTCGAGGGTTATAGAACGCCCGGTTAGCCAACCAACCATAGACGGCAACCTGCCAGAATATGGTTGTTTTAAGGTCAACGGGGAGATTTTTCCCGGCATCCGCCCGGAGAAAGAGAGCACCACGTCAGGCTGCGTGTACCGAAACCTTACGCTTGAGGAGATACGTAAGCTGGACCTGTATGAAGGTGAACTTTATCGCCGACAGAAAGTTCGTGTGGAAACCGCCAGCGGCCCGGTTATCGCTTGGGCTTACTTGATTAAACCGGAGTACTACGAAGAGCTCAGTGAGGAGTACTGGTGCCGGGATAGCTTTCTGGCAACAGGAATCCGGGAATTTCTGGGTGGCTAACAACTAAGCAGGGCTTAACGACAAACACGGCACGATACCCATGACGCGTTATGCCATTACCGCGAGTTGCATTGGATCGGCATCGTAACCGTTTTTCATCTGTGTGCTCTGAATAAGACCTTCAGCGCAGCTTGCGCAACGACCACAGCAGGTACCTACATTCAGAGCTTCACCCAATCCTTCCAGCGTAGAAATACCCTCATCTACCGCTTTAACGATGTCACGATCGGTGACTGAGTTACAGATACATACGTACATAGGATATCCCCTGGTTAACGAATAACCAGCATCATACATCTCAATGAGAATAGTTTGCAATATCGATTGCATTAATTTTTTTCATACTCGAGAATATCCCGCGCGAGATAATGCCATGCACAGAATCCATGGTGCTGTCTCACCTATACTAAAATCCTTATAAAAACAGCCTAAGTAACTGGAGTGCTTAATTATGAAAGGCGACCGTAAGGTAATTCAGAACCTGAACCTCCTGCTCAAGAATGAACTAACTGCAATCAACCAGTACTTCCTGCACGCGCGCATGTGCAAAAACTGGGGATTCGAGGAGCTCAACGAGCATGAATACAAAGCCTCCATCAAAGCGATGAAGGTTGCTGATGACCTCATCGAACGCATCCTGTTTCTGGAGGGCCTGCCGAACCTTCAGGATCTGGGCAAACTGATGCTGGGAGAGAATGTCGAGGAGATCTTTAAAGGAGACTCCATGCTGGATACAGCGGCACGCAACGATTTGGTTGCAGCGATCGCCCACGCAGAATCAGTGCAGGATTACATCAGCCGTGAACTGATGGAAAAACTACTGGAAGTTAAAGAAGAACGCATCGACTGGCTGGAAACCCAGTTAAGTCTGATTAGCAGCGTCGGACTGCCAAACTATCTGCAATCCACCATGGACGACTAAGCCCGCTAAAGACGGAGAATACCCATGAAAGGCAACACTCAGATTATCGACATCCTCAACAAACTACTGGCATGCGAACTGTCTGCGGCGGATCAGTACTTTATCCACTCACGTATGTATGAAGACTGGGGATTTAAGAAACTGCACGAACGCATCTCCCATGAACAGGAAGAAGAGCTGGAACACGCTTCCGCACTGGTTGAACGTATCCTGTTTCTGGAGGGCATGCCAAATGTAGCTGCCCGAGATCCACTCAAGGTAGGCAAAGACGTCCCGGAGATGCTGAAGAACGACCTGCAGGTCGAATACGAAGTAGGCCAGGCCTTGAAAGACGCAATCGCTGTCTGCGAACAGGAAAAAGACTACCAAACCCGCGAGATACTGGAAGTATTGCTGCGTGACACTGAAGAAGATCACACCTATTGGCTGGAACAGCAGCTGGGCCTGATCGACAAGGTCGGCCTGCAAAACTACCTGCAATCCCAAATGGGTGGCTAATCTCTTCCCCTACTGCATCCTGGCAAGCCGGGATGCAGCGACTCTCTGCACAACCTACAGACGAAAAAACAGCCCAAGGCTGCCTCCCCCAAATCGCAGACACAAAAAAACCAGCTCAAGGCTGGTTTCTCAGTGCTAGCTGGTAGCAATGCTAGCTAATTATTTATTGGTAGCGGGGGCCAGATTTGATCCGGGCCGCGCAGGCTGACGACCGCTAAGACCACGCAATCCCAAATCTCAGACACAAAAAAACCAGCTCAAGGCTGGTTTCTTAGTGCTAGCTGGTAGCAATGCTAGCTAATTATTTATTGGTAGCGGGGGCCAGATTTGATCCGGGCCGCGCAGGCTGACGACCGCTAAGACCACGCAATCCCAAATCTCAGACACAAAAAAACCAGCTCAAGGCTGGTTTCTTAGTGCTAGCTGGTAGCAATGCTAGCTAATTATTTATTGGTAGCGGGGGCCAGATTTGAACTGACGACCTTCGGGTTATGAGCCCGACGAGCTACCAGGCTGCTCCACCCCGCATCAATAAAACCGTTGTTTTCTTATCTTAGACGAATACATCAATGTCCGATCTAATTGGTAGCGGGGGCCAGATTTGAACTGACGACCTTCGGGTTATGAGCCCGACGAGCTACCAGGCTGCTCCACCCCG
>CANMWJ010000028.1 GCA_947501565.1 uncultured Marinobacterium sp.
GGAGTGTAGCGCAGCTTGGTAGCGCATCTGCTTTGGGAGCAGAGGGTCGGGGGTTCGAATCCCTCCACTCCGACCATTGAAATACCCATCTTACACATTGCATTTTCAGGCCCTGCGCTTGTCTAATGCCGTGTATTCGTCGGAGTGTAGCGCAGCTTGGTAGCGCATCTGCTTTGGGAGCAGAGGGTCGGGGGTTCGAATCCCTCCACTCCGACCATCATCACTAAACACCCTTTTTTTACCCACCTTTTAATCACACCTTATCCACACCATTCGCGTATATCCACCTGTCGCAGAGTGTTATTATCCAGCCCAGAACACAAAGGCTAGAGAGCGACAAAGCATTATGGAACTGCTGTGCGGGTATGAAATTCTGGATGAGGTCGCATCTGGCGGCTTTGCAGATGTTTACCGGGTAAGAGAGTGCGAACCACCCTATCGGGAGTTTGCAGCAAAGCGTTTTCGCAAATACAGCGATCAAGCTGTTTTTGAGCAGGAAGTCCTCTCCCTCCACGCCATCCGCGGACTACCCAACACCCAACAGTTTTTTCGCGCCATTCAGCAAAAGAACCATCTGATCATTCTGACAGAGTATATTGACGGCACTCCACTTAAGGCGCTGGTCGTAGAGAATGGCCCCCTTCCAGAAACCGAAGCCCTTAAGATCTGCCAATCCGTAACCCAGATTCTGTTATCACTGGAGAAGATTGGTATTCGCCACCTGGATATCAAACCCTCCAACATTCTGATCAACGACCAGCAGATCACGCTGACTGATTTTGGCATCGCCGAAGCCAGCAACTCCCCGCGCAGCGAAGTCACCAAAACCGATTTCAGCTACACCGCCCCGGAGAAATACTTCGGATACCACACCGATCGCTCCGACGTGTACTCTTTAGGTGTCACCCTCTATTTCCTGGTAACCGGCAACTTACCGTTCGGCATTCATAAAAAAAGCAACGCCTACAAACTACTCTGCCACTGCATCCAAAAACCAGAATACCCTGCAGCACTGAGCCCTGTAATGAAACAGTTACTGGAGCGGCTACTAGACAAAGAGAGCAACCAACGCCCCTCTCTGACCCAACTTGCCGACGCGATCGACAACACCCTGAGACAGAACCCGAACTTAAGCCCCCTGCCCACGACTCCGCTGACCGAAAGCACCACCCCGGAGGAAGCAGAAAGCTTTGCACTTGCCGCCAAACAGGGCATTCCATTTGCCCAATACCGCCACGCGCTTAACCTCGAAGAGAAGAACCTCACTGACGAAGCCCTGCAGTGGTACACAAAAGCTGCACACGCAGGTTTTGCCCGCGCACAAAACAATCTAGGACTGCACCACAGCGAAAATAACGAGCCAGAACTGGCCCGCCAGTGGTATGAAAAGGCCGCCAGCGCCGACAATGCATTCAGCCAGTACAACCTGGCCAAACTCTACGATGGCAGTAATGAAGCCTACGAAGAAAACAAAACCCTGCACATGCACTGGCTAAAACGCGCTGCCGACAACGGACACGAGCGCGCCCAAAACCTGCTGGCCATACACTACGAAGATAATAACAACCCCCATCTGGCGTTTAAATACTACTTAAAAGCAGCGTACTCAGGATTCAAGGCCGCCCAATACAACCTCGGCCGCCTGTATGAAAATGATGTGATACAGGAGCGCATCGGCAGCGATCATATGGAAAATGCATACTTCTGGTACAAAGAAGCCAGCAAACTCCATCACGCAAAGGCAGCAGCCCGCCTGAAAATCCTCAACCGCCGCCCGCGCTAACCCACCCTGATAGAAAAGCGCATAAAAAAAGCCCCGACAGCTTTCACTGTCGGGGCCAAGCCTGACTGAATTGATCCACCGGTGCCTCCTGCACCGAACGGATCTATCTCCCATTCCATTTAGACTTTCTTACTTCACACGACTTTTCCCAAAAAACTTTACCTTACAGAGCACTCAACGCTCCTGGACGCCTAACGATTACACCCACTCGATCATCTCAACGTTGGCAAATGCCAGTTCTGAACCGTCCGCGAAAGTCACCACACCGCTGGTATCAGCACCCAGCGACAGCGCCTTGTCCGCCGCATTCACATCCACGTCCTGACCGTCGACGCTCAGGGTCCACAGGCTGGCGTCGCTACCGATCTCAACGGTGTCCCAGAAACCTTTACCGCCGTTGAAGCTGTCCTGACCGTCGCCCGCTTCCATACGGAAGATATCGTTACCCTTACCACCGAACGCCTGGTCATCACCCGCACCGCCGGTGATGTAGTCGTTGCCCTGACCCGCTTTGATGATGTCGTTGCCTTCGTTACCGTGCAGCGCATCGTCACCTTTACCGCCGATCAGCTTATCGTCGCCAGCACCACCGGCCAGCACGTCGTTACCGCTACCGCCGTTCAGGGTGTCGTTACCTTCACCGCCCAGCAGCACATCGTTGCCCTGACCACCTTTCAGGGCATCGTTGCCGTCACCACCGATCAGGGTGTCGTCACCGCGACCGCCGTAGATGAAATCGTCGCCCGCATCACCGAACAGGATGTCGTTGCCGCTGCCGCCTTTCAGGGTGTCAGCATCGTTACCGCCCTTCAGGGTGTCATTACCCTGACCGCCGTGCAGCATGTCTTCGCCGTCACAGCCTTCCAGCAGGTCGTCACCTTTGCCGCCTTTCAGCACGTCATCACCGCGACCGCCGAACAGGATGTCGTTACCCTGATTACCTTTCAGGCCGTCATCGCCGTTACCACCTTTCAGTACATCGTCACCCTGACCGCCGTGCAGCGTATCATCACCACAATCACCCATCAGTACGTCGCTGCCCTTACCGCCTTTCAGAGTGTCGTTACCTCCCAGGCCTTTCAGGGTTTCATCCGCCGCGCCACCCACCAGCACGTCGTCGTTGTGGGTACCTTCGATTACGGTGCGCAGGTCATTGGCTTCACGGGTGCCATCACAATCGTCAGCACACTCTGGTGCAGCATCCGCCACCAGGGACACGTTGTCGATCAGGCCACCGTAGCTGTCAGCATCTTCTGCCACGTGCTCCAGGGTCAGACGATCCAGGCCGCCGGTGCCCTCTACGTTGAAGGTCAGGGTTTCCCAATCATTGGAACCCGGCTCGATGGTCGCCACCTCTTCACCATTCCACAGCACCTTGATGGTGTTGGTGTCAGCGGCAGTATTGATACGCTGCGCCACATCCAGGCTCAGGGTGTAGCTCTGACCGGCATCGGTCTGTACGTCCTGATAAACACCTTCTACCGCATTGCCGTTGTAATCCAGCTCCAGCCACTGATCACCTTCGGATGCGCTCTGCTGTGCGAACAGACCGCTCTCCTGCAGCTCGATATGTTCATTCAGCGGCTGCCAGCCTTCCAGCTCATCAAACACCTGCCAATGACGGTCCAGAATCACTTCGTTGCTTTCGAATCCGCCGTTAACGATCAGGTTATCCGTAGTTGCCATGTCGAGGACCTCATTCGATCTGGTGTTTGACTTAAAAATATAACCCCTTGCTTTTAAAGGATTATATTTTTATTCCGTGTTTTAGTATGAATCCATAATAAGCCTCAGCCACTGAAGCGTCAACACAAAACACATATTATGTTTTAATTATTTTTTATATTCCTTTATTTTCAATAGGTTATAAAAACAATCATGTTTTATTTTTTGTTTTAGAAACACACTTCTTTTGCTCACTTCAGGCATAAAAAAACCCCGACCGCTTTCGCGACCGGGGCTTACTCACCTCTATGCACCATATCTTCGACCAAAACTCATCTCTTCATCCACAACTTCCAGACACAAAAAAAGCGCGAAATACGCGCTTTTTTAGATTTTGATTCCTGTCAGATGGGGATTACACCACCCACTCGATCACTTCCAGACCAGCAAAGTGCAGCTCGGTACCGTCGGCAAAGACGATCAAACCGCTGCTTCCCTCTTCCAGCTCGTAGGAACCTTCAGGAGAACTGTGCACTTGGCGCACGCCGTTGGCGATGATATCCCAGGTATTGCCATCTTTAGCGGTGAACTGGAAAGTATCTCGCCCATCCCCACCATCGAAGTAGTCATTACCTTCAGTGGTAATAAACAGGTCATCACCAGTACCGCCATAGCCCGCATCGTTGCCAGCACCACCGTAGAAGGTATCGTTACCTTCATCACCGTAGAGCGCATCGTTACCTTCATTGCCATAGAGCAGGTCTTCCGCACCGCCGCCCCACATAGCGTCGTCGCCGGTACCACCGTACAGCACATCAGCATCAGAACCCGCAACAACATAGTCGTCACCAGAACCGGCGTACACTTCGTTCTCGCCAGATTCAGTGAATATCCCGTCGTCACCGGCCCCACCAGCAAGCTTATCGTTACCAGCACCGCCAACGATATTGTCGTCGCCGTTACCACCGTTGATTACGTCGTCGCCATCACCGGTTTCAACAGAATCATGGCCGGTACCCGCAGAGATCTGGTTGTTTCCGGAGCCAGCAAAAATCAGATCCTCTCCATCACCGGCAAAAATCAAATCGTCGCCGTTACCAGTCTCTATTGAATCATGCCCAGCACCAGCCGATATCTGATTATCTCCAGATTCAGAGACGATGATATCTTCGCCACCACCGGCAAAAACAATATCATCACCCTCTCCTGCATCTATTAGGTCACTACTATCTCCACCGGAAATCTTGTCGTCACCACTGTAAGTTGTAATGATATCCTCACCATTACCACCAGCTACGACGTCAATACCTTCGTCCTCTGCTTCGTAGAAATCATCACCACCGCCCAGGAAAGCATAGTTGTCGCCATAGACACCGATAACCAGATCATTACCCTCACCGGTTGCCAGCACCTGCTCTGTAGGATTTTTGAACAGATCGTCATCCTCTGTACCCTCAACCAACTCCATGGCATCCAACACTTCGGGATCGATCACAACCGACATTATCGGCGCTACCGGATACACATCAGGCTCGATTATCGCTTCCGGATCTTCTGCCTCGTCGCTGCCTACGTCAGCATCTTCACCGTCGCCGCCTGCGTCCGCCGTACCATCACCCGCATTAGCAAGCTGATCGTCCTGAGCACCATCATCGTCCTGCTCACCCAGATCTGTTGCGCCCGCACCGGAATTATCGCTAGAGCCGTCATCAGCCTGAGCCGCGCCGTCGTCTCCGGACTTCACATCCAGATCGTCACTATCCGCCTCAGTAGCGAAGATAAAACCTTCAGCCTCAGTGCCGTAGATGATTGGAGCCACACTGTTCTGTGCCGCGTTATCCTGAGATCCGCTATCCTGAGAGCCGTTATCTACAGAGCCTACGCCTGGAGATCCGACATCTAAAGAACCGTCATCCTTACTCGCATTTCCCATAATTCAACCTCGAATAAATCGCGCAGCTTGCGCAATACATCTCATCAGCCCGGTTAGTGTTATTTACGAGTTTTGCCCTGCTTTATTTCCGCATCCTGCGCCAGATCTTATCCGATCTGAAAACTGCATTGGCAAAGCTCGCACGACTAGTCTATGCAACGACTCATACTAATCCAGCCGCCAGTTCATGAACAAACGTTTAATTAATAAAACTTGTCAAATACGACAAAAGGTTGATTAAGATTAATCTTCAAATATTACAATCCATCAAACCTTGGGCATATTGTAAAAACGCGTCAGCACTTTCGAGAGATTGTAGGCATCCTCAGCACCTGCCAGCTCGCGTATTGAGTGCATTGCAAACTGAGGTACGCCGATATCCAGTGTTCTCACACCAATCTCTGCCGCAGTAATAGGGCCTATGGTGCTGCCGCAACCCATATCTGAGCGCACAACGAAAGACTGAACCGGCACACCGGCCTCTTCTGCTATATGGCGATAGAGCGAGCTGGTTTCGCTATTGGTGGCATATCGTTGATTGGCATTGACCTTGATAACGGCTCCCTGATTGATCAGCGGCCCGTGGTTACCGTCATGTTTGTCTGCAAAGTTAGGATGAACGCCATGGGCGTTGTCGGCGGAGATCATCACTGAACGGGCCAGCGTACGGTTACGGGATTCCGCGTTTGGCTCTACGCGCTCAAGCAACTGTTTAAGCATCGGCCCCTGAGCACCCGCCGCAGACATACTACCCACCTCTTCGTGATCGTTGCATACGAGCAGTGCGCCCTGCTCTGTATCTGCATTGAGTAACGCGTTCAATCCAATAAAGCAGCTCAGGAGGTTATCGAGGCGAGCGGAAGCGATGAACTCATCATTTAAACCCACTAACGCAGCTTTCTGCACATCATAGAAGCAGAGTTCATAGTCAAAGACCTGAGCAACATCCGTTACCCCCTCCTTATTTAGCTGCTCTACCAACAACGCGCGAAAATCTGGTTTTTCCTCTGTCTGGCTCAGTATCGGCGGCAGATAGGTTTGCGCATTGATTGTGCGACCTTTATTGGCTTCACGGTCCAGATGAATTGCCAGGCTAGGGATGATAGCGATCGCTTTTTCAAAATCGATCAACGCGCTTTTCAGTTCACCATCTGTATTTCGATAGTTCACACGCCCGGCCACGGAAAGATCACGGTCAAACCAGGGATTCAACAGGACGCCACCATACACCTCAACGCCCAGCTGAAAATAACCTTTATTGTGCAACTCAGGATTTGGTTTCACCTTGAGGCAAGGAGAGTCTGTGTGCGCCCCCACCATCCGAAAACCACTCTCCGCCACAGGAGACCCTGGCATAACCCAGGCAACAATCGAGGAGCCATTGCGAGTTACAAAATAACGCCCACCCGCCTGCAGATCCCAGCTATCGGTTTCAGTAAGCTCTGCAAACCCGGCATCCCCGAGCTGTGACGCCATTGTTTGAACAGCATGAAACGGCGTAGGCGAAGCGGATAGGAATTCAATCAGTGACTGGTTAAATGTCTGCTGCGACATAATGAGTTACTCCGGTTTCTGCTGTTTTATTTCGAGAAGTTCTACTTTAAAGATAAGCGTTGAATTAGCGGGTATGGTTTCATTAGGGCTTGTGGCACCGTACGCCAGATCTGCTGGAATATATAGCATCCACTCACTACCGACGGGCATGTTAAGCAATGCCTCACGCCAGCCTTTAACGACACCTTTCACCGGGAATTCAGATGGCTTGCCACGCTTATAAGAACTGTCGAAAACAAAACCATCGATTCGCTTGCCTTCATAATTCACAAGAACCTTGTCGAGAATATTAGGCTTACTACCACTTCCTTCTTTTATCACCTCGTACTGCAAGCCACTTTTGGTGGTCACCACGCCCGGACGCTGTCCATTTTCAGCAAGAAAGGCATTTCCCGCTTTCCGCGTTTCATCATTGAGGGCCTTTTCAATCAGCCCCGCCCGAAAACGCTTCTCCTCTTCGCCTTCACCGCATCCTGCAACCATTACTGTTGCTAACAAAACCATCCACAACATCTTTTTCATTTAGCATTCCACCACGTGCTTGAGAACCCAGAAACCAGTCCAATAGGCCTTTGGCGCCAACCAAACAGAACACCTGACTGGAGCAACACGCCCTAAACCATGCTAATCAAAGCCCTAGCGGTTTATTGCCAACGCTACGACCTTTCTTTCGCACCTAAAGTCGCATAGCGCAGATTTTGAACTGCTTCTCGGGTTACTAAGGTAAATAACCCGTTGATTTTACATCAGGTCAGCCCATGTCTAAACTCAGCCAATGGCCTGACGGAACTCACCACCTTTTATTCATGTCATAAAAGAACATCAACGTAACAGGGTGTGTTATCTAAATTATGCGCAAATCGCTTACCAAACTGCTGTCTATCCTGAGTTTCTCGGCGCTCGCGACCGTCTCTGCACAAGCTATTTCTGCAGCACCTCAGCCAGCCCTGATGGCGGAACCCGGTCATGAGCGGACCATCGTCGAGATCCTGGAATCATTGAAGTTAGGCCATTACAAACGCCTGCAGGTAGACGATGCCCTGTCCAGCAAGCTCCTGGAGCAGTACGTCGATGATCTGGATCCGTCACGTAGCTACTTCTTTCAATCAGATATCAACGAATTCAGTGCATACGAAACAATTCTGGATGACGCGCTTAAAAGCGGCGATCTGGAAGCAGCCTACACTATCTTTAATCGCTATCAGCTACGCAATACAGAGCGCCTGAACTACGCCATATCCCTGCTGGAAAAAAAATTCCCATTTAACTTCGACATTGACGAATCGCTGGTCGCCGACCGCTCCGAATCGACATGGCCAACCAATGAATCGGAAATGAATGACCTGTGGCGCAAGCGGATTAAAAGCGCTCTGCTCAGCCTCAAGCTGGCAGACAAAAACCTTGAAGACGCTTCCAAGACACTGCTAAAGCGCTACCGCAACCAACTGGACCGCACTAAGCAAGTGAATAGCGAAGATGTGTTCCAGAGTTATGCCAATGCGTTGACTGCTCAATACGATCCTCATACTCAGTACTTTTCGCCGCGACGCTCAGAAAACTTCCAGATCAACATGAGCCTGTCACTGGAGGGTATAGGCGCAGTCTTGCAGAGCGAAAATGAGTTCACCAAGATCGTACGCCTCGTACCTGCAGGCCCTGCGGAGAAAACCGGACAGCTAAAACCAGCAGATCTGATTGTTGGCGTAGGCCAGGGCGACGATGGCGAGATTGAGGACGTTGTCGGCTGGCGCCTGGATGATGTCGTTCAAAAGATCCGTGGACCTAAAGATTCAGTTGTAAGACTGCAGGTGCGCGCATCCGATGCAGATGATGCACCACTGCGAATCGTCCGCATCATCCGCAACAAGGTGAAACTGGAGGAGCAGTCAGCCCAGAAACGCGTACTCGATATCGAGCATCAGGGCCGCACATTTAAACTGGGTGTCATTGAGATTCCTACGTTCTATATCGATTTCGCAGCCCTGCAGCGTGGTGATGAAAACTATAAAAGCACCACCCGCGATGTGGAAAAACTGATCCACGAACTGGAAGCCGAAGGCATCCATGGACTCATTATTGACCTGCGCGACAATGGCGGCGGCTCACTGCGTGAAGCCAACGAGCTGGTCGGCCTGTTTATCAGTCGCGGCCCCACTGTACAGATCCGTGACCAACAGGGTTATATCCGCGTATTAGGCGACCGCAATCCAAAAGTGGCGTATTCAGGCCCATTAGCCGTTATGGTCAACCGCTTATCGGCATCAGCGTCAGAGATTTTTGCAGGCGCTATGCAGGACTATCAGCGTGCGATCGTTATCGGCGGACAAACTTTCGGCAAAGGCACCGTACAGACACTGCAACCACTGCAGCACGGCCAGCTTAAAATGACCAACGCCAAGTTCTATCGTATATCAGGTGAAAGCACCCAGCATAAGGGCGTTATTCCCGATATAAGCTTCCCAACCCTGTACGACCTTGAAGAGATAGGCGAAAGTGCTCTGGACGGCGCTCTGGTGTGGGATCAGGTGCACGAAGCACCCCACGGCCACTTTATCGGCGCCTCCCCGTTCCTCAAGTCACTGATCGACCTGCACAAAAAACGTGTCAGCAGCGACCCGGATTTTATCTTCATGCAGGAACAGGTGGCCGAGCTGCAGAAACGCAGGGATAAAAACGAAGTTTCGCTACAGGAAAGCACACTGAAGCAGGAACGCGTCGAAACCGAAACATGGCAGATAGAAAGCGAGAATAGACGCCGCGAGCGCAAGCAACTTCCGCTGATCGAGAAGCTTTCTGAGATTGAACAAAATCAGAAAAAAGACGCCCAGGGCCGCCCCATCAACCCTCAGGCCGAAGCGATGCTGGAAGAGAGTGGGCGCATCCTGATGGATATGGTCGTGTTTACCCACAAATACACCGCAGCAAAACAACAATAACAACCACCTCTAATTCGGGATCATTTCATATGCCCTCGTAGCGAAATGATCCCGGAGCGTCGGTTCACCGAAACAAGGCGTTTCGATAAGGAACTGGGGAGCAGTAATGAAAACCACGAAACTCGTTATGCTGGCTGTCGGCGTACCTGTACTACTGGGCATTCTGGGCACGGGTGGTTACTTCACCTATGAAGCGCTGATAAAGCAGGACCAGGCAAACAATAAGGATCTGGAAAAATTCGGCCTGACGATTTTGCCCCATGCACCTACTCCTCCCCCCAAAGAGGAGGAAACCAAAAACATCTACAAAGAGAGTACCGGTGTCCTGGGCGCAACCCAGCAAGTTGCTTCCTTTCCGGACGAGAAGCTGAATCCTACCCAGAAGGTTATCCGCGGTCTGATGACCGACAAAGAGAACCTGATTGAAGAGCAAAACGCACTCAGGGACGAGATAGACGCGCTGAACGCACGCATTGCTGAACTGGAGGAGTACAAACGCCTCAACGAGCATTTCGCACCCGACAGCATTGCCGAAGAACTGGCCAAGGTAAAAGCTAAGCTTAAACAGTACCTGCTGAATTCGCCCAGCGCAGCGCGTTTCAACAACCGACAGATTGAGATCATGTCGAGCGCCTCAACTGTAGAGTACGACAAGTTCATCCGTCGCAATCGACTGATACTGTCCGATTTCCAGCGGGACGAACTGGTTAACATCTACCTGCCAGAGTTTGCCTTCTGCCTGGGAGACGGCGTGGATATCGCAGCAAACTCAGCAGCTGAGGAGCGCAGCCTGGCGCGCTTTTTCGAAGAAAACGATATCAGCCTGTTACGACCGGCATTACGGCGCGACCTGGATACCGTCCTCAAACCTTGCCAGAGTGCGCTGCACGAACAGCTCGCCAGATTCGATGCAAAAAAATAATCTACAACCGACTGGCAACAAACACTTCTCATAAGAAAGCACCCACAAAGGGTGCTTTTTTATACCTACCTGCCATAATTTTCTGTATAATGCGCGCTCTTTTTATCGCGGACGTACGCCCACACATCGGCAATAGGTGTGCCCGGCCGCTTAAACTATCTGACCCTGTACGGCCGATGTTACAGGTTGAAAAGTGCTGCGATGGCTTATCTTAGCCACCACCTGCAGCCTTTATCAAAGGACACTATTCATGAGCGAAAGCTTTGCTGAACTGTTTGAAGAATCCCTCCAGAACCTAGACATGAAACCAGGCACCCTGGTTATGGGTGAAGTTATCGATATCGATAGCGACTGGGTTACTGTTAACGCTGGCCTGAAATCTGAAGCCGTTATTCCTCGCGCTCAGTTCCTGAACGACGCGAACGAACTGGAAATCCAGATCGGCGACGAAGTTAAGGTATCTCTGGAAGCTGTAGAAGATGGCTTCGGTGAAACCCGTCTGTCTCGCGAGAAAGCTAAGCGTGCAGAAGCGTGGGATGTTCTCAAGCAGAAATTCGATGCAGAAGAAGTTGTTAAAGGCTTCATCTCCGGTAAGGTTAAAGGCGGCTTTACTGTTAGCATCAACAACATCCAGGGCTTCCTGCCAGGCTCTCTGGTAGATGTTCGTCCAGTACGTGACGTTGACCACCTGGAAGGCAAAGAGCTGGAATTCAAACTGATCAAGCTGGATCAGAAACGCAACAACATCGTTGTTTCCCGTCGTGCAGTTCTGCAAGAAGCTAACAGCGCTCAGCGTGATGAGCTGCTGGCTTCCCTGGAAGAAGGTCAGACTGTTAAAGGTTTCGTTAAGAACCTGACCAACTACGGTGCGTTCATCGATCTGGGCGGCGTTGATGGCCTGCTGCACATCACCGACATGGCGTGGAAGCGTATCTCCCACCCATCCGAGATGCTGAACCCTGGCGACGAGATCAACGTTAAGATCATCAAGTTCGACAAAGAAACTGGTCGTATCTCTCTGGGTCTGAAACAGCTGTCCGAAGATCCATGGGAAGCTATCAAGAACCGTTACCCAGCTGGTGCGAAAGTACAGGCTCGCATCACTAACCTGACTGACTACGGCTGCTTCGCATCTATCGAAGACGGCGTTGAAGGTCTGGTACACGTTTCCGAAATGTCTTGGACCAACAAAAACATCCACCCATCTAAAGTTGTTCAGATCGGTGATGCTGTAGAAGTTATGATCCTGGACGTAGACGAAGAGCGTCGTCGTATCTCCCTGGGTATCAAGCAGTGCGCTGCTAACCCATGGGTATCCTTCGCTGAGAAATACGCAGCGGGCGACAAAGTGAACGGTACTATCAAGACCATCACTGACTTCGGTATCTTCGTAGGTCTGGAAGACGAGCTGGACGGTCTGGTTCACATGTCTGACATCACTTGGGAAGCTGACGCTGAAGCAGCTCTGCGCCAGTACAAGAAAGGCGACGAAGTTGAAGCGGTTATCCTGTCTATCGACGCAGAGAAAGAGCGTATCTCTCTGGGCGTTAAACAGCTGGAAAGCGACCCATTCGCTGAGTACGTAGCAGCTAACGACAAAGGCTCTATCGTAACCGGTACCGTTAAGTCTGTAGACGCTAAAGCAGCTGTAGTTGAGCTGGCTGAAGGCATCGACGGCGTACTGAAAGCATCTGAAGTTGCTGCAGAGCGTACCGACGACGTTTCCGCTGTACTGAAAGAAGGCGATTCCGTTGAAGCCAAGATCACCGGTATCGACCGTCGCAACCGCGTAATCACTCTGTCTATCCGTGCTAAGGACCAGGCAGAAGAAAAAGCAGCTCTGAAAGCTGTTCAGAACGCTGAAGTTGAGGTTTCCGGCCCAACTACTATCGGTGAACTGATCAAAGCTCAGATGGCTGCTAAGAAGTAATTATTACTTCCGCACACAAAAAGGCGCTCACTTGAGCGCCTTTTTTTGTTTCTCCAATTGTCGCCCCTGTAATAGGCTTACACATTGACGACCTATGACGGATCCCCACATTAGACCAATGCACAAACTGAAGCGTTAGATGACCCAGCCGGAATAATCACACCTACCCCAAGGAACATCTACACCGTCTATCAGCCAGGGACTAACAACCAATCGCTATCTTCTGGCTTTACCCCGACTTCTAGGACATCTGGTTAAGAGCAAGCAATCTTATTTGACGACGTGTTTAGATGACCCACTCCAAATAAAACCCAAAGCTCGAAGCGATAACGCTCACCCAACAATCAAATACTCCGATTGCGGCAGCTACTCGCAAACTGGAGATTAACGCAGCAATTCTCCGACGGGACAAATTGCGAATACCCAATTTATGGCTCATGATTAAACAATCATTTATTGAAGGAATCTGCGTGTGAGCGCAGCGCATAGACTCCCTTACTCTAAATCCAGAGCCTCACTTTCACGGCAGTTGCCACTCCACCTGCTCCTGCTCCTGCTCCTGCTTGCCCTCACAGCCTGTTTTAACACAGCCATCGCCGGCAAGGCATATCTGACGATCTCATATATAGAAAAGATCGGGCGCCAATATGGCCAGGATGCCAAACAACGCCTACGAAGCTGGCAACAACTGATTCGCTCGAATAAAAACGCTCCCGAAGAGATGAAACTGCATCGGGTAAACGCCTTTTTTAACAAGCTGAAATTTGTCGACGACATCAATCACTGGCAACAGGAAGACTACTGGGCAACACCGGTGGAATTCCTGATCAGCAACGGCGGAGACTGTGAAGACTTTTCTATCGCCAAATATTACACACTGCGCGAAATGGGTGTTGCTGATAAAAAACTGAGTATCGCCTACGTCAAGGCCTTGAATAACAACGAAGCCCACATGGTGCTGACCTACTATAAAAAGGCTGGCGCCACCCCGCTGATCCTGGATAACCTGATACCGCAGATCAAATCCGCCGACAAGCGCCCCGACCTCGCACACGTTTACAGCTTCAACGGTGATAACCTCTGGTTATCAAAAAAAGGTAAACGGGCGGAAATCATCGGCACGTCCAACCGGCTGGATAGTTGGGTTAAATTGCGTCAGCGCCTCGAAGAGCAGACCGTTAATGCCGCTAAAAAGTAGCACGGAGAGCAAGATATGAGTCTAACGAAACAGTTGAGTACAGCGACACTGGCAGTCATGCTTATACTGCTGTTTGGCAGCCTCTATCTGATGTCAAACAGCTCCAGGAACATGCTTCTCAACCAGCTGAAATCCCACAGCCAAGATGCCGCCACCCACCTCGGGCTCTATCTAGCACCAGCGATAGCCAGCAAAGACGTCACCACTATTAAAACCAGCGTCAACGCCATTTTCGATACCGGTTACTACCAGCGCATCGAAATCCTCGATGCAACTGGCAACACCCTCTTCTCCAAAAGTACACCTGCCCGTCTAGATGAGCAGATCCCTGACTGGTTTATCGCCCTGATAGAGATCGACCCACCCGAGATGACCCAGGATGTAAGCCACCAATGGAACAAAATCGGCTTTGTACGCGTACAAAGCCGCGCAGGCTATGCGTACGACAAGCTATGGAGCGGCATACAGAACACACTCTACCTGTTCGGACTACTTGCAGTACTGGCTGCTATCGCCGTTGGCTCACTGCTATTCTACATTCTTCGCCCCCTGAAAGGCGTCGAGGAGCAGGCAAGCGCCTTGAGTGAGAAAAGGTTTGTACAACAGGAACAGGTCCCACGGACACGCGAACTCAGACAGGTAGTCAGCGCGATGAACAAGATGGTGGACCAGGTCCGTCTAATGTTCGACGAGCAGAACCGGCATATCGACGAGCTGCGTCGCACTGCATATCAGGACAACCTGACAGGATTACCGAATCAGCGGGCGCTGGATGCCCGACTGTCTGAACGCTTGGATCACCGCAAGGATTTCGGCCGCGGCGCCCTGATATACCTGCGCATCGCCAACTTGAATCATTTGAACAAAGAGCTGGGCACCGAAAAAGCCAGCAACTTTATCAAGGTGGTATCCCGAACCCTGGATAAAATTGCTCACCGCTACGACCAAGCAGTACTGGGACGCATATCCGGCGCTGATTTCGTCTTGCTAATCAGCCGACCGACCGCCAACGCCCTACATCAGCTCCTGACCCAGTTGAGCGCCGACATCAACGCAAATCACACAGCGTTAACGGCCTCCCCACTGATCAATCAACACTGGCCGGTCCATATCGGTATTGCGTATTGCAACGACCAGACCGGCACCAATCAAGTGATGTCCGAAGCCCGGCTGGCATTACAAAAAGCGGAACAGAACGACGAGCCTTTTGTCGTCTACAATCACCCAAAAACACAACCGGATACACCCAGCGCATGGCACCAACACATTGCTGATACCGTCAACAAACAGGAGATATTCCTTGAGAGACAGCCGCTGGTCAGCCATACCAACGCACCGGCACAACAAGAGCTTCTGGTCCGTATACTCGACAACAAAGGAACTCCCTGCTCGGCCGGCGAATTCCTGAGTGTCATTAAGGAACTTGGCCTGATAGAAACGCTGGATCGTGTGGTTATAGAATTGGCTCTGATCCATATCCAGCAAAACCCCACTAATCCCCCGTTAGCAATCAACCTGAGCGGTGAAGCACTACAGAGTAAAGAGTTTATTACTTGGTTTAGCAAAACCATTAATCAATGTGCGCACCCCGAAAAGCTGCATATTGAACTCAGCGAAAGTACCGCATTGAACAACCTGTCGAACTTAACCACCTTTAGAGCGCAGCTCCGCGACCGGAAGATCACGTTTGGCGTGGATAATTTTGGTATTCACCCGGCTGGCTTCTCCTATCTCTACAGCCTTCAGCCCGATTACATCAAGATCGACGGCTCACTTATCCGCCAGATTGATCAACGCGCCGATGATCGCTTTTACGTCAGCAGCCTGATAAGCATCGCCCACAGCCTAAGCATTCAAGCGTATGCGGAACACGTGGAGCGAGAAACCCAATTGTTCGAACTGACTCAACTGAACATTGACGGGACACAGGGTTGGCTGCATGGCCATCCTACCGCACTAGCGCAGCACCTTCCTCCGCAAAAACAGGTCTAACCAGCCATGACCCAGAGTTATACTGCAACCGTATAACCCTCTATGTTTCTCAGCCTGCTCATGGATACTATGTTGATGCGTATATGTGGCCTCTTGATTGCCCTGCTAGCCCTCAGCGGCTGCGACCGGGGCAGCCCTGAATACATGATGCAGGACTATATGTCCCGCGTTGAGAACACCCTTGAAACCTCCATAGACACCGAATTAGATGTCGGTGACAAGATCCCTCTATTCCCCCGCAAACGTGCCCGTAAACAGGCAACCGATGAACTCAGGCAAGGCTTGCTGGAAGTGCTTGACCTGGACTACTGCGAGGGGCTGCTGCACCTGATTGCCCAGCGCAACTCTAGTCTGGGCAAGGTTATGCCCCCCTCAAAACAGATGGCCTATGAAATACGCTTCTTCCAGCTTATCAGAGACTGCCATAACAAAATCCAGCTCGATTCCGAGCAGGAGGCGGAGCTGAAAACCAGAATCAGAGAGATCTACGAGATTAAAAAGCGCAATCTGGCAAAAGAGATCTACAACGGGATTTATATGTCAGAAGAGATCGCTGCAAACTTCTCCCGCAGCGAAGCCCCTATAGCACTGGAGGGAGACACAGGCCTGGACGCATCGATAAGAGTTGTTGAACAGTTCCTGCTGCTAGCACAACTTCCCAGCAACGAAACGGACTGGCAAGCACCGACCTTTCTCAACGAGATTGAGAACAGCTTCAAAGTGCTATACAGCAACCGCTATGGCGGGCAACTGCTGAAATCGCTGGTACTGCTGACTGAGAGCATGAACGCCACTGCTGATGGAATTAACGCCAAACTCGATTCGCGCCCATTTTGCCTGCCAGGCCACCACAACCCAAGAAGCGACATCCTTCGAAACGTGTTTGCCAAGTATTACAGCGGAACATTCCAGCCCTACCTGTCCAAAGTACACCGATCCGGCCAGATTTGGCTGGAAACCAATCAGAAGCTCGCAGCAGCACTTCCTCTCCCGCTAGCTATGGATGCGTACTTCAACGAGACATTGTCGCTGGAACATCCCAACAGCCTGTGGCAACAGTACATCCGTGCTCGGGACAGACACACGCAAGCCTGGCAACGCCTGTTAAGCCAATGCGGAATGATGCCGGGTCAGTAATAGAAAAGAAAAACGGGGATGAAGCAGAAATGAGACCCACCCTACTAACTGAAAGCAGGGTGGGTAAAGCATGAAGAGAGAGTGTTACTTGTTCTTAGACAGCAGCGCTTCCAGCTTACTGTTCATTCGATCTTGCTTCTCCTGCTCTTTTTTCTGCTCACGGCGACGCTGGTTGATCTCTTTCAGCTTACCTTTCGCATGCTCTGCTTCTTCAGCAGTTACAGCTCCTGCTGGTTCACCATTGATATCAACCCGGTCTGCGCCTTCCTGCAACGAACGCAGGTAGTTGATCGAACGCACGTAGCTTGCCAGCGCACGCTTGATCTTGTTCTTCGCCAGTTTCTCATCGGCCACCAGGTCATCCTGAATACCAATTTTTAGCGGGCGTACATTTTTACGGTCAAAAGTATTTGGGTACGCTTCTGAAAGCTGCTGCAGAGCAGCCATATTTGCCGCACGATTCTTAGACTTAGCCTTTGGAGTTACTGCGTCGTTCACCTTGTTCGCCTCAATTCGTTTGCCGCGCCTCTCCTCTTCGGCGCAAAGCATCCGCTCAAATGTTTGGATTAACTGATCTGTCTCTTTACAACGTTGGGCAATGTTACTGTTCATTCGTGTCAGTCAGAGCCTTTACGAATGTAATACTCGAACACGTCGCCATTAATCTGTTGCTCAACCAACTCATGCCCCAGAAAAGAACAGAACTTAGGAATGTCTCTCTGTGTGGAAGGGTCTGTTGCGATCACATGCACAATCTGACCACCACTCATGTCTCGCACTTTGTTGTGCAACAACATCACCGGCTCAGGACAAAACAACCCCTGAGCATCCATGGTGTGGTCAATTTTTATATCTACCATCGTGCTACTCGTAATTTCTGAGCGCCCATTGTCTCAAATTCACCCGTATACGCAAAGAAGGAAAGGGATTTAAGTCGCATTTTATCCAATCTTGACTCATGATTACTGAGTCACATCTTGCTTACAGGAAGCAGTACTGCTCAATGAGGAAGCCATTATGATTCGCGTAATAATTGAACGTCACATTGCAGAAGACCTTGCTGAACACTACGAACAAGCCGCCCGCAATACTCTGCAGCAGGCAATGGCCGCCCACGGCTTTATATCCGGCGAAGCACTACACGACGCCAACAACCCGAATCACCGTTACGTTATCGTCACCTATCGAACTATTCAGGACTGGCAACGCTGGCATGGATCAGCAGAACGTAAAGAGATGATGGAAGCGATCACGCCAATGCTGGAAACAGACGAAAAGATTACCGTACTTACACACGACGGCATGCTCCCCGAAAAGTCCTGCTGAGGGGAGATACGGCCAGAGCCAGCACACTCTGGCCCTACCTGTCAGATTACCCGCAATGTACAGGTAATCTCTTCACGATCGTGGTACAACTGCTTGGCGCGCAGCTCAAACCGCACACCCACCTCTGACAGGCGATCAGAAATGAGATTGAGGCAGCTCACAGTCTCCTGATAGCGCTTTTTCATCGGCAGCTTCAGATTGAATATCGCCTCACGACAGTATCCGTTGAGAATCCAGTCAACTGCCAGATGAGCTGTTCGCACCGGTTTTTCAACCACATCACAGACCATCATATCGACCATCTTTTCCGGCACATACTGATACGCATCCGCTTCGACATGCTCAACCTGACCACTTTCCATCAGATCGGCATTCATTGGACCATTATCAACCGCCGCCACAAACATACTGCGATTAACCAACTGCCAGGTCCAACCACCAGGCGCAGCCCCCAGATCTACAGCCGTTCCACTGAGCGGGATGCGCTCATCCCACTGAGATTTAGGGATAAACCAGTGCCAGGCCTCTTCAAGCTTCAGGGTTGAGCGGCTGGGTGCCTGCTTGGGAAATTTGAGTCGCGGAATGCCGTTGAGCCAGGGTGCCGAGTTTGATACTGGCGCCACCCCCAGATACATCTCGCTGCCCGACAAGACAAACAGGTGCAACCGCTTAGGCTGCGACTGCTGCTTTTTCAGTTTACCTTTCTTACGCAGATGCTGCGCCATCGCTGAGCTAAATTTCCGACAGAAGGTCACCAGCTCGCGCCCCTCCGTGGTATCTGGTTGCTCAGCCCATAGCTCTACACAATCAGGATAGGTTCCGAGAAGAGCATCAAGCTGCGCAATACGATCGCCTGCTTCCAGGTGCTGCAGCTCTCCACACGCCAGCCACTGGCGTATGAAAATTAACGACCGGAAGGAAACGTTTTCGATCACCGTCAGTGCTGCACCCGCTTCCTGACAGTGAAAGAGCACAAAACCACTGTGCTCTTTAAGCTGACAGTATCCATATACGCCCACTTCAGCAGCGCGATCTGTCACCTCGGCTGCTGCTTCTTTTTCAAACCCCGGGCGGCACTGCAGAACCAGCCGATCAAATTCGCTCAACTAACTATCTCCTTCACACAACGCGCTACGGTTTCTAAATGCGCCTGTTGTGTCATACCTGAAGCCTTCCGCGGCTTCAGGTCATGATTACCATCTTCCAGCCAGTGCAGATGCACAGACTCTGACAGGCGGTAGTTTATCACTTCTTCGTAACTTCCCATCGCATCACGTGTACCCTGAAACACATGAAGCGGTTTTTTTAGTGTTTCCAGATGCTCCGTACGCAGCCGATCAGGTTTGCCAGCAGGGTGAAACGGGTAACCAAACACAAATCCAGCTACCGCATCTGTTTCATCTAAAAGCATCGACGCCACGCGCCCACCCATCGACTTTCCGGCGATATAAACGGGTGTGTTGTTAGCGCTGTGCTCGTCAATCAACTGACGATAATGCTGCAACAGCACATCAATACGGTCAGGCGGCCTTTTTTTCCCATCCTCCCGGCGTTTCTGCATATAAGGAAACTCGAAGCGAATAACCTGAAAACCGTCGCCAGACAATAAGCTGTCCATTTGCACCATAAACTCATGATCCATGCCCGCGCCGGCACCATGCGCGAGCAGGACCACTCCTCGGGGATATTTATCATTAAAAAACATAGGGTTAATACCTTGGTAGCAAAGCTTTGCGAATCATACCGTCATGACTGCTTGATCTATATCAAGTAAAGAAAAAAAAACCTGCGCCATACCGCGCTAAAAAGCGCATCTAAAGTATGAACCCAGATCAATAATAGCCCGCAAGAATATCTTAATTCCAATATGGAATATGGATTTTTTCCTTATTATTCAATATGTTAAAAAACAGCAATCAGACACCTATCATACTACTTTTGACGCAGGGCAATGGTTTCGCAGGTGCGACAATTGGTCTCAGTTAATGTTGTAATCACATTGAAAAACAGTGGCCATTTCCACATAATTGCGCCTGAACTCTAATTTCCTTAAATAGCTTGTTGATGAGAGCCTGACATGAGCACAGCAACTGAACACCCCACCTACAATTATAAAGTGGTGCGCCAGTTCGCCATCATGACAGTGATTTGGGGTATCGTCGGTATGACCGTCGGTGTCCTGATCGCTGCCCAGTTGGTTTGGCCAGCACTTAACTTCGATATTCCATGGTTGACTTACGGCCGTCTTCGTCCGTTGCACACCAACGCGGTAATCTTTGCGTTTGGTGGTTGCGCCCTGTTCGCAACTTCCTACTACGTAGTACAGCGCACCTGTCAGACTCGCCTGTTCGGCGGTGGTCTGGCCGCGTTCACATTCTGGGGCTGGCAGGCTGTTATCGTTGCTGCTGCTATCACTCTGCCTCTGGGTCTGACCTCTTCTAAAGAGTACGCAGAGCTGGAATGGCCAATCGACCTGCTGATCGCGGTTGTATGGGTTTGCTACGCAATCGTGTTCCTGGGCACAGTTAAGATGCGTAAAACCTCCCACATCTACGTGGGTAACTGGTTCTACATGGCATTCATCATCACCGTTGCAGTACTGCACATCGTAAACAGCGCAGCGATGCCTGTTACTCTGTGGAAGTCCTACTCTGTATACCCTGGTGCTGTAGATGCAATGGTTCAGTGGTGGTACGGCCACAACGCAGTAGGCTTCTTCCTGACTGCAGGCTTCCTGGGCATGATGTACTACTTCGTTCCTAAGCAGGCTGAGCGTCCAATCTACTCTTACCGCCTGTCTATCGTTCACTTCTGGGCGCTGATCGCGACCTACATGTGGGCTGGTGGTCACCACCTGCACTACACCGCACTGCCAGACTGGACTCAGTCTCTGGCGATGGTAATGTCCCTGATCCTGCTGGCTCCATCCTGGGGTGGTATGATCAACGGTATGATGACCCTGTCCGGCGCATGGCACAAACTGCGTACTGACCCAGTACTGCGCTTCCTGGTTGTATCCCTGTCCTTCTACGGTATGTCTACCTTCGAAGGTCCAATGATGTCTATCAAGACTGTAAACGCACTGTCTCACTACACTGACTGGACTGTTGGTCACGTACACGCTGGTGCACTGGGCTGGGTAGCAATGATCTCCATCGGTGCTGTTTACCACATGATCCCACGCCTGTTCGGTAAGGCTCAGATGTACTCTGTAGGCCTGATCAACACTCACTTCTGGCTGGCGACTATCGGTACCGTACTGTACATCTGCTCTATGTGGGTTAACGGTATCCTGCAGGGCCTGATGTGGCGTGCAGTAAACGAAGACGGCACTCTGACCTACTCCTTCGTAGAAGCACTGGAAGCATCTCACCCTGGCTTCTTCGTACGCTGGCTGGGCGGTGTATTCTTCCTGACCGGTATGGTGCTGATGGCATTCAACGTTTGGCAGACTGTACGTAAAGGCAGCACTGCACCTGCAGCCGACGCTGCAGCACAAGCGGCATAAGGTCATAGGAGCAGATAGAAATGATCAAACACGAAACGATTGAAAAGAATATCGGCCTTATGATCCTGCTGATCATCATCACTATCAGTGGTGGTGGTCTGGCTGAGATCGTACCTCTGTTCTTCCAGTCCTCTACTACCAAGCCAATCGAAGGCATGCGTACGTACACTGCACTGGAATTCGAAGGTCGCGACATTTACATCCGCGAAGGTTGTAACGTATGTCACTCCCAGATGATTCGTCCGTTCCGCGCAGAAACTGAACGTTACGGCCACTTCTCCACCGCTAACGAACACGTATGGGAGCATCCGTTCCTGTGGGGCTCCAAGCGTACTGGTCCAGATCTGGCTCGCGTAGGTTCTCGTTACTCTGACGACTGGCACCGCGCTCACATGTACAACCCACGTGACGTTGTACCTGAGTCCAAGATGCCTGCTTACCCATGGCTGTTCGAAAACAAGCTGAGCGGCAAAGACACTGCTAAGAAGCTTGAAGTACAGCGCTCTCTGGGCGTTCCATTTACCGATGAACAGATCGCTAACGCGCAGGAAGAAGTTCAGGGTAAATACGAAATCGACGCGCTGGTAGCGTACCTACAGTCTCTGGGTAAACTGCACAACAACTACGACAAAGTGCGGTAAGCAACCTGTGAGTTACGATGTTTATGGTCCTTATATCGTGGTGGTAATGCTCATCACCTTCCTGCTGCTGTTCGCCTGGGTACTGCACCCAAAGAACAAAGCGAAGTTTGATGACGCTGCCAACCTGCCCTTCCAAGATGATGAAGAAGGCAAAGATACAAAGACCGATAACGGGAGAATCGAAAAATGAGTGCTTTTTGGAGCGCATGGGTAACTGTAATTACCCTGGCAGTCATTCTAGGCTGCACCTGGTTGCTGCTGGCGACTCGTAAGAGTGAACCACACAAAGAAGCAACTGAAGAAACACTGGGCCACGAATTCGATGGCATCGAAGAGTATGACAACCCACTGCCAAGCTGGTGGTTCCAGATGTTCCTGGCAACCGTTGTCTTCGGTCTGGTATATCTGGTGATGTACCCAGGCTTCGGTAACTTCCAGGGTCTGCTGGGCTGGTCCTCTACTGGCCAGTGGGAAGAAGAGATGCAGCACGCAGAAGAAACGTACAAGCCTCTTTTCGCTAAGTACGCCACTCTGTCTGTTGAAGAACTGCAAAACGAAGAAGCAGGCCTGAAAATGGGTCAGCGCATGTTCGCAAACAACTGCTCTCTGTGTCACGGTTCCACCGGTACTGGCGCATACGGCTTCCCTAACCTGACCGACAGCGACTGGCTGTACGGCGGTGATGCTGCGACTATCAAAGCATCTATCACTAACGGTCGTAACGGCGGCATGCCACCATGGGGTGCGGTACTGGGCGAAGAAGGCGTACGTGACGTAACTAGCTATGTACTGAGCCTGAGCGGCCAGCAGGTTGATGCTGATTCCGCAGCTAAAGGTAAAACTCAGTACCAGGCTCTGTGTACTGCTTGTCACGGTGCTGACGGCACTGGCCTACAGGCACTGGGTGCACCTAACCTGACTGACGACACTTGGCTGTACGGCGGTTCTTTCGAGAAAGTTGCCCACACCATTCGTAACGGTCGTAACGGTGTAATGCCTGCGCACAAAACTCTGCTGAGCGAAGACAAGATCCACCTGATCACTGCTTACGTTTACAGCCTGTCTAACAAGTAATTAGTTAGACTGACTAAAAAGGCGATATGATCTAAATCATATCGCCTTTTTTATTGGACGCATTATAATATTCGAAAATGCTAATAAAGCATTGCACCATCGACCTGATCGCTCGTAAGCAAGCGCATCGCCGAAGGTGTATTGTCGTTTGTAATTCCTGTGCATTGGAGAGCCTGCACGCGACTTACAGGTTGCTTTACGTAATCGAGCAACTGTCGGCACGTGAGGTTTTATATATTTAGCGGTGAGCAACGCATGAATCAGATACCAGTTCAAGATGTAACACCAAAGAAATCTGGTAAAGGCAAGCAGAACAAGGAAAACTTTGATCTTTACGCCAAACGCGAACATATCTACGTAAAGTTCTATAAAGGCTTCTTTAAAAACTTCCGTACCATTTCCAGCGCGATCATGCTGCTGATGTTCTACGGTTTCTCCTGGATTCAATGGGATGGCCGTCAGGCAGTCCTGTTCGACCTACCAAACCGTCAATTCCACGTCTTTGGCATGACCTTCTGGCCTCAGGACTTCATGCTGCTGTCCTGGTTGCTGATCATACTGGCATTCACCCTATTCTTCGTGACCGTATTTGCCGGCCGCTTATGGTGTGGTTACGCCTGCCCACAGTTCGTCTGGACCTGGTTTTTCATCTGGGCAGAGCGTATTACCGAAGGCGATCGCAATGCGCGCATGAAACTGGACCGCGCACCGTGGTCCAAAGATAAAGTTTTGCGAAAGTCCGCCAAACACGCCCTCTGGCTACTGATTGCGACAACCTCCGCTATCGCCTTTGTCGGCTACTTCACCCCTATCCGGGAACTACTGCCGGCTGTCTTCAGCTGGAACCTGGGCCCTTGGGAAACCTGGTGGCTTGGCTTCCTGGCAGTAGCAACCTACGGCAACGCGGGCTGGCTGCGCGAACAGGTATGTATCTACATGTGCCCGTACGCACGCTTCCAGGCGGTAATGTTCGACCAGGATACACTGATCATCTCTTACGATGAGAATCGCGGCGAAAATCGCGGCAAACGTAAAAAGAACGCCGACTACAAAGCTGACGGTCTGGGTGACTGCATCGATTGTAACGCCTGCGTTCATGTCTGCCCGGTTGGTATCGATATTCGCGACGGCCTGCAGTACGAATGTGTCGCATGTGGCGCCTGCGTTGACGTGTGTGACTCCATGATGGATCGCATGGGTTATGAGCGCGGACTAGTCCGCTACACTACTGAGCACGCTCTGGAAGGCAATCAAACTAAACTCATGCGCCCACGCCTGATCGGCTACTTCGCATGTTTGATGGCCATGTGTATCGCCTTTGGCTACACGATTCTCAGCCGCGTACCACTTGAAGTTGATATCCTGCGCGATCGTGGCCAGCTCTACGTAGAGAACTCACAAGGCAAGATTGAGAACGTCTATACGCTGAAGATTGCCAACAAAGAACAGGTCGACCATAAGTATGAACTGTCGATCCTTGGCCTCGACGGACTTGAAATGGTTGGCGAGAAAGTCCTTTTGGTAAAAGCCGGTGAGCTGCTTGACCACCCGATCCGCCTGCAGATTGAGCCGACCTACCTGGAACGCGCAAACTACGACATCAGATTCAAGGTTCAGGCCATCGATAATGAAGCGATACTTGTAGAAGAGGAAAACCGCTTCATAGGCCCAGCACCGCGACGATAAGTCGCAGGGCTGATCAAAGCCAAACCTTCTGATTTAAGGTAGAATAGCCGCAACACCACGGGTGCTGCGGCTATTTTTTTAAGTATCGTTGCTCTGGCTCATTTAGTTGTTCTTTAGGATTAAAGTCTTAAGTTTCAACTACCTGAACACCCAAGACCCCGGTACACTTCACACCCGGAACAGATTATTCAGCTTTCAAAGAGATGTCGATGAACAAGCCCAATCCTGCAGTTGCACCTTGGTACAAACAACCTTGGCTCTGGTTTATTCTTACCCCCCTCATCGCGGTGTTCATTTACGGCTTCGCTTTTCTTTACCTATCCATCATTACGCATGACGGCATCGTAAAAGACGACTACTACAAGGAAGCCCGTGGTTATCATGTTGATGACAGCCGCTCCACCTACACCCGAGAACTTGGTTTAAGCGCTGACATCCGCCTGGATACCCTGACGGGCGATATCGTACTGAACCTATCCGGCAAGCTGGAAACGTTCCCTGAATTCCTTGCGCTGGACATCATCCATCCAACGCACCGCAACTACGACCAGTCTCTGACCCTTAAGCAACAGCCAGGGACTCAATCCTACCTGGGTAGCTTGCAGGGCAATTTGCTGGGTAAGCGCTACCTCGCCCTTACCGATCAGGAGAAACTCTGGCGTTTACGCTCAGAGATCATCGTTAAGAACCCGGAAGATGGCAGCGTAATGGAGCCAATTCAGGCTAAGCTCGTTGCATCTGAATAAACCATGAACAGCTCCCTGAATACCGCCACCCCAACCGCGGAAGGCTGCTACCACTGCGGCCTTCCAATTCCGCAAGGTAGCCAGTTCACCACCGTGATCGAGGGCAAAACCCGCCAAATGTGCTGCCCAGGCTGTCAGGCGGTAGCGCAGACCATCGTCGAAAGTGGTTTGGACAACTTCTATAAACACCGAGCAACGACCTCGGGCGCTCCTGAAGTGAAAAGCCAAACCCTCTCTGATGCACAAATGGCGGAGCTGGCGCTTTACGATCAGGATGCGGTACAACGTGATTTTGTTGCCAATACCGGCGACAACCTCAAAGAAGCAACACTGGTCATCGAAGGCATTACCTGCGCGGCCTGTATCTGGCTGCTCGAACACCACATCGGCCAACAACCTGGTGTTACGAAAGCCAGCGTCAACCTGACCAACCACCGTGCACGCATAACCTGGGATCCCAGTGAACAGGTCCTGAGCGAGATTCTGGCAGAGATCTACCGCATCGGTTACCAGGCACACCCCTACCACCCTGACAAAGAAGAGCAACTCCTGGAGCAGGAGAACAAACGTGCGATCCGCCGCCTGGGTGTCGCAGGTCTGGGCATGATGCAGGTGATGATGATCGCTGTGGCCCTCTACGGCGGTGCCATTCAGGGGATTGAGAACAAACACGTTACCTTTATGCGCTGGGCAAGCATGGTCATCGCCACCCCAGTCATACTCTACGCTGCCCGCCCCTTCTTCATAGCTGCGCTGCGTGACATACGCACCCGCCATCTGAGTATGGACGTCCCTGTATCCATTGCCATTGGCGGTGCTTACCTGGCCAGCGTCTGGGCTACGGTGACAGATAGCGGTGAGGTGTACTTCGACTCAGTCACCATGTTCACCTTTTTCCTGCTGATTGGCCGCTTCCTTGAGATGAAGGCCCGCCACCGTACCGGTCGCGCAGGCAACTCAATGCTTAACCTCTTGCCTGCCAGTGCTATTCGCATCAAGGATGGCGAGGAAACATTGATCCCTGCCGGTGAGGTGGCGATCGGCGACCATATCCTGATTAAACCGGGCCACACCATACCCGCTGACGGTCGCATCATCGCTGGCAATAGCTCGGTTGATGAATCCGCCCTGACCGGCGAGTACCTGCCCATTCGCAAAGAACTGGACGAAACGGTTATCGGCGGCACCATCAACGTGGAAAACCCAATCACGATAGAGGTTACCCACGTGGGTGCTGAATCTCAGCTATCCGCCATTGTTCGCCTGCTGGAGCGTGCCCAGGAGGATAAACCCCAGGTCGCGCAAATCGCAGACCGGGTCGCCAGTTATTTTGTTGCCGCGGTTCTGCTGACGGCTGTCACCGTCTGCACCGCCTGGTGGTTCATCGCACCTGAGGATGCCTTCTGGATCACCCTCTCTGTACTGGTGGTGACCTGCCCATGCGCACTCTCTCTGGCCACACCTACTGCATTGACAGCTGCCACGGGCACCTTGCGACAAAACGGCGTACTGATTACCCGCGGGCATGTTCTGGAAAGTTTCTCGCGCGCAACTCATGTCGTGTTCGATAAGACAGGCACCCTGACTGAGGGCAACCTCACCCTGCAGCAAACGGTAAGCCTTAACGATGCGCAGTCAGAATCACATCTGAAAATGGCTGCCGCACTGGAGAAACACTCCGAACATCCGATCGCCCGCGCATTTCATGACGTGCATACCAACCTGCACGTGGACAATCTGCAGGCCGAACTAGGCCAGGGTCTTGAGGGTGTAATCGACGGCCAACGCTACCGCATCGGCAAACCCGGATACGCATTTGCCGTCTGTGCTGCAGAGTGTGAACAACCGGCCCTGCCTGCACAAAGTGGACAATGGCTGCTGCTTTGTAACGAAGCTGAGCCACTGGCCTGGTTCCGCCTCAATGACCAGATCCGCCCGGAAGCGAAACAAGCGATCGGTGCGTTACAACGACTGGGGCTGCACTGCGAGATGCTCACAGGAGATAGCTCGAGTGCAGTCCAGGAAGTCGCCGCAGAGCTGAAGATCGATACGATCATCTCCGGCGTTTCTCCTGGCGAGAAACTGGCGCATATTCAGTCTCTGCAACAACAGGGCGCGCAGGTTGTGATGGTAGGTGATGGCATAAATGACATCCCGGTACTGGCGGGCGCACAGACCTCCATTGCAATGGGCTCTGCAACCGATCTGGCTAAAACCAATGCAGACGGCGTACTGATCTCTGCTGACCTGATGCGTTTGGTGGATGCAATCCGCCTCTCCCGCAAAACCCGCTCGGTGATTCGACAGAATCTGGGCTGGTCTGCGAGCTATAACCTGCTGGCCCTGCCACTGGCAGCCCTGGGCTTTATCGCACCTTATATGGCCGCGTTAGGCATGTCACTGAGTTCACTGGTGGTAGTAGGCAACGCCCTGCGCCTCTCTAAACTCGGCAAAACCAATCGTGTAAAATAGCCCAATACAGTTAATCGGACAGTTCCGCTATGGATATTATCTTTCTGCTCATTCCGATCGCCATCATTTTTGTTGGCTGTGCGATCTGGGCTTTTTTTTACAGCGTAAACAGCGGTCAGTTTGAAGACCTTGAGAGCCCCGCCCACAGCATCCTGTTCGAGGATGATGACCACCTGATTCCACAGGACACTCAAAAGACATCCACGGATAGCTCAAGCGAGAATAAAGCGGAATGAGCGAACCGCTAGCGCTTTCCACCGCGTTCCTGCTCGGGCTGCTGGGAGGTACCCACTGCCTTGGCATGTGCGGCGGCATTGCAGCGACTGTCTCCATGAGTTCGCCACAAGGATGGAAAGGTTCTGTCCTTTTGGGTGGCTACAATCTCGGGCGGGTATTCAGTTACAGCGCAGCGGGAGCACTGATCGGTAGTATCAGCTGGCTGCTGCGCGATCAGTCCATCATGTTGTTTCTGCGCAGCTTCGCAGGTCTGATGCTGATAGCAATGGGCCTGTATGTCGCTCAGTGGTGGCAGGGGCTGACCTATATTGAACGTGCCGGTGGCTCCCTCTGGAAAGGGATACAGCCACTTGCCAGCAAACTGCTTCCCGTCACCGGCATGCACCAGGCGATACTGCTGGGCTTGGTTTGGGGCTGGCTACCATGCGGACTGGTATACAGCACGTTGATCTGGGCATCCGCAGCCGGTGACTGGACACTCAGCGCGCAGCTGATGGCCATGTTCGGGCTTGGCACTCTCCCGACCATGCTGCTGACCGGATTACTTGCCCAGCGCGTAAAACAACTTTTTCAACAACGTCTGACACGGAGCCTCTTTGGCGTCGTAATCATGGCGTTTGGCGTATATACAATTCCATGGCAGGGACTGGTACATTGATCCATATCAAGGTTCTAGCCCTACCCGGCTCCTAGAATTCCCGGGTTTTGTCATATATATGAGGTAGACATTTGTGGATAGCAACAACCTGATCAAATGGGATCTGGATCTTATTAAGCGTTACGACCTGTCAGGCCCCCGCTATACCTCCTACCCAACCGCTCTGCAGTTCGATCCTGAACTCTCCGCCCGTGACCTGGTCGACGCCGGCATGCGCACGACAGACGAATCGGCACCGCTGTCGCTTTATTTCCATATCCCGTTCTGCGCGCATGTCTGCTATTACTGCGCCTGCAATAAGGTCATTACCCGCAACCGCAAAAAAGCCCAGCCTTATCTGGACACCGTTTATAAAGAGATGGCCGAGGTTTCTCAGTGGTATAGCAAAGACCGTATCGTTAATCAGCTGCACTGGGGCGGCGGCACTCCGACCTTTATCAGTGACGACCAGATGGTCGAGCTGATGAACAAAACCCGCCAGCATTTCAACCTGCGGGATGATGACAAGGGCGATTACTCCATTGAGATCGACCCGCGCGAAGCAAATGCCGACACCATCAAAGTGCTGCGTGACATCGGCTTTAACCGTATCAGCCTGGGTGTGCAGGATGTGCACGAAGAGGTACAACGTGCGGTCAACCGCGTACAGCCGACCGAACAGACACAGGCTGTACTGGATAATGCCCGTAGCGCCGGTTTCCGCTCCGTTAATATGGACCTGATCTACGGCCTGCCATACCAGACACTGGACAGCTTCAAAGAAACCCTGGATACCGTCATCGCGATGGATCCGGACCGACTGTCCATCTTCAACTACGCGCATATGCCGGATCGCTTCCGCTCCCAGTCCCACATCGATGCAGATACGCTGCCGAGCCCTGAGACCAAACTGGCGATTCTGGAAAGCACCATCAGCAAGCTGCTGGATGCGGGTTACGCTTATATAGGTATGGACCACTTCGCCAAACCAGATGACGAACTGGCACTGGCACAGCAGAACGGACAGCTGCACCGTAACTTCCAGGGTTACACCACACATGCAGATTGTGACCTGGTAGCGATGGGTGTTTCCTCCATCAGCCAGATCGGCCGTGTGTATTACCAGAACGAACACGACATCGCCCAGTACACCAAAGCGGTGGATGCGCAGAACTACGCAATTAAACGCGGTGTTATGATGACCGATGACGACGTCATTCGTCGGGAAGTGATCACACAGCTGATCTGCCACTTCCAGCTGGATACCCGCACCATCGAACAGCAGTTTGCGCTGAATTTCGCTGAATACTTTGCAGAAGAGCAAGCTGAATTGAAGCAGTTTGCAGCTGACGGTCTGATTGAATTGGATGGTTCGCAGATCAAAGTTACACCGTCAGGACGCCTGCTGATCCGTCGAATCTGCATGGCATTTGACGCATATATCCCTAAAAAACAACAGTCTAGCGGCTTCTCCAAGATCATCTAACGGGAATATTTTAGGCAACGCTTCACGCCTATAAATAAATAATAGATAATTGACCCGAGTAGCCACTCGAAAAGTAACTATTTAGCAGGACCTGATTATGGGTGACATTAAGGTGACAGAAGGGAAACTGCGCAGCCTCCAGCAGGTTCAGTGCCAGACATGCAGTCTGAGCTCCCTATGCCTGCCAGTATCGCTGGACATGACCGAAATGGAACGTCTCGACAATATCATCGAGAAAAGCCGTCCGCTAAAGAAAGGGGAACACCTTTTCCATCAGGGCGAACCGTTTACCTCGGTATACGCGATCCGCGCGGGTACAATTAAGGCCTACACGATCACCAACGAAGGTGAAGAGCAGATCACTGGCTTTTTCTTCCCGGGTGAGCTGGTAGGACTGGGTGGATTTGACGAGAACGAGTATCCGGTTTCCGCCAAGATTCTGGAAACAACAACCGTCTGCGAAATCCCGTTTGAACGCCTGGACGATCTCTCCGGCCAACTACCAGAACTGCGTCGCCAGATTCTGCGCACCATGAGCAAAGAGATCCGTGACGAACAGCAGATGATGCTGCTGCTCTCCAAGAAGAACGCCGAACAGCGTGTAGCAACCTTCCTGGTTAAGCTATCGCAACGCTTTAAAGCACGCGGTTATTCTCCAAGCCAGTTCCGTCTGTCGATGTCCCGTAACGAAATCGGCAACTATCTGGGCCTTGCGGTAGAAACGGTCAGCCGTATCTTCACCCGCTTCCAGAAAGCCGAACTGATCCGTGTCGATGGTAAAGAAGTCGACCTGATCGGTCTGGACGAACTGTACAAACTTTCCGGTGAGTGCCCTTCTGTGGCCGAGCCTGGCACCTGCAGCTCTGAATCGGATACCGCATCCTGATTAGATCCCGGAGCCAAAAACTTCAGGCAAAAAAAAAGCGCCCTCTGTCGCAGACGGAGGACGCTAGCCAGTTGCACAATGAAGTAGCCATCTCAGTGTGTAACCCAACGCCTTTATTAAACCGTTGAACCCCATTTAAAACATTGAGCCATATCAAGCTGTTTCCACCTCCAGGAGTAAATGATGTCTTACGATGAATGTTATATAAAGTCGGTCATGCGTACGATTCCAGACTGGCCAGAACCCGGCATCCAGTTCCGTGACATCACCCCTCTGTTTAAAGATCCAAAAGCGCTGCGAATGATTGCCGACTCATTCATTCAGCGTTATATCGACAGCGAGATCACCCATATCGCATCCATCGATGCCCGAGGCTTTCTGATCGCATCTATCATGGCGTATCAGCTGAATATTCCTCTGGTGCTGGTGCGTAAGAAAGGCAAGCTGCCTGGCGAAACCATCCATGAAGAGTACAAGCTGGAATACGGCGTCGCAGCGGTAGAGATGCAGGTCGACGCGGTCAGCAGTGGCGATAAAGTCCTGATCTTTGATGACCTGATTGCCACCGGTGGGACTGTACTGGCAGCCTGCAGCCTGATCAAACAGCTCGGCGGAGAGGTGGTAGAAGCCGCTGCACTGATTGACCTTCCAGATCTGCAGGGTTCCGCACGTATCCAGGAAGTAGGGGTACCGGTTCACACCCTGATGGCCTACGAAGGCCTGTAAGCCCACCTATTCAGCGGCGATCTTCCTTCAGAGATCGCCGCGCCTCCCCACTCCAGCCTGAACTTTCTCCACTCAATGCCCCTATGGGCTTCCCTGCCCACTCTGCTCCACCCCATTCTCCCTCTTATCCTTTAGCCGGAATCATGTTGATTATTTCATTGAAGAATATCAATATAACCAAAAACACCGGAGTCCCTCGCCCATGTCCAGACCTACACTGCTGCCCCTGCTGCTGACGGCAGGCCTGCTCACAACAGCCCCTCTGGTAAGCGCTGAAGAAGTTAAGATTCAGCATAACGGCCTGACGCTGAACGCAAATCTGACAATCGCAGACGATAGCAGTCTGGAAAATGGCGCCGTGCTGATTACCCACGGCACGCTGGCACATAACGGCATGGATATTATCTCCACCCTACAGGAACTGCTGGCGGACGAGGGACACAACAGCCTAGCGATCAACCTCAGCCTGGGACAATCAGACCGCCACGGCATGTATGACTGCTCCGTACCCCACAACCACAAACACAGCGATGCCATCGAAGAGATTAACAGCTGGGTAAGCTGGCTGAAGAGCAAAGGCAGCAACAACATTGTGTTGATGGCCCACTCCCGGGGCGGTAACCAGACAGCCATGTTCAGCGATCAGATTCAGGATGGCAGCGTCAAAGGCCAGATCCTGATCGCACCACAAACCTGGAGCGCCACTGAAGCGGCGCAAGGGTATGAGAAACGTTATAATCAGCCCCTGCAGCCCCTGCTGGACAAAGCGCAGGCACTGAGCGAGAAGGCGGGCACCCAGTGGATGGAAAGCACCGGTTTTGTTTACTGTCAGGATGCCAAAGTAACTGCGGATAGCTTCGTGGATTACTATCAGCCAGACCAGCGCCTTGACACACCTACGTTACTGCAATCGGCCCAACTGCCAACGCTCGTGTTCTACGGCACTGAAGACAAGGTTGTCGCCGATCTGGCAGACAAAATGGCAAACGTAAGTAACGATAAGGTCCAGACAGTCGGCATCGAAGGTTCAGACCACTTCTTCCTTGACCTCTACGCCGATGAGGTCGTGGAATACAGCCTGGAATTTATTGAAACCCTGTAAAGGTCAATCCCGAGCATGATCCGTTATCTTTCCATACTGCTCTTTACGCTGATATGCACCAGCAGCTACGCCGATGAGGTCAAAACACTGCACGACCTGAAGGCAGAGTTTGAGCAGGCAGGCGATAACAGGGTCATGCTCCTCTTGGTATCTCAACCGGGCTGCAGTTACTGCGAGCAGATCAAGGAAGAGATACTCAACCCTATGGTAAAAAGCGGTCACTACAAGTCGGTACTGATCCGCGAGATAAAGATCCACTCCACCCACTCATTGCGTGATTTTCAAGGCAAGCGGGTCGACGCAACCCAGTTTGCCAAACGCTACGATGCCTGGGCCACCCCCACCCTGCTGTTTATCGATAGCAAGGGCAACGAGCTGGCGCCCAAGATGATCGGCATCAACACCCCTGAGTTCTACGGCTACTACGTCGACAAAAATCTGGACAGTGCCCAAGCCGCCCTAAGCAACTGACCGTAGCCGTACGATAGTCCTTCCGCACCCGCCAATCTCCTTGGGATTTATGCTGTGGTTAAGGCTAAAATACGCCCTCGATTAGAGGAGCTCTTTCATGTGGTTTAAGAACATCATTGTTTATCGTTTCACCGGCGCCTTCGAGCACGAAGAAAATCAGCTGGAGGAGAAACTTCAGGAGCAGGCATTTACGCCGTGCGGCAGCCAGGACCTGAGTCGCTATGGCTGGGTCTCCCCCAGTAACGATCTGCAGGATACGCTTCTCCACAGCATCCACGGCTTCTACATGATCGCCGCCCAGAAAGAGGAAAAAATTCTGCCACCTGCGGTCATCCGGCAGAAGGTAGAACAAAAAGTGGCAGCCATAGAGCAGGAACAGGCCCGCAAGGTATACCGCAAGGAACGTGACCAGATCAAAGATGAAGTCGTCATCGATCTGCTGCCTCGCGCGTTCAGTCGCTTTTCTAAAACCCATGCCCTGATCGCCCCGCAGCAGGGCTGTCTGATTGTTGACGCCTCCAGCCACAAGAAAGCCGAAGAGCTACTGAGCTACCTGCGCGGTACCTTGGGCACACTGCCCGTAGCACTGCCTGACGTGAAGCACTCACCTGCGGCCATCATGAGCCACTGGGTTGAGGGCAACGCAACACGCCCGCAGGGACTGGAGATTCTGGATGAAGCTGAACTGCGCGACAATCTGGTAGAAAACGGCGTGATTCGCATTAAAGGGCAGGAACTGGTAACTGACGAGTTTATCGCCCACCTGGAAGCCGGCAAACGCGTCGTGAAACTGGCTGTTGAGTGGGAAGAACAGCTGCGTTTCATGCTGCAGGAGGACCTGTCGATCAAACGCATCAAGTTGACTGACCAGATGAAGGAACAGCTGGATCAGGACGCACCGGAAGACCAGCTCGCCCAGTTTGATGCCGATATGGCACAGATGGGCATTGAATTTACCCGTCTCTACCCGGTATTGATCGAAGCCTTTGGCGGTCTGGCAGAAGCACCCTGAGAGCAGCCAACCGCGACTGTCTTGTCCTGATATAGGTTGACACTATTTCAGGTTAAAAACGCCCGATGCACTTCATCGGGCGTTTTATATT
>CANMWJ010000029.1 GCA_947501565.1 uncultured Marinobacterium sp.
GGCTCTGGCTCTGGCTCTGGCTCTGGCTCTGGCTCTGGCTCTGGCTCTGGCTCTGGCTCTGGCTCTGGCTCTGGCTCAGCAGAAGTATCCGCCGTAATAACGAATTCACCCTCGTCCACCAGCTCCAGTTCAATATTTTCATCCAGCGGGGCTTCTGGTCCAGATTCCTCAACCGCACCAATAGCTTCCAGCTCTGCCTCGGTACTACGCGCAATCAGCGCGGGATCTTCCAGCAAGGATTCGAGGTAGTCGAATACCACCTGCTGGTTATCAGTGTGGGGCACGAAGAAATCGGCGTCCGGATACTGCTTACTCATGCGATTTCCGCCTTCTCAGACTCAACCAGGGTACGAAGGATACGGGCGTAGGCGTGCACACCACGACTACTGGAATCCAGCGCCGATGGCACCACGCCCTGGATACTCGCATTCAGCAACTTACTATCCACAGGCACGATGGCACTGGATATATTGTCGGCATACTTGTGGTGCAACTCTTTTAAGCTGCTGACTGACGCGGGTGTACGGCGGTCGTAAAACGTCGGAATGATGGTGTAACGCAGCTTATTTTTGCGCGCCTGATTGACCATACTGATGGTGCGCACCATCCGCTCCAGACCTTTAAGTGCAAGAAACTCTGTTTGTACCGGTACCAGCAGGTGCTGACACGCAGCCAGCGCATTCACCATCAACACACCCAGGATGGGTGGGGTATCGATGATCACATAGTCATACTGATCGCGTACCTGTACCAGGGCACGGGCGATCTGCAGTCCCATACCTTCCTGACCCACTGCACGCCGCTCAAGGGTTGCCAGCGCAGTTGAAGCAGGCATCAGCTCGATACGCTCGTGGCTGGTATCAAGCAGCATCTTCTGTACGGTCTGAGCATCAACTTTGCTATCCGCAGTGAAGAGATCAAATACACTGAACTCCAGTTCATCCGGGTCATTGCCAAAATAACTGGTCAACGATCCATGCGGATCCAGATCGATCAGGAGCACACGGTAGCCCACTTCCGCTAATAATCCGGCCAGTCCGACAACCGTTGTTGTCTTCCCCACACCACCTTTCTGGTTTGCGACCGCCCATACGTGCATATGCGTTACTCGTTTTCCTGCTGTTCTGATGGCTCTTCCGCCTCAATCTGGCGGAATAACTTGCCCCCTGTTGCGGTTTCTACCTGTTCGATAACCAGATCGCTAGGTTCCTCGTTATCGGTACTGATCACGGTAGAAACGGTATCGTCGCTGACCTGCTGACTGCCATAGGCGGTCAGTGTCCGGCGTACTTTTTCATCCCTTGAAACCACAATCACCACGCGGCGATTGAGCTGGCGTCCCTCTTCGGTACGGTTACTGTAGGCTGGCTGGTGTTCACCATAACCAACGGCAGCCAGGCGTGTTGGATCAACGCCATAGTGCGACAACAAACGCACCACGGCGGCGGCCCTCGCTGCCGATAGCTCCCAGTTTGACGGAAACTGATTGGTCTCGATCAGCTGATCATCGGTAAACCCTTCCACATGGATCGGGTTATCGTAGGGCCGCAAAATCACAGCGAGACGTTCCAGAATTTCGTCAGCCGCCACGGTAGGCAGTGCCCGCCCCGAGCGGAAAAGCATGCTGGAGCGCAGTTCAATCGATAACCAAAGCTCGTTGCTTTCGATCTTAAGGTCACGCTCGTCGATCGATGGCAGTACCCGTTCTTCAAGGCGCTCCCGAATGGTGACCAAGCGCTGTGTTTCAAGCGGGTTAGGCTCCACCACCTCTTCATCCGGTTGTTCTACCGGTGTCACTGCGGACGGGTGTTCACCGATACTGATGACGGCCCCTTGCCCCTCGCCCAAGGCGAGAGGATCAATACCTGCCCCCTGAAATGCACCGGACAGCGCTTCAGACAGCGTCTTATACTTCTCTTCGTTGATGCTGGAGAGCGAATACATCACCACAAAAAACGCGAACAGCAACGTAATAAAGTCCGCGTAGGAGATTACCCAGCGGTCATTATTGACGTAGTCGGCTGGCGCTTCTCGTCTCGGCATAACTCAGCTCATGTAACCTTGCAGGCGTTGTTCCACGACGCGAGGGTTCTGCCCCTGAGCAATCGCCGCCATCCCTTCCAGCATCATCTCCTGGTAGTTATAGCGGGTCAGAACCAGACCTTTGACCTTGTTTGCCAGCGGGATCAGCAGCAAGTTAGCTACGCCCACACCATAGATAGTGGCGACGAACGCCAGCGCGATACCCGAGCCCAGCTCCTCAGGGCTGTTCAGCTTGCTCATCACCTGAATCAGACCCAACACCGCACCGATGATCCCCAATGTTGGTGCGTAACCGCCCATGCTTTCAAGTACCTTAGCGCCGCGCAGACCTTTCTGTTCGATGGTTACCAGTTCGGTGCCCAGGGAATTACGTATCATCTCTGCGCTTTTGCCATCGACCAGCATCTGAAGGCCATTTTTAATGAAGGTGTCGTCCTGCTTATCGATCTCTTTCTCTAGTTCCAGCAGGCCTTTACTGCGTACCACCACACACCAGCTTATCAGCTGTTTCAGGCCAAACCCGAAATCATAACGCTGACCGCCAAATGCCCAGCCCATCAGACGCATGGCACGACCAAATTCATCTTTCGGCGTCTGCACCGCCGCGGCGGCAAAAGTACCACCAAATACGATCAATGCAGCGGGAAAATTCACCAACTGCTCCAGTAAGCCACCGTCCAGGTAATGACCACCAACCACAGCCCCCAGCGCAACAACGATCCCCAACAGGGTCATCGGATCCATTAACCTCTCCCTTGCTTACTCAGTAGCGCCCCGATCTCGCCGAGATCAAGCACTTCGTCGGCCAGATTCGCTTCAACCACCGACTTAGGCATACCATAAATCGTTGAGCTGTTTTCATCCTGTGCCCAGACAGTTGCGCCGCTACGCTTCAGCATGCGTGCCCCTTCAGTGCCATCGGCCCCCATTCCGGTCAGAATAACCGCCAGCACCTTTGAACCAAAACTCTTTGCGGCGGAACCGTACGAGATATCAACACTGGGCTTGTAGGTCATCCGCTCATCTCCGGGCATCACACGTACCCGGTCGTGGTGACGCGCATCGACCATCATCTGATGCCCGCCCGGCGCCAATAACGCATGCCCTGGTTTGAGTAGATCACCGTCTTCAGCTTCTTTTACGCTGATTTTGCACTGCTGATTGAGCCGCTCAGCAAATACCGTAGTGAAAGATTTTGGCATGTGCTGAACCAGCATGATCGGATAAGGAAAATTCGCCGGAAGCTGGGTCAGAATCTGCTGCAGTGCTGCAGGCCCACCTGTGGAGGAACCGATAACAACGAGCTGACAGTCAGGAAAACGTTTTGCGGCAGCACGAGAAGGAGGGGCCACACGCTCTGTCGCGCGTACTTCACTCGTTACCGATTGGCGTGCGGCTGCACCCGCAGCGGTGCGCTGACGCAGTTTTGCCAGAATAGAGGTGCTTCGCTCAACGGCCCCACTCGCGGTGTTAGCCGTTTTCAGCTCCTCTCGGCTGGCGCGTAGGTCTGTTGCACGGCTGCGCGCAGGAATCGGCGCTTTCTTTTTGAAGGCGCGACTCTTGCTCAGCATCACCACTTTGTCACGTAGGTGACTCCGCAGCGGATTGCCGGCATCCATCCATTCGCGGATATCTTTCTGCAGGTAATCGGCGGCACCAGCTTCCAGAGCCTGGAGGGTGGTAGAGGCACCGTCATGGGTGAGGGATGAGAGCATCATCACCGGCGTGGGGCGCTCACGCATAATCACTTTAAGCGCCTCAATACCGTTCATTTCCGGCATCTCGACATCCATAGTGACTACATCAGGTCTCAGCTGAGCGACTTTCTCAACAGCCTCTCGGCCGTTTTCTGCACTGCCAATTACGGTAATGCGCGGATCCCCGGAGAGGAGATCCGCGATACGATTACGGAAGAACCCGGAATCATCAACAATCAGAACCTTAACCGGCATACATATCCACTATCTTTGCCCGGTTTATCGCGCGTAACGCTTCAACAGGTTAGGAATATCAATGATCAGAGCGATGCGGCCATCACCGGTGATGGTTGCACCTGACAGACCAGGTGTACCGTGCAGGATGGTGCCCAGTGGTTTAATAACCACCTCTTCCTGACCTACCAGCTGATCAACTACAAAACCAACACGCTGTGTACCTACAGTCACGATCACCACGTGTCCCTGTTCCGGCAGGCTTTCATCGTGTTTACCACCGATCAACCAGCGTTTCAGGTGGAACAATGGCAGCGCCTGATCACGTACGATGATCACTTGCTGGCCGTCGACAATGTTGGTTTTTGTCAGATCCAGGTTGAAGATCTCATTCACGTTCACCAGCGGCAGTGCGAATGCCTGACCTTCAAGGATAACCATCAGCGTCGGCATAATAGCCAGTGTCAACGGTACCTGAATGGCAATGCGACTGCCCTGACCAATCACGGAATCGATGCTCAGGGTACCGTTCAGCTGGGTAATCTTGGTTTTCACCACATCCATACCCACACCGCGCCCGGACACATCGGAGATCTCGGTTTTAGTAGAGAAGCCCGCCTGGAAGATCAGGTTGAAACACTCCTGTTCAGTCAGGCGTGCCGCTGCCTCAGCATCCAGCATGCCACGATCTACGGCAAGCTTACGCAGTCTGTCCGCGTCCATACCGGCACCGTCGTCCTGAATAATCAGCAGGATATGGTCACCTTCCTGTTCTGCAGACAGGAGTACGTTACCTTCACGCGGTTTACCCAAGCGTTCGCGTTCATCCGGCGCTTCGATACCGTGGTCAACAGCATTTCGCACCAGGTGGATAAGCGGATCAGCCAGCGCCTCAACGAGGTTTTTATCCAGGTCGGTGTCTTCACCGCGCAGTTCAAGATTGATCTCTTTCTTCAGGCTGCGTGACAGGTCACGGATCAGGCGCGGGAAACGACCAAATACTTTCTTCACCGGCTGCATACGGGTTTTCATAACGGACATCTGCAGGTCCGCTGTCACCATATCCAATGTCGCCAGCGCTTTACCCATCTCCTCATCTTCATGAGAGACACCCAGACGTACCAGTCGGTTACGCACCAGTACCAGCTCACCAACCATGTTCATGATTTTGTCGAGCAATCGGGTATCAACACGGACGTTGCTTTCAGCGACCGGCTTGTTTTGCTGTGCAGCAGTAGGTTTCGGTTTACCAGCGTCAGCCGTTTTAGGCGCCGGAGCTACCGCTGGAGGTTCCGGCGCTGCACGCACGGGAGCAGGCGGAGGTGTTACTGGTGCAGGAGCAGGTTGAGCAGCTGGTGCGGCCACAGGGGTTGGAGTTGGAGCAGGTGCAGTCACTTCAGGCGCAGCCGCTTTAGTATGCGCGAATGCACCAGCGCCGGAAGCCTGCAGGTCATCCAGCAGCGCTTCAAATTCATCGTCGGTGATCAGACCATCGTCCGCAGCAGGCTTTTCTGCTTCAGCCTTTTCGTTACCACCGGCTGTTGGGGCACCACCAGGGCCATGCAACTCATCCAGCAGTGCTTCAAACTCATCTTCAGTGATCAGATCGCTACCACCAGCAGCTTCCTCAGCTGGCGCCGGTGCGGCAGGTGGCAGACTGGAACTGGTGTCGTCCAGCGCATTCAACAGCAGGTCAAATTCCGCATCTGAAGCGTCCGCTGCAGATACTGGCTGCGGTTCTGGCACAACAGGGATTTCAGGAACTGGAGCAGGTGCAGGCTGAACCGGTGGTGCAGCAGGTGCTGGCGCCGGAGCAGCAGTTGCGCCGCCATTACCGTTGGTAAAATTGATCAACGCCTGAATCAGCGCAGGATCGGCCGGTTCCGGATTGAAGCCATTGCGTACCGCGTCGAACATCACATTAACGGCGTCTAACGCCTGCAGTACAACGTCCATCAACTCAGGCGAGATGGACAGTTCACCGTTTCGCAACAGGTCAAATAGGTTTTCAGCCTTGTGGCAGCAGTCGACCATCGCTTCAAGTTGCAGGAAGCCGGCACCACCTTTAACAGTGTGAAAACCGCGGAAAATAGCGTTCAGCAGATCTCGGTCATCGGGCCGCTGTTCAAGGTCGACTAGCTGTTCGGAGAGCAGTTCGAGGATCTCTCCTGCTTCTACGAGAAAGTCTTCCAGAATCTCCTGATCCACATCTAAACTCATAAAGAGCTCCTATTAAAAGCCGAGGCTAGAGAGCAGGTCGTCCACATCATCCTGCTTGGAAACCACATCGGGATTATTTTTACCCTTGATCTGCGGTCCTTCGGCTACAACGGTTTTTTCAGTTTCAGCTTCCTGCGCTTGTTCCTCACCTAAACCTGGCCCACCGGTTAATCGATCTACCGTGGACGCCATATCCATCAGGTGTACTAAGTGTTGCTCTACGCGTGTCACAAGAGATGTAACGCGGCGGATCAATTGTCCGGCGATGTCCTGATAACCTTGCGCAACCAGAATGCCGGTCAGCTCTTCGCGGAGCGCTGCCAGCTGTTCACCGGAGTTCTCGGTCAGGCCATCGCGCTCCAATGTATCCAGAGCAGCCAGCGCCCGATCCAAGCGATCCATCGTTTCGTGGGCATTCTTTTCAGTGAGTTCTACAACATAGTCCAGACTTTGAGACGCGTCCTGCAAATCCACACTTTTTTTGTCGGTTTGCAACGTATCATGGATGTCTGAGCTGAAGGATTTGATTGCCTCATGCAAGGCACGGGTCAGCGAACCGACCTCCTGATAGAAAACCTGATGCCGAAACTCATACAGCTCATTGATCTGATCCATCGCTGCGGGAATATCTCCCCCAGCCAAAGTTTCGACCAACTTATCTGCTTTTTCTTTCAGCAAGATCTCGAAGTGCTCAACGCCAGAGCGTGCCTCAATAACGGACATAGGCAACCCTTGTAATCTTATCCTTCCAAACGCTCAAAGATCTTATCGATCTTCTCTTTTAGTGTTACGGCCGTAAACGGTTTTACTACATAGCCATTTACGCCAGCTTGCGCAGCAGCGATGATCTGCTCACGCTTTGCCTCAGCCGTAACCATCAGGACAGGGATATCACAAAGGTTGGGATCAGAACGCACATGCTGTAACAGTTCGATCCCGGTCATGTTGGGCATATTCCAATCTGTGATCAGAAATTCTATGCCACCTGCCTTAAGAATTGGCAACGCGGTGGCGCCATCATCGGCTTCCACAACGTTGGTTAAGCCCAGTTCCTTTAACAGGTTTTTAATGATTCGTCTCATTGTAGAAAAGTCATCTACAACAAGAATTTTGATGTCTTTTTTCAACACCACTCTCCCGTGACAAACTACGCATCGTTTCCGAGTTGAATGCCAATTAGGGCAAATTTAGACATGATTGGTCAACTCTATTTAACGCCATTCTCCCAAGCGGGATCTCAGCCGCAACGCGGCCTGACTGTGAATCTGGCTTACCCGTGATTCACTAACTCCCAAAACCTGCCCGATCTCTTTGAGGTTTAACTCCTCATCGTAGTAGAGAGCCAGTACCAATTTCTCTCTCTCCGGCAGGTTATCAATCGCCTGAACCAGCGCTGAGATAAACGCATGTTCCTCAACGCTGTCGTTGGGTCCTTGCTCAGCGCCTGCTAACTGTTCCCCTGGATAATCGTCCTGCGGATTAAGCAGTTCATCCAGGCTAAACAGGCGGCTGTCGACCGAATCTTTTAACAACGTATGATATTCATCGATCGAAACGCCTAATTCTTTAGCAACTTCTGCATCAGATGCATCCCGACCGGTCCTCGCTTCGACCTGTTGGATAGCCTCTGAGACCCGGCGACCGTTGCGATGCACCGAGCGTGGCGTCCAATCTCCACGACGAACTTCATCAATGATTGCGCCCCTGATACGGATACCCGCATAGGTTTCAAAGCTGGCGCCTTTGGAGGGATCGTATTTGCTAGCAGCTTCCAGAAGGCCGATCATGCCTGATTGAACAAGGTCATCCAGCACAACCGTTGATGGCAGACGAGCCATCAAATGGTGAGCAATGCGTTTAACCAGCGGCGCATACTGTTGTATCAACTCTTCACTCGACGTGAATTGAAGCTGGTTATACATGCCACCTCGACGTTAATTCTCGGGCAACTTTCCCCGGACCAGACGCTCCACAAAAAACTCGAGGTGACCGCGCGGTGTAGTCAGCACCGGCCAGGCATCGGCTTTTGTGGCTAATTGTCGGTACGATAACGCTGCCTTGCTCTTAGGAAATGCTTCTAAAACAGCGGTTTGCCGCTGTACTGCTTTACGAACGGTTTCATCATAAGGTATTGAACCCACATATTGAAGAGTTACTTCCAGAAACCTGTCGGTGACCGTCTGCAGCTTAGCAAACATGTTTCGCCCTTCCTGTTCTGTATGCACCATATTGGCCAGAACCCGGAAGCGCGCGGTGTGATAATCACGGTTTAAAAGTTTGATTAATGCGTAGGCATCGGTGATCGATGTCGGCTCATCGCAGACAACCACCAGCACCTCCTGAGCGGCCCGCACAAAACTGACCACAGACTCTGAGATCCCCGCTGCGGTGTCGATCACCAGCACATCAAGATCTTCAGCCAGATCATTAAACGCGTGGATCAGCTCCGCATGCTCATGCACGCTGAGCATGGTCATCTCCTGCGTTCCGGAGGACGCTGGCACAATGCTGAAGTTCTCGTTGACCGGAATCAGCACATCCCGCAGGCGGCACTGCCCCGCCAGCACATCAGAGATATTACGGTTGGATGAGAGCCCCATCATAACATCGACGTTAGCAAGCCCGAGGTCGGCATCCATCAAGACGACGCGCCGCCCCATCTGACTCAGTGCATAGGAGAGATTTACCGAGACGTTGGTTTTACCTACACCACCCTTGCCACCGGTTACGGCGATTACTTTTACAGCCCCTGCACTCATACTTGATTAATCCGCCCGTAGCTCATCCTGCATTAAACAGAGGTGTAATTTTTGCCCGACCCTGCAGCCTGTCATCAGAACTGCTGGAAGCCTCTTGCGCTGTTACCAATGCCCGACTGACGAGGTCTTTCTTGTTACCAACCCCTATATCATCCGGGATGCGTTGCCCGTCTGCTGCATAAGCGACTGGTAAATTCCGCTCCACAACAAAGGAGAGCGCATCGCCCATGCTGCCAGACTCGTCCATCTTGCTCAGCACACAGCCGTCTAATCCCAACCCTTTATAAGCCTGGTAGCCTTTTTCGATAACCTGTCGCTGACTGGAACAGGATACAACCAGCAATTTCTTCATCCGCAGCGAGACACTGTCGAGCATCTCCAGCTGCAACTGACTGTGCGGGTCGTTCGCACTCAGGCCTGCCGTATCGATCAGTACCAGTCTCTTATTACGTAAAGACTGCAGCACCTGCTCCAGGCTATTCCCGCCATCGACTACTCGCACCGGTACATCCAGAATCCGCCCGAAGGTTTTCAGCTGTTCGTGGGCGGCAATACGGTAGGTATCCGTGGTCACCAGCGCCAGACTGGAGCTTCCATATTTAAGCACGTAACGCGCCGCCAGCTTGCCGATGGTCGTGGTTTTCCCCACCCCGGTCGGCCCGACGAAGGCGATCATACCGCCGCGGTCTGTAAATTCCTCTCCAACCAGTGGTATGGAGTCCGCGAAACGGGTCAGGACATGCTGCCAAGCTTTCTCGGCAGTGACACCAGGCTCCACACCGGCCAGCAGATGGCGCTCCAACTGAGGACTAATACCCAAGGTGCCTAATTTTCGCGTCAAAGGCGTACCCGACTCACCCATCGAAGCCTGAGTCTGCATCTGCAGTTGGGACTGGCGCTCCAGCATTGAACGCAACTGGTGAATCTCCTGCTGCATCGCCTGAATTGCGCCATCATCCCCACCGCCAGTTCGCTGGGGCACCGCCCGCGGCGATGCCGGATGTTCAGCAAACCTCGGGGCTTCAGGTTCTCTGCGTGCGGGCTGTGCGGGTTGCGCGCGCTCCGCCTGACGACTTTTCAGCGAAGCCAGGATCGACTCAAGGTCATCCTCGCGTTCGATCTGCTGGTTACGGGTACCTGTAACTTCAGTCGGGATCTCGCTCTCGCGCTGCGCACTGGCAATACGGGCCTTGGCCTTCTCCAGTTCAGCACCCAGTGCCGGATTGGCGCGCTCGCTCGGGTTACCGGTTAACAAACGGATCTGTTCATCACGGCGCTTTTTCAACGCACGTTCGCGTTTAAACTCCGCCTGAGCGTTTTCATATTCCTGCTCGTGGGCCGCAACCACCTCGACACCGCCAGCCACACGCCGGTTGGACACGATCACGGCATCCGGACCGATCTCCTCCCGAACCCGAGCCATCGCCTGTCGCATATCTGGTGCAAAAAAGCGTTTAACTTTCATAACCCACCTTCATACCAGCCGCGCTGTAGGGGTAAAACCACCCTACACGCCTTGCTGCCCTCCCACTGTAGCCACAATGGTCACTTTCTTATTCTCAGGAATTTCCTGATAAGAGAGCACATAAATATGGTGATCCCCATAACGTACAAATTTTGCCATCAGCGGCCGAACTGGCGCTGCCACAAGCAGTATAGACGGACGTCCGCTCATCTCCTGCTGCGCGGCGGTTGCCGCTAGCGATGTCTGCAGCCGCTCAGCCATACCCGGCTCTAGCACCAAGCCGCCATCTTCGCCCTGCTGCTGTACTGAGGAGAGCAATAGCTGCTCAAGCTGCGAGTCGAGCGTAATCACCGGCAGCTCCGGCTCGGAGCCGTTAATCGTCTGCACAATCAGCTTAGAAAGCGCCACACGCACCGCCGCTGTCAGCGCAATCGGATCCTGTGTACGCCCGGTAGCATCAGCCAGTGTTTCGGCAATCGTGCGGAAATCTTTCAGCGGAACCTGCTCCATCAACAGATTCTGCAGCACTTTCAACAGCACGCTCACCGACAGTTTGTTCGGGATCAGCTCCTCAACCAGCTTGGGCGAACTTCTGGTCAGCATATCCAACAGCTGCTGAACCTCTTCATGTCCCAGCAGCTCATGCGCATTGCTCTGCAGGATCTGGTTCATATGGGTCGCCACTACCGTGGATGCGTCAACCACCGTGTAACCCAACGACTGAGCATGCTCCTTCTGGGATTGCTCTACCCAGACTGCATCCAGACCAAACGCTGGGTCGGTTACCTCAATCCCCTGCAGTGGACCAAACACCTGCCCGGGATCGATCGCCAGTTCACGATCCGGGTAGATTTCTGCCTCGCCGACCACAACGCCCATCAACGTAATCCTGTAAGCACCGGGCAACAGATCCAGATTATCCCGGATGTGCACGGAGGGCACCAAAAAGCCCAGGTCCTGCGACAACTTTTTGCGCACACCTTTGATCCGGTTCAGCAGTTGGCCACCCTGCATCTTATCCACCATTGGAATCAGGCGGTAACCAACTTCCAGACCGATCATGTCGACCGGCATCACATCATCCCAATCGAGCTCTTTCTTATCGTCCTGATCTTCCGTGGCCTGCAGCTCGCTCTGCTGCTCCTGATGTTCACGCTCTGCCTCCAGCTGCTGCTCCTGCAACTGCTTCTTGTAGATAAACCAGGCACCACCACCAGCCGCTGCCGCCAGAGACAGAAACGCCACGTGCGGCATACCCGGCACAATCCCCATAATACCCAGGATAACGGCCGATACCGCCAGCGATTTAGGCGACGCAAACAGCTGCCCCACAACCTGACGCCCCATATCGTGGGACGCGTTCTGTCGGGTTACCATGATCGCCGCCGCTGTAGACAGCAACAGCGACGGTATCTGAGCGACCAGACCATCACCGATGGTCAACAGAGTATAAAACTCGACGGCTACGGCCGGCTCAAGGTCGTGCTGGAGAATACCGATCGAAAAACCACCGAGAATATTGATCACAAGGATCAGAATACCGGCGACAGCATCACCCCGGACAAACTTCGAGGCACCATCCATCGAACCGTAGAAATCCGCTTCCTGGGTCACCTCTTCGCGACGCGCCCTCGCGGTATCCTGGTCAATCAAACCCGCATTCAGATCGGCATCGATCGCCATCTGCTTACCCGGCATCGCATCCAGGGTGAAGCGGGCACTTACTTCCGATATACGTCCGGCACCTTTGGTCACCACCACGAAGTTGATGATTACCAGAATAAAGAACACCACCAGACCAACAACGTAGTTACCACCGATAACCACGGCACCAAACGCCTCAATCACCTTACCCGCGGCATCCCCCCCTTCATGCCCGTAGAGCAACACCACTCGGGTGGAGGCAACGTTCAGCGCCAGTCGCATCAAGGTTGCGATCAGCAGAATACTCGGGAAAACGGCAAATTCGAGTGGACGCAGTGCGTAAACACTCACCAGCAATACCACGATGGAAAGCGCGATATTAAAGGTAAACAGCGTATCGAGCAGAAATGGCGGTATCGGCAATGTCACCATCGCCATAATCACCAGCAGGAGGAACGGCACCCCCAGATTACCCTGCCCGAGGCTGCGCAGGTTTGTAACTATTGCCGCTCTATCCACTCAATACACCAACGTCAAAAATATGACACACGTTTATAAAAACACTTATTCCTGAATGCGCCGTAAATAATTACCTAAATTACATACGGGAAACGACGGAATTCTGACGCATTCTTTTTATCCACAAGGAGTTCTGCAAGAAACACGCCAACAATTAGTCGTCGCGACGGTACTCGTCCGGTATCGGCAGGTCTTTCTCGGTGGGCGGGACGGGCTTGGGCGCCTGGTAGTTCTTCGCACTTTTTAACTGGAAGACATATGCCAGCACCTGCGCCACTGCTGTAAAGAGCCCTGGCGCAATCTCCTGATTCAGTTCAGAAGAGTAGTAGAGCGCACGCGCCAGCGGCGGTGCAGAGAGGATAGGAATCTCATGTTCGCGCGCAATCTCCCGGATTTTCAATGCCACGAAGTCAGCGCCCATGGCCACAACAATTGGCGCATCACTGCTTTCACTGTCATATTTCAAGGCTACGGAGTAGTGGGTCGGGTTGGTGATAACAACGTCAGCTTCCGGCACTTCGGTCATCATCTGACGCTGGGCAATTTCACGCTGCAACTGACGGATACGCCCTTTTACTTCAGGTTTACCCTCAGTGTTTTTCATCTCATCCTTCACCTCCTGCAGCGTCATCTTCAACTTCTTGGTGTAGGAATACATCTGAAACGGCACGTCGACCGCAGCAATGAGGATGAGACTTGCACTCAACATCAGGAATACCCAGATAACAATCTCAACCGCATCTGCTGCGGATTTATTAATATCCGCTTTACCCAACGCCAGCAACTGATCCTTGATCATCCAAAGCACGGCTATCGCTGCAATTGCGACCACCGAGAACTTGGCCAGCGCCTTGATCAGCTCCACCAGCGCGTTCATCGAGAACATACGCTTGATACCCGAGAGAGGATTGATGCGACTGCCCTTGGGCGCGATCGCCTGGCCACTGAAGTTCCAGCCCCCCAACAGCAGCGGACCCACCAGCGCCGCCAGTAACACCATCGCAAAGATGCCCACAACTCCCAGCAACGCATCGTAAAAGGCAGCTGCCAGAAAGATCACCATCTGGTTGATATCAAAGATGGCGGCCCGGTCCAGGTTGTAACTCTTTTCCATAACGTCGAACATCTTGCCTGCCAGGGTGCCGCCAAAAATCAACGCACCAGCCGCTGCAGACAACAACACAGCCATGGTCACCAACTCACGCGATCGGGGAACGTCCCCTTTTTCCCGTGCGTCGGTTAACCGTTTGGCCGTGGGTTCTTCTGTTTTTTCCTGACCGCTATCTTCTGCCATCGTCTATGAACCAGGTTCCAGAAGTTTCTCTAAGTAATCCAGGGCATGCTCCGTCAGGCGATAGTAGTGATCCAGCAGATCGCTCATCCCCACCCAGACAACAAATAACCCCATTAGCATAGTAAACGGAAAACCGATCGCGAAGATATTCAGCTGTGGTGCAGCACGCGTCATTACGCCAAAAGAGAAGTTAACCACCAGTAGGGCGGTGACGGCGGGTAGCGCGATCAACATCGCCCCCGAGAACAGCCAGCTGCCGGTAATCGCGACTTTCCAGAAAGATTCCGTCGCCATAAAGTCACCGCCGACCGGCAGCAGATAGAAACTGCGTACCATCACCTCGATCATGATCAGGTGACCGTTGGTGGCCAGAAACAGCATCATTATAATCATCAGGTAGTACTGACCCAGTATGACCACGGATACACCGTTGGCCGGATCAGAAGTCGACGCAAAACCCAGCCCCATCTGCATCGCGGTAATCTGCGCACCCAACACAAACACCTGAAAAAGCACCTGTACCAGAAACCCGATCAATGAACCGATCAGGATCTGATGCGCGACAACGATAAAGTTTTCCACAGAAAGTCCGTCATATAACGGCATCTCCGGCAATACCGGCACAATCAATACAGTGACTACCAGCGCCAACCCCAGCCTGATACGCACCGGTACCAGCTGCGAGCCGATCATAGGGATCACCATAAAAAAGGACGCTACGCGAAAAAAAGGCCAAAGAAAACCGGAAACCATCCGCTCAACCTGACTGATATCCAGCTCTAACAACGGACTACCCGATCAGGTAAGGAATGTTGTGGAAAAGATAAGCGAACAGGTCTTTTATTTTGCCAACGATCCAAGGCCCCGCGACCATAATCACCACCAGGGTCATAATGAGGCGCGGCAGAAAGCTCAAGGTCTGCTCGTTAATCTGGGTTGCGGCCTGAAACACTGAGATGACCAGACCGACCATCAGACTGGGCAGGACAATGACGCTCACCAGAATGATGATCAGCATAAATGCTTCGCCGTAGACATCCAGAATCATATCTGCTGACATCTGACGCCCCCTTGTTTTGCGCTAAATACCGAAGCTGGCGGCAAGCGTTCCCACCACCATCGCCCATCCATCGGCCAGTACAAACAACATAATCTTAAACGGCAAAGAGATGATCACCGGCGACAGCATCATCATACCCATCGCCATCAATACACTTGCCACCACCAGGTCGATCACCAGAAACGGGATAAAGAGCATGAACCCTATCTGGAACGCGGTTTTCAGCTCACTGGTTACGAAGGCCGGTACCAGTACGCTGAACGGTATCTCCTCCGCACCATTTACCTTGGGAGTGTTGGAGATCTTCATAAACATCTCCAGGTCCGTCTCACGGGTCTGCTTCAGCATAAACTCACGAAACGGGCCGCTCGCCGCCTCAATTGCCTCAAAGACACCCAGCTCTTCCTGAATATAGGGCTGTACCGCCTGGGTATTCACCTTCTCCAGCACCGGCATCATGATGAAAATACTGAGAAACATCGCCAGCCCCACCATCACCTGATTGGACGGTGTCTGCTGCAAACCCAACGCCTGACGCAATATGGCAAAAACAACAACGATGCGGGTAAAAGAGGTCATCATCATGACCATTGCTGGCAGGAATGTCAGCATCGTCATGAGTGCGAGAATCTGGATAGTCACACTGTAGTTCGCGGTACCATCCTCATTGGTGGTGACATTCACCGCCGGGATGCCCACATCCGCAGCATGAACAGGCAAGACCAGGCTCACCAACAGCAGAAGGGCGGTCAACAGGATCTTCAAGCGCCCTCTCTCCTCTGTAATGCTTCTCGAACCTTCTGGGCAAAATCACCCTGTTCCGCCGAAATCTCTGCCACCGGCTCATCAAAACGACTGAGCAACGATACCCGCCCCGGCGCTACACCCAGCAGCAATTGCTCTTTACCCACCTGAACCAGCACAATCTTTTCACGAGTCCCCAGCGGCAGCCCTGTGATAATGCGCATATGACGCCCCGCCTGTTGCACACCCATCACTCGCTTTGCCACCCAGGCAAGCACCAGGATCAGGCCGATAACAAACACCAGACCCAGCACCAGCTGAACCAATGAATCGGATGCAAACGGATCAACGACCTCGCTGCCAACAACCGCATTACCAGACGCAGGAACCTCTTCCCCGCCCCCAGCCAGGCTGGTAACAGAGAACAGGCTCACTATCAGGAAATAGAGAAAGGGGTGCAAAACGCGCAGCATACCCACCTTACTTAAGGCGCTTGATGCGCTCTTGCGGGCTGATCACATCGGTGAGACGGATACCGTAACGGTCATTCACCACAACCACTTCGCCGTGCGCAATCAGGGTGCCGTTCACCTTAACATCCAGCGGTTCACCCGCGACACGGTTAAGCTCAATAACCGAACCCTGGTTCAACTGCAGCAGGTTACGAATCGCAATATCGGTTTCCCCCACCTCCATGGACAGGGTGACTGGGATGTCCAAGATGACATCCAGCTTTGGATCATCCACCGGTTGGGCATCATCCTGCAGCTCATCAAGTTCGACGGATTGTCCCGCCTGCTCTGATTCTCCAGCAGTCTGCTCCTCCATCGCAGCAGCCCACTCATCGGCCATCGCTTGCTGGTCTACATTCTGGTTTTCTGTTTGATCACTCATGCAAAAACGCTCTCCACCTTAACCAGCTATTTATCCAAGCGTAATTCTTTTTTCACTTCGCCTTCCAGCTTGATGGCGAGGTTGCCACGGGATACACCCAACTTGCCCTCAAACACAGGGACTTTATTAACTTTGATGCGCAAATTCTCCGGTATCTCCACCGGAATCACATCACCGGCCTCCAACTCCAGCACATCACGCAGGGTCATCTCTTTTTCGGCCAGGGTAATCTGCAGATTAAGCTCCGCCATCATGATGTCGCGACGCATCGCAATCTGCCAGCGCTCATCGAGGTGCTCTTCGCTGTTCTGTACACCCGCAACCAATTTGTCGCGAATAGGCTCAAGCATGGAGTACGGCATCGCGACGTGAAATTCACCGCTGCCACTGTCCAGATCAACCTGAAAGCTGCTGATGACGATAACATCACCCGGGTTGATAACGTTGGCCATCGCCGGGTTTACTTCATGCCCGACGTACTCAAAGTTGAGGTCCATCACTGGCGACCAGGCGTCTTCCATATCCCGGAAGAACTGGTACATCACCTTACTGACAAGACGGGTTTCGGTCGGCGTAAATTCCCGCCCTTCGATTTTGGCATGGCGCCCATCCCCACCAAAGAAATTATCCACAAGCTTGAACACCAATTTGGCATCCATGATAAACAGCGCGGTGCCGCGTAACGGGTGGATACGCACCAGATTCATACTGGTAGGAACATACAGGGTGTGAACGTAATCACCGTATTTCATCACCTGAATGCCCCCCACCGCTACATCAGCGGTGCGGCGCAACAGGTTAAACAGGCTCATACGGGTATGACGCGCGAAACGCTCGTTGATCATCTCAAGCGTCGGCATACGACCACGAACAACACGCTCGTGGCTTGCCAGGTCATATGGACGTACTTCCCCCTCGACCTCCGGTTCAGGCTCTTCGGAGGTCTCGACGCCACCATCATCTACACCATGTAGAAGGGCGTCGATCTCATCCTGGGAAAGTAGGTCTTTTACCGACATATAGGCATCACTGCATCACAAAGTTGGTGAAGAGTACGGTCTCAACACCAGGGCGGCCGATCTTTTCCATCATCACTTCACGCACTTCGTCGATCGCATTCTGGCGAAGCTGGTTGCGTCCGGCAGTCGTTTGAAGCACCTCAAACTCCTGGGAGGAGAACATCTTGTTCAGACGGGATACAACTACCGGCATATGCAGTTTGAGCGCCGCTTCTACGTCCGGGTTACGGGTTTTCGCTTCTACGTATGCCTGCATGTAATGGCCACGTCCCGCCTTCTTGTTCGCGCTACGTAGCGGCACCACAAACATCGGGCGACCCTCCATGGAACGAACTTTTACGTAGATTGCAGGACCGCGAGGCTCCTCCACGGGTTCCTGTTTCTCTTCGGCCACCTCTTCGGAAGGCTCAGCAAGGAAAAAGAAGTACGCGGCAGCACCGCCACCACCCAGCACCAGCAACGCAACAACAGCAATAATAATCAGCTTGAGTTTGGACTTTTTCTTACCGCCCTCTTCGCCATTCTCCGCTTCTGTATTCTGGTCGTCAGCCATTACAATCCCCTAAAATAGAGTGCCGAATTAGTTACTTCTGAGGTTAACCCAGTCAGGTAGCGCTAACTATAACACACTGATTTTGAGGCTGAAGATACTCAGGCGTAGTAATCTACAAGCGAGACGGCTTCTCCATCCACAATCACGGTTTCAGCTTCTGAAACAGACGCTCCAGAATCACTATCACCGGCAAACGTTTGCTGCCCTTCCTGCTCATCGGAGGGTGAGTCATCCGACTGATCAGAGACCGAAGATTCGCCCAGATTCAGCCCCTGCTCCTCCATCATCTCCCGCAAGCGGGGCATGCTTTGTTCGACCGCATCGCGCACAGATGCATGAGGGGAGCTAAAGCTTACACTCACCTGATCCTGCCCGACCTGCAGACGCACTTTCAGCGAACCTAGCTCCGGCGGATCCAACTGGATTTCAGCAACCTGATTACCCTGCGCCGTCATCACCATAATTCGCTCGCTAAGCGCGTTGCGCCACTGCTGTGATCCGATTGGCCCACGTCCGGCCATCGACATCTGTGCATCGGCAGGAGCCATCCGTGCAGCGTCCGGGCCAGATAGATTCTGAGGGGTGCCCAGGCTATTTTTTACTTCACTGCTGCCCTGATCTGCGCGGCTCAACGCAGACAGCGCAGCATCCAGACCACGTTCGCTACGTGTCCCGTTCAGGTCAGCCGTAGCAGTGTCCATGGTAGCGCCACGTGCCATCCGCAGATCAGTTTGCTCCGGCACAGGCGGTTGCATCCCCCCGTTGGTCGGCACTATTCGATCAGATGGATTCAGCGTGCTATTGCGCGCATCTGCTTTGGCATTGTCGCGGCCAGACAGCGATAGTTCGTCCGCTAACTCCGTCGGCGGGGTTTCAATATCAGCTCCCGCCGCTTGGACAGCAGCCGTTTGCTGCTGAGTTATACGTTGTGCATCCGCTGTTGTTGCCGCTGCGACTGAAACCTGCGCTCCCACCTGTGTGGATGTAACGGTTACCACAGCCGCCTTAGCTCCCTCTTGCACTGCTTGGGCATTAACAGCCGCCGTCATATCTGCAGCGGGAACCGCTTGCACAACTGCAGCAGATTCATTGGATTCATTCGACTGTGCCACCGCCCCGTTGACGGCAGCATCAGGCGCTATGGATTCAGCAGATGCGGCCGGCGTAGCGGCTAGATGTGCTGCGGCCACGGCCCCAGGTAGCGACACAGTGTCCGTAGCTGCAGCCGAGCCCTCAATAGTCAAATTATTGACGGGATTATTTAAAGCCGTGTCAGGCGCGCGATCATAAGCGCCCAACGGCATCGATGGATCTGTTGGTACAGGGGCCACAGCGCCCTGCAGCTGCTCGCGCAATGCGTCCGGAAGAATCGATTCTCCACGCCCCGACGCCAGATCCTGCATCAGGGCCACCACCTCAGCTGGCTGCGTATCCAGCGCAGTGTTAACCGGCACAGCGCCATCCCACTGGCGGCGGATGATAACACCGGGTGCCATTTCATCATTGCCAGTTTCAGCCGCACCGTTCAGATCAGTCACCATCATCTGCAGCGCTTTCTGGCCTGACGCCAACTGCGCCTCTGTTTGTGCAACGCCCAACGAGACCGCCTCCACGTCCGTTGGCAGATCACCTTTTAGCTCATCACGCACATTGGCTACGTCGGCGGGCAACAATACACCTTCAGGCGGCAAAGACTGGCCGCCCTCACCTTCAGCAACAAGGCTGGTATCAACCGCATGGGAGTCCAGAACAGCGCCAAACGGCATAACGCCCCCTGGGGCCGCTGCCTGCGGAGAGCCCGTAGCTACGGGCGCTGCAGTTGCACCCGGCGTCAGTGAAAGCATTGAGGAGACCGCACCGGCCAGCTGGTCATTCATTCTTAACTCCTGTTAAAGGACGAATCTGAAGTTACTACCAGCTAAGAATCAGCAAAAATGGGGCCAAGGTTAGATAAAGTTTGTACGCACCCGCTGGGAGCGCTCATCCAGCTGCTGCTGAAGCTTTTTGTCTTCAGCCATACGTTCCTGATCCCGCGCCTTTTCGACCAGCTTATCCATCGCGGTAACCTGACCGTAACACTGGGTCCAGTGACGTTCGACGATCTGTAGTTCGTTCTCATTCATCTGCAGCGCACGACGTTGCTGCTCCAGCGCACCTGAGATTTTGGTGATAAAGGATTGGTAAACTTGCAACTGAGCGATACCCAAGCCCTGTCGGCCCGCCGCTTCAAATTGTGCCTGATAATCCCGGACAAAACTTTCCAGTTGCTCTATCTGCTGTTTATCCTGCGCCACGCGGGCACGACTGGCAGCCAGTAACTGATCGGCCTGCTTACGTTTACGCTCAGCAAGATCCAGCACCACCGAAAGTCGCTCGGAACGTTTAGCCATCGATTACACCGTGGCCGATTGCCCACCTTGATTGGGCATCGGCATCAACACCATCATCAGCTGTTGCACCGATGTCGGCAGATTGTGGGGCTCGACCATCTCCTGACAGAGCATGGCATTCATCGCAGGCATCCGCTGCATGGCAAAGTCGGTATCCGGATCGCTGCCTCTGACGTATGCCCCAACGGAGATCAGGTCTTCGTTTTGACGATATTTGGAGTATAGCTGCTTGAAACGCAGGGCACTTTTCAGGTGATCCTGCGCAATAATCTGTGGCATGGCACGACTGATGGAGGCTTCAATATCGATCGCAGGGTAGTGCCCTTGCTCGGCCAGACGACGCGAGAGCACCACGTGCCCATCAAGAATCGCACGCGCGGAATCAGCAACGGGATCCTGCTGATCATCACCTTCAGTCAACACCGTATAGAATGCGGTTATAGAGCCTTCGCCCGGCAAGCCGTTACCCGCACGTTCTACCAGCTTCGGAAGCTTGGCAAACACGGAAGGCGGATAACCCTTGGTTGCAGGTGGTTCGCCAACAGCCAGCGCGATCTCACGTTGCGCTTGTGCGTATCGTGTCAGAGAATCCATCAGCAGCAGTACATTTTTACCCTGATCGCGGTAGTACTCGGCGATACGCGTGGTCAACTGTGCCGCACGCAGACGCATCAGGGGTGAATCATCCGCCGGTGATGCCACCACGACTGAGCGCTTGAGCCCCTCTTCACCGAGGCTTTGCTCGATAAACTCTTTTACCTCACGACCACGCTCGCCGATCAACCCCACCACAACGATCTCTGCTTCGGTAAAGCGTGTCATCATTCCCAGCAACACCGACTTACCCACACCACTCCCGGCAAAGAGGCCAAGACGCTGGCCGCGACCAACCGTCAACAGCGAGTTGATTGCACGAATGCCAACGTCGAGGGTTTCGTGGATAGGATCACGTGCCAGCGGGTTGATGATATCGCCCGCCAGCGTTACCTCTTCCTGCGTATTCAGTTCGCCGCGACCGTCGATCGGTTTGCCGATACCGTTCAGCACACGTCCCAGCAGCTCAAAGCCAACCGGTACGTTGCCGGAATCCTGTAGCGGGTACACTTTGGCACCCTGGCGTAAACCCTCGATAGGATATAACGGCATCAGGTAGAGACGGTCACCGGAAAACCCTACAACCTCCGCTTCTACCTCGGACTTATCGGCCATCACAATGCGACAGCAGTCGCCCACCGCAGCCTGAATACCAACGGCCTCCAGGGTCAGGCCAATCATGCGGGTAATATAACCTTCGACCTGCGGCGCTTTGCGCTGCAGTGGCGCTTGCTCGCATTGAGCAAGTCGCGAGATCAGACGTGACATCAGCCGCCGTCACCGGCAGGCGAGGAAAGGGAGGTAAACAGCTGTTTGGCTAAGTCATCAAACTGAGCCTGAACGTCGGACACGACCAGTGAATTGCTGGACTGCAACTGGAAGCTGCCGGGAAAAACCGCGGCATCGGCTACGACCGATACGGGTTTGGAGAAATGGCCTGGAAGTGCTTCCAGATGAGCCTGGTCCGCTGGCGAGACGGTCAGCTTAAGCTCTCCGCCGCCTTGCGGCAGCTGATCGATAGCCTGCTGCACGGCATTTTGAATAAGTTCTGGCCGTGTCTTTAGTTCGGCGTCCACTACCGCCTTGGCCAGCTTAATCACCAACGAGGAGACCAATCCCTCAAGTTCTGCCTCCTGCCGCGCCAACGGTTGCTCCAGTGCCTGAAGCATCTGGGCCAGATTAGCAACAGCCTGATCTATCTCGGCCTGGCCCTGCTCACGCGCTTCCTGAAAACCACGTTCACGACCTTCAGCCAGACCTTTTTCCAGACCTTCCGGGTGACCTTTCTCCCGACCCTCGACAAGACCCTGTAACAGCCCCTCCTGATAGGCAGCCTCACGGATCTCCTCGGCTTCAGAAACGGTGACCACGTCAGCTTCAGGTGCTTCGGGCCGCATCGCAAGCCCAACCTCTGCGGGCTTAGAGTTGACCAATGCCGCGGTCAGGGATTCCGGCTCACGCTTACGCTCGAGCGCGACGATATGGCTACCGGTAACCTCAGGCAGCTCCCAAGGTACCGCCTGTGCTTTAACACCTGCAGGCAAACGGGCTGAGTTGTGCTTATCCGGGTTCATAGGCAGATCAGATCATCTCATCGCCGCCACCGCCGAGGATAATCTCACCCTCATCGGCCAGACGACGGGCCACAGCCAGCACATCACGCTGCGCATCTTCAACTTCACTGACACGCACCGGACCTTTGGCTTCAAGGTCGTCACGCAACAGCTCTGCAGCACGCTTGGACATATTGCGGAATATTTTTTCCTGCAGGCTGGTATCAGCACCTTTCAGGGCAAGAATCAGGACATCGGTAGACACTTCACGCAGGATCGCCTGAATACCACGATCGTCCACATCAGCCAGGTTATCGAAGACAAACATCATATCGGAGATCTTATTCGCCATGATCTCATCAGCTTCCTTGATGCCGTCCATCACCTCCGCCTCGATATTACTATCGATGAAGTTCATGATTCCGGCAGCCGCTTCGATACCGCCCAGGTTAGAAACAGAGTTCGCGCCGCTACCGCCGGAGAATTGACGTTCGAGAATATCGTTCAGTTCCTGCAGAGCAACCGGCTGGATACTATCCAACGAGGCAACACGCATCACCACATCCAGGCGCACCTTCTCATCAAAGTAGGACAACACCGCTGCGGCTACATCCGGCTCAAGATAAGAAACGATAACCGCCTGAATCTGCGGGTGCTCATAATGGATGATCTCAGCGATCTGGCGAGGCTCCATCCAACGCAGCGTATCCAGGCCCGAGGTATTCTTACTGATCAGGATACGGTCGAGCAGTGTTTTAGCTTTCTCTTCACCCAACGCCTCGTTGAGCATGGCGCGGATATAGACATCGTTGTTGATACCGATGCCGGTCTGATCACTGACCACCCCCATGAAATCAGCAATCACCGATTCCACCTTACTTTGGGGAATATTATCCAACGCAGCCATCGCCTGGCCGATCTGTTGAACCTGTTTGGGTCCCAGATGTTTGAGGATCTCAGCCGCGTCAGATTCACCCAGGCTGATAAGCAGCACCGCTGCTTTATCCATATTGCTGAGTTCTTCGCCGCCGGCGTTCGCTTTTTCCTCGTCACTCATCTTCTGCAATCCACTGTCTTACCGCCTGCGCTACACGAGCAGGGTCTTCGGCCACCATACTACGGATCGCGTTGACCTGATAATCAAAGCTTTCACTTGGCGATGGCAGTAACTCATCATCGGCACCAAACGTAACCTGATCAGCCGCCATACCCGCGGCGTCCAGCCCTTCCAGCTCAGCGGCAACATCACCGGCAGCGCCTAATCCAGCCACACCGGCAGATGCACCGGAATCAGCCAGGTTACGTAATATCGGGCGCAAAATACCAAACACCAGCATCAGCACAAAGAGCGCTGCCAGCACTTGTTTCACAATGTCCCAAACCCACTCCTGCTGCCAGATCGGCGTCTCTTCCATCGCCATCTTTTCTGCGGCAACAAACGGGGAGTTGATAACGTTTACACTGTCACCGCGACGCGCTGAAAATCCAACAGCATCCTGCACCAGAATGCGTAAACGCGCCAGTTCAGCTTCGGTCCACGGGGTGCGCGTCGGGGTACCCGATGCTGCGTCTAAACCTGCGATATCATCGACCACCACCGCGACACTCAGGCGACGTACGCGTCCCATCTGATGTTTGGTGTAACTAATGGTGCGGTCCAGCTCAAAATTACGTGTCGCCTGATTACGGCTACTGCCCGGCTGCTGTGCCTGATTACGCCCAATAACTCCCTCACCACGCGCCTCTTCCGGCACTGCAGTCGGACCCGGCGGCTGATTGGACAGCGCCCCCGGTATGCCCATTGCGGCCAGCGCACCCACCCGGGTCTCTTCGCTGGTTTGTTCACTACGCAATGATGGAATATCCGGGTTAAAGATTTCGTCGGTCTGCTCAACTTCGGTGAAGTCGATATCCGCCGAAACCTCTGCACGGAAACGATCGGCACCAACCACCGGCAACAGGATACTGTTCACCCGGTTAAGCATGCGTTCTTCGATTTTTTGTGTGTACTCCAGCTGTTTGGCAGCCATCACCGCATCTACGTCAACCTCCCGACTATTCAGTAAGCGACCACGCTGGTCCACGACGGTGACATCTTTGAACTTCAATTCCGGGATACTGGACGCGACCAGATTGGCAATCGCCGCTACCTGATCCCGCTCCAGTTTACGGCCAGCAAATAGTTCGAGGAATACCGATGCAGAGGGTTTGCGGTCGTCGCGGATAAATACGGAGTCTTTGGGAATTGCCAGGTGTACTCGTGCATTACGCACCGCGATCATGCTTGAGATGGTACGAGACAACTCACCCTCTAAACCACGACGGTAGCGGGTAGTCTCCATAAACTGACTGCTACCTATCCCCTGGTCTTTATCCAGCAACTCAAAACCAATGGTTTTATCTGCGGTAAAACCTTCCGCTGCAAGTTTCAGGCGGGCTTGATGAACATGTTCCTGCGGTACCAGAATGGCACGCCCATCAGAGTCAAATTTGTAAGGAACGTTATATAGCCGTAACTGCTCGATCACCTGGTTCGCATCAGCGTATCCGAGGTTGCTGAACAGCACGCGGTAATCCGGCGTTTGCGACCATAGAACCACCGCAAAACCGATAGCAATAGACGCAGCAAGACCTACCATCAGACCGATCTGACGGAAGATACTGAGGCGATTGAAGCCCAGTACGCTGCTGCCTTTATCCATACCCGCTAGGGAAGTGCTATCTGCCATCTATTTTGCTGCCAAAATCCCAGGTTGCTCTACTGCTCTACGCCTACCGATCAGATAGGCATCTTCGAAATATCTTCGTACGCCGTCACCAGACGGTTACGTACTTGCGTCAAAGCCTCAAAAGACACCGAGGCCTTTTGCGCGGCAATCATTACCTGCGGGAGATCGACGGTTGTGTCGCCCTTTTCGTACGCCGTCGCCAGATTTTTGGCGGTCGCCTGCGTTTCATTCACGCTATCCACAGCATTCTTCAACAGGTCGCCAAACCCTGTGCGGTCCGTTCGCAGCTCCGGTTGTGCTTGAGCAACCGGTGAAATACCGGCACCTTCCTGCACTTGTGACTGAATAGAACGCATCTGCATCAGAACACTGTTGATATCAGCTCGCTCAACCATCACTTTCTCCGCTCATCGGCAATTTATTGACATTATAGGTAACAGGAACACAGCTTCAACACACACACTCCAATTAATGACAAATAATTGGCACAAACAGCTGTTTAAAAGTGTGTTCAAGTATATAAATGCAAAAAGCGGACCAAGGTCCGCTTTTTAATGGAGAGAGATTCTGAATCTGCTAAGGACTAGCAGTTTACAGCAGGTGGCTCACCATGCTTCAGACGCACGTACATCAATGCCACGGTGATAGCATCACCCAGCGCTGTATGGCGCTCCAGCATCGGTATGTCCAGCGACTTCGAGATCGTATCGAAACGCAGATCGATGTTTCCGCCAACCGAACGCCACTTAATGATGTCGTGGTAAACGTGAGACAGCTCAACCGCCTTATTCGGCAAACTAAAACCGTATTTAGGGCGGATAAACTTATCCAGCATACGGATATCGTAGTTCACGTAGTAACCGAGGATCGGACGGTTACCTACAAACTCGATCACCTGTTCCAGCGCATCCTCAAGCTCAATACCCTCAGTCAGATCACTGGCACGGATTTTATGGATCTTAATTGAATCACCCGTCAGTGATTCAGGCGCTTTCAGCTTGATATCCAGGCGGTCACTGGTAATGACGCGGTTACCTTTGATGCGCACCGCACCGATCGACAGGATTTCACCCTGCTTCACATCCAGGCTGGTAGTTTCACAATCCAGTGATACCACTTCATCCCCCTCGTAGTTTTCGAAGAGGTGCGCGTATGGACCGGCTTTGTGATCGTAACGTTCTTTGATACGTCGTATTGATCTTGGGATGATCATGGCTTAGCTCCCAAGGTGGTAGCGTAGTGTCAGATGTTTCTTAAACCCTTTCACGATATGCAGCGCATCTCGCAACAGATCTCGCTCCATTTTATCCAAACCCGCCAGCTCAATGATATTAGGCGTTTGGTCTACACCGCCCTCATCCAGGTCCATGCGCTTGATCTGCTGACGCAGACGCAACTGGATAAACAGGCTCAGCGCCTCATTCATCTCACGTGCGTGTTTCTCCTGAATCTGCCCCAGCTCGACTAGCTCCTCTATTCGCTTGAAGGTATTGGTCGCCTTAACCCGATACTCCAGCGCCAGCGTACGCACGCCGTGCACGATCGGGAAGATGCCGCCCTTCTTAATATCCAACTCGCCTTTCTCCTTCAGATTACCGAAGAAGGTAAGCGGCGTATCGAACTCAACGGTGGCACGAGCGAAGTGAGAGAAGAACACATCGTTATTACGCAGATAGCGCATAAACCAGTTACGGCTCGCCTTAAAGATCGCAGGATTACCTGCAACAGGTTTTGCATCCACGGCAATAGCCAGATTCATCAGGGATTCGCCGTCGCAGGTTTCCGCCCAGTCACCCAGCATTTTGGTCCACTCGCCCAGCGGTTTAACCCATGCCGGGTTAGATACCATGATGTTGCCGGGACACGGAGGGAAGCCGAATTCGATCAAAGTGCGACTGAAACGATCCAGGGTCTCCTGCATCTCAGGCCAAACCAGCCCGTCTCGGTGGATTACCGCGTTATCCTGGTCAGTTTTCATGACCTGCTCACCACGACCTTCGGAACCCATTACTACGAGACAGACATGCGGCTGCATATCCGCAGGAATCATAATATCGAACAGCTTGGCCATAATACGGCCATTCATAGCCGCCAGCAGATCCATCGCAAAGCGCGCCTTCACACCCTGGGACACCAGCGCTTTGATCAAATCGTCGAGCCCCTGAGCTGCTTCTTTCAGATCCTCGACAGTCTGGGCACGCTCAATACGCAAACCAATGACGTGAGAGTGACTGGAGAAGTAACTCAGTACGTCGGTCAGCTCAACGATACCTTCGAGCTGATCTCCGCTCATAACGACAACACGCTCGATGTGCTGCTGCGTCATAATAATCAGTGCGTTAAACAGATAGTCATCCGGCCCAATAGTAATCAGGCGGTAACTTGCGATCTCCGCAATATCTTTATGTAACGGCGCTTTGTTAACAACGATGGCATCCAGCAGGTCGGTGCCGGTAACAATGCCGTAGCGATTACCGCGCTTCACCAGCATACAATCGGCTTTTTGCTCCCGCATCAGGCGGGTTGCCTCATCAATACTGGTACCTTCCAGAATCAGCAGCGGCTCCCGGATAACACCGTCGGATACTTTAGCGAGCATAAACTCGGCCATATCCTGGGTACTGCCGTGCTGGGCCACGATTTCAGATTTAGCCGACAGGTTCTGCTGAAAGTAGTCAGCGAACAGACTGTTGGAAGACATCAGGTCCAACAGGACCTTGGTAGGCAGGATGTGACAGATCGTTTCCTCTTCAGCGATAAAGTTATGAATCGCTTTACCACGAATGGCTGACCAGGCACCAAAATAATCTTCGTTTGTGTAGTGCACGAACACGTGCTGCGGCTCATCTGCTGAACCTTCTACCGCTTCGCTTTCACTGACACGTCCTTTCAGAATAACGAACACACCCTCGGGTTCGTCTCCAGCCGCCAGCAGTACCTCACCTTTCTGGTAGTAGCCAATATCCAGGTTCTGGCGTAGCAATGCACTTTCGTTCTCGTCCAGAAGACTGAACGGCATATTTCCCATGTTAAACGAATCAGGCATAAACGATCTCCTCCTTGCCAAAATGAAAAAAGGCACACCAACTCGCGTTGATGTGCCTTACGAAGTAACTAACTCAGGCTATTAGTGAGCGTGAGCAGTACCTGCGCCGCGAGGGATACGCAGGTCTTCTACGATCTGCTGCATCTCTTCGGATGGCGGAGGAGTCATGTTTGCAACTACTACCGCTACGATGAAGTGCAGGATCATACCAACAGTACCGAAACCACCTGGGGAGATACCCATGAAGTAGTCTGCGGAGTTGCCACCACCGAATACGAAGTACCACATGTAGCCAACAGTAGAGATCAGACCTACCAGCATACCTGCGATCGCACCCTGAGTGTTCATACGCTTGTAGAAGATACCCAGCATCAGAGTTGGGAATACGGACGCACATGCGATACCGAATGCCAACGCTACTACCTGAGCTACGAAGCCTGGAGGGTTGATACCGAAGTAACCTGCGATACAGATCGCTACGATTGCTGCCAGACGAGCGTACATCAACTCCTGCTTATCAGTGATATTCGGGTTGATAGTCTTCTTCATCAAGTCATGGGAGATCGCTGTGGAGATTACCAGCAGCAGACCCGCCGCAGTAGACAGTGCTGCCGCAACCGCACCAGCTGCTACCAGAGCGATTACCCATGCAGGCAGATTCGCGATCTCTGGGTTAGCAAGTACCATGATGTCGCGGTCTACGTATACTTCGTTTGCGAATGGCTGCTTAGCAGAATCGAAAGAAGCATCAGCTTTCGCGTTGGAAGCAATGCGCTGACCGTGCTCGCCACGCTCTTCAGTGAACGCTGGCTTGCCTTTCTTACCATCAAACGCAGCACCTGCAGCGTACTGTACTTTGCCGTCGCCGTTACGGTCGTTCCAACCCAGCAGACCAGCGTTTTCCCAGTTCTTGAACCAAGAAGGCATTTCAGCGTATTCAGTACCTGCGTTCTGCGGACCGTTGATTTCCTGAATCAGGTTTACACGACCGAAACCAGCTACACCAGGAACCGCAGTGTACAGCAGAGCGATGAAGATCAGTGCGTAACCACCAGTAGTACGCGCGTCTTTTACGCGAGGTACGGTGAAGAAACGTACGATTACGTGAGGCAGACCCGCAGTACCGCACATCAGTGCAATAGTCAGGAAGAAGATATCAATTGTTGATTTCTTACCTGCAGTGTACTGAGCAAAGCCCAGATCAACAGAGAGCTGGTCAAGCGTTGCCAGTACAGACTGACCGCTTTCCAGAGTCGCACCCAGACCGAACTGAGGCAGGAAGTGACCAGTGATCTGTGCAGACAGGAAGAACGCTGGAACGGTGAATGCCAGGATCAGTACACAGTACTGTGCAACCTGAGTGTAGGTAATACCTTTCATACCACCCAGTACAGCGTAGAAGAATACGATCGCCATACCCACGATTACACCAGTGTTGATGTCAACGTGCAGGTAACGGGAGAATACGATACCAACACCACGCATCTGACCAGCTACGTAAGTGAAGGAGATTACGATAGTACAAACTACCGCGATAGTACGCGCCAGGTTTGAACCGTAACGGTCACCTACGAAATCAGGTACGGTGAACTTACCGAACTTACGCAGGTAAGGAGCCAGCAGCAGCGCCAGCAGTACGTAACCACCAGTCCAGCCCATCAGGTAGGCAGAACCGTCACGACCGACGAAGGAGATCAGACCGGCCAGGGAGATAAAGGAAGCTGCAGACATCCAGTCAGCTGCAGTTGCCATACCGTTAGCGATAGGTGGTACACCACCGCCCGCTACGTAGAACTCTTTGGTAGATCCTGCACGCGCCCAAATCGCAATACCGATATACAGCGCGAACGAACCCCCGATGAAGAGGTAAGTAAGTAAATCAAGACTCATAACAATGCCGTCCTTACTAAATTATTTTTATTTTTGTTATTCGTGAACGTCATACTTTTCGTCGAGCTTGTTCATGGATGCAACGTACATCCAGATCAAGATAACGAAGACGAAGATTGAACCCTGCTGACCAAACCAGAAACCCAGTGGGAATCCGAAGAACTGGATAGCATCCAGCTGATCAACAAAAAGGATACCGCAGCCGTAGGAGACTACGAACCAAACTGCTAGATATGTGACGATTATGCGCAAGTTCTCTTTCCAATATGCTTGCGCCTGTTCAGGGCTTATGGACATTGCACCATCCTTATTTTTTTTATGAATAGGTGGAACTAAAGACAGCGTAGAGATTAGCAAAGCGACGCCCCAATCAAAGCCCGACTTTAGTCTGATCGAACACCCTGTTTTATAAGGCAATTTTACGCCATCCCCCTAAAATCAAGGGCTCCAGAGCTTTTCAAAAACACCTTTGAGTTCAACGCGCTATACAAAGGTATTAGGGAGGGATTGGGTTATTTACCAGAAGGAGTAAACTAGAACTTTCCATTTTTATTTGAGGAGCGACCGCATCATGTTGTCGGGTTGGACAGTTATCATGATCTCGCTGGCCTACGTCGGGCTGTTGTTTGCAATCGCCTACTATGGCGACAAAACTCCCACGCCGACCCGGTTCGGCAGACAGGTGATCTATTCACTGTCGCTGGCGGTATATTGCTCCTCCTGGACCTTTTATGGCGCCGTCGGCCGCGCATCCACCAGCGGCTGGGAATTTCTGGCGACCTACCTGGGACCCGTTCTGGTATTTGTATTCGGTTGGCACCTGATCGAAAAAATGGTGCTGATCAGTAAACAGCAGAACATCACCTCGATTTCGGACTTTATCTCCTCGCGTTACGGGAAGAGTCAGGCCCTGGCCGTACTGGTCACCGTTATCGCAGTAATGGGTACCATTCCTTATATCGCCATGCAGCTCAAAGCGGTCGCAATCAGCTTCAGCGCCATCACCGCAGGCAGCGAAACCTCAATCGGCAAAGGTAGCGACACGGCCCTGTTTGTGGCCATGCTGATGGCGGTGTTCGCCATACTGTTCGGTACCCGACATATTGACGCAACCGAACACCACGATGGTTTGGTACTCGCGGTCGCCTTTGAGTCGATCATCAAACTCACCGCATTTATCGCGGTGGGTCTTTTCGTCACCTATGAGATCTTTGATGGCCCGGCACCGCTGATACGCAATATCGAACAACAACTGACGGAAAACCAAAACTTCCACACCCTCTTCAGGGACAGTTTCCTGGTTGAAACGATACTCGCCTGCGCCGCGGTAATCTGTCTGCCGCGCCAGTTTCAGGTGACCATTGTCGAGATCAACGACGTCAACAACCTGAAACTGGCTCGCTGGTTGTTCCCGCTGTATATGGCCCTGCTGGCTGTTTTTGTACTGCCAATTGCCACCGCCGGCCTCTCCTACTTTGATGAATACAGCGCTGTGGATGCAGACACCTTTGTACTGATGCTGCCGCTGGCCGAGGGGCACTTCAATCTGGCCACTTTCGCGTTTATCGGCGGACTCTCAGCCGCTACCAGTATGGTTATCGTGGCCTCTATCGCCCTCTCAACGATGGTGTGTAACGACATCATCATGCCGCTGCTGTTCCGCATCTCCTGGCTCAACCTGTCCCAGAGCAAAGACCTGGGCGCGCTGCTACTTAAAGTGCGCCGCGTCACCATCATCTGCCTGATGCTGTTCGCGTATTTCTACTACCGTATCCTCGGCGACCAGGGCTCTCTTGCGTCATTCGGCCTGCTGGCATTTGTAGCGGTGATTCAGTTCCTGCCCGCTATTATCGGCGGCCTGTACTGGAAAACAGGCTCACGTAACGGTGTACTGGCCGGTATGGCCGCTGGCTTCCTGCTCTGGCTCTACACGCTGGTTATCCCAACCATGATGAGCGGCGACCTGATCCCCGACAACTTTATTACCGATGGGCTACTGTCGATCAGCTGGCTTAAACCGACCGCCCTCTTCGGGGTGACTGGCTTTGATCCACTCACCCATGGCGTGCTGTGGAGCCTCTCAGCCAATATCGCGCTGTATGTACTGGTATCGCGGTACAGCGGCCTGCGTCTGGTCGACCGTATTCAGGCCAGCGCTTTTATTGATACCTACAATAAGGAGCTGCCTGAAACCTCGCGCCACTACGACCACGTGACCGTCGGCGATCTGCAGATGCTGACCGAGCGTTTCCTGGGTATCAGTCGCACCCAACACTCCTTCACCGGATTTGCCCTGCAGCGTGGTGAAGAGCCGCCACTCTCCGGCGACAAAGCGACGCCGGACCTGATTCAGTTCACCGAACGCCTGCTGGCCGGCGTGATCGGCGCCTCGTCCGCACGCATCGTGCTCTCCTCCATCCTGCGCGGCCGCGACATGCAGATCGGCGACGTCGTAACCATCGTGGACGAAGCCTCTCAGGCCCTGCGTTTTAACCGCTCCCTGCTGCAGTCCACCATCGAGAACATCAGTTTGGGCATCAGCGTAGTGGATCAACAGATGCGACTCGTTGCCTGGAACCGCCCTTACGTGGAGATGTTTGATTACCCCGAAGGCCTGATCTGCGTAGGACGCCCGATCGACGAGGTATTTCGTCATAACGCGATTAAAGGCGAATACGGGCCCGGCGACATCGAAACCCAGGTGAAGAAACGTATCGCGGTGCTGCGCTCCGGCAAACCACACAGTTACGAACGCTTCCGCCCCGACGGCACTGTATTGAATGTACGCGGTAACCCGATGCCCAATGGCGGTTACGTGAATACCTACATGGATATCACCGAACATAAAGAGATCGAGGAAGCGCTGCGTGAGAGTGAGCACAACATCCGTATCTACACCGACAATGTACCGGTACTGATCGCTTACCTCGATCCGGATCGTCGCTACCTGTTCGTCAACAAGGCCTATGCAAAAACCTTCCACCTGGACCGGCATAATATCTCCGGTGTGCCTTGCTCCAAGATCATGCCGGAGTCGGAATACGAGTTCCGCGCGCCTTATATCCGGGAGGTACTAACCGGTAAGCGTCAAAAATTTGAAACCCTGCTGCCCACCCAGGACGGATCTGTACGTTATGCTGACGTAACCTATATTCCTCATATCGGCGAATACGGCGACGTATTGGGTTACTTCACCCTGTATCAGGACATCACCGAGCGCCGCATCGCCGAGCAAGCCCTGCAGGAAACCAATGAAACTCTTGAGCAGCGCGTAAAAGAACGTACCCATACACTGTCGGTGGTGAACAAGGAGCTCCGTAAGGAGAACACCATTCGCGCCCTGATGGAGGATGAGCTACGCCAGGCCAAATCCGACGCGGACGCCGCCAACCTGGGTAAAACCCGCTTCCTCGCTGCAGCCAGCCATGACCTGCTGCAACCCCTTAACGCCGCACGCCTGTTCTCATCGGCGCTGGCCCAGCAGAGCCACAGCGATGAGACCCGCCAGTTGGTCGACAACCTGGACGGCTCACTCAAAGCTGCCGAGGAGCTGATCACCGCGATTCTGGATATCTCCAAGCTGGATGCGGGTGCACTGGAACCGTCGATCACCGATTTTGAGATCAGCGATCTGTTTACCAACCTGACCGCCGACTTCACAGCGATGGCAAAAGACAAATCTCTGCGCTTCCGCTGCCGCCCATCCAAGCTGGTTGTCCGCTCGGATCAGCAGATGCTGCGCCGCATTCTGCAGAACTTCCTGTCCAACGCAATCCGTTATACCCAGGACGGCGGCATCCTGCTGGGCTGCCGCCGCCGCGGCGACAAGATCCGCTTTGAGGTCTGGGATACCGGGGTGGGTATTCCACAGAACAAGCTGAAAGAGGTATTTGAGGAGTTCCGCCGTATCGACAACCCGAAACACTCTCAGGTACAGGGTCTTGGCCTTGGCCTGGCGATCACCGAACGTATCGCGCGTATGCTTGAGCACCGCTTGCTGGTCCGCTCCTGGCCGAGCAAAGGCACTGTGTTCAGCGTTGATGTGCCGCTCGGCGAAGCTAAGAAAGCGGTTAAACAGAAACCGGAGAACCGCGGCTGGATTCGCAGTAAAGGCCTCAACGGTATTCGCGTACTGGTGATCGATAACGAACCTAAGATCCTGGAGGGCATGAGCGCCCTGCTGGGCGGCTGGTCCTGTGAGGTGGCTGTTGCCATCTCCGGCAATGAAGCGGTTGCCCGTATCCAGGAGGAACACTTCGAACCCGATATTATCCTGGCGGACTACCACCTCTCCGAGACCGATACCGGCCTGATGGCGCTGGAGGAGATTAATATCCTGACCGACAGAGAGATTCCAGCCATCGTGATTACCGCTGATCGTACCGAGGAGATCAAACAACAGATCGCTGACAGCGGTGCCCAGTTGCTGACCAAGCCAATCCGTCCGGCAGCATTACGCGCCATGATCAACAAAACCATCGCCAATGCACGAGCGCTGGAGAGCGGTTGATCCGCACGTTTTCCAGACACAAAAAAGGCACCGATTAAGGTGCCTTTTTTATTTTGTCTGTCCCGTCCTGAATAACGTTGACACTTTTCGATCATCAAATCGGAAGGTGTTATGAAATCAAGAACTAAGCG
>CANMWJ010000030.1 GCA_947501565.1 uncultured Marinobacterium sp.
TGGTCGTGGTCGTGGTCGTGGTCGTGGTCGTGGTCGTGGTCGTGGTCGTGGTCGTGGTCGTGGTCGTGGTCGTGGTCATGACCATGGTGCGCTTCCGGGAACTGCGCTTGCAGCTCACCATTACGTACCAGATCCAGAACCTCCAGCGGAATCTGACCCTGCTCCGTGCGCAGCACGCGCTGCTTCGGTGGGAAGAGTCCGCTGATAAGCGAATCCGCAGTCTCTACCTGTTCCTCAGTGGCAAGGTCACACTTGTTGATAGCAACCACATCTGACAGATTGATCTGATCCTGAAACACTTCGTTAGCGACCACGTCGGGTTGCTCCAGTGAGCGCGGGTCCAGCAGGCAAACGGTTGCGCGCAGGTCGAGAACATCCTCGAAGCTGATGCCCTGCAGCACATCGATGATGCCTTCAGGGTGGCCCAATCCGGTGGGCTCGATGATCAGACGGTCCGGGTTGCTGCGGCGAATCAGCATGGTTAACGTGATCGCCAGCGATGGACCCAGAGCACAACAGATACAGCCCCCCGCCAGTTCGCGGATATGGAGACCATCCTCCTCGGGAAGGGCGGTCTGGTCGACCCCGATCTGGCCAAACTCGTTCACCAGAACGGCCCAGGTTTCGCCTTCGGGTTTCTGTTTTAACAGTTCGTTCAGAGCTGTTGTTTTGCCGACGCCAAGGAAGCCGGTGATGATATTGGTAGGGATCGCGCTGTATTGGGTCATAACTGTTACTTTATAACATTTTTCTGCAATGGTGCGCTTAAAGCGCGTTCAGTTCAACTGCTGGCCCGGGCCTTCAACGGAATCAGCTTGTGCAGCGGTAGCTGCGATAACAGCATACCGGCCAGCATCAGGCCGCATCCAAACAGCTCACGGCTGTTGAGTTGTTCATTCAGCATCAACCAGCCACCGATTGCAGCAAACACGGTTTCCAGGCTCATAATAATCGCTGCGTGTGAAGCTGGGGCATCTTTCTGGGCAAATACCTGCAGGGTGTATGCAACACCTACCGAAAGCAGGCCCGCATAAGCAATAGGAATCAGCGCGTCGGTGAAGTTCTCCAGCGCCAGACGGTCCTGTTCGAGAATCAGCGCAGCAATCGCACTCAACAGGGCGCAGACAAGAAACTGGCTGATCGCCAGGCGTAGGTTATCGTGTTTAGGGGCCAGGCGTCCGATCAGCAGTACATGTATCGCCCAAGCCCCAGCCCCCGCCAGTACCAGTAGATCGCCAGGATTGACGCTAAAGGCTTCGCTGACACTCAACATATATAAACCTACCGCGCCGAGCAGGGCTCCGGCCCAGGTATTGGCGCGGGTACGTTCACCAATTGAGAGCCCGAAGATTGGCACCAGCACGATATAGAGGCCGGTAATAAAGCCTGCATTGGAGGCGGTGGTGTACACAAGGCCCGCCTGCTGCAGGGTAGCGCCGAGAAACAGCACAACTCCGGCCAGGGCGCCGGCTTTTACCAATCCGGAAAAACTGTCGCCCGGTACGCTGTTTTTAAAAAATAGCAGCAGTGGCAGCAGGGAGAGGGCGCCAAGTAGGAAGCGCGCAGCGTTAAAAGCAAAGGGGCCCAGGTGATCCATGCCCATGCGCTGGGCAACAAATGCAAGTCCCCAGATGATCGCGACGACAATCAACAAAATATCGGCGCGGGTCTTACGGTTATTCATAGAGTGTACTGCCTGAAAAATTGAGCGCTAACCCTAACGGACTCCAGCGGCATAGGCCAGTTTTTCCCTTTATCGAAAAAGAGAATATTTTTTATAAATCGTATTGATAATAATTATCATTACTGTATTATCGATCTTGCTCACGAGAGATGGGCGAACAGGTTACCACCTCACTGACTATGTTCGCTTTTCGCTGCCAGGGAAGGCAGCCCCCTAATGATTGCGCAGGGGTTTCTTAAGGAGTGTTTTTCGGCAGAGAGATGTTCTTCTGTCTTTATGCCAAACCGACTTCAAGCAAAAGGCTCTTGTCATTGAAGCAAACCGCGATTTACGGGCACCCGTCAGGGTTGCCCGTTTTTTTTGCCTGCTCGTCCCCAAGCTGCTTGGGACTCACGGAGGGCTGATTAAGGGACAATCCCAAAAATAAATTATTTTCGCAAATGGTATTGATAATAATTCTCATTACTGTAATATCGCTCTGGCTCACGAGAGATGGGCGAACAAGTTACCACCTCACTGACTTTGTTCGCATCTTGCTGCCAGGGAGGGCGGCCCCCTAAGTGTGTATTTTGGGGGAATGAGTATTTTCAGGATGAGCGGGTTTTCACGTTAACCCGGTCTCCAGATCCGACTTCAAGCAAACGGCTCTTGTCATTGAAGCAAACCGCGATTTCAGGCAACCCTTGGGTTGCCTTTTTTTTGCTTGTCAGTCCTGGATTTCCCGGATTCTGGTGGTAGGAGACGGAATTCGATCGGGTGGTATTGATGAGATTAAGGAAACGGGTAGGGGCCTGTAAAAAGCGGGTTGCTGCGCAAGGATCGCACAAACGTTTTGACATATGGATATAAATGAGTATGATTCGCATTACCGTTTAATGGATTCAGGAAAACCATGGAACAGATTGATGCTCAGCAGCCCGGTACTCAACTACTGGACACGCGACAGGTATCCAGCCGAGAGCTGCTGAAGGATCAGAAAGAGTTGCTGATTGTTCATAACGAGCAGCTCTACCGATTGCGTGAAACCCGCAACGGCAAGCTGATCCTGACTAAATAACGATTTAACTTTCCCTTTCAACCGAGCCATTCGCAAGCCACCCGCGAACCGACGCAGGCAGCCAGCTAACGCACGTTGATTTTTGGCCACCGCAACTTTCCATAACAGGATTGCCGTGGATAAAACATTAGCTGAAGTAGACTGCCATGAAAAAAACACTCCCGCTGATCATCGCGTCGATGATTGCCTCTCAGGCGCATGCCGAAACTGAAACCGTCCAAGATACCATCGTTGTTGCCGCTAAAGCGCCGGTTACGGCAAAGAACTTTGCCGGTACCGTTAATATCGTTACCGCTGAGGATATCGAACTAAGCGGTGCAACCAATCTACTGGATGCGATTGAGGGCTTGCCGGGAGTTTCTGCCAGCCGTGTTGGTAGCGGTCGCAGCGGTATCAGTATGCGTGGTATGGAAACCAACCACACCTTGATTCTGGTTGACGGGCGTCGTGTCAGTGATACCGACACCAATGTACCGTTTTCCGATTACCAGTTTAACTGGGTGCCGGTGCAGATGATCGAGCGTATCGAAGTGATCCGTGGGCCGATGTCCAATCTGTACGGTTCTGCCGCGTTGGGTGGTGTAATCAACATCGTGACCAAGAAAGCGGGTGCCCAATGGGCAACCTCTGTGACTGCAGAAGGACGCGATACCCAGTCTGGTGAAGGCGGCGATGAGAAAGCAGTAGTGATCACCGCAGCGGGCCCGCTGGGTGAGATGGCGGATCTGGCGCTGAGCATAGAACAGCGTGAAGCGGATGCGTTTCGTGAAACATTCGCCGGAGGTAACTCCTCTTCCAGCAAAGAAGGTAAAGAGATTACCAACCTTACTGCGGATCTGGGTGTATATGTTGGCGAGGAAAGCCACCTGAACCTGAGTCTGATCCGTGGTAAGGAGGAGCGTAAATCCTTCCCTGATACTCTCTACTACGATATCGATCGTTATCAGGCGGCGGTGGATTTCGATACCAAAGTGGGTGACTTCGACGTTAAAGCGCACCTCTATCGCTCCAATACTGAGAACCTTTTCATATCCAGCAACTACTTCCATAACCTGACGGAAGATGTGGCCTCCGTTGACGTGACGGGGAACCTGATGGATGGGCATCAGCTGACGGCAGGTCTGGAGTACTCTCGCGAAGAGTATGAAAAAGACTACGTGACCAGCAATAACAACGACTTCGCCGATGAGTTTAAAGCGTGGTCCCTGTTTGCCCAGGATGCGATCAGCCTGGGCGACGACCTGACCCTGACGGTGGGTGGACGCTACGACGATCATCAGCGTTTCGGTGGGGAGTTCAGCCCTAAAGCCTACCTGAACTGGAACCTGACCGATGCGCTGCAGCTGAAAGGTGGCTACGGTGAAGGTTTCAAGGCGCCTGCTGTGCGTGAAGCTTCCAGTGCTTACACCTTCTCCTACGGGTATCCAACGGGTCCGGGCATGTTCCGCAACAACACCTTCCTGGGTAACAGCAACCTGAAGCCAGAAACCAACAAGTCGGTTGAGCTGGGGGCATTGTATGCCGAAGGTGGTTTGACTGCCGGGGTCACTGTATTCCGAAATAACGTGGACAACCTGATCGAAGCGCAACAGATCTCCAGCGTGACCGTCGGTGGCACCACCACGGTGACCAGCCGGTATGAAAACGTTGAGAACGCATTGATCGTGGGTGTTGAAACCGAGCTGGGGTACAGCTTCAACAATGGCCTGAATGTCGACTTCAACTACACCCTCTTGGATCACGAAGATGAAGATACTGGTCGCTGGCTGACCAACCGCTCCCGTCATGAAGCAGCACTGAAGTTCACCCAGCAGATCACTGCGTTGGATGCAAAAGGCCAGCTGGAAGTACGCCACGTCGGTAAACAGTACACCGATGCAGCCAACACAGACGAGCGTCCGGCGCACACCGTTGTGGACCTGACTTTCCGTAAAACCTTCAACGAGCATTTTGCGGCCCGTATTGGCGTCTACAACCTGTTCGACGAGCTGGCGGCGGCAGATGACGACGACGGTTCTCACACCGAAGTGGGGCGTCAGTTTGGCTTGAGCCTGACTGGCAGCTTCTGATCCGTATAGTCGATCAGAAAATCCATAGCAAACACTGTGTCCCGGAGAGCTCCGGGACACAGTCGCAACAAACATAATTAAAAAGATGAGGATGCCATGAGCAATCTGGATAACCTGTTTCAGCGTGATACCGAGAATTCAGAGCTGTACCCGCAATATAAACGTTTGGTGACCACCAACCCGAAACTGCGTCGTCGCGACCAGGCGAAGGAGCTGGAGGTGAGTGAAGCGGCACTGATCGATCAGCAGTGCGGGGTACAGAGCGTGCGCCTGAATCAGCAGTTTGGTGACCTGATCAACCAGCTGCCGGAGCTGGGTTATATCATGACCCTGACGCGCAACGAACACTGTGTGCACGAGCGCAAAGGGATCTACGAAAACGTACGTATCAACGGTCCGATGGGGTTGGTGATCGCCAGTGACCGCAAGGTCGATCTGCGCATTATCCTTGGTCGTTGGGCGCTGGGTTTTGCGGTCCGCGAAGAAACGCCACGGGGCACCCGTTTCAGCCTGCAGTTCTTCGATAAGGCCGGTACAGCGATCCAGAAAGTGTTCCTGCAGCCGGACAGCAACGAAGAGGCCTACGCCGCGCTGGTCGAGACATACCGCGCCGAAGATCAGACTGGAGAGCTGACCTACGAAGCGCTGACCGACCTGCCGCAGTACGCGGACGACAGTGCAGTGGACCGCGAAAAACTGGTCGCTGAGTGGACTGCTATGACCGATGTGCACCAGTTCTTCGGCATGTTGCGCCGTCACAAGATCAGCCGCGAGCAAGCGTTCCGTATCGTCGGTGAACCCTGGGCGGTGCCGTTTGATCCGTCCCAGCTAAAAGAGATCCTGATGACCGCTGCTGATACCCAGCTGCCGATCATGTGTTTTGTGGGCAACCACGGCAACATCCAGATCCACACAGGTCCCGTGGATAACATCAAAATTATGGGTCCCTGGCTGAACGTGCTCGACCCTGAGTTCAACCTGCACCTGCAGCGTGAAGGGGTGGCCAGCGGCTGGCTGATCCGTAAGCCAACCGAAGATGGCAACGTAACCTCGCTGGAATTCTACGACGCGGCGGGTGAGACCATCGCCCAGTTCTTCGGTGTCCGTGAAGAGGGGAATCCAGAGAATGGCGAATGGCGCAACCTGGCCGAGAGCGTTCTGGTTGAGGAGCAGGCCGCCTGATGAAACAGACTAGGTTGCACTCCGTTCTGCGCACAGCAACTGCCTCTGTGGTCCTCTGTTGTGCTGCATTTTCTGTGTCCAGCGTACAGGCGGCGCCTGAGCGCATCGTATCTGCTGACGGTTCACTGACTGAGATCGTCTACGCGCTGGGCGAAGAGCAACGTCTGGTCGGGGTGGACACCACCTCGACTCACCCTGCCGCAGCGACCGACCTGCCGCAGATCGGTTACAAGCGCAATATTTCCGCTGAGGGCACCCTGTCATTGTCGCCGGATGTGATCATCGCCACCCAGAACTCCGGTCCGGACAAGGTGGTGAATCAACTCAAGGCGGCCGGTGTCGATTTCCGCGTTTACAGCGAAGCGCCTTCACTGGCAGCGGTGGAAGAGAAGATCAAATACGTGGCGGAACTGCTGGATAAACCGGCTAAGGGTGAACAGCTCTGGGCGCAGGTAAAGCTGAAGGTGGATAACGCCAAGGCACAGGCCGCAACGGTCAGCCAGCCCCTGCGCGTGATGTTTGTGCTCAGCGCGGGTGATCGCTCACCGCTGGTGGCGGGCAGCAACAACGGCGCGGATACCATGATCCGACTGGCCGGTGGCATCAATGCCGTGGAAGGCTTTGAGGGTTACAAGCCGATGCCGGTGGAAGCGCTGGTGGCGGCACGTCCGGATGTGATTCTGATGATGGCGCGTCCCGGCCACACCATGAGCGCTGAAACGCTGTTTGCTCAACCGGGTTTTGCCATGACACCCGCTGCCAAAGAACAGCGTCTGGTGACCATGAATGGTCTGAAACTACTGGGTTTCGGGCCACGTATCGGTGATGCGATCAGCGAACTGACCACCGCCCTCTATGGCGATCAGAATGCACAGGCAGCACGATGAACCTGCAGCGTGAAATGCGCGCCCAGTGGACGCTGGGCCTGCTCGGCATGTTGCTGCTGTTCACGCTGGTCATTTCCGTTGGGGTGGGGCCGATGTCCCTCTCCATGGCGGAGTCCCTGCAGGTGGCGATCTCCCGCTTTGGCCTGATCGAGCTGAGCGTACCGCAACATGTGGTGAGCGTGGTGGAATCGATCCGCATGCCGCGCACCGTGCTCGGCATGCTGGTGGGGGCTGCGCTGGCAGTAAGCGGCGCGGCAATCCAGGGATTGTTCCGCAACCCGCTGGCAGATCCCGGTTTGATCGGCGTGTCCGGCGGCGCGGCTTTTGCCGCCGTGGCCAGTATTGTACTGGGTGGTACGGTGCTGAGCCCGCTCAGTGCGCGGCTGGGGATCTACATGTTGCCGCTGATGGCTTTTCTCGGCGGTTTTATCACCACCCTGGTGGTAGCCTGGATCGCGACCAGCCGTTTCGGTACCTCCATCACCACCATGCTGCTGGCAGGTATCGCCATCAACATCGTGACCGGCTCCGGTATCGGCATCTTCACCTATATGGCCGACGACGCCATGCTGCGCACCCTGACCTTCTGGCAGATGGGCAGTCTGGGCGGTGCAACCTGGGATAACGTGATCGCCGCTGCGACCATGATTCTGCTGGCGGTGGTGCTGATCCTGCGTTACGCCAAAAGCCTCAACGCGCTGTTGCTGGGCGAGTCTGAAGCCCGCCACCTGGGGGTGGATGTGGACCGCATCAAAATGAAGGTGATCCTGTTGTCGGCACTGGCCGTCGGTGCTGCGGTGGCGGTATCCGGCATGATCGGTTTCGTCGGCCTGGTGGTACCGCATATCGTACGTATGAGCCTGGGACCTGATCACCGCTACCTGTTACCGGCGTCGGCGCTGCTGGGCGCACTGTTCCTGCTACTCGCTGATATGGTGTCGCGCACGATCATCGCCCCGGCTGAGCTGCCGATCGGCCTGATAACCGCGATTATCGGTGGTCCCTTCTTTATCGGACTGATCGTCTTTCGCGCACGTAAGGGGGGCTTATGAGTTTCTCTGTCAAACATCTCAATCTCGGTGTCGGGCGCAAGACGTTGCTCAGCAACGTCAGTTTCAGTATTGCTCCGGGCGAGCTGGTGGTGGTTTTGGGGCCGAATGGTGCGGGCAAGTCATCCCTGCTTAAGGTGATGTCCGGCGAGCACGGCTTCTACGAGGGTGACCTGCAGATCAACGGTCGCGCTTATGCGGAATGGGGCAGCGACGAGATCGCCCGCATGGTGGGTGTGCTGCCGCAGTCCTCTCTGCTGACCTTCCCCTTTTCTGTGGCCGAAGTGGTGATGCTGGGGCGCCTGCCACACAGCACCGGTCGGGCGCGGGATCTGGAAATTGTGCATCAGGCGATCGACAGGGTGGATGTGTCCCATCTGACGAACGCCTCCTATCCATCGCTTTCGGGTGGGGAAAAACAGCGCGTGCAGCTGGCCCGCGTATTGGCTCAGATCTGGGAGGAGACCGGCCCGGGCGAGCGTTATCTGTTGCTCGACGAACCCACTTCCGCGCTGGACGTGGCGCACCAGCAGCTGACTCTGCAGCTGGCGCGTGAACTGGCCGGGCAGGGGGTTGGCGTGATGGCGATCCTGCACGATCTCAATCTGGCAGCGCAGTACGCCGATCGCATTGTGATGTTGCAGCAGGGCGAGGTTGCTGCTCAAGGAACGGTAGGCGAGGTGCTGGAACCGGACCTGATCCGTCACCTGTTTGCCATCGATGTCTCGATCATGCCCCACCCGGTATCGCAACGGCCGATGGTGGTCACACTCTGAGCCTTCGCTCAGTTACTTCTACCCAACGCCCGAATCCTTCGGGCGTCTTTCTTTAGGGAGTCTTAGTTATGGAATTCATACGTAATCTGTCACCGGTAGCCACTGTGGCCAGCGCAGGCGTAATTGGGATTGGTACCGGGGTGGCGCTTGGGGTCAGCCTGGGCAACCTGCCCGTGTGGCTGGCGCTCTGCAGTGGTGTGGGAGCTGCCATCGGAGGTGGTTTGTTGATTGAGCATCGATGGAACCGGGTAATCTTCATGGCGTTACTGATCGCGTTCAGTTCGATGATGGCGGTGACCGTCACTCATGCCGACAGCGGCCGTGTGATCCATGTGAAACTGAAGCTGGAGGAGGGGGCTGAGTTCAGCCAGGACTGGCCGGTGTTCGTCTATGCCTCAGTGCCGGGCAGCAAACTGCCGCTAAGCTCGGATCGCATCCTGCTGAGTGAATTACCGACCTCCGTAACGCTGACCGAAGCGATGTACGTACTGCCCACCATGACGATGAAGGATCACAACACATTGGTGGTGACCGCCAAGGTCTCCTCCAGCGCGGACGTACACAAGCCGGGTCCCGAAGACAGCTACAGTCTGAGTCCGGAGCTGACCTTTACCGGGCCGGATCGGCGGGTGGTTGAGCTGACGGTGAAGGCGGCGCGATGAACAGCAAGGTTGACCCCGCTCTCACATCGGCTGACAGCGCACCGCAGTACAGCTGGGCCTATATCCGCCGCATCGCCCTGGAGCATAAACCGGATCTGATCGCTGCCAACCTGATCGCCATATTCGCCGCGCTGGCCCTGGTGCCGTTGCCGTTGTTGATGCCGCTGTTGGTGGACGAGGTGTTGCTGGATCAGCCCGGCCCGATGGTGGCGCTGGTCGATCAACTAACGCCGGAAGCCTGGCACGGACCTCTGCTCTATGTGGGGATGGTGTTGTTGATGACGGTGGTATTGCGGATCGTGGCACTGCTGTTGAATGTCTGGCAGGCGCGTAAGTTTACGCTGATCGCCAAAGAGGTCACCTTCCGGATGCGCAGCGGCATGCTGAACCACCTGCAGCGGATCTCCATGGCTGAGTATGAAAGCCTCGGCAGCGGCGGTGTAAATGCCCACTTCGTCACTGACCTGGATACGGTGGACAACTTTATCGGCAGTACGGTGAGCCGCTTGCTGGTGGCGGTGCTGTCGGTGATCGGTACCGCGCTGATCCTGCTGTGGATGCATTGGCAGCTGGCGCTGTTCATCCTGCTGATGAACCCGCTGGTGATCTACGCGACCCGTATCGTTGGCAAGCGCGTGAAACAGCTGAAGGGCAGGGAGAACAAGTCCTACGAGTTGTTTCAGGGCTTGTTGACAGAAACCCTGGAGGGGATTCAGCAACTGCGCGCGGCCAATCGCGAGAAACACTACCTCAAGCAACTGCGCGCGAGCGCCGGGCGGGTGCGCGACGATGCCGCCGCCTTTGCCTGGAAAAGCGATGCCGCCTCGCGGTTCAGCTTCACCCTGTTCCTGTTGGGCTTCGAGCTGTTCCGCGCTGTGGCGATGCTGATGGTGGTGTTCTCCGACCTCAGTGTCGGTCAGATGATGGCGGTGTTTGGTTATCTCTGGTTCATGATGGGGCCGGTGCAGGAGATTCTGGGTATCCAGTACAGCTGGTACGGTGCCAAAGCGGCGCTAGTGCGCATCAACAGGTTGATGGCGCTCAAGCAGGAGCCGCACTTTCCGGCGCAGGAGGACCCGTTCTGCGATAAAAACACGGTGGCGATTGAGCTGAGTGATATCCACTTCGCCTATCAGCCCGAGAAACCGATCCTCAACGGCATCTCTCTGAAGATCCCCGCAGGCCAGACCGTGGCTCTGGTCGGTGCCAGTGGCGGTGGCAAATCAACGCTGGTGCAGGTGTTACTGGGCCTGTACCCGATCAGCCAGGGACGGGTTGCTTATGATGGCGTGACGGTGGAGAAGATCGGTTACGAGGGGGTGCGGGAGCATGTCGCCACCGTGCTGCAGCACCCAATCCTGTTCAACGGCACCATCCGCAGCAACCTGTGCATGGGGCGCGAGTACGATGAAACCGCACTCTGGCAGTCGCTGGAGATCGCACAGCTGGCTGATTTCGTCTCTGATCTGGAACAGCAACTGGATACGGCGGTGGGGCGCAGCGGTGTGCGTTTGTCCGGTGGACAGCGGCAACGGCTGGCGATCGCCCGCATGGTGCTGTCCGATCCCAAGGTGGTGATTCTGGACGAAGCGACCTCCGCGCTGGATATGGAGACCGAACAGAAGCTGCACAATGCCCTGGCGACGTTCCTGAAAGGACGTACCACGCTGATTGTGGCGCACCGCCTCAGCGCGGTGAAACAAGCCGATCACGTCTACGTATTCGATGGCGGTTATATCGCCGAGCAGGGCAGTCACGAAGCGCTGATCGGCGCGGATGGGTACTACGCCTCACTGTATGGAAGGGCGGTGTAGAGCGTAAACAACCGGCCTCAATGAGAATTGCGGCCGGTGATTGGGAGGAGTCTGGGTTGCAGAGTCAGGCCGCAGCGGCAAACTCGGCGCTGATCATCTCACACCAGCTTGTTACCCGTGCGTCGGTCAGCTCGCGTTGGGTGTCTTCGTCTAGCGCGAGACCGACAAAGTGTTTTTTGTCCGCAGTGAGGGCGAGAGAGCCGTCGAACTCGTAACCGTCTACCGGCCAGTGTCCGATCACCGTAGCGCCGCGCGCGACTACTTTGTCGTGCAGCATCCCCATCGCATGGACAGACCACTTCGCATAGCCCAGCTGATCGCCAAGGCCGATATAGGCGGTGACTTTGCCGGTAAAGTCGTAGTTGTCGAGCTCATCCCAGATCTCCTCCCAATCTTCCTGAACTTCACCGTAATCCCAGGTGGGGATTGCAAAGATAATGCGGTCGAAGGCGTCGATTATCTCCAGGCCTACGTCTTTTACGTCGAACAGTTCGATCTCCTCTGCGCCCAGATGTTGCTGCACTTTGACTGCGATGTCGGAGGTATTGCCGGTGGTGGAGCCGTAGATGATTGCGATCATGTTGTTGTACCTGATGAACTGCAGGTGGATCTCACGGGCTGCGTGGCGGTTGGCTTCGCTGGTGGGGGAGGTCTGCGCTGCTGAATGTATTGTTGTAAATGAGATTGAAATCGAGAATTGTTCTCATGTAATATTCGCAACTTGCTTATCGCTTCAAGACTCTTTTGTCGGTTGGCCTCTCTGCCGGGCTCTCAGCTACCGGTACTCCGTCGCTGTGTAAGAAATGTAAAGACGATTGATGCGGGTTGAGCATATTTTAATAATCATTCTCATTTTTATTATTGTTGCCGAAGCGCCTTATGAAACTACTGACCAAAACTTTTTTGGCGGCGAGTATGCTCAGCCTCTCTGCTGTTGTGCCGACTCCCTTGTTGGCCAATACGCTTTCCAGCGGTGAAAAGCAGGTAAGCGCCAGCCACAAGGCAGCGCAAAAATCGCAGCAGCGTATCGATAAACTGGACGCAGCAAGCCGCGAAGCGCGCGCCGAGTACCTCAACAATGAGCGTCTGGCGGATGTGACTGAGGCCTATAACCGTCAGATCCGTCTGCTGGTTGAATCCCAGGAGCGTGAGCTGGCCGACCTTGAAGGACAGTTGGCGTCTATCGAGGAGACCGACCAGGCGGTGCTGCCGATGCTTAACCGCATGGTGGAAACCCTGCATAGGTTTGTGGCGGCCGATCAGCCGTTTCTGGCTGAGGAGCGTGATAAGCGCCTGCGAAAACTGGACGCACTGCTGCTGCGCGCCGATGTCAGCGTGGCGGAGAAATACCGACAGATTCTTGAAGCCTACATGGTGGAGGTGCAGTACGGCCGTACCTTCGAAGCCTACAGCGGCCGACTGGCACAGGATGGCAGCAACCGTCAGGTGAACTTCCTGCGTCTGGGCCGCACTGCGCTCTACTACCAGACCTTGGGTGGTCAGGAGAGTGGTCTCTGGCAACCCGCCCTGCAGCGCTGGCAGGTGCTCAGCGAAGAGCAGAACCTGACCTTGCGCAAGGCGATTCAGATCGCCCAGCAACAGCAGGTACCAAGCCTGCTTGATCTGCCGCTGCCTGATCTGGAGTCCTGATGATGCTGAAACAACTACTGATCCTATCGTTGATCACCGTCGTGGCCGGTGTGGCTCATGCAGCCGATAAAACGCCCGCGTCCCTGGACAGCCTGCTGAAGGAAGTGCGTCAGTTCAGCGCCGAGGATCGTGCCCTGAACAAGAAACGCGAAGCGCTTTTTAACAGTGACCTGCAGGCGCAGAAGTCACTGCTGATAAAAAGCCAGCAGCGTCTGGCTGCGGCCGAGGCGGAGCAGGAGCGCCTGAAAAACGCCTTTGACGCCAACGACCTGAAACTGGCTGAGATGGAAGCGCTGATTCAGCAGCGTGCCGGTCAACTGGGGGGGGTGTTTGGTGTCGCCAAAGAGGAAGCGGGCGAGCTGCAGTCACTGCTGCAGGACAGCCTGGCGAGTGCTGAGAATCCCGGCCGCAGCGAGCAGTTGGCGTTTGCCGGTTCCAAGCGGGTACCCACGCTGCATGAGCTGGAGACCCTCTGGTACCAACTGCAGCTGGAGATGACCGAATCCGGCAAGATCAGCCAGTTCAACGCGCCGGTGGTAGCGGTAGATGGCAGCAGCAGTGAACAAGAGGTGCTACGCATCGGTCTGTTTGGCGCCGCCACCGCGCAGGGCGAGTACCTGAACTGGGATATGCAGCAACAAGCGCTGACCGTGTTGCCGACCCAGCCGGATGGCAGTGCAGCACAGCTCAACGCTTACCGTAACGGCAGCAACAACGAAGTGACCATCGATCCGACCCGAGGCCAGCTGTTCCTGCTGCTGGACCGCGAGCCCAAACTGCTTGAGCGTATCCATCAGGGCGGCGAAGTGGGTTACCTGATCCTCGGTCTGGGCGCGCTGGGTCTGCTGGTTGCGCTGCTGCAGATGCTCGGCATGGTGTTCAGCGAGCTGAAGGTGCGTGCCCAGCTGCGTCGTGCCGACAAACTGAGCCTGCGCAACGCGCTGGGCCGTGTGCTGCTGACGGTGAAGGATGAAAGCCTGAGCGCCGAACAGCGCGAGCTGAAGGTGGATGAGGCGATTCTGCAGGAGCTGCCACGCATCGAGCGGGGCCAGAGTTTCGTCAAACTGCTGTCGGCGGTGGCGCCGCTGCTGGGTCTGCTCGGTACGGTGATCGGTATGATCGAAACCTTCCAGAGCATCACCCTGTTCGGTACCAGCGATCCGAAACTGATGGCCGGTGGTATCTCGCAAGCGTTGATGACCACAGTACTGGGGCTGGTGGTGGCGATTCCGCTGCTGTTCTGTCATAGCTACCTGGCTGCGCGTGGCCGTCGCCTGACACAGATCCTGCAGGAGAAGAGCCTCGGCCTGCTGGCCGAAGCGCCGCAAGCCAACCGTGAAGAGATCTTTGAGCGTGCTGCCTGAACTTCCCTCCCTGCATGACTGGCTGTTTGCGCTGGGGCAGTTCTTCCAGACCGGCGGTTGGGTGCTGTACGTCATTCTGGCGGTGGCCTTTCTGATGTTTGCGCTCATTCTGGAGCGCATCATCTACCGTCTGATCAGCTATCCGGGGCAGAAGAAACGCACCCTGGTCGCGTTGCGCGGCGAGCCGCTGGCGGTGAAACGCCTGAGCCTGCTGTGCGAGCTGGATCTGGCGCTGAAAAACCAGTTCGCCCTGATCAAAAATCTGATCACCCTCTGCCCGCTGGTCGGGCTGCTGGGTACGGTGACCGGCATGATCCAGGTGTTCGACGGCCTGGCCCTTTACGGTACCGGCAATCCCCGTTTGATGGCGGCGGGGGTTGCCAGTGCCACCTTCCCGACAATGACCGGCATGGCGGTAGCCGTGGCGGGATTACTGTTTCATAACCGGCTGTCGCGCTGGTCCGAAAGTGAGCGTCAGAAGCTGCGACTGCTGCTGACCGAAAGCCCGGACCCAACACCGACACAGAACAGCCGGCTGCAAGGAGTTCACTGATGCGTCAGCGTCTCAATCTATCGCAACAGCAGGAAGATGCTGAGATCAACATGACCCCCATGCTGGATGTGGTGTTCATCATGCTGATCTTTTTTATTGTTTCCACCTCCTTCGTCCGTGAATCCGGCATCGACGTCAATCGCCCAAGCGCGGACAGCGCCGATTCACAGAGTAAAACCGCCGTGCTGGTGGCGATCTCCGCCGATGATGAGATCTGGCTGGACCGTAAACCGCTGGATTTGCGCATGGTGCGTCCGGCGATCGAGCGACTGCGCAGCGAGCAGGCGGAGATCAATGTGGTGGTGCAGGCGGATGAGAAATCCAGCACCGGTCAGCTGGTCAGCGTGATCGACCAGCTGCGTCTGGCGAAGGTGCAGTACACCGTCGCGACTAAGGCGGGCGGCGAGTAATGGTACGCCTGCTGATCTCTGCCCCGCTGGCGGCGTGCCTGGCGTTGCTGCTGTTTTACGGCCTGGCCATGCTCACCAGCATGGGCGATCGCCTGGTGTCGGACAAACAGCTGACGCCCAGTCTCGACTTCCTGATGGTCCGTCAGGAATCCGATGTGGAGCTGCGTAAACGGCAGTTGCCGCCGGAACCGGAGGAGGTGGTGCAGCAACAGCAGCCGGAGATTCCCCAGCTGCAACCGCAGCAGACCCAGAATGTCAGCTTCAACCTGCCTAACGTGACCGTACCGGATATCAGCATGGGGATGCAGGTAAGCCTGTCGCCAACCCTGAACAACCTGTCGATGCCCGCGCCAAGCATCAGCATCGACACCAATCCCACCGTACTCAGCCAGGTGCCGCCGCGCTATCCACAGCGCGCCCTGCGTCGCCGCCAGGAGGGGCGCGTGGTGGTGGAGTTCGTGATCAACGAGATGGGCGGGGTGAAACCCGGCACAGTGGTGGTCGTGGAATCCAGCCCACCGGGGGTGTTCGATAAAGCCGTGCTGCGAGCAATTCAGCGCTGGCGCTTCAAAACCCGCGTAGTGGACGGTCAGCCGGTATCGTTCAAGGCGCGTCAGGAACTGGAATTCAAACTGGAGAGGTAGGATGCGTTACTTACTCATTGCCGTACTTATGCTGCTGCCACTGACGGCCAGCGCCAAGGCGCAACTGTCACAGCGTGAGTACCAACTGCTTATAAAAGCGTTCGAGTCACTTGAGGCTGAACACTACCAGGCCGCCCATGCTCAGCTGATGGCGGCGAAGGATCAGGTCAGCAGCGATTATGCACGGGCGTTGGTGTTCCACAATCTCGGTCAGGTGGAGTTGCAGCGCGAACGCTACGGCAAAGCACTGGGACACCTGCGCAGCGCGTACGAGCTTAAGGCGCTGCCGGAGGAGCAGCAGGTTGGCCTGATCCGTACACTGGCGCAACTGAACTGCATGGAAGAGAAGTGGAAGGCCTGTATCGCCCATCTGGAGCACTGGATGGGGGAGATGGGCAAAACCTCGCCGCAGATGATCAAGGGTGACGACCATCTGCTGCTGGCGCAGGCGTACAGTCAGCTGGAGAGCTGGGCCAAAGTGATCAAGCCGGTCAGCGCAGCAATTGCCAGTCGTAAGGTCGCACCCGAGAACTGGTATCAGCTGAAGGTGGTGGCGCATATCCGCCTCAGGCAGTGGCGATCCGCCATCCGCGAGCAGAAACGGATGATCGGTCACTTTGCCGACCGTCCCGACCACTGGCGTCAGCTGGTCTCTCTGCATATGCAGGTGAAGGACCGGAAGTCTGCACTGGCGGATCAGCGTATGGCGTTCGAGCGTGGCCTGTTGCAGAAGGCGCAGGACTACCGCCTGCTGGCGCAGATGCTACTGCAGGCTGAGATCCCGTTTTACGCGGGGGAAGTGGTGCAACAGGGCCTGAAGCGTGGCGTACTGAAACAGAGCAAAAAGAACCTGCAGCTGCTCAGCCGCTGCTGGATTCAGGCGCGCGAGCATGAACGGGCCGTTGCGGCGTTGGCACAACTTAACCGTCTGGCACCGAACGAAAAAAGCCTGACTCAGATGGCGCATATGCAGATCGAACTACAGGACTGGAACGCTGCGCAGAAAACCCTGCTCAAGGCGCTCAAAGGTGGGCAAGGTAAACAGGCGCGGTTACAGCTCTTACTGGGAATCACCCGTATCAAGCTCAAGCACTATGATAAGGCTCGTCAGGCTCTGGCCGCTGCAGCCAGCGATCAACAGCTGAATGCGGCGGTGGAAGGGTGGATGCAGTACCTCAACCAGATCTGGCCTCAGCAGACGTTGGCGACTACAAGTTAGACGGATATGGCTAGAAAAAGAAAACCCGGTTGCTGTGTGGTAACAGCAACCGGGTTTTATGTAACAAGCGTTATAGGGTCTTACAGACCCAGTTTGTCCGCCACGTAGTCGGCGTCTTTGTCGCCGCGGCCGGACAGGTTCACCAGAATGGTCTGGTCAGCAGGCAGTTCCGGTGCTTTGCGCATTGCCCATGCTACCGCGTGGGAGCTTTCCAGCGCTGGGATGATGCCTTCAACCTGAGAGAGGGTCATGAATGCATTCAGACACTCTTCGTCAGTCACGGATTGATACTCAACACGGCCCAAGTCTTTCAGGTAGCTGTGCTGTGGACCTACACCCGGGTAGTCCAGACCAGACGCGATCGAGTGAACCGGCATCGGTTCACCGTCTTCGGTTTCCAGTACGTAACACTTCATGCCGTGGATCTCACCCGGCTTACCCAGAGTCAGGGTAGCGGAGTGCTGATCGGTCTCCAGGCCTTTACCGGAAGGCTCTACACCCACGATGTTGACCTCTTCATCGTTCAGGAACTCAGTGAACAGGCCCATGGCGTTGGAGCCGCCACCCACACATGCGGTGATGTAGTTCGGCAGTTTGTTGTGTTTGTCCTGGAACTGCTGGCGCGCTTCACGGCCGATGATGCTCTGGAAGTCGCGTACCATTTTCGGGAACGGGTGAGGACCTACCACGGAACCGATCGCGTAGATGTAGTTCACCGGATCTTTCAGGTACTCTTCGAAGGCGCTGTCTACCGCGTCCTTCAGGGTTGCAGTACCGCGGGTAACCGGTACCAGTTTGCAGCCCAGAATCTTCATTTTGGTAACGTTCGGGTGTTCTTTCTCGATATCCACCTGGCCCATGTGGATCTCACACGGGATACCTACCAGGGCACAGGCAGTTGCCAGTGCAACACCGTGCTGACCGGCACCGGTCTCGGCGATCACTTTGGATTTACCCATGTATTTCGCCAGCAGGGCTTCACCCAGGCAGTGGTTGATCTTGTGGGCACCGGTGTGGTTCAGGTCTTCACGTTTCAGGAAGATCTGCGCACCACCCAGTTTGTCGCTCAGGCGTTTTGCGTGGTAGATCGGGCTAGGACGGCCCACGTAATCAGCAAACAGCGAAGCCAGTTCGTTCTTAAACTCGTCGGTGTGACGAATCTCTTCGTAGGCGCGGTCGATCTCATCCATGATCTCTTTCAGTTCAGGTGGGATGATCTGTCCGCCGTATTCACCAAAGAAACCGTTGGTATCCGGCATCGCCGCAAAATCAAACTTACTCATGTTACCTCGCTGTAAACCTTATCGCTTCTTTTTGTATCGCAAAAAGGAATATAAATCGGTTGGCGGGGTGTGCCAACCGTTAGGATCAATTATTTCAATCGGGATCAGTGTTGGGAGGGCCAGTAACCGATACGGAAACCGCCCCAATGACGGCCGTTGACGAAGATCGGCACAGACAGGTCGTGCATGATCTCGCCCGTGTCCCGTTTATAGGTTTGCAGCAGCATGCGTTCCGTGTGGCAACCGCAACGGGCACCGGTACGGTCGTTGAAGAGACGTTTACTGCGGCTTTTCACCAGATCGGTGTTGTAGTCTCCGGTCGGTGGATGGGCAAACTGATTGTTGTGGGTTGGCACGTAGCCGTTCGGATCGGTGACAATCGCGTACACTAGGCTCTCATGGTTGTTGAGCGCCATCTCCTGCACAGACGGCAGGGCGCTGTCAGTGAACTGATCGTAACGGGTGGTGAACTTCTGTGGATTGGTATCTGCGATCGGTTGGTAGTCACGGTCGAACAGATCAGCTTCGCTCAAAGTGCCGGACCGAATCGCATTCTCGAATACGGACTGGATACGGTCGGCATAACTGCGGGCCGTTTCAAAGAACACTTTGTGATAGTTGGTTTCTGTGTGCTCAGCCAATACCGCACTGGAGACTTCGGCGACCTCCATCAGGGAGGCGGCCTGGCTGGCCAGCTGTTTCACTTCATCATCACTGGAGATGATCTCGGAGCGGATCTTCTGGATCGAATCGGAGATCAGCAGCAGGTTGTCCTGATTGTTAGCCGCACCGTCAGCGATTTCGGAGACCTGCTCCTCGACGGAGGAGGCCTGCGCGGAGATGCCGCCCAGCTGCTCGCTCACCGTCGCCATAATGCTGCTGCCTTCCTCGACGTTCTCAGACAGCGCAGTAATGCGTGAGACCACCTGATGGGTCTCCGCCTGGATCTCGTCGACGATGGTTTCAACTTCACCGGTTGCACCGGCGGTACGTGCGGCAAGCTGACGTACCTCGTCGGCCACGACGGCAAAGCCGCGACCGTGCTCACCCGCGCGTGCCGCTTCAATCGCCGCGTTCAGGGCGAGCAGGTTGGTCTGTTCGGCGATCTCTTCGATCACCTTGGTAACACTCTGGATCTTGGCAGACTTCTCATTCAGTTGTTCGATCAGCGTCAGAGTTTCACAGGACTGTTCGTTTAGCAGGGCGATCTTCTGCAGTGCCAGCTCCAGCGATTGCTGGCCCTCTTCGCAGGTATCCTTGGCGTGTTTGGCCAGTTCGGCAGCACGGGAGGCCTGATCGGCGGACTGCTGCACGGTTGCAGTCATATTCTGCGAGTTATCCGCGATCTGAGCGATCTCATTAACCTGCACGTCCAGTTTGTTTTTCAGGTTGTCTGCCGAGAAGGAGACTTCGGCGGCAGCGATGGCGTTGGAGTTGGTTTTATCCGACAGCAAACTGCTGATCGCCTGACCTGCGTGACAACCGCGTGCCAGTTTCTCCAGAGCTGGCGTAAAGTACTCGGCATCTGCGCTGGATTGGCCATGGGCGGCTTCAGAGGTCTGGGAGAGAATAGGGGCGACGATTCTGGAGTGTACGGCGAATTTTGCAATTGCCGTTGTCAGCAGTGAGACGACAACAACCGCGCTGAGCGTGGTTACAGATACGCCTGTAACGAAGGCGATTGCCGCACCGATCAGTAAGACGACCGCTACTACCGTGTAGCTTTTCAGGTAAAAACCTGACACAGAGTTGTTCATCCGATGCACCCGAGCTTATTCTTCTTATTGACGGTTAAAGACCGAAGAATAACACCCACAAAAATAAAGCCATTCGGACTTTAGTCGTAAGAATCTGGCGGCTTAGCTGAAATCGAAACCCAGCTGGATTTCATCCTGCTTGGCGGGGAGGAATCCGCGCAGTTTTTGTTCGCGGCTGATCTGTTTCAGCAGCGTGCGGCCTTCCTGATAGGAGGGAGCGACGGTGTGGGTAACTGAGCTTCCTTCATGCGTGCCGTCTCCCCAGCACTGTGTGACGATCCAATCGCCAAACAGATCCTGGTACAGGCGCACGATGAAATATTCTTGCTCTTTTCGCCAGCGTAGAATCAACTGAGGTGTTACCGTTTGATGAATCGTGTCGTGAAATTTATAGTGCGGCGCATTGAGCCTGAATCAGACGGTTTTGTAAAGCCTGAAAGCCTATAAAATGGGCGTTTATCGCAATTTTCCCGGGGAAACGAATTTGAGAATTGTAGCGGATGAAAATATGCCTCTTGTCGAGGAGATCTTTTCCGAAATCGGCGAGGTAAACCGGGTTCCGGGGCGTACCATGTCGGCCTCCGACCTTGAGGGCGCTGACCTTCTTCTGGTGCGTTCGGTCACACCGGTAAACGCAGCGTTGATCGGGGACGCCAGTCTGCAGTTTGTTGGTACCGCCACCATCGGTACGGACCATATTGATACCGACCATCTGGCGCAGCGTCAGATTCCATTTAGCAGCGCCCCCGGATGTAACGCCGACGCGGTGGTGGAATATGTGATCAGTGCCCTGTTCCACCTTGCGCAGTCACAAGGTTTCGATCCGGCCGAGCGTACCTTTGGTATCGTGGGTGTTGGTAACGTGGGGGGGCGTTTGCATAAACGTCTGGCCGGGTTGGGTTACAAGGTGCTGCTGAACGATCCGCCGCGTCAGGCAGCGGGCGAGAGTGGGTTTGTCGATCTGGACCAGCTGATAGCTGAGGCGGATATGCTTTGTCTGCATACACCGCTGACCCGTGATGGCGATCATCCGAGTTACCATTTGTTTAATGAAGAACGCCTGAAGGCGTTGAAACCCAACACAATTCTGCTTAACGCCGGGCGTGGGCCGGTGATCGACAACCACGCATTGCTGCAGGTGAAACAGCAGCGTGAAGATCTGACGCTGGTATTGGATGTGTGGGAGCATGAACCCGTGGTTGATCCGGCGCTGGCGGCACTGACCGAGATCGCTACGCCACATATCGCGGGCTACAGCCATGACGGCAAGATCCGTGGCACCTATATGCTGTACGAGGCATGTTGTCGTGCATTGGGGCGCGAGGTGACCAAATCTCTGGAGGATTTCCTGCCGGATCCCGCGTTGGGCGAAGTGCGCGTCAATGAGCAGATCGATGCCCTGGAGCTGATCCGCTTACGCTACGATCCCTACCGCGATGACCGCAACCTGCGTCACACGCTGGCGCTTGCAGAGCAACCGCGCGCAGAAGCGTTTGATCGCTTGCGTAAAACCTACCCACAGCGCCGTGAGTTCAGTTCCCTGCAGGTCAAGGGTGCGCTGACGCAGGAACAGCACGAGCAGTTCAGCGCACTGGGATTTCAGGTCGCGGTAGATGCATAAATCCCTTAAAGTAGGCGGTTTGTCCGATCAGATTGTTAGGATTCAACGTACGTAGATGGTAGACGCGCTGAAAAAGCTTCCGGCAACCCCCTCCCTGATGGAGCTGAAACCCAAAGTGGGTGAGAAGATTCAGCTGGAATCACGCTCACCCAGTGGTCGTTTCACGACACGTCTGGTGGGTTATAAAGAGGGAGGAAGCCTGATGGTAACCGCCAGTGCTTCATCCGGGCGTGAACCGGTACTGACCGAAGGTCAGCGGCTCACCGCGCGTCTGCTGTGCGGTAACCATATTGCGGCGTTCAGCACCCGAATTCTGAAGGTGCACCATACACCGTTTGCCTATTGGCATCTGGAGTACCCGCAACAACTGGAAGTACGTCGTATCCGCCAGCACACCCGCGTGCCGGTGAATCTGAAAGTATCCATGGATGAATACGAAGAGGGCACTATTCTGACCGGCGTCTGGCCATGCTCGGGTTTCTGCACCGACCTGAGCCTGCAGGGCGCCTGCGTCGAAGTATCCGCTCCACTGGGTAAAGTGGGCGATAAACTGTATCTGACGGTACGCGTGACCGTGGCCGATATCGATCAGGTGATTCTGGCACCTGTCATGATCCGCAATCTGGTACAGACCGAGGGGACACCCGCCAGTGTATACAGACACGGCGTAGAGTTTTTGGAGTTGGACGAGGACACACGTCTGATTCTGGCAAGTTTCGTTTATCAGCAATTCCTGGTGGAGACCGGGCATATTGATGATCTGGAATAGAGGATTCAAAGGGTGTTTAGACTGGGTTTGATCGTAAATCCGCTGGCCGGTGTCGGTGGCAGCGTGGCATTAAAAGGCAGTGATGGCGCTGAAACCGCGCGTAAAGCGCTGGAACTGGGTGCTGAACCCAAAGCTAACCTGCGGACGCTGCAGGCGCTGGAAGTGCTGAGCGGGCTGGATATGAAGCTGGTGACCTATCCCGGTGAGATGGGAGAGGATGTTGCGCGCGAAGCGGGTTTTGAGCCAGAAGTGGTCGGTGAGATTACTGCCGGGGCAACCACGGAGAAAGACACAGAGAACGCCGCAAAAGCATTGGTGGAACACGGTGTCGATCTGATCCTGTTCGCCGGTGGTGACGGTACAGCACGTAATATCTGTAATGCCCTGCATGAGAGCTTCCCGGTATTGGGTATTCCCGCGGGTGTGAAGATCCACTCCGGCGTGTATGCGGTAACGCCGAAGGCAGCCGGTGAGATCGTTGCCATGCTGGTACGTGGTGAGCTGGTTACCCTGGGTGATCAGGAAGTGCGCGATATCGACGAAGACGCGTTCCGCTCCGGCGTCGTACGCGCTAAGTATTACGGTGAGCTTCAGGTGCCTCAGGAACACCGCTACCTGCAGCACGTGAAAGACGGCGGTAAAGAGGTCGAGGAGCTGGTGCTCGACGATATCGCGGCGGACTTCGTTGAACAGATGGAAGACGACGTGCGCTACATCATGGGCTCCGGCACCACCGTGCAGTCCGTAATGGATGAGCTGGGGCTCGGTAACACGCTGTTGGGCGTCGATCTGATCGAAAACGGTGAATTGATTGCGTCCGACTGTACTGCCGAGCAGCTGCTGCAGCTGACCGAAGGCCACGAGACGCGTCTGGTGATCACCATCATCGGTGGTCAGGGGCATATCATCGGCCGTGGTAACCAGCAGCTGAGCCCGGCATTGCTGAAGCAGATCGGCAAAGAGAACATGCGTGTTATCGCTACCAAGAGCAAACTGCGTGAGCTGGATGGGCGCCCGTTGATCGTCGATAGCGGTGACAGTGAGGTCAACAAGATGCTGTCTGGCGTGATTCCGGTGGTGACCGGTTATCACGACTCAGTTCTCTACCGTGTGGCAGATCTCTGATCGGCCCGCTAAGCTGAAAGCAGGTTGCTGGGGAGAGAGATTATGCTGCTACATCTGATCGCATTTGTACTGTATCGTCTCTCGCCTGTCTGGATGCAGGACCGCACACCGGACGAAAAACACTTCTATCGCCGCCTGTTTACCGAGAAACACCGCGCTAAACGCAAGGCGGTGAAATATATCTGGTTATCAGCAGCGTCGCTGCTGATCCTCTTTCCCTCCGTGCCGTTGATGGTCTTTATCGGTCTACTATCAACTTTTCTTTCGTTCAGTTTGCTTGATGAATCTGCCTGAAACCTTTCTGTAATAAGTCGGCTGTAAAGTTTGCCGCAGGTTTCTTACACGGAATTCATGAGGCTTACGATGAAAAAACTGATTGCTGGTGCCGTTATTGCAGGCGCCCTGATGAGCGTTTACGGTTGCCAGTCCACAGCGACTAAACAAGAAGCTGCTAAGCCTGTAGCTGAAGCGCCTAAACTGAACAACGATGATCTGTACGAAGTAGCTCACGAAGGCCGCTACTACGTATTTGATGATTTCAAAACTTACCAGTCTTTCCTGCAGGTTGGTGAGACTTCTTACCGCAAAGTATTCATCGGTGGTGGCCCACACGGTGAAACTCTGGTTCACGGTCTGCGTGGCAAAGACAAGAAAAAACTGTCTGGCATCGCTGGTGTAGAGATGTTCGCCGGTAAAATGGAAGCAGCAGAAGACTTCTACGGCGAAATGCGCGGTGAAGATGGTCGTCTGTACGTTTTCAACACCCTGGAAGACATGGAAGACCTGCGTAAGGTTGGTGAAGCGCCATACCGTTTCACTCAGATCGGTGCGGGCCCACAGGGGCAGACTGTTGTATTTGTCCTGAACAAATCCAACAAGAAAAAAGGGCCAGTTGCACTGGTTAAGCGCTTCAAAGAAATGAACGGCATGTAAGCCAGGCTTTTCTTGAGCGGAATAAAAAAGGGCCTGTATGGCCCTTTTTTAGTTTTGGTAAGGCAACATCACCCGTAGGTTAGTTATCGCGCAGCGATGCCTAACACAAGTAAGCCATTACTTCGGCAACAACGTTGCCTGCAGCTTCCCCTGAGGTGTCACTTTCAATACGGCGGTCATCGGTGTATCGGTCGGAGAAGTGACCTCTATCGAAAACGGCACCGTTTTCCGTTGTTGCTGCCCATCCTGCCAGCTGACGGTGACATCATTCCCCTCATAAGGCCGGGTAGGGAAGGTATTGGCACATCGCGCTCCAGCCGGAATCACTCCGCAATAGAACTTCCCGCGAATCTTCTCGACCCAGATAGTTACGTCCTGAATTGCCGTGGTTTGCTCGTTAATGATCACAACCCGGTTGATCTCAGGAGCAGGTTTCAGAGTCTGGCTGACACAGCCACTCAGAACGAGCAGCGACATAATGAGAAAGATCCGTTTGATTGAGTTCACTGATGCTGTCCCTAGGGTAATTAAATTCGGGGATACGGCTGCTTAGGTATATAGAATGTTCTTTGATGCCCGATCGGATCTAGTCTTCGCTGTTCAGTGTTCTGACTGGTTGCTGGCTGGTATCGACCTGTCTTGAATAATACTCGGCAAGTGCCTCAATCTGCTCATCGCTCAGATCAAACGCAACCTTGGACATCATGGCGTCGGGAATAATCAGATCCCTGTGCCCAGATAACTTACCAATAATCTGGTCGACCTCCATTTCGCTCAGTGGTGCCCAGCCGGGCTGCGCTGCTTTTCCCTCCGGCGTATGACACTGGCTGCATGCGGCCAGTAAAGAAGCGATATCTACAGGTTCCTGTCCAGCAATCGCAGTTGTGGAGACAAGTAGTGCCAAAAGCGTAGCGCGTATCTGCATCGGTCCGTCCTCCCGGTAGGTGGAGTATAGACGTTGTGGGATTAGGGGACTCCCTTTGACGCTTTGAACTAAAAGTTTATGTCCTAGTTTTGGGAGGAATGCACTGCTAGGTTATTGCTATAGAGGATTTGTTGGAAGTCTTGAAGTTCTGCGAGGAGGCTTATGTTGAGTGAGGCACGGATACTTTACTGGAGTGTTTTTGCATGAATATGGATTATTGGTACTTCTATACACTTCCTTTGTTTTCGGTCGGGGCAATCTTTTATTTTGAGATTGTATTTTACTCTAAGGCTAAACGGTGGTTCACCTCTGAGTCTAAAAAGAGTCGGCATCTTTTTGTTTTCTTAGGACTCTTGTTTTTTTATGTCTCTTGCGGCGGTCTGTTTTTTTCTTGGGATTTCTTTCCAGAAAAGGATGAACTTAAAAGGTATGAGGGGAGGGTTTCTAGCTTCTGGTATTGCGTTGGTTGTGATTCGCCTAAAATGGAGTTGGTATTGATAATGGAGTCTGGTGAAGAAGAGGTCTTTATAGGGTCACGTTATATTAAGAAACGCGGTAATCCCAATGGACTTGGCTTTGATGAGAACAATGTAGTGACTATCGACGAATACAAGGGAGTGACTTTAGGTGAACACTATGGAAAAAATATATTGGTTTTGTCAAAGGGGTATTTCCCACAAACTATTCGTTATCCAGGTAGTAAATCACTTGATTTTGCTTACTTCGAAGGTGAAGCCTTAATTAAAGAGGAAAGCTACTTCCTTGAGAGAGAGACGGCAGAGGTAATGTACAGATTGATCCTTGTAATGTCTTTTCTTTCTGGGATTTCGTTCTTTATAGCGTATCGTCTGAAATTAATAGATGAAGAAGGTTTTGCATAAAGGAAGTCAGAGGATCGCTCTGGGTGGTGCATGGGTCTTTCACTTTCAAAAGAAAAGCGCAGCTAAATAGCTGCGCTTTTTTCGTTCCAGATCCAAGTCCTAAGATTGGACTTTGATTACCCCATCTTCTGCAGGGCTGCGATACGGTCGTCCAGCGGCGGGTGGCTGGCCATCAGGCTCATAAAACCGCTTTTCAGGTGGCTGCTGATGCCGAATGCCATCATGGAGCCTGGCATCTGATCCGGCATTTCGGATTCCGCTTTCAGACGCTGCAGGGCGCCGATCATGGCGTGGCTGCTGGACAGGCGTGCACCGGCTTCGTCAGCGCGGAATTCGCGGTAGCGGGAGAACCAGGCCACGACGATGGACGCCAAAATACCGAACAGGATCTCGAATACGATCACAGTGATGAAGTAACCGATACCGTGACCGCCTTCTTCCTCTTCGTCGCCGCTCAGGAAGTTATCCACGATGGACGCCGCGATACGGGCAAAGAACATTACGAAGGTGTTTACCACACCCTGAATCAGGGAGAGGGTTACCATGTCGCCGTTGGCAACGTGGCCGATCTCGTGGGCCAGTACCGCACGTACCTCTTCAGGGCGGAAACGTTGCAGCAGACCCAGGCTGACTGCAACCAGGGCGTCGTTTTTATTCCAGCCGGTGGCGAAGGCGTTTGCCTGCTGTGCCGGGAAGATACCAACTTCCGGCATCTTGATGCCCGCCTGCTGAGACAGCTCAGCAACGGTATCCAGCAGCCACTGTTCGTCAGCGTTGCTGGCTTGTTCGATGATCTGAGTCCCGGTGGATTTTTTCGCCATCCACTTAGAGATAAACAGCGACAACAGAGAGCCGCCGAAACCAAACATGGCACACATGAACAGCATGCCACCAAGGCTACGGCTGTCGATGCCCAGAATGCTCATGGTGATACTGGCGACGATCAGTATGGCAAGGTTGGTTGCTAAAAATAGCGCTATTCGCATCATGGTTTTTCTTATTCCATTAGTTGGGTTATCTGTGTTCTTTATGGTGGCGCAGGTCAAAGGTTTCAAGCGTTATCAGCCGTTAGTATTACTCTTACTCTACCAACAGGCTGGTGGATCATTAGGGTGCGAATTATAATCGCTCCTTTTTGTGACGCTAGATCGATGCAACGTATATTAGACTCCATTCAGCAGCACCTCTCCGCCTCTGACTCCGAAGTTCGTCGCTTGTTCCACGGCCGTGGTCACTGTTACGAAGGCCTGGAAGATCTGGTAATCGACTGGTTGCCACCTTACGCCGTGATCCGCCTCTACAAAGCGGTTGAAGCCGATTGGCTGGACACCTTGTGTGAGCAGATGCGTCAGTTCGAGGCGATCGAAGGTCTGGTCGTTCAGCAGCGTGCCCGTGGTCAGGAAGCAATCAACCGTGTGGCCTGGGGTGAAGTGCCGGACATGACGGAAGTGCAGGAGCTGGGTGTACGTTACCGCGTTAAACCTTCGCGAAACCAGAACAGCGGTCTGTTTCTGGATATGCGTGAAGGGCGTCGATGGGTGCAGCAGAATGCAGAGGGTAAGCGTATACTGAATTTGTTTGCGTATACCTGCGGTTTCTCTACGGCGGCGCTCTCTGGCGGGGCTGAGCATGTGGTGAACGTGGATATGTCACGCAGTGCGATTGATACCGGTCGTCAGAACCATCTGCTGAACGGCTTCTCTAAGGATCAGGTGACCTTTCTTGCCTATGACCTGTTCCGTTCCTGGAAACGCATTCGGCAGTTGGGGCCTTACGATCTGATCGTGATCGACCCGCCAAGCTTCCAGCGTGGCAGTTTTGTCGCAGAGAAGGATTACCGTAAGGTGATCCGTCGCTTGCCTGAATTGACGGCGGAAGGCGGTCAGGTAATGGCGTGTCATAACGATCCAAAGCTGGGCACGGAGTTCCTGAAAGAGATCATGCTGGAGGAGTGTCCTGACTTCAGCTTTGTGGAGCGACTGAAAAACCCGGAGGATTTTCCGGAGGCAGAACCTGAAAAAGGACTCAAAGTATTGCTGTACGCGAGGGAGGGTTAAGTGGAAGTAATTTTCGTCGATCTGGAAGCCAGTGGACTGGGCGCCGAATCCTACCCGATTGAAGTGGCGTGGAAGTCTCCCGATTCTAATGCCAGTGACAATTTTATGATCAATCCTGATAGTGTCGAAGGTTGGACCTACTGGGATGAGTTCGCCGAAGAGCTGCACGGTATTGACCGTGAACGCCTGGTGGACGAAGGCATTGATGCGCTGGTGGCGTGCCTGCGGCTGAACAGCGTACTGGAGGGTAAGACCCTGATCAGTGACGCTTTTGAGTTTGATTCCTTCTGGATGCGTCGACTCTACGAAGCAGCAGATATGCAGCCGACCTTTACGATGGCGGGTCTTGATGCGGTCTTAAGTGCAGAGCAACTGATTCAATACCGCTTTATCGCACGCAGCCAGTTCCGTCGTCACCGAGCGATGCAGGATGTGGACGATCTGATGATCGCGGTACGGGCGGTCAGCGAAGAGGAGGCCTGAGGCCAGGCCAAAGCAGCAGATGTAAAAAAGGCAGCGAATCGCTGCCTTTTTAGATGGGCGTTTCCGGTTAGTCGTTCAGGCCGTCCAACCCGGATTCCAGCTCCAGAACATCAGCCAGTTCGACCTGAATGTTAGCTGGCAGGCCCGCAATCTCAGCCACATCCGCCGGGAAGGTATCTCGCAGGGCTGCGATGTCCATCTCATTGCGTTTAGCAGCGTTGACTACACACGCCAGGTTTACCACTGCAGCAAGCGCAGATGGTTCTTCAAAGTCGGTCGGTTTCTTGTGCTGCAGTACCGCGACACCCATATCTTCCGGGAACTTCCACATATCGAGAAGCGCCTGACCAGCCTGCGGCGTTACAAAACTCAGGCGTTCCATCTCTGCATCCGATCGGCTGCAACCACTTTCCTCAACACGGGTTTGAATCGCCAGTGCCAGTTTTGGCTTGGACAGATGCAGTAGCAGACGCCCGATGTTATGGATCAGGCCAACCGTGAAGGCGATATCCTCATCCACCTTATCGGTTTTCTCAGCAAACCATTTTGCCGCTGTAGCTACGAAAAACGCCTCTGACCAGAAACGCTTGATATCGATGCCTTCAACCTCTTTCACCGAGCCTGACAGACCGGAGGCGATTACCATGGTTTTCAGCCGTGCCATACCGAGCATAACCACAGCCTCGTCGATCGAGGATACTTTACGCGTGAGGCCAAAATGGGCTGAGTTAACAAGGCGGAGAATTTTAAGGGAGAGGGTCTGGTCCTGGCCGACCTTGGCTGCGATTTCGCCGTAGTTGGCGTTGGGGTTGTTCAGTTGCTGAATAAGCTCTCGAACCACATCGGGTACGTTGGGAAGCTTGCTCGTTTGATCCAGTAGTTCACGAATTTCCATAGCGACTCCTTCGGATACATCAGCTAACTTTGCTGAGACTGCGATACTGCAGATGTAATAAGAAGGTTTAGGGCTAAGTGGAAGGAAAAGCAAGGCTTTTTCTGTGGTATCTACAGAAAAAAGGGGAGGAAGGCAGTCGTGATCAAGCGACTGCCGAAACTTTGATCACTGGTTTAGGACCAGGTTCTCGATCTGTTCACGCAGTGCTTCGTACTGACCCATCTCTTCTGGCATGAAGTAGAGCTTGTAGTAGCTGCGATCAACCAGACGGCCTTTGGTGCCACGTACGGTCTCTTTGTAGGAGCCGTACAGGTAGCTCATCTGCAGGTGAACCACACGGGTGTTAACCGGTACGGTTACTTCGTGATGCTCCAGATCGAAGCGGGTTTTGGTTTCTTTGATCGTGTAGAAGGACACTTCTGCCACGTGGTTAAGGTTGATCAGGAAGTTGGATGTAACAGGAACAAGGTGGCGTTTTTCCAGACCGTTGTGTTCCATGTAGATGCCGCAGTTTTTTCTGATCTTAATGAACATTGCTGATTCCTGGGAGCAATTAGATTGATATCGTTTGAGCGTCATTCTATTGCTATCTTATGACGGATTTCTTACAGCTACCCGGAAGCTTAGCACTTTAGTCGGTGAGAGGTGGGGAAACGGGAAAGATGGGAAAGAGCAGAAATAGAACAGGCGGCTTGGGACCGCCTGTGGAGTAGTATTTTGTCGAGTGTCGCTTATTGCTCGTAGGAGCGTAGGAACACGCCGATACGTTCGATCGCATCTGCCAGTTCATCTTTACGTGGCAGGAAGACCAGACGGAAGTGTTGGGTATCCGGCAGGTTAAAACCGCTGCCCTGTACAATCAGTACTTTCTGTTGCTGCAGCAGGTCCAGAGCCATCTTCTCATCGTTCTTGATGTGGTATCTCTTGGCATCCAGTTTTGGGAACAGGTAGAGCGCGCCCTGTGGCTTAGTGCAACTCACACCTGGGATGTCGTTTAGCATCTCCCAAGCCAGATTACGCTGCTCGTAAAGACGGCCGCCCGGGCAGGTTAGTTCGTTGATGCTCTGGTAACCACCCAGCGAGGTCTGAATCGCGTGCTGGGTTGGCACGTTGGAACACAAGCGCATGCTGGCCAGCATATCCAGGCCTTCAATGTAATCGCGCGCCTGATGTTTCGGACCGCTGACAATCATCCAGCCGGAACGGAAACCCGCAGCGCGGTAGGTCTTGGAGAGGCCGTTGAAGGTGATGCACAGTACGTCGTCATCGGTCAGAGATGCGACAGAGATGTGTTGTGCTTCGTCATAGAGGATCTTGTCGTAGATCTCATCGGCGAAGATGATCAGGTTCTTCTCGCGGGCCAGCTCAACCAGCTGTTTCAGTACCTCTTCCGGGTATACAGCACCGGTCGGGTTGTTCGGGTTGATGATCACGATGCCGCGGGTGCGGTCGGTGATCTTGCTGCGGATATCTTCGATATCCGGCGCCCAGTCGGCCTGCTCGTCGCAACGGTAGTGGATCGGGTTGCCGCCGCTCAGGCTTACCGCAGCGGTCCACAGTGGGTAGTCCGGTGCCGGGATCAGCATCTCGTCGGTGTCGTTCAACAGACCCTGCATCGCCATCACGATCAGCTCGGACACACCGTTGCCGATGTAGATATCTTCGATGCCTACGTTGCGGATATTCTTGCGCTGACACTCCTGCATCACCGCTTTACGGGCGGAAAACAGGCCTTTGGAATCGCAGTAACCCTGGGAGGCGGGCAGGTTGTAGATCACATCCTGAATTACCTCTTCTGGTGCATCAAAGCCCCACGGTGCCGGGTTGCCAATGTTGAGTTTCAGGATGCGCTGGCCTTCTTCCTCGAGGCGCTTGGCTTCCTGCAACACTGGTCCACGGATATCGTAACAGACGTTGATCAGCTTGTTGGATTTGCGGATTACTGGCATCTTGTTGTCCTGAATGGCGTGCGCAGCGTCAAAAAGTGAACGCAAGCTACTGTTATCGCTCAAATAAAAAGATACGTAATAATACGCGCTTTGGAAGGGTAAAAACAGCCTAATGAGCGCATGAACCGGCCATTTAGATGCCTCAAGCGGAGTGGGATATGAGTGACGATTCTAAAAAAGTAACGAAATCCGAACAGGAGTGGCGCGAGCAGCTTTCGCCTGAGCAGTACCGAGTTTGTCGCGAAAAGGGAACTGAACGGGCATTTACTGGTAAGTACAACAAACATTACGAAACCGGGACTTATACCTGCGCCTGTTGTGGGGCGCCGCTGTTTGAGTCCGAAAACAAATACGATTCGGGCTGTGGGTGGCCAAGTTTTTGGCAGCCGGGTGACCCGGACATCATCGATGAACACCGCGATCTGTCGCACGGCATGGTGCGTACCGAGGTAACTTGTTCCCGTTGTGATGCTCACTTGGGACACGTATTCCCAGACGGTCCTGAGCCTACGGGCATCCGTTATTGCATCAACTCCGCTTCGCTGGGTTTCCAGTCGGAATCTGGCGACACTGAAGAAAACTAAGGGGAAATTCAGTCTCTATGAAATCGTTTAAATGGATTTACGAGCATGCTCAAACCCATAAAACGGGTGAAGACATTGAGGAGTTGCTGCCGCAGCCATTAACGCGCGAGCAACTGGCAGCGGTGCCGGATGACCGAATTCTCTCGGATATGATGCGACGTGTTTTTCGCGCAGGGCTAAAGCACTCATTGGTTGATGGCAAGTGGCCGGAGTTTGAAAAGGCCTTCTTTGGTTTTGATCCGGAAAAGATCAGCCTGATGAGCGATGAACAGCTCGAAAACATGATGCAGAACGATAAGATTATCCGTCACTGGGGCAAGATCAAGGCGGTGCGTGCCAACGCCTTTATGATCAGCAGTATTGCTGAGAAGGAGGGGAGCTTTGCCCACTTTCTGGCGCAGTGGCCAGAAGATGATGTGATCTCTTTGTGGGCGTTCCTGAAGAAGGAGGGCTCACAGCTGGGTGGTAACTCCGGTCCATACTTTCTGCGTATGGTTGGAAAGGATACGTTTATTCTGACCGATGATGTCGTTGCAGCTCTGAAAGCACAGGGTGTGATCGATAAGAAGCCCACCGCAAAACGTGACCTGCAGAAGGTACAGGAGGCGTTTAATCAGTGGCAGGCTGAATCCGGGCGTCCGCTGTCGCAGATCAGTCGTTTGCTCTCCTATACAGTGGGTTGGTAAGCCACGATCCGATTGGGTTTGTCTTGTCCTGATATAGGTTGACACTATTTCAGGTTAAAAACGCCCGATGCACTTCATCGGGCGTTTTGTATTTT
>CANMWJ010000031.1 GCA_947501565.1 uncultured Marinobacterium sp.
ATCTCATGATCGGAGCGGATCTGTTCACCGAACGGCAACTTCATCTGGCGACCACTGAAGATCCAGACCAGCAAGCCCCCCATCAACACCACACCAATCAGCTGCATCGACAACGAGTGCATATCCACCTGCTGCCCACCGAACAGGCCGATCACAATCAACATCGGGATCACTAACAGGTCCTGCACCAGCAAAACACCCAGCATATCCTGACCGAAACCGGAGCTCAGCTCGCTCCGTTCCTGCAGTAGTCTGATCACCACCGCCGAACTGGAAAGACTGACGACAAATGTAAGCAGCGCGATGCGTGCCCAGCTCCAGTCAAACATCACACCGATTGCAGCAACCGGTACAAAGCAGAACAAAACCTGCAATAAAGTCCCGATTACGGGGATACGCCAGCGTGCCCGCAGCTTTTCCGGCACCACTTCCATACCCACAAAAAACAGCAATAGGACAACGCCAAAGGCACCCAGACGATGAATCAACTCCGAATCAGAGATCAGCGCCAGCCCATGTGGCCCGATCAGTACGCCCGCCAGCAGGTACGCGATGATCTGCGGCTGACCAAAAAACTTCAGAAACCCACCCACCAGCAGCATCAGAAAGATGGTACCGACCATGGTTGGCAGAACAGGATCCATATGCATGTGGAACCCTCATAATATCTAACATCTGTTCAGAAACACCGGACCGGTAAACTACAGCCAGCCCAGCCGTTTTATCAGCCATACCTGTCCTAGCAGGATGCCGAATATCAGCAACAGCAGTAACCAGAATGCCTGGGGTGACGTATCCCAGGGAAAGCTGATGTTCATGCCCAGAAAACCGGTCAAAAAGCTCAGCGGCAGAAATAGGAAGGTCACCAACGACAGCAAATACAGGGTACGCGTCGTGCGTTCGTTTAAGTTGCTACGCACCTCATCCTGAAAGATCATCAGTCGGCTGATCACCATCTCGACCTCTTCCAGGCTCAATTGCAGTTCGTTCGCCAGCTCACGCCAGTCAGACTGCAACTCTGCATCGCGGATAATTTCCCGTTGCTGCCTGAGTTGCGACAGGACAATGCGCTGCGGCTGCAGGTAGCGTTGCAGCTCGCCCGCCCGCTTGCGCGCCATACTGAGTTCATCAACCGGCGGCTTCCCCTGATCCAGCAGGGACTCTATCTCAGACACCCGTTCAGTCAGGCCGTAAACCTCTTCGTTAATCTCTTCCTGAATCCAGCGCAATAATGCGGTCAACAACTGCACCGGCTCAAAGCTGGCATTCGATGCTCCGATTTTACTTCGGGTTTGCCGTAAAACTTCCGTCTCGTAGTGGCAGAGGCTGAAGATCCGGGTGCGATCGATCACCAGACGCAACGAAACCAGTCGCTCATCTGCCGAGCTGGCGTGTGCATTAATAATCCGCAGGATGAGCACCAGATTTCCCTGCTCGTCGGTAAAGGAACGTGGCCGGGTATTTTCAGTCAGTATCGCCTGGCAGGTGCTATCAGGTAGCCCGGCAGACTGTTTGAGCCATTCGGCAGCGTCGGGATCATTCCAGTCCAGCTCCAGCCAGAACGGCTCCCGAGACTGTATGATTTCCGCTAGCTGCGTATACTGCTCAATCAGCAAGCTTTCACGGCCAGGAAAAACCAGCCGTGTGCGAGGGGTCGCTTTTGTAGGGGGGAGTGTTGCCATGGTTGTCTCCTCAATGCATCCAGCGCCTGGCACTGTTAAACACCCGAGGAGACAACAAATTAATCCTCAGGCCATACCTTTAAAATAATCATCGTAGATTTCGCGCTCTAAGCGGTGAAGCTCAAGGCGATCTTCAATATCGCGTCGGTGATCCCGGTTTTTGCGGCCTTTACTGCGCACTGAAAAGCTCTCTTCGTCGTCCCAAAGATCATCCAGATCACCGCTACGGCTTGAGTTCTGACCGCGACCGTTTTTACGGCGCGTACCTTTCTGTTCAGAATAGTCTTCAGACCACTCATCATAGTCAGAAGCGTAATCTTCCATATCTATTTTGCTCATCTCTCGACTCTCATCGAACATATAAACAGCAAAGAAAAAAAACCAGAGCAGCGTATTGCCGCTCCGGAAATGGCTCAGGCAACCGCAGTGTCTCGGCTGACTGCATCCGCCACCAAACCAACAGGAGCCGTTGGCTTAATCGACGAAACCAGATAATCCAGAATATCGGACACCGGCTCTGGATTACTTAAACCTTCTGGCACGTACACCGGTTGGTGAATGATCTCCCGCGTGATCAACTCGCGAAGTACCGCCAGAATGTTTGTCTTGGACAGTTATGCCCCCAGAAACCGCACGTAATGTCACATCAGTCTCTGTAGAGGTTTACTTCGACGTGAACCCCAAAAAGTCAGCAAGCCATCGACCATACCAACCAATCGAGTCAAGATCTCGATCGAAAAATTTAATCGCAAGGCTTCAGTCATCAAGAATCAGCTAATGCACCTTTAAAAATCCCTCTGTTAGCCGCCTTAATCACTTAAGGATCAAACCAGCAGAAGATAACTACTACAAAACTTTAAGCCACCATTTGCCCTCTTAAACGCCTTAGACAGAGTGCGATTACTGAGCTCAACGGCTTTTCAAGAGAGCGCCCTCTTCTGGAGATTATTTAGACAAGGAAAGTCCCTGTAAAACAATACTTTTTCATAAGTTTGATCGAAATATTTTATGAATGCGGCATGACCACCAACACTTACGTAAAGTGACGGCATACAAACCACCGCCAGAGGCGACAAGACGGGGTATTCACATGACCCGATCAGTGTCGGTTAGCGCTTTAACCCTTGAGAAATGCAGAGGGTAGGCCACTGTTCATAAGAAAAATCAGGCATCTGACTAACGCCCCTCGAAGAACGGATGAATTAGGATGCAAACACATCGCGAATCGCCTGACGGCTAGCCTGATAAGGCATACAAGTGGTGGAAAAGATTGAATAGCAGGTGGCGGCGTTGCTCCAAATGAGCTCTCTCCCGATACCATAACTCCTTGTTATCGGTCCCACACCGCTGGAAACGGTGCTTTTCAGGAGCTGCATATGCGCCATAATCCCTTAAGAGGGTGTTGTAAAACGTAGCGAGTGCAGGTGAGACAAGGCAAAAATCTGCGAAAACGAGCAGTTTACTGTGCGTAAAAGAGCATTTTGAGCAGATTTTTGACGCTGTATCAGCCAGCGCAGTAGTTTTGCGACACCCTCTTAAAGTGGACTCGATCGATCATCATGGGTCTATCGAAAATCAGAGTAGGGTCCATTGCTGCAACCCTGGCTGAGTTCGACGCAGTATACGGACTATAAAGAACAGGCTACATTTACACCGATGTAGCTGCTAACTTAAAAGCTGAAAGGATTAATTCCATAAGCTCAGAAGGCACCTAAGTTGTCGGCCTCCTTTCACTGGACTAAGCCAATACGCGAGCGCATTAGAATATTTGGAGCCTGACGGATTAACTGAAAGATCAGTTCATTACTTCGCACTCCCCACCGGATGAGGAACGAGATTTGGAGCATGACACTGTAACAGTTGGATGGCGAGAGTGGGTTACCTTACCTGAGCTAGGTCTTCTGAGTATAAAAGCGAAAGTCGACACCGGAGCCAGAACATCCTGCCTGCACGCGTTTTCTGTCAGCACATTCGAAAAGAACAATACGACTTGGGTTCGTTTCGGAATTCATCCATATCAGGATAATACTGACGTCGAACAGTTCTGCGAAGCAGAAGTGACTGACGAGCGATACGTGACGGATTCAGGCGGACACAAAGAAAAGCGCTATGTCATTTCCACACTCTTGGTGTTCGCCGGTCGCAGCCGAACTATTGAAATAACATTAACCAATCGAGACACAATGAAGTTCCGGATGCTTTTAGGCCGAACAGCTTTAACTGACGGAATAATTGTGAACCCTAGTAGTTCCTTCTTACTGGGCACGCCCTCCACCCTTTAAATGGCACACTACAAAGTGTACCGCTTGTTGTTAACGGAGAGGCTTTTGTTTCTTGGTGGCTTTGCCTTCTTCGCTAATGAAGAAATTCTCCAGCCCCAAGGAAAAATCGAAAATATTAAGACCTGATTATGGCTTAGAGAGAACTTAATAACAGTCGTAGCTTTGCTTGATAGGTTGCCACAGATCCCTTGGAGAGTGTTTCATGAATATCGCCATTTTATCTCGTAACAAGAAGCTCTACTCTACCAGACGACTGGTTGAGGCCTGTGAACAACGTGGACATGAGGTTATGGTCATTGACGTGCTTAGAACCTATATGGACATAGCCTCCAGCAAACCTCAGGCCCATTTCAAGGGAGAGGCTCTACCAACATTTGATGCAGTCATCCCTCGCATAGGTGCTTCTGTAACATTCTATGGAACTGCGGTCCTGCGCCAATTTGAAATGATGGGCGCATACCCACTGAACGAATCAGTTGCTATTTCCCGCTCTCGAGACAAGCTTCGCTCTATGCAGCTTTTATCACGCAGAGGTGTCGGCATGCCAAACACGGGATTTGCTAACAACCCTGACGATATCTCTGACCTGATAAAAATGGTGGGCGGAGCCCCTCTCGTAATTAAGCTTCTGGAAGGTACACAGGGCATAGGAGTAGTGCTTGCTGAGACTCAAAAAGCAGCCGAAAGCGTACTGGAAGCGTTTATGGGGTTAAAGGCCAACATAATGGTCCAGGAATATATCAAGGAAGCTGGAGGTGCCGACATTCGTTGCTTAGTCGTGGATGGCAAGGTCGTTGCGGCCATGAAGCGCCAGGCTATGCCAGGAGAGTTCCGCTCGAACCTGCATAGAGGCGGAAGTGCTTCAATCATCAAAATCACACCAGCAGAACGCGCCACCGCCGTAAATGCAGCCAAAGTCATGGGACTAAATGTCGCTGGGGTTGATCTTTTACGCTCCGAACGAGGCCCATTAGTAATGGAAGTAAACTCGTCTCCGGGGCTCGAGGGTATTGAAACAGCAACCGGAAAAGATGTCGCAAGCATGATTGTTCAGTGCATTGAAAAACATGCCAGGCCACACAACACACGCACTAGGGGAAAAGGGTGACTATAATGAACAAGAATACCCCCTTTACTATCGACGGCCACCAAGTAGAGCCGGGTACTCGTTCTACCATCGATCTTCCTGCAGGACGGCTCTACACACACTCCCCTATGACAATTCCGGTTCACATTGTTTGTGGAAGACGTGCGGGCCCCCGCCTGTTTGTTAGTGCAGCGATACATGGAGACGAAATAAACGGGGTAGAAATCATTCGAAGAGTGCTTAATTCACCTTCACTAAAGCGTCTGCGTGGAACGCTTATCACAGTGCCTATCGTAAATATTCATGGATTGATTAACCACTCTCGCTATCTCCCTGACAGGAGAGACTTGAATCGTAGTTTTCCTGGTAGTGAAGGAGGCTCCCTCGCTGCGCGCTTAGCTAACCTATTTATGCAGGAGATAGTTTGCCAAAGCACACATGGAATCGATTTACATACCGGCGCAATCCACCGGGAAAACCTCCCTCAGATTCGGGCGAACATAGAAGACGAAGAAACCAGAAGGTTGGCTAACGCGTTCAATGTACCAGTGATAATCTCTTCGAACCTTCGAGATGGCTCTTTGCGTGAAGCGGCGAACGAACACGGTATTCCAATGCTTCTTTATGAAGCAGGGGAAGCCTTACGTTTCGACGAAGTGTCGATAAGAGCCGGCGTAAAAGGCATTATCAATGTTATGAGAGCATTGGAAATGCTGCCGCCCACACGTAGAAGAAACCCTCCAAAGGAACCGGTTATTGCTCGATCCAGCTCTTGGATTCGCGCTTCGGATAGCGGAATACTGAGGGCTAAGATGGCCCTAGGAGACCGCGTCGATAAAGGATCTCTGCTCGGTGTTGTGGCAGATCCGTTCGGAGAAAAGGAATCCGAGGTTCTTTCCCCCTATAGTGGCATTATCATAGGAAAAACCAACTTGCCACTAGTTAACGAAGGTGATGCGCTCTATCACGTTGCTCGTTTCGGTGATATCGAAGCGGTTGAGGCACGGGTGGATGAATTTCAGGAGAGGTATACTCCTAGCGGGTAGTCGCCTGTTTTCCGAAGACTTTCACAAGGTGCAACTAAGGCTCCTTGCCTTCACTTACCATTGAAATTGGTAAAGGCTGGGTATGCTGACCTACATATAGACTTGTATGGGGAAAAGGTATCTCTATACCTTCATTGTCTAGAGCGTTTTTAGCTGCTATCAATAGTTCGCTTTTTGCATCCTTAAGCTCAGTCCTCAATACCCAAACAGAGAGCTGCAGATCCACTGACGATGCGCTCATCTGGGTGGCGATGCAAAAAGGCTCTGGGTTCTCCAAGGCTCTCTGATGCGATTGAACTGCTTTCAATAGTACTTTTCTAGCCCTTTCGATGTCTTCGTTATAAGCAATGCCTACAACAATATCCACTCTCCTTAACGCAAACTTAGAAAGATTTGTAAAGACAGTCCTAATTAACGTTTCATTTGGGACTCTTATCATTACATTGTCAAATGTCCTTATTTTTATGGAGATCAAATCAATGGATATGACTTCACCTGAGACCTCGTTTATTTTTATAACATCTCCTATTTCAAACGACTTTTCGGCAATCAAGAAAATTCCGCTTATTAAGTTGGATGCAGATGTTTTCGATGCAAAACCAACCGCTACAGATAGAACACCTGCTGCTCCTAAAAAAACACTCATACTAAAGCCAAGCTGCTTTAGTGCAGACAGTAAAAACATAAAAAGCACGACATAGAACACCAGCGTGCTACCTAACAAGCGGTGATGCGGAGTGAAACTCTTTTCCGTAACACGGCGAAAAAATCGAGATACTAACTTAGCAACAAAGAAACCCACCAGTATAACCAGGGCTGCTCGAAGCCATTCCCCTACAGCAATTGATGCCATTAATTCTGACATTAAATCACCCCATTATTAAGCTCATCGCCGTGCGAAATCGGCTGGCCCTGTTTTGACTTCTTGCTTCGGATATTTGTAAAGCCTCACCAAGTTGTTCAGGTGGCTTCTGCGATGCAACAATAGTAGTTTCACCTGTTTCAGGATTTACCCTATAACGAACAGACTCAGTCCAGTACTCATTTTTATTGCAAATATATAGGCTTAATATATTCAGAGGTAGCGAAAGCCTATCAATTACCAGAACTTTGTTACCATCATTTACAAGCTCGAGAGCGGTTAAAGCCCTGTGTTTAGTATGACGGACCTCTGACAGATTGGAAGGGGCTGAGGTTTGGCTGCTGTAGCATAAGCTTCCTTCAATTGTATTGCTTCCAACCCAACTCATACGAGGTCTGACAGCCGGGTATTCAGCCAATACTTCACCACATGACGGTGATCTCACCTGAAGCCACAGGGGAGTACTCACATATAAAACCAAACGCGAATGGGGAGCGATTTTTACCAAGGCGGCTGGTTTAACCTGATATGGTTTATCAGAAAGTTGCAATGAAAATACAGGAATATCACTATTATTCTGAAGGTAAAACCTTTCCTCTACCTGAGTACCTTCCGGCAGACCTCCTATAACACTCAGGGGTTTACACAACGACTCCAGGTGAGGTGACTGGTATTCTTTTGCGATATTATATTCTTCCCCCTTTCTTGATATATATAAAAACAAATCGCCCAAGGCTGTAGAATGCCACGTACCATCACCAATATCTATAGGTTTTTTGGACATAAACTTCATACCATTTAATCAGCCTTATCTATCAAGTCAGTCAGTTCTTTTTCTTTGAGATAAACCATTATGGAAGCAATTCTGAGCACTCCTAAGACAAGCAAAAAAGCAGAGAGCGCATAAAGCATTTCTGGTTTGACATCATGCTTAAACAAACCAATCAAAAGCTCTCTTATTATAAATATGATCGCAGCATCCACAATAAAAGTTAATCTCAGGCGGTGCGAAGTGAAGTACTCAATCAAGGACCTTGAAAGCTCCACCAAAACATATATTGTAAGAACGTCTGATATAAAATCTATATAATGACCAGATATACCCTCAAACTTCAAAAGGCCACCTACAGAGAAAAGTAACTGAGCAACTCCTATGGCGATAGCGATGATTATCATCACTACTACAGCAGAAAATGATATTTCAATAACTTTATCAAAGAAAATCTTTAGGCCCAGCCTCATGCTTTTACCTCCCCGCCTTAACAAGTAGTAGGTCACAAACCGGGTTTTCCATAATTTCTCGTGCTGTGCTACCAACCAGTATTCCCGATAGCCATGATCTGACCACAAGCCCTAAGCAAAGAATATCCACCTCCTCTCTAAGTATCCACTTAGGCAAGCTATGTTCTGGCCTCCCCTCCAACAACACACTTTGCTTGGAGCTTAAGTTAGCTTGCTCACATAAGGTTTCAAGTCCTTCGCGGTGTATATCTTTAATGACTTGCTTATGTTTAGTGATTGACGGGGGAGAAAATACACTATGAACAACGGTTAGGTGGGGACTATCAGGCTCTCTGATAGATTTAGCTTTAGATAAAAGGATAGCATCTAACATCTCTGGCCGGCCATTTTCATGAAGCGGGTCAACTGCCACAGAAACCTTCAATCCTTTATTCCAAAGCCTATTACCAAGCAAAAAGATATCGCAGGAACCCACGCTGGAAATCCTATCTATATCTCGTTTATAACCAGGAATCTTATTCACAAAAACTAATGAGCCCTCAACAAGCTCTAAAGTTTTAACCCAGTCATCTTTTTTATCTATTCTTATGAATTCTACGTCAGCCCCAAACTTCTCGAAGCAACGACCGATATAACCAAAAAACTGCTTATTATAAGCCTTCCAGTCTTTATTCAAATTATTTGTTCTAAAACGGTCCCAATATGTGGCAATCTGAATATCACTAGAGCTGTCCACCACCACTACCAGTTTATATTTTCTGGATAGCCTCAGCACTTTTAAAATATATGACTCGATATCTGAATCAGTTGCTCTCAAATAACAGATGGCACTCTTCATACAAAAAACCCAAATTAACCACCATTAAAAAAGACTACTTATAACCAGGCATTCAGCCCTTGATTGATTCAGGTCGGAGCTTTAGACCAAAATCAAAGCACCTAACCCAAGAAAAGTTATAAAACCAAACACGTCAGTAACGGTTGTGAGTAGCACCGCTCCAGACAGAGCCGGATCAATACCTATCCGAGCTAAGATAAGAGGCAGGTAAACGCCTGATACTGCTGCTACTTGAATATTTGCAAATACGGCTACAGCAATAACACTACCAACCCCAAAGCTTCCAAACCAATAGTAAGCTACGACACCAATAACTATAGCCCAACCTACCCCATTGATAATGGAGATTCCAAGCTCTTGCCGGCATATCGCTATTGCGTTGCCCATAGTGACTTGCCCCACCGCTAGCCCTCTAATAATCAAAGCTAAGGTTTGACTTCCAGCTATCCCCCCCATAGACGCAACCACCGGCATCAGTACCGCCAAAGCAACAACCTTACTGAGAACATCTTCAAACAGGCCTATGGTCCATGAGGCAAGGAACGCAGTTATTAAATTGATTCCGAGCCAAATAGCTCTACTCCTTGCTCCTGTCAATATAGGAACAAACAAATCATCAGATTCCGCCATACCTGCTTTCGCCATAAGCTGACCGTCATAATGCTGTTTCACAATAGATAGGGCGGTTGGGAGGCTTATCTGGCCAATAAATCCTCCTTCTGAATTAATTACAGGTAAACTGATGGCTCCAGACCTTTCTAGTTCATCTACAGCATCTAGTAATGATTCTGTAGCAAGAATAGAAGGCGTTGAGCTATCAATCATCCCTCTTATCATTCTAAGCTCACTGTTTTCACGCAATACATCCTTTACCTTTACAGCGCCCCTATAGTCATTGTTTTTTCCCAACACATAGATACTATCTAAAGAACTTTGATTACTTCGCTTGATAACGCGAATAGCATCTTTAACTTTTGCGTTCACAGTTATCGTTAGAATTTTATGATCTACATATCGCCCAATCTGATTCGTTTCAAACTGATTAGCACTCTCAAACCAGCTCTTCTGACGTTCATCAAGATAGCTTAGTGCGCGTTCAATCAACTCCTCTGTAAAATTATCTGATAATTCGATCAGGCACTCTGCATCCAGAGACCTCAACAAAAGCTCCATACCCCCTTCATCCAACGCTTGCAGTATCGGATCTCTTGCTTGAGATCTCATTTCGACTAATACCAAGGGTTTAATCTCATCAGGTACCTGAGGCCACCTTTCGCATCGTTCAGCAATAGGAAGAGCTTCCAGTAATAGCCCCAGTTCTGCCACATCCAGCGCGGTTATGGCCCGTTCGAAGACCGCGTCGTTCTGATAATCTTGATCATGCAGTTGGCTCACAAACTGTGTAAGATCTTCGTTGTGCTTAATCTCTTCCATGGAAACCACCTAGTTGAAAATCCTCTGTAAAATTAGTCGAAAATAAAGCTAAGCGCCTAGCACTTCCTAACATACAAGCTGTTTGGGAGCCTTTGATACGTTAAGAATCCGCATCTGGCGCTCACACCCTTACCATTGACCTTGCTTCAATAATCCCCCAACACACCTTTTCGCTTCTCCAGACGGCGTGAGGTATGCCAATACTGCCCTGGATCAGTTGACTCAGTGCGGTACACCAACGATACAATGCAGAAGCTTAATCATCTCTAATTGGGACGCAGTATGACCGACTTTGATGAGCACTATTTGAAGAAAGAACTGTACGAACTTCTGCAAAAAGATTCTGCTACTTTCGATTTTTTACAGAAGGCGTCGCTTGATGGTCTTTGGTATTGGGATCTGGAGTCCCCTGAACACGAGTGGATGAGCCCGGAGTTTTGGATGACTTTGGGAGAAGACCCAGCCAATAAAAAACATCTGGCAGACGAATGGAAAGATATTATCCACCCCAAAGATTTGCAGATCGCTATTTCAAATTTTGAAAAGCACCTCGAAGACCCCAACCATCCATATGATCAGATCGTTAGATACAAGCATAAAAATGGATCAACCGTATGGGTTAGGTGCCGTGGGTTCGCTATACGCGATGAAGACGGAACGCCTATCAGAATGTTGGGCGCGCACAATAACATCACAAAACTCATGGAAATGGAGCAGCGCTATAAAAAAAATCTAGCCGCTCTGGATGAGCTTTACGCTTCTACCAAGCTGGCTTTGGAGGAAAGTGATGAGATTTTTAACCAAGCACCTGATGCTATTATCCAAGTTGATAGCGATGGGTATATCACTAAATCCAATGAAGAGGCTTCGAAGTTATTTGGTTATTCATCAACTGAGCTTTCAGAACTGAAGGTTGATGAGTTGGTTCCATCACGGTACAGAGATACTCATGCAAAACACCGCACTGACTATCACGACAACCCATCCATTCGCCCAATGGGTAAGTTTAGAAAGGGAATATTTGCAACCCATAAAGATGGGCATGAGATACCTGTAGAAATAAGACTAAGTGTCATTAATACCCGCTTCGGTAGGCACACGCTAGCGACAATACGGGATATCTCTGAGTACAAAGCCCTCATCGAATCTCTGGAGCAAAAAGTTCGCGAGAACGAGACACTATCCTGGCAGGTTAGCAGAGACTCATTAACCGGTATGTATAACCGAAGATACTTTGAAGAGATTGGGCATCGAGAGTTCTCTAACTTCCACAGACATCAAATCCCTCTCGCCATCATGATGGTAGATATCGATCACTTTAAGAGTGTAAATGACACCTACGGTCACGCTATCGGTGATGTTGTTCTTAAAAGGGTAGCCCAGTGCATATCCGAATGGACTCGATCGGGTGATACTTTTGCCCGTATAGGAGGTGAGGAGTTTGCTGTCCTACTTCCAATGACAAGCGCCAATGCTTGTGAAGTACTAGCAGAGAGGCTGAGGTATAAGGTTGAGGAATCGGAAGAAGCCCTAGATCCCGGCGGCCCTAGAGTAACCATCAGTATTGGAGTAGCGGTACTTAAAGAAGAGGATACTAGCTTAGAGGACTTAATGAATCGTGCTGATAAGGCCCTATACCTCTCAAAACAACGAGGCCGTAACTGCGTCTCTAGTTGCGATGAGATGGATGTAGCGCACACCGAAGAATTCTAAATATAGATGTCACTATTTTAGGGAGCAGTTCTGACAGAAAGAGGGCTTTGGAAAGGTGGGCGTTCTTATTAGCCTGTACAAGTGAATTACGGGCATAAAAAAATCGAGGGCCTTTGAGCGCTCGATCATCTTATAACCCTCTTTAGATCAGAGAGTTAAATGGTACCAGTGGCCGGACTCGAACCGGCACGCCCGCGAAGGCAACGGATTTTGAATCCGTCATGTCTACCAATTTCATCACACTGGCACTGCTTGTAAGTCTACACGGCTCTACACGCCGCTTTTGCCTTGCATGTTCTTAACTTTATCAATCCAATCAATTGGTTGCTGTAAGAATTTTGGTAGAGGGGTTGAATTTTGAATCCCCTGTGTCTACCAATTTCACCACGCTGGCACAGTGAGGGCGTATTATAGAAACCTTTCACGGTGCGTCAATCACTTAGCGTCAATTATCTGCAAAAAAGCGTTGGATTCCGTTAGAATACGCGGCCTTTCTATTGCAAGCGTAAGTACTCCTGAATGCAGGTTAAAGATTTTCATTTTGAGCTTCCTGAAGAGCTGATCGCCAGTTATCCGCTGGAGCAGCGTACCCAGAGCCGTCTGTTGTGCCTTGAGGGCAACTCCGGTGATATCGCGCATCGCCATTTTGCCGATGTGTTGGATCTGGTGGAGCCGGGCGATCTGGTGGTGTTTAACGATACCCGGGTGATCCCGGCGCGTCTGTTTGGCCAGAAGGAGAGTGGCGGCAAGATCGAGGTGCTGATCGAGCGTGTGCTGGATGATAAACGCGCGTTGGCGCACATCCGCTCCAGCCGTTCACCGAAGCCGGGCGCCAAGCTGAGCCTGGAGGGCGGTATCGAAGCGGTGATGACCGCACGCCACGATAAGCTGTTTGAGCTGGAGTTCCAGCTGGACGGACACGTGATCGACGCGCTGGAGCAGCACGGCCATATACCGCTGCCGCCGTATATGAAACGTGAAGATCAGCTGTCCGATCGTGAGCGTTACCAGACGGTCTACAACGCCAAACCAGGCGCGGTGGCTGCACCCACTGCAGGCCTGCACTTCGATGAGGCGCTGCTTGCCAAGCTGGAAGAGAAGGGCGTCGAAAAAGCTTTTGTTACGTTGCACGTTGGTGCAGGCACCTTCCAGCCGGTGAAGGTGGACAACATCGACGAGCACAAGATGCACGCCGAGTATATCGAGGTCAGCGAAGCGGTTTGCGAGCAGGTGAAGGCGACCAAAGCACGTGGCAATCGCGTTATCGCAGTAGGCACCACCAGTGTGCGCTGCCTGGAGACCGCATCGCAGAGCGGCGAGATCCAGCCCTATATGGGTGATACCGAGATCTTTATCTTCCCCGGTTACGACTACCGAGTGGTGGACGTGCTGATTACCAATTTCCATCTACCGGAATCCACCCTGCTGATGCTGGTGAGCGCTTTCGCGGGTTACGAACACGTGATGCAGGCCTATAAAGTGGCGGTAGAGGAGCGTTACCGATTCTTCAGTTACGGTGACGCCATGTTTATTACCCGTAAAACCGGGTCTCTGGAGGCAAAGTGAGCCGAGAATGTTTTATGAAGTTTGAGAAGCTGGGCGAAGACGGCAAAGCACGTCGCGGCCGCCTCTCATTCCCACGCGGTGAGGTGGAAACGCCTGCGTTTATGCCGGTGGGCACCTACGGCACCGTCAAAGGGATGCTGCCACGTGATGTGGAAGCGACCGGTGCGCAGATCTGTCTGGGCAACACCTACCACCTGATGATGCGTCCGGGTACCGAGATCATCAAACAGCACGGTGACCTGCACGACTTTATGCAGTGGCAAGGCCCGATCCTGACCGACTCCGGCGGTTTTCAGGTGTTCAGTCTGGGCAATATGCGCAAGATCACCGAAGAGGGCGTGACTTTCCAGTCCCCGGTGAACGGTGACAAGGTGATGCTGAGCCCGGAAAAATCGATGGAGGTTCAGCGTGATCTGGGTTCCGACATCGTGATGATCTTCGACGAGTGCACGCCGTACCCGGCTACTGAAACCGAAGCGGCGCAGTCGATGCGTCTCTCTCTGCGTTGGGCCGAACGCTCCAAGAACGCACACGGTGACAGCCCATCCGCGTTGTTCGGTATCGTCCAGGGCGGTATGTACCCGCACCTGCGTGACGAATCCCTCGACGGCCTGACCAAGATCGGCTTCGACGGTTACGCGATCGGCGGCCTCTCCGTGGGTGAGCCGAAAGAAGATATGAAAAACGTGCTGGATCATCTGGCGTACAAGATGCCGGAAGATAAGCCACGTTACCTGATGGGTGTGGGTAAGCCGGAAGATATCGTAGAAGCGGTACGCCGCGGTGTGGATATGTTCGACTGCGTAATGCCAACCCGCAACGCGCGTAACGGTTTCCTGTTCACTAACACCGGCATCGTTAAGATCCGTAATTCGGCGAATAAAACCGATACGCGTCCTGTTGATGAAACATGCGAGTGTTATACCTGTCAGAACTTCAGTCGCGCCTACCTGCACCACCTGGATAAGTGTAAAGAGATCCTGGGTGCGCAGCTCAATACCATCCATAACCTGCACTACTATCAGGTACTAATGGCCGGATTGCGCGAGGCTATTGAACAGGGTAAATTGAGCGACTTTGTGGACGAATTTTACCGTCAGCGGGGCCTTGAAACGCCGCCACTCGACACCATATAAGTCTAAGAACATATTTCTCACGTTATTGGAGTAAAGCTTAATGAGCTTCCTGATCTCTCCTGCATACGCAGAAGGTGCGGCTGCAGCACCTGATACTGGTCTGTTTAACCTGCTGTTCCTGGTTGGTTTCGGTCTGATCTTCTACTTCTTCATGTGGCGCCCACAGGCGAAACGCGCGAAGGAGCACCGCGAACTGGTAGGTGGCCTGGCGAAAGGTGACGAAGTCCTGACCGCTGGCGGCATTCTGGGTAAGGTTGTGAAGCTGAACGACGACTACATTGTTCTGGAAGTAAGCGAAGGCACTGAGCTGACATTCCAGAAAAATCACGTGTCTGCAGCGCTTCCGAAAGGCACCCTGAAAAGCATCTGATTTTTCGCTTAATAAGGAAACGCCACTGCCTCAGTGGCGTTTTTGTATCTGATAGGGACAGGGCACCATGCTCAACCGATACCCCCTCTGGAAAAACCTGCTGGTCGTATTCGTACTGGCACTGGGTGCGATCTACGCCGCACCAAACCTCTATCCGGATGACCACGCCATTCAGGTGACCGGCACCCGTGATATCTACACGGTGGATCAGCGTCTGATGCAGCGTGTTACCGATGCCCTGGAAGAAACGGGTATCGGCTTTAAATCCTCCGAATTGAATGAGCGCAACGGTCTGATCCGTTTCCCAGATGGCGAAAGCCAGCTGAAGGCGAAAGAGGTGATCAGCCGTGTTGTGGGTGATGATTACGTTGCCGCCCTGAACCTTGCGCCAACCACCCCTGAATGGCTGACCTCTGTAGGTGCCGGTCCGATGAAACTGGGCCTCGACCTGCGTGGCGGTGTGCACTTCCTGCTGGAAGTGGATCTGCCAACGGCGGTGGCACAAAAACTGGATAACTACTCCACCGAGATCAAGCGTAAGCTGCGTGAAGAGAAACTGCGTTACCGCGCAGTGAACACGCAGGATGACGGCAGTCTGGCGGTGAAATTCCCGAAAGCGGAAACCCGCGACGAAGCGTTGGGTTTCCTGCGTAAGGAATATCCGGAGTTCCTGGTGACCAACGATGACCGCGACAATGCGTTCTTCGTAGTGGTGAACCTCTCCGAAACTAAGATCCGTGAGATCGAAGATTACGCGCTGAAGCAGAACCTCACGACCCTGCGTAACCGTGTGAACGAACTGGGTGTGGCAGAGCCGCTGGTACAGCGTCAGGGCCGTAACCGTATCGTCGTTCAGCTGCCGGGTATTCAGGATACTGCGGCTGCGAAGAAGATCATCGGTAAGACCGCAACTCTGGAATTCCGTCTGGAAGCGAAACCTACCGCCTCCAGCGCAATCACTGAAACATATGAGTTCCGCAGCGAGCCGGGCCGTACCGCGTCGCTGGAAAAAGCGATCATCATCAAGGGTGACAACGTGGCCAACGCACAGGCCAGCTTTGATGAGAACGGTATGCCGCAGGTTAACATCACCCTGGACGGTCAGGGCGGTGAGCTGATGAACCGCACCACCCGTAACGCGGTGAAACGCCGTATGGCGGTGCTGTTTGTGGAAGACAAAGAACGTTCAGTTCACAAGCAGGTGAACGGCGAAATCGTGACCGAGAAGGTGCGTTATCAGGAGAAGAAAATCATCTCCCTGGCAACCATCCAGTCGGTGCTGGGCAACCAGTTCCGTATTACCGGTCTTGACGGTGCGGGCGAATCCTCCGAGCTGGCACTGCTGCTGCGTGCAGGTGCACTGGCGGCGCCGATCTACTTTGTGGAAGAGCGTACCGTTGGTCCTAGCCTGGGTGCCGAGAACATCGAACTGGGTGTGACCTCCGTGCAGATCGGTTTCGCTCTGGTACTGCTCTTTATGCTGGTTTACTACCGCGTCTTCGGCCTGCTGGCCAACGTGGCGCTGACCCTGAACCTGGTACTGCTGGTGGCGGTGATGTCGATGCTGTCGGCCACCCTGACCCTGCCAGGTATCGCCGGTATCGTACTGACCGTGGGTATGGCGGTGGACGCCAACGTGCTGATCTTCTCCCGTATTAAGGAGGAGCTGGCGAACGGACTGCCGCCGCAATCGGCGATCCATGCCGGTTTCGAGCGTGCATTTACCACCATCTTTGATGCCAACATCACTACGTTGCTGGCAGCGGTGATTCTGTTCGCGATGGGCACCGGTCCGGTGAAAGGTTTTGCGATTACCCTGTCTGTCGGCATCTTGACCTCCATGTTCACGGCGATCGTTGTGACCCGTGCGCTGGTTAACCTGACGTACGGTGGTCGTCAGCTGAAGAAACTGGCGATCTGAGGGGGAGACCAGAGATGACAACAAAGATCCTTAACTTCATGGGCCTGCGCAAGATTGCGACAGTGTTCTCGGCAGTTCTGCTGCTGATCTCTATCGGTTCCCTGGCGGTTAACGGCCTGAAGCTGGGCCTGGACTTCACCGGCGGTAGCCTGGTGGAAGTGGGTTACGAACAGCCTGCAGACCTGAACCGTATCCGTGGCCAGCTGGAAACAGCGGGTTACGAGGATGCGGTGGTGCAGACCTTCGGCTCGCCAACTGACATCCTGATCCGTCTGGGCCAGGACCACGATCCGAAACTGGGTGACAAGGTGGTTTCTGCGCTGCAGGAAGGGGAAACTCAGGAACTGACCCTGCGTCGTAACGAGTTCGTGGGTGCTCAGGTGGGTGAAGAGCTGCGTGAGCAGGGCGGCCTCGGCATGTTGCTGGCGCTGTTCATGATCATGGTATACGTGGCGTTCCGCTTCCAGTTCAAGTTCTCTGTGGGTGCGGTATCAGCTCTGGCACACGACGTATTGATTGTGCTGGGCTTCTTCTCCGTGCTCCAGCTGGACTTCGACCTGACCGTTTTGGCGGCAGTCCTGGCTGTGATCGGTTACTCCCTCAACGATACCATCGTTGTGTCGGACCGTATCCGTGAGAACTTCCGTAAGGTGCGTAAGGCGACGCCGGTGGAGATTATGAACATCTCACTGAGCCAGACCCTGGGCCGTACGTTGGTGACCTCCTTGACTACCTTGCTGGTGTTGATCGCGCTGGCAGTATTCGGTGGTGAGATGATCCACGGCTTCGCTGTCGCGTTGCTGGTGGGTGTTGTGATCGGTACCTACTCCTCCATCTATGTGGCGGCGAACGTACTTGTCATGATGAACATCTGTAAGGAAGACCTGATGCCACCGGAGAAGAGTGAAGACGAGGTCGACGACCGTCCTTAAGTTTCACTTTCTCCTCAAGAAGCCGGCTTTATGCCGGCTTCTTTCGTTTTTATCCTCCCAAAAGCGCTGATTCCTTAATGGAAAGAAGCACTTAATCCCCACTTACGTTAGACTCAAACTATTACTTTTTGCGGAACAGACGACAGGAATCCTATGAGCAACAAATGGATCGAACAGGACCCTCAGGCAGCGGCGGAAGCGGAGAAATATGGTAAGCCGATCCCCAGCCGTACGTTCATCATGGAGTTCATGGAGACCTGGGATGCGCCTATCAGTCACAGCCGTCTGTGTTACGAGCTGGAGATCTACGATGAGGCCGTTGCAGAGCCTCTGATGCACCGCCTGAAGGCGATGTGCCGTGACGGTCAGCTGATGAGCAACCGCAAGAACGAGATCTGTCTGATCAAGCGTATGGCACTGCTGGCCTGCCGTGTGATCGGTCACCGCGATGGTTTTGGTTTTGCCAAACCCGATGAAGGCGGTGACGATCTGTTCCTGACTCCGCGTGAGATGCGTAAGGTGTTCGACGGTGACCGCGTGCTGGTGCAGGAGGTTGGTGTCGATCCGAAAGGGCGTCGCGAGGGTAAGATCGTTGAGGTATTGGAGCACTGCACCCGTAAACTGGTGGGCCGCTTTACCGGTGAGAACGGTTTTGGTGAACTGATCGCCGAGAACCAGCGCGTTACCCAGAAAGTACTGATCGTCCCCAATCCTGAAAACCCACTGGAATACAAAGACCAGCAGTTGGTGGTGGTTGAGGTGTTCCGCCAGCCGGGTAAGCGCCAGATGCCACAGGCGCATGTCACAGAAGTACTGGGTGACCATATGGCGCCGGGTATGGAGATCAAGGTCGCGATCGCCAACTACGACGTGCCGGATGAATGGCCGGATAAGGTGCGTCAGGAGATCGGTGACCTGACCGCCGAGGTCGAGGAGAGCGCCAAGGCTAACCGCGTCGACCTGCGCCACCTTCCGCTGGTGACCATCGATGGTGAAGACGCGAAAGACTTTGACGATGCCGTCTATGCCGAGAAGAAACGCTCCGGCGGATGGCGTCTTTGGGTCGCGATCGCGGATGTGTCCTGGTACGTACGTCCCAACAGTGCGCTGGATCTGGAAGGTCACAATCGCGGTAACTCGGTCTACTTCCCTGAGTTTGTGGTGCCGATGCTGCCGGAACTGCTCTCCAATGGCCTCTGCTCGCTGAATCCTCACGTGGATCGTCTGGCGATGGTCTGCGAGATGACCATCAGCGCAGCGGGTAACCTGTCCGGGTATAAGTTCTACGAAGCGGTGATCCAGTCCCACGCACGTCTCACCTACACCAAGGTGGGCAAGATGCTGATGGAGCCGGAGAGCGAGCGCGGGAAAAAACTGCGTACCGAATACAAAGCGCTGGTGCCGCATCTTGAAACTCTGCACGGCTTGTATCACTCCCTGCGCGCGGCCCGCGAAGAGCGCGGTGCGATCGATTTTGAAACCACAGAAACCCGTATCCTCTTCGGCGAAGAGCGTAAGATTGAGAAGATCGTGCCGGTGCAGCGCAACGACGCGCACAAGTTGATCGAGGAATGCATGCTCTGCGCCAACGTGGCGACCGCTCGTTTCCTGGCGAAGCTGAAGGTGCCATCCCTCTACCGTATCCACGAAGGGCCGAAGGAGCAGAAGCTGAGCAGCCTGCGTGCTTATCTGGGCGAGTTGGGCCTGAATCTGGCGGGTGGCGATGAGCCTACCCCCGGCGACTATCAGCAGCTGGCTGAGCAGATTGAAGGGCGTCCGGACCGTCATCTGATTCAGACCATGATGCTACGTTCCATGCGTCAGGCGGTCTACAGCCCGGATAACAAAGGCCACTTCGGTCTGGCGTACAGCGCTTATACCCATTTCACCTCGCCGATTCGCCGTTACCCTGATCTGCTGGTGCACCGTGCGATTCGCGCCATGATCCACTCCGCAAAAGAGGATCGTTCGATCGGGCGTCCAGAAGAGTTCAGCGCCAACCTGGACTTCCAGTACGGCTACACCCTGGAGCAGATGCTGCAACTGGGTGAGCATTGCTCCATGACCGAGCGCCGTGCGGATGACGCTACCCGTGACGTGGTCGCCTGGCTGAAGTGTGAGTACATGCAGGATCAGGTCGGCGAGGAGTTCGACGGGGTGATCTCTGCGGTGACCGGGTTTGGTGTTTTTGTGGAACTGGAAGATGTCTTCGTTGAAGGCCTGATCCATGTGACCGCGCTGCCGGGGGATTACTACAACTTCGACGCCGCCAAGCAGCGTTTGGTCGGCGAGCGCACCCGCAAGAGTTTCCGTCTGGGTGATCGCCTGCGTGTGCAGGTGGCACGGGTGGATCTGGATGAACGCAAGATCGATTTCGAACTGATTGAGAGCTTGGGTGGTCGTCCATCGAAAGAGAAGGTCAAAAAACGTCAGCTGCTGGCTGAAGGCAAAATCAGCGCGCCGTCGGAGTTTGGCAGCAAGCACGAATGGGATAACAACAAGAAACCGCGTAAACGCCCGGTAAGTAAGAAAACCAAGGCGACGACGGATAGCTTAAACCCTCGCCGTAAGAAGGCGTCTGGGGCGAAGCAGGAGGAGAAACTGAAGCATCTCTCTCCGGCGGAGCGTGAGCAGGCGGAGTTCAGCGGTAAGGTCGCCGGAAAGAGCAAGAAAGCGCAGAAGCGAAAGGCGAAACCTAAGAAGGCAAAAGCAGGCAAAAAGGCGTTGGCTGCAGCGTCCGCGAAGAAAGGTAAGAAGAAAACCCGTCGCTAAGGCTTGCTCTGGCAGCGCTTCAGATGCCGTAGAAACGCTGCATTTCCGGAAAACTGAGTGAGATGTAGCTCAGTGTAAAGATCGCCTGCAACACGGCGATACTGGCGATCAGAAGCGGATCGGGCTTGGCGTCGAGCTTTTGATCCGCGTACTGCCAGCGCAGCAGGGTCACCAGTATTAAGCCCTCTAATATCCCCGCCGCCACGTCCAGTGGCCAGTGCACCCCGAGTACCACCCGTGATAGCGCCGTTAGCAAGATCGGCGGTAGAAATCCCCAGTAGATCCAGCGTTTCTGACTCGGTGGGCGGCCCAGTGCGAATAACACTGCCAGACTGCCCAGCAGGGCGGCCGTACCTGAGCTGTGCCCGCTCGGGAAGCTGAATGTCTCGTAGAGCCCAACGCCTATGTCCGGACGTTGCCACTCGAACAGATGCTTAAGCGCGATGTTGAGCAGGGTAACGCCGATCATCACGATCAACAGGTTCAGGGCTGTGCGTCGGTAGTTGAACAGCAGGCAGAGGCTGACGATCAGAACGGTGCTGCCCAATAGGTGGATCTTGTCGCCCAGCAGGGTAAAGAGCAACATAAACTGTTGTACGCCGCTGATGCCGATCTGAAGTTGTGTGTAGAATTCCTGATCGAACGCCTGCAGCCAGCCCTGGGTGCGGGAGACCATCAGAAAGATCAGTGAGCTGGCGCACAGACCTAAAAACAGCTGTATGCCGGTGCGTTGGGCATGAAACCAGCCGAGCCCGATCATCCGCTCCGACAACCAGCGTCCAGGCTCCAGCTGCTGATGCAGAGCGTGCAACAGCATCGCCATAAACAGAATCAGGGCGATCAGCTGAATCCAGCTGTTCCAGCTCATCTCCAGCTCGCTGGCTTGCTCGCCGAGCCAATATCCGGGTAGCAGGTAGGCGGGGGCCCAGAGCGCGGCAGAGAGTACATTGAACGCGACGAAGCGGGCTGTAGGCATTCCGCAGCTGCCGGCGATGAAAGGCACCACCGCGCGCAGGGGGCCGACAAAACGACCGAGAAAAATACTGCTGCCACCGTGGCGCTGGAAGAAACGTTCCCCTTCGGTCAGCCATTGGGGATGATCTTTCAGGGTGTGGCGTCGCGCAATCCAGGGAGCGCAGTAACGTCCGAGCAGGAAGCTGATCCAGTCGCCCAGAACGGCACCGATAAAACCCGCCAGTAACAGCGAGGAGAGTGGTTGTGCCTGCTGGCCCGCCAGCCAGCTGAGCGAAGCGAGAACGGCAACGCCGGGTACCAGAATACCCACGAAAGCGAGGGACTCCAGCAACGCCAACAGGGCGATTGCCAGCAGCAGGCTTTGAGCAGCGTAGGTGCTGAGCCAATCGATCAACGCGGTTTATCCTCTTCCGGGCGGTGCACTCTGTTTCGTAACGTTATTAGTGTAATCATAGATATGAATTGTCTCAGCTCTGTTATACTTTGCGCCGAAACTGACCGGCAACGGAACCCTTTTGATGAAAGAGATCATCCTGCTCACAATCTCCGGTGATGATAAACCGGGGGTGACCTCCGCGATTACTGGCATCCTGGCTAACTACAAAATCAACGTGCTTGATATTGGCCAGGCTGTGATTCATAACACCCTATCTCTGGGAATCCTGATTGAAGTGCCGAAGGAAGCGGAATCCTCGCCGATGCTGCGCGATGTGTTGTTCAAGGCCCACGAGCTGAACATGAACATCCGCTTCCAGCCTGTTGACGAAGATGAGTACGAAGGCTGGGTGGAAGGTCAGGGTAAATCCCGCCATATCATCACCTTGCTGGCGCGCAAGATCACCGCTGATCACATCGGTCGTGTGACTAACATCGCTGCCGAACACGGTTTGAACATCGACAATATCAGTCGCCTGTCCGGCCGTATCTCGCTCAACGAAGCGGCAGATCAGACTAAGGCCTGCGTTGAATTCTCCGTGCGTGGCGCACCCCATGATGGTGCGGCCTTGCGTGCAGAGTTCCTTAAGGCTGCCAGCGACCTGGATGTGGATATCGCCTTCCAGGAAGACAACATCTACCGCCGTAACCGTCGCCTGGTGGTGTTTGATATGGACTCCACGCTGATCGAAGCTGAGGTGATCGATGAGCTGGCAAAACACGCGGGTGTCGGCGATCAGGTAATCGAGATTACCGAAGCGGCGATGCGTGGCGAGATCGATTTCAACGAAAGCTTCCGCCGTCGTGTAGGTCTGCTTAAAGGCCTGGACGCGTCCGTGCTGCAGTCCATCGCTGAGAACCTGCCGATGACCGAAGGCGTTGAAGAGCTGGTCTCCAACCTGAAGGCACTGGGTTTCAAAACCGCGATCCTGTCCGGTGGTTTCACCTACTTCGGTCACTACCTGCAGGAAAAACTGGGCTTCGATTATGTTTACGCTAATGAGCTGGATATCGTTGACGGCAAGGTAACGGGCGAAGTGACAGGCACCATCGTCAACGGTGAGCGCAAAGCAGAACTGCTGCGCGAGATCGCCGAGAAAGAGGGTGTACGTCTGGAGCAGACCATCGCTGTGGGTGATGGCGCCAACGACCTGCCGATGCTCTCCATTGCTGGTCTGGGTATTGCCTTCCGTGCTAAGCCGCTGGTGCGTGAGAGCGCTAAGCAGGCGATCTCTACGTTGGGTCTGGACGGTATCCTTTACCTGATCGGCTTCCGCGATCGCGACGCGCTGAAATAAGCACGGCACAGCCAGTATCTAAAAAGCCGGGTGGCGTAAGCTCCCCGGCTTTTTTTGTGGTTGATCGTCACCCGCTGACACCGTGATTGAGCTGTGTAGGTTGGTCATCGTTTCAAGCGATGCCCAACGAATCATCTATTCGCATCAATCTTTTTCACTGCGATATTTATGTTGGGCAATGCTGCGCATTGGCCAACCGACGGGCATCGTGTAGCGCCAGCGAGCCCCAACAAAAAGCTCGGTGATATAACGGCGGGTTTTCTGCGGACATAAAAAATCCCCGCAGGGTGGGGCCCGGCGGGGAAGTATAGTCTCCAGATCAGCGACTAACTTGGAATAGAAAGCAATCAACAGCCTGTGGTCTTCCACAGTCTGAAAAGCAGTATATAAGTCGCGATCTTATATTTCAAATAGAAATTAGCTTATTCCATTTTGATATATTTAGCTGTCGAAGAAGTCGTAATCCATCGCATCTTTCGGCGTCTGCAGGTAGTTACCCTGCACGAAGTCGACACCTGCTTTCCACAATGTGCCCATTACGCGGGTGCCTTCCACCTGCGGTGCGATGGTGGTCTTGTTCTGTACTTTGAGGCTATGCAGCAGTTTCAGTACCTGTTTGTTGTCGGTGTCTGCTTCGTTCAGCTCCTGGATGTAGGTGCCGTCCAGGCGGACAAAGTCAGGATTGATCTGCTTCAGTACCAGCTCAGAGTTGATGGAGCTGCCGTAGTGTTTCACGCAGATCTGACAGTGCAGTTTACGTAGCGTATCAGCGAAGAACTTGGCGTGCTTCAGGTAGGAGGACGCGTCGGTTTCGCTGATCTGGAACACCAGGTAGTTCGCTGGCAGACCGGCTTTGCGCAGCAGCTCAGAGAGCCATAGCAGCGTTTTACGGTCTTTCAGTGTACGGCTGGAGAGGTTGATAAACACACGGTTACGCTGCTTCTTGCGGAACTCACGCTGCAGATTAACCATGGTCTCTTTGATAACCCAGCGGTCGATCTTGATGCTGATATCGGCCTGATCCAGCGTATCAAGGAATTCGCTTGGGGAGATCTCTTCGTTGTTTTTGCCCAGCAGGCGCAGGAAGGTCTCGTAGTGATGGTCGGTCACTTCCTGATTGTTCAGAGCAACGGTCGGCTGGAACAGCAGTTTAAGCTTGTTCTGCTGGATCGCTTCTTCCAGCGTGTAGGCCAGATCGTGCTCTTCGTCGTGTGCGGCGGCCTGTGTTTCCTGCTGCTGGTGCAGGCGTACGCCGTTACCACGCTGGTTCTCGGCGCGGATGCTGTCTGCCGCTGCGCGTGCGCGCTCCAGCAGGACTTTACGCGTTGGCGTATTGTCGCTGATCGTGGTGATACCAATGGAACTGGTTGTCTGAATCGTGGTGCCGCTGGATTCAGAGATGTTACCTTCGATCGCTTTGCACAGCTTGTTCGCCAGATTAACGGCTTTATCCGGATTCGGATCGTGATAGATCACCGCAAAGCTGTCCTCTTCCGGACGCGCCAGCAGGTGGGCTTTGTTCACGTGTTTCTTCAGCAGGCCAGCGATATCGCGGACGATCTGGTCGCAGCCTTCGATACCGATGTCGGAGCGAACTTCCAGATAGTTATCCAGGCTGATGTAGAGCAGGTTGCAATCGGCACCGCCATCCAGTGCACGCTGCAGAGTCTCGTCCAGCTCACTGGTAAAGTGATCTGCGTTATAGAGGCCGGATACCAGATCCAGTTTGTCCTGCAGTTCCTGTTCCTGTTCTTTGCGTTCGGCACGCAGGGCGATCTGGACACAAGGGCTGTTGTTGTAACGCGCTGGGCGCAGGGCGATGTCGGTTTCAAATTCGGTTTCGTCGGCGCGAACTGCGGTGAGCTGCAGGTTGGTGTTACGCGCGCCTTCCTCTTCGATCAGCGTCAGCTGCTCAACCAGTTCCTGTTTGTGGTTCTGGTTGAAGCACAGCGCCAGTGAAGTACCCACAATCGACTCTGCTGACTCAAAGCCCAGCAGGGTGGCAAAACTCGGGTTAGCGTAGAGGATGGTGTCGCCATCGCAGCAGGCCAGCGCACGGGTGGAGCTTTCCATCAGCTGTTCGTACTGTTGCTCGGATTCGCTGAGTGCGGATTCGGTCTGACGCAATTTGCGGCGGCTTTCCAGTGCGTCCAGTTCGCGACGGATATGGATGATAAGCAGCTCTTTCTCTTCCAGTGGTACTACCGCCTGAATGTTGTTCTTCAGGCCCTGTAACATGTAGTGACTGTCGGAGTTGGGAACCAGCTGGATGACGGGGATATCTTTATCCAGACGGCGCAGGTGGTGCATCGCATTCTTAGCGGTAAAGTCTGCCTGATTGGTTGTGCACAGGATAACGTCCCAAGAACGCTCACTGAGTGAGTCCAGGAATTCCTGTTCACTGGTCACCAGATGCCCGCGAGGCGCCAGGCGAGACGCACGCAACAGACGGATGATCGGATCGGACTCTTCAGAAGTCATCCCCAGAAACATCAGTTGTACGTTCTTTCTCAATCTCTGTCGTCGCCGTGTCGAGAGCTGGTCTAGGACAGCTTTAGTGGCTAAAGATGGTGATTGGGTCATGCGCGATTCCCCGAGCGCTGCGTTTCTCAATCCATTAAATGAAGAGCTAGTTTAATCGCTTTGGTAGGGAAAGTCAGGACATAATTTGATCAGACTTTGATATAAGGCAACGTTTAAACTTATCGGGAAAATGGAACGATCGGTCGCGATTATGGGGCGAAAACTAACGAACGTGCAGACGTAAAGTGACGTAAAAAGTTAACTTATAGAGGGAAGTGATTGATTTCAAAGGAGGTGGCTGGGGTAGGAGGATTCGAACCTCCGCATGCGGGAATCAGAATCCCGTGCCTTACCGCTTGGCGATACCCCAACAATGTCAGATCAGGTCGATCTGTTGATGCAGGCTCTTTGAAAGAGCAAATGGTGGCAATAGCGGGACTCGAACCTGCGACCCTCGCATTATGAATGCGATGCTCTAACCAACTGAGCTATATTGC
>CANMWJ010000032.1 GCA_947501565.1 uncultured Marinobacterium sp.
AACCCTCGTAACCCTCGTAACCCTCGTAACCCTCGTAACCCTCGTAACCCTCGTAACCCTCGTAACCCTCGTAACCCTCGTAACCCAGCTACTAATCACGTCGCCCCGTGGGAGGTCGCTATAGTCAGATCCCCTGGCAGAGGTGTCGTTTTGATCGGCGTCTTTTATTGGGCTTGGAAAGCATGGAGAGTTGGTCCTGGATGCAGAGCCGGCCTGTGCGAGAGGTTTTTATATAAGCAAGCAACACGCTTTGGACGGAAAGATGGGCCTGTGATTACAGGTCCAAAGACATGTAAGCTGCGTGCCCCTTGGTTGTTGTTGGCGACTTCTATGGTATGGCGTGACGTGCTGTGTCGTGGGGCTAAAGTACAGGGGTCTCAGAGAGGTCAGGATCGGTTGGCTAACCGGCTAAGAAAGGAGGTATAAGTTCAATGTATTCTGAAGGGGTTGGCGCATACAAAAAACGGCAGCCAAGGCTGCCGTTGTTCTATAAGGAAGTGGGCTTTAACGGAACTGTTCTACCAGTGCGTTCAGATTACGGCTGATCGTGGATAGGTCCTTGGCGTAGAGTTGATTGTTCTCCGCTTCCTTAGACGATTGCTTGGAGAGGTCAGCGGCCTGCAGCATGGCGTTGCTAATCTCTGTTGTGCTGCTGGTTTGTTCCTCGGTAGCGGAGGCGATCACCGTGCTCATATCGTGCACCTGTACGATTGAGTTGCGGACCGCTTCGATGGTGTCCTGAGCGCTGCGGGCTGAGGTGACTGTGTCATCAGCGGCGTTCAGTTGCTCACGCATACGCACAACGACTTGTGTGGTGGCATTATTGAGCTTGTCGGTGATCTGTTTGATCTCAGTGGCCGAGTTGTTGGTGCGTGAGGCGAGGTTGCGGACCTCGTCGGCAACAACGGCAAAACCTCGGCCGGCTTCCCCTGCTCGTGCGGCTTCTATGGCGGCATTTAGAGCCAGAAGGTTGGTTTGCTCTGCAAACCCCTGAATTACTTCCAGTGCATTTTCAATCTCCAGGGCGTCCTGCTGCAGCACTTCCAGGGCGCGTGAAGTTTGTTGTACCTCCTGGGCCAGGTTCTCAATGTTGTTGCCGGTGGTGCGCATAAAGTCAGAGCTCTGGTTTGCCAGGCGCTGTGCTTCGGAGGTGGCGTCGTTGGTATCCGACGCGTTTTTGGCGACTTCCTGGTAAGAGCCCTCAAGTTGAGTCATCTGGACAGCAACCTTTTCGGTTGAGCGCTGCTGATCGGAGACGATGTTGTCCAGATTGGTCGCGCCTTGAGTCATATTGTTTTCCAGGCTGCTCAGGCGGCTGGTTTCCTGTCTGATCTGCTCGATCAGGTGGATAAAGTAGTCATGTAACGCGTGAATGGAGCCGTTGAGGCTCTGTACTTCTGTGATTCGGCTCTCGAGCAGGAACTGCTCACGCAGGTCGCCCTTGGACAACTTATCAATATAGCGGCTGGTCTCGATCAGTATATTGGAGAGGCGGTGCTTCAGCATTGTCATTAGAAGCCCGGTCAGGATGATAAGTGCGACACAGATTGCCAGTAACACATAAACGTCACGCTGGATTGCTGCGTAATGCTGGTTTACCTGGTCGGCATAGTGAGACAGCTCCAGCTCCAGTTGCACTAAAAGGGTTTGGGTGGAACGTTCGGCGTTCTGTTTCTGGGTAATAAACTTCTGCGCGTTCTGTAGCTCTTTCGGGTAGCGGTTGATCAGAGAGCTAATCTCATCGATGATTGCGTCGCCCTTATCTTCCCGATCGCTTGCTTCGTCGTCTCTCTCCCACCCCATAAGAGAGGTGAGGTCTCCGCCTTCGTTGCTCTCTTCTGTATACACTCCCAGGCGCGGCAGGTTTTGCAGCGTGCTGGCTCCTGCGCTGAGTTGTTTCTGGTAGTGGTGCAGCGTATTCAGCGAGTCGGCCTTGCCGTCGGAGAAGTAACTCTGGCGGATATGGCTAAGGGAAACCAGGGCGTGCTGCAGGCGCGTTACTTGTTGCAGATACTCAATGCGAAGGTTTGGATCTGCATTGGTAGCGGATTCGGTATATTCAACCGCGCGCGTGAGCTCGCCCATCAGTTCCCGTTCGTTGTTGATTAGCAGCGCTTGGGGATCTGCCAGTTTGCCTGCAGCGCGCAGTTCGGAGAGAGTGGTCGTGCTGATCTGCTCAAGCATGGCGACCGTGTCGGTGCGCATCGCGTCGGGCAGGTTGCTGTTCTGACTGGTTCTTTCGATTACCTGGGCAATGTTGTCGCTGATTGTGGTCAGTAGGGTGGCATCACCGCTAAGCAGGTAGGTGTGGATCGGTTTACCGATCAGTTCCTGAATTTCGCTCTGGTAGTTCTGATAATAAGTGCTGGCGGAGAATGCGCTATCCAGTCGGTTCAACGACCAGATGACGGAGCCGCTCAGGAAGATGACGATCAGTAGCAGGGTTGCTGTCGCCAGGCGGGTGAGCTGTGAAATTTTCATTTGTTCCTCTCAAATACAGCGGTGTCAAACAGCATGCAGGTGCGTTTGCGAGTCTGTATCGGTATACAAACGAATATTGTAGTGATCATTTAATTACGTTTTTGTTACACCTCCGAAGGAGGATGTTTGTTGTTATAAATGGTGCTTTAGAGTGGGGTTCTGTGCATGGACAGCGAGGCGGGGATCGACTAGAATACGGCCGTTTTAGCTGAAAGAAATCGGCTGATTCAGGAGTAGAATTAGGAAAGCGAGGTTAACGTTGGTTTTGCCTCGCTTTTTTGCACGTATAGTATTCATCTGTCTAGTTTTTATCGCGCAGTGCGGGGGGAGGTTCAATTGTCGAGACCAGCCATTTTGGCCCTTGAGGACGGCAGCATTTTCAAGGGGGTGGCGATTGGCGCTGACGGTCAGTCGAGCGGTGAGGTGGTTTTCAACACCTCTATGACCGGGTATCAGGAGATTCTGACTGATCCGTCCTATTGCCGCCAGATTGTTACGCTGACTTATCCACATATTGGTAACGTGGGTGCTAACAAAGAGGACGAGGAGTCCTCCAAGACTTGGGTTTCCGGTCTTGTAATTCGTGACCTGCCGCTGGTAGCGAGCAACTTCCGTAGTGAGAAGTCTCTGGATGAATATCTGAAGGAGAACAACATCGTCGGTATCGCGGATATCGACACGCGTCGCCTGACACGCATCCTGCGTGAAAAAGGTTCCCTCAATGGCTGCATCATGGCCGGCGACATCGACGAAGAGAAAGCACTGGCTGACGCGAAAGCGTTCCCGGGTCTGAAAGGTATGGACCTGGCGAAAGAAGTCACTGTATCTGACGCCTATGAATGGCGCTCCTCTACCTGGGAATTGGGTACAGGCCACGTTGAGAAAACAGATGAAGAATTGCCACACCACGTTGTTGCGTATGACTTCGGTGTGAAGAGCAATATCCTGCGTATGCTGGTTGAGCGTGGTTGCCGACTGACGGTTGTACCTGCTCAAACCCCTGCTGCAGACGTACTGGCGCTGAATCCGGACGGTGTATTCCTGTCCAACGGCCCTGGTGACCCAGAGCCATGTGACTATGCGATTGCTGCGATTCAGGAAATCTGCAAAACAGACCTGCCGATCTTCGGTATCTGTCTGGGTCACCAGCTGCTGGCGTTGGCATCTGGCGCACAGACCGAGAAGATGAAGTTTGGTCACCACGGTGCAAACCATCCGGTACAGGATCTGGATTCTAAACATGTGATGATCACCAGCCAGAACCACGGTTTTGCTGTTGCTGAAGATTCCATGCCAGACACACTGCGTGCAACCCACAAGTCTCTGTTTGATGGTTCCCTGCAAGGTATCGAGCGGACTGATCGCCCGGCCTTCAGCTTCCAGGGTCACCCTGAAGCAAGCCCGGGGCCACACGATGTGGCGCCTCTGTTCGACAAGTTTATCGAGCAGATCAACGCGCGCAAAAACGCGTAAGCAAATTTAGACAGAACGTTCAGTCAATTGATACGACCGGTATAAACGATGCCAAAACGTACGGACATAAAAAGTATTTTGATTCTTGGCGCTGGCCCGATTGTTATCGGCCAGGCCTGTGAGTTTGACTATTCCGGTGCCCAGGCATGTAAGGCACTGCGTGAAGAGGGTTACCGTGTAATCCTGGTGAACTCCAACCCAGCGACCATCATGACCGACCCGGCGATGGCCGACTCCACCTACATCGAGCCGATCAACTGGAAAACAGTTGCGAAGATCATCGAGAAAGAGCGTCCGGATGCGCTGCTGCCTACTATGGGTGGTCAGACTGCACTGAACTGTGCGCTGGATCTGGATCGCGAAGGCGTACTGAAAGAGTTTGGCGTTGAGATGATCGGCGCAACTCAGGACGCTATCGATAAAGCGGAAGACCGTGATCGCTTCGACAAAGCGATGAAGAAGATCGGTCTGGAGTGTCCACGTGCTGCGATCGCTCACAGCATGGAAGAGGCGCTGCAGGTTCAGTCTCAGCTGGGCTTCCCTTGCATCATTCGTCCATCCTTCACCATGGGTGGTACTGGTGGTGGTATCGCGTACAACAAAGAAGAGTTCATGGAGATCTGTGAGCGTGGTCTGGACCTGTCTCCGACCAACGAGCTGCTGATCGACGAATCTCTGATCGGTTGGAAAGAGTACGAGATGGAAGTTGTTCGTGACAAAAACGACAACTGCATCATCATCTGTTCCATCGAAAACTTCGATGCGATGGGTGTACACACCGGTGACTCCATCACCGTAGCGCCTGCACAGACCCTGACCGACAAAGAATACCAGCTGATGCGTAATGCATCTCTCGCAGTACTGCGTGAGATCGGCGTAGAAACTGGTGGTTCCAACGTACAGTTTGGTGTGAACCCGAAAGACGGCCGTATGGTTGTGATCGAGATGAACCCGCGTGTATCTCGTTCCTCCGCTCTGGCGTCCAAGGCAACCGGTTTCCCAATCGCGAAAGTCGCGGCGAAACTGGCTGTTGGTTACACCCTGGATGAGCTGCAGAACGACATCACCGGTGGTGCGACCCCGGCGTCCTTCGAGCCGTCTATCGACTACGTTGTCACTAAGATTCCTCGTTTCACCTTCGAGAAATTCGAACAGGCTAATGACCGTCTGACCACTCAGATGAAGTCTGTAGGTGAAGTGATGGCGATCGGCCGTACCCAGCAGGAATCCCTGCAGAAAGCTCTGCGTGGCCTGGAAGTGGGTGCGACCGGTTTTGATCCGATCATCGACCTGAACAGCGAAGACGCACGCACTGACATCGTGCGTGAGATGAAGCAGCCTGGCGACAAGCGTATCTGGTTCCTGGGTGATGCATTCCGTCTGGGTATGAGCGTGGAAGAGCTGTACGAGCTGTCCGGCATCGACCCATGGTTCCTGGTTCAGGTTGAAGACATCATTAAAGATGAGCAGCGCGTATCCGAAATGGCGCTGTCTGATCTGGATGCTGACGCGATCTTCCGTCTGAAGCGTAAAGGTTTCTCCGATGCACGTCTGGCGACCCTGCTGGGTGTGAGCGAGAAGCAGTTCCGCAAGCACCGTCAGAACCTGAACATCCGTCCGGTGTTCAAGCGTGTTGATACCTGTGCGGCGGAATTCGCGACTGATACCGCTTACATGTACTCCACCTACGAGGAAGAGTGTGAAGCGAACCCGTCCGACCGTGACAAGATCATGGTTATCGGCGGTGGTCCTAACCGTATCGGTCAGGGTATTGAATTCGATTACTGCTGTGTACACGCAGCACTGGCGGCGCGTGCGGACGGTTACGAAACCATCATGGTTAACTGTAACCCTGAAACCGTATCTACCGACTACGACACCTCCGACCGTCTGTTCTTCGAGCCGATCACGCTGGAAGACGTGCTGGAGATCGTAAACGTAGAGAAACCAAAAGGTGTAATCGTGCAGTACGGTGGTCAGACACCACTGAAACTGGCGGTAGCACTGGAGCAGGCAGGTGTGCCAATCATCGGTACCTCTCCTGAAGCGATCGACCGTGCGGAAGACCGTGAGCAGTTCCAGCAGATGCTGAAACGCCTGGGTCTGAAGCAGCCGGAAAACGCGACCGTACGCTCTCTGGAAGAAGCGATCATCGAAGCCGGCAAGCTGGGTTACCCGCTGGTTGTACGTCCATCCTATGTACTGGGTGGTCGTGCGATGGAGATCGTATACAAAGAGGAAGAATTGCGCCGCTACATGAACACCGCAGTACAGGTGTCCAACGACGCGCCGGTTCTGCTGGATCACTTCCTGAACGCTGCGGTTGAAGTGGATATCGATGCGGTATCTGACGGTAAAACCGTTGTGATTGGTGCGATCATGCAGCACATCGAGCAGGCGGGTGTTCACTCCGGTGACTCCGCATGTTCCCTGCCGCCGTACAGCCTGCCAGCGGACGTGCTGGACGAGATGCGCGACCAGGTGAAGAAGATGGCGCTGGAGCTGGGTGTTATCGGCCTGATGAACACGCAGCTGGCGTACCAGGACGGTGAGATCTACGTGATCGAGGTGAACCCTCGTGCGTCCCGTACTGTACCGTTCGTATCCAAGTGTATCGGTGTTTCCCTGGCGAAGATCGGTGCGCAGGTGATGGCGGGCAAGACTCTGGAAGAGCTGGGCTTCACTGAAGAGATCGTACCTGAACACTTCAACGTGAAAGAAGCGGTATTCCCGTTCAACAAATTCCAGGGTGTTGACCCGATCCTGTCTCCGGAGATGAAATCTACCGGTGAGGTAATGGGTACTGGTGAGTCTTTCGGCGAAGCCTTCATGAAAGCACAGGTTGGTGCTGGCGAGAAGATGCCGCAGAAAGGCAAGGCGTTCATCTCTGTGCGTGAAGTTGATAAGCAGGGCGTACTTGAGGTAGCTTCTGATCTGGTTGAACTGGGCTTTGAACTGGTTGCAACCCGAGGCACTGCTGCACTGCTGGAAAAAAATGGTCTCACCGTTGAGCGTGTAAACAAGGTGATGGAAGGTCGTCCTAACATCGTCGACATGCTGAAGAACGAAGAGATCGCGTACGTTGTAAATACCACTGAGGGCCGCAAAGCGATTGCGGACTCCGCGGAAATCCGTCGCTCAGCGCTGCAGCACAAAGTACCGTACAGCACTACGCTGGCGGGTGCTGAAGCAACGACCCGAGCGCTGCAGTATGGTGAAGAGAAAACTGTTCGCCGTCTGCAGGATATCCATGCAGGTGAGAATGTATGAACAACCGAGTACCTATGACTGTTGGCGGCGAGAAAGCGCTGCGTGACGAGCTGGAACAGCTGAAAACCGTTGAACGCCCTACCGTGATCGCTGCGATTGCGGATGCGCGTGAACACGGCGACCTGAAGGAAAATGCTGAATACCACGCTGCCCGTGAGCAGCAGGGTTTCATCGAAGGCCGTATTCAGGAGCTGGAAAGCAAACTGTCCAACTGTCAGGTGATTGATGTCGCGGCGATCCCGCACACCGGTAAAGTGATCTTTGGCACAACGGTTTCGATTATTAATATCGATAATGACAAAGAACAGCGTTACCAGATCGTGGGTGACGATGAAGCTGACATCAAGAAACACAAAATCTCTGTGAACTCTCCGATTGCGCGTGCGCTGATCGGCAAAGAGGAAGGCGATATTGTGGCGGTAACTACCCCGGGTGGTGTGATTGAGTATGAAATCGATGAGGTGCTGCATATCTGAGATATGCCGTGACCCATTAAAAAGGGCGCCTTAGGCGCCCTTTTTTTGTGCTCTTTCTTAACCGCTTAGCGAAGCAGGTTAGAGAGTCGTGGATCTGGATTCTGGGCTTTGCGGTACAGCAGAGCGACGTTACCAATCTCCTGAACGATGGTGGCCTCAACGATGCCTGCCAGCTCTTTGATCAGCTGCTTTTTAACTTCGCGGTCACCAACAGCAAACTTCACTTTGATCAGTTCGTGATCTTCCAGTGCGCGGTCTACTTCCAGTTGGATGTTCTCGGTCAGGCCTTTGCCTGCCACGGTCACCAGAGGGTTCAGGTTGTGACCGATGGTGCGGTAGTGCTTCTTTTGCTCGGACGTCAAGCTCATACTAGAATACATGCCTCAAATTCTTTTTGGTCTCGGTGATCCGAAACCGACGATAATTTCTACAATATTACCTGAGATGCTTGTGTAAGAGTAGCGCAGCTCCGGGGTATAGGCTCAGAGGTTGGTAGCAGGTGGCAAAATCTAAAAGCAGTGGTCGATGGATGCAGGAACATTTTGATGATCGCTACGTCAAACTGTCGAAGGAAGAGGGCTATCGCTCCCGCGCCAGCTATAAGCTGATTGAACTGAATCGGAAGGATAAGCTGTTCCGGCCGGGTATGACTGTGGTTGACCTGGGGGCAGCACCGGGAGGCTGGTCGCAGGTGGCCGCAGAACTGGTGGGTGATACCGGACGTATTGTTGCCTCGGATATCCTGCCGATGGATGCGATGGCGGGTGTTGAATTCGTACAGGGCGACTTTACTGAGGAAGAGGTGTTGCACCGGATACTGAAAGCGCTCGGCGATGAGCCTGCTGACCTTGTAATTTCTGACATGGCCCCCAATATGAGTGGTATGAACAGTGTCGATCAGCCAGCCGCGATGTACTTGGTTGAACTGGCACTGGATATGGCGCGAGAGGTTCTGAAACCCGGAGGTAGCTTCCTCGCCAAAGTATTTCAGGGTGAAGGTTTTGACGAATATATAAAGGAGATGCGTCAAAGCTTCGATAAGGTGATCACCCGCAAACCGGACGCGTCGCGCGCCCGGTCCCGAGAAGTCTATCTTTTGGGTAAAGGCTTTAAGGGCTAATATAGTTATCGCCAGCACGGTGGTATAGTGTGTGGCGCATTCGTAGATGCTTTTGCGTCGTTGATTAGTTGAGGACATTCCATTGAACGATATGGCAAAAAATCTGGTGCTGTGGCTGGTCATAGCAGCGGTTCTGTTGACGGTTTTTAATAACTTCAACGATGCTGCGGAAACAAACCGGCTAAGCTATTCCGATTTCGTCACTGAAGTACAGGATGACCGTGTCTCCAAAGTGGTGATTGATGGATTTATCATCATGGGTGAGCGTTCCAATGGTGAGCGTTTCGAGACGGTACGTCCCGCGCTGGAAGATCCTAAGCTGGTCGACGACTTGTTGCGACACAATGTAATTATCGAAGGCAAACAGCCTGAACAGCAGAGCATCTGGTCTCAGCTGCTGGTAGCGTCCTTCCCGATTCTGGTGATTATCGCTGTATTTATGTTCTTCATGCGACAGATGCAGGGCGGTGGCGGCGGTAAAGGTGGCCCAATGTCCTTCGGTAAGTCTAAGGCGCGCATGCTGGGCGAAGACCAGATCAAAACGACTTTTGACGATGTCGCCGGCGTTGAAGAAGCGAAAGAGGAAGTTAAAGAGCTGGTCGATTACCTGCGTGATCCCGGCAAGTTCCAGCGCCTGGGTGGTCATATTCCACGTGGTGTATTGATGTCTGGTAACCCGGGTACCGGTAAAACCCTACTGGCAAAAGCGATCGCTGGTGAAGCGAAAGTACCTTTCTTCAGTATTTCCGGTTCCGATTTTGTTGAGATGTTTGTCGGTGTCGGTGCGTCCCGTGTGCGCGACATGTTTGACCAAGCAAAGAAAAACGCACCCTGCATCATCTTTATTGATGAAATCGATGCTGTGGGCCGTCACCGTGGTGTCGGCATGGGTGGTGGTAACGATGAGCGTGAACAGACCCTCAACCAGTTGCTGGTAGAGATGGATGGTTTCGAAGGTACCGAAGGTATCATCGTAATCGCAGCAACCAACCGTCCGGATGTACTGGACCCTGCGCTGTTGCGTCCGGGGCGTTTCGACCGTCAGGTACATGTCGGTCTGCCGGATATCCGTGGTCGTGAAAAGATTCTTAAAGTGCATATGCGTAAAGTGCCGCTGGGTGATGACGTAAAACCAGAGCTGATCGCGCGCGGTACACCGGGCTTCTCCGGTGCTGACTTGGCCAACCTGGTGAACGAGGCGGCACTGTTTGCAGCGCGTGCCAGCAAGCGTACTGTTGGCATGGAGCAGTTTGAAAAGGCCAAAGATAAGATCATGATGGGTACCGAGCGTAAATCCATGGTGATGTCTTACGAAGAGCGCCTGAACACCGCATACCACGAGTCAGGTCACGCGATTGTTGGTCGCCTGATGCCAGGCCATGACCCGGTTTACAAGGTTTCTATTATTCCGCGTGGGCGTGCTTTGGGTGTGACCATGTTCCTGCCGGAAGAGGATCGCTACAGTCACAGTCGCCAGACGATCATCTCTAATATTTGTTCCCTCTATGGCGGTCGAATAGCGGAAGAGATGACACTGGGTAAGGACGGTGTGACCACTGGGGCCTCTAACGATATTCAGCGTGCAACCTCTATGGCGCACAATATGGTGGCAAAATGGGGCCTGAGTGACGAGTTGGGGCCGTTGCTGTACGACGATGAAGAGCAGGATCCGTTTAACCGGGGTTACGGCCAGCCGGCAAAAACTATCTCTGAGGAGACACAGCACCGTATCGATAAAGAGGTGCGTCGCGTGATCGATGAGTGTTACGCCAAGTCTGCTCAGATTTTGGAGGATAACCGCGATATTCTGGAGTCCATGACCCAGGCGCTGATGAAGTATGAAACTATCAGCAGCGAGCAGATCGATGAGTTGATGGCGCGCGAACCGGTTTCGCCACCGGATGGCTGGTCTGAAGACAACGATAAGGATGACAGCGGAGCGGGTGCCAGCCCTGAAGCCGCAGCGCCTAAAAAAGACGCGTCTAGCGAGGACGATAGGCCTGAGCCGCGCGGAAAGGAAGACGGCGATACTGATATGCCGTCGCCTGACAGTAATCTGCATTAAGTTAATATTGTAGGGCTAGAAAGGCTGATCTTACGTGATCAGCCTTTTTTGTGTCCGTGGTCGGGGAAAGTCTTTGAAAACACAAATTCTGCAATGCGGGCGGCACCAGCTGGATATATCACGTGCGCAGGTGATGGGGATCCTGAACGTAACGCCTGATTCCTTTTCTGACGGCGGTAAGCTATACGCTGATACCGAGTTGTCGCTGGATAAAGCGGTTACGGGCGCTGCTGAAATGGTGGCTGCAGGTGCGAGTATCATTGATGTCGGCGGTGAGTCCACCCGCCCTGGTGCGGAGCCGGTCTCTCTCGCAGAGGAGCTGGATCGAGTGATCCCGGTGGTTGAGCGTCTGAACAGAGAGCTTGATGTGGTGGTGTCTGTGGATACCAGCTCGCCGGAGGTGATTACCGAAGCGGCTGCGGTGGGGGGGGGGCTGATTAATGATGTACGTGCCCTTGGTAAGCCCGGTGCGCTTGCGGCTGCCGCTGCTACTGATCTCCCTGTATGTCTGATGCACATGCAGGGCAGTCCGGCAACAATGCAGAATGCACCAACGTACGATGATGTGCTGGAAGATGTTACCGCGTTTTTGAGTCAGCGCGTGCGTGATTGCGAACAGGCGGGGATTGCAAAAGATCGCCTGATTCTTGATCCAGGTTTTGGATTTGGGAAAACCGTTGAGCATAATCTGCGCTTGTTGAATAATCTTGATGCGTTGCACGCGTTGGGGGTGCCGTTGCTGATTGGTACGTCGCGGAAGTCGATGATTGATCACGTGCTCCATCGTCCTGTGGATAAGCGACTGGCGGGTAGTCTTGCCACAGTTGCTGTCGCAGTTATGCAGGGTGCGCAGATATTGCGGGTGCATGATGTCGCAGAAACAGTAGATGTAGTGCGTATGACTGAGGCCATACGCAACGAAGCAGTGGTAACCCCATAGCTGTCGTTCCATTGGAGAGGATAGAAGGTAAATGAGCAGACGTTATTTCGGAACCGACGGTATCCGAGGCAAGGTGGGTCACTTCCCAGTGACGCCGGATTTCATGCTGAAGCTGGGTTGGGCTGCGGGCAAGGTGTTCGCGCGCGAAGGGCGCAGTAAGATCCTGATCGGTAAGGATACGCGTATTTCTGGTTATATGTTTGAGTCTGCGCTGGAGGCCGGTTTGTCGGCTGCGGGTGTTGATGTGTTGCTGCTGGGGCCGATGCCTACGCCAGCCATCGCGTATCTGACGCGCACTTTCCACGCAAATGCGGGTATCGTCATCAGTGCATCCCATAACCCGCATTACGACAACGGAATCAAATTCTTCTCCGCGCAAGGCACTAAGTTGCCAGACGAAATTGAGCAAGCGATTGAGGCGCAGCTGGATATCGCGATGACCACTGTTGACCCTGCGTTGCTGGGCAAGGCAAAGCGTATCGAAGACGCGCCGGGGCGTTATATTGAGTTTTGTAAGGCGACATCGGGTAGCGTTGACCTTAAAGGCATGAAGATCGCGCTGGACTGCGCGAACGGTGCTACGTACCACGTGTCTCCGAGCGTATTTACAGAGCTGGGTGCTGAAGTGATTGAGGTCGCATCATCGCCGGACGGTCTGAACATCAACGATGAGTGTGGAGCAACGTCTACCGAGCGTCTGCAGAAAGTAGTTGTAGCGGAAGGGGCTGACCTGGGTGTAGCGCTGGATGGCGACGGTGACCGTGTCATCATGGTTGATCACACCGGTGTCGAAGTCGATGGCGATGAGTTGCTCTATATCATCGCTTCGCACCTACGTTCGCAGGGTGACTTCCAGGGTGGTGTCGTTGGTACGTTGATGTCTAACTTCGGTCTGGAGCAGGCATTCAAACGCGAGCAGATCCCATTTGTGCGCGCCAAGGTAGGTGATCGTTATGTTATGGAGCAGTTAGCTGAGCGCGGTTGGCTGCTGGGCGGTGAATCCTCCGGTCACCTGGTGTGTCGCCATCTGACCACTACGGGTGATGGAACCGTATCGGCGCTGCAGGTACTTAAAGCGATGGTGGATACCGGCAAATCGCTGTACGACCTGAAGAGCGCAATGAGCAAAATGCCGCAGACGATGATCAATGTGCGCATGCAGAACAAAGTCGACATTAACAGTGTTGAAACTGTGCAGCAGGCAGTGGCTGCAACAGAAGAGACGCTGGGTGCTCGCGGTCGCGTATTGTTGCGTCCATCCGGTACTGAGCCTCTGGTGCGTGTGATGATTGAGGGTGAAGATGCGGCGGAAGTTGAAAAGCTCTGTATCGCACTTGCCGGCGAAGTAGAAAAAGCGTTGCAGGCGCTTGAAACTTCTGAGTAACGCAGTTAATATTTGCGCCTCTTTCGATAGGGGGTATCGATGCGTAAAGCCATTGTAGCCGGAAACTGGAAAATGAACGGTAACAGTGAGTCCATCAATGAGTTGATGGGAGCACTGGTGGATAACCTTCAAGGTCTGGATGCAGTTGAGACATTGGTATGTCCCCCTGCTGTATACCTGGCGCAGGTAAAGAGCCTGATCGGTGACTCAGCTGTTAAGCTGGGTGCGCAGAATGTCAGTCAATTCGAAAGTGGCGCATATACCGGTGAAAATGCACCGGGCATGCTTGCTGATCTGGGGTGCCAGTATGTCATTCTGGGTCACTCCGAGCGACGCGCAATCTTCGCTGAGCAAGATGCTGATATTGCAGCGAAATTTGCCGCAGCGATTGAAGCAGGCCTGGCGCCAATCCTATGTGTCGGTGAAACGCTGGAAGAGCGTGAATCTGGCAACACCATGGGTGTTGTGGGTGGTCAGCTGAAAGCGGTACTTGATGCCTGTGGTGTTGAGAGTTTTGCCAAAGCGGTTATCGCATACGAGCCGGTTTGGGCAATTGGTACCGGAAAAACAGCGACACCAGAGCAGGCGCAGGAAGTACATCAGGCTGTACGAGCTATCGTTGCCGAGTACAGCGCAGAAGTCGGAGCGGGTGTAAGAATTCTGTACGGTGGTAGCGTGAACGCGGCTAATGCAGCCGAGCTGTTTGCGAACGCCGATGTGGACGGCGGCCTGGTAGGCGGTGCGTCCCTGAAAGCTAATGATTTCATTGCTATCTGTCGCGCGGCGGCAGAGGCATAACGAAGCGGTTGATAAATGGAAACACTGGTTCTTATTGTTCACGTCCTGCTAGCTGCTGGCATCATTGCGCTGGTATTGCTGCAGCAGGGTAAGGGAGCAGAAGCTGGCGCCTCTTTTGGTGCGGGTGCATCCCAGACTGTGTTCGGTAGTAGTGGTAGTACCTCCTTCCTGGCGCGTATTACCGGTGTGCTGGCAACCGGTCTGTTCATTACCAGCTTTCTCTTGGCGATGGTGGCCAAAGATAAAGCTGACTCAGTAGGCGATGCAGGTATTCCTGCAGCGGAAGTAATTGAAAGCAGCGCAAACGGCGTTAAAGAGCCTGAACTGCCTGCACTGGAAGCGGCAAAGCCAGAAGCTGCTCCAGAAAGTGATATTCCGAAAGCTGACTGATAACTTTTTTGCCCAAGTGGTGGAATTGGTAGACACGCTATCTTGAGGGGGTAGTGACCTACGGTCGTGCCGGTTCGAGTCCGGCCTTGGGCACCATGATCTTGAAAAAGATCCCAGGCATATGTACAATATCGCCTGTTTCTGATGCGGGGTGGAGCAGTCTGGTAGCTCGTCGGGCTCATAACCCGAAGGTCGTTGGTTCAAATCCGGCCCCCGCTACCACATCCGAAACGAATCTTATAGCACGCGCCAGCCTGAATAGGTCATTGGCGATGGCTTTATGCCTTTTGCTATTCATATTCGTTTGAAAAGGGGCCGCTAGGGCCTTTTTTTGTACGCGAAGCATAGTCACGGTACTGTGTGTTGGAGATGGGTCTGTTGACCCATTTTTTGTTTGTGCCGTAAGCGAGGTTTTCTGTGTCAGCGAAGCTGAAACAACTGCAGGAGTTGATCGAACCGGGCGTGGTTGCGCTGGGTGTCGAGCTCTGGGGTATTGAATATATAACGCAGGGGCGTCATAGCACGCTGCGTATTTATATCGATTCTGAAAAAGGTATCGATGTAGATGACTGCGCGAAAGTCAGTCATCAGGTTAGCGGTGTGCTTGACGTAGAAGACCCGATAACCGGGCAGTATACACTGGAGGTTTCATCTCCGGGTATGGACCGTCCACTGTTCACGCTGGAGCAGTTTGCGGCGTATGCCGGCAGCCAGATCCAGGTGCGCCTGCGGGTGGCATTTGAAGGGCGACGTAAGTTTAAAGGGCTGCTGAACGGCGTTGAAGGTGATGACGTTTTGGTAGTGGTGGATAACGAAGAATATCTGTTACCGATCGAGTATATCGATCGGGCGAACGTAATCCCTCAGTTTTAAGAGCGGATTCGGGCATTAGGCGAGGCAGAGGAATGACTAAAGAGATTCTGTTAGTTGCAGAAGCGGTTTCTAACGAAAAAGATGTATCCAAAGAGGTGATCTTTGAGGCGATTGAGGTCGCCCTGGCTGCTGCAACTAAGAAACGTTACGACGAAGAAGCGGATATTCGCGTCGAGATTGACCGCACCAGCGGGGACTACGAAACGTTCCGTACCTGGAAGGTGGTAAGCAACGAAGAGGTTCCTGCGCTGGGAACTGAGCTGACGCTTGAAGAAGCCCACGAGCTGGATACCAACCTGCAACCGGAAGATATCTACGAAGAGCAGGTTGAGTCTGTGAAGTTCGGCCGTATTGCTGCGCAGACTGCGAAGCAGGTTATCGTGCAGAAAGTACGTGAAGCTGAACGCGCGAAAGTTGTTGAGCTTTACCGCGACCGTCAGGGCGAGCTTATCTCCGGTAGCGTTAAGAAAGTTACCCGTGACAACATCATCGTTGATCTCGGTAACAATGCGGAAGCCTTGCTGCCACGCGATCAGCTGATTCAGCGTGAAGCGTTCCGTATGGGTGATCGTGTTCGTGCGATTCTGTCTGAAGTACGCGCTGAAGGTCGTGGACCTCAGCTGGTACTGAGCCGCACCTGCAACGAGATGCTGATCGAGTTGTTCCGCATCGAAGTGCCTGAGATCTCTGAAGAAGTTATTGAGATCCGTGCTGCTGCACGTGATCCGGGTTCCCGTGCCAAGATTGCGGTAAAAACCAACGACGGCCGTATCGATCCGGTAGGCGCTTGTGTTGGTATGCGCGGTTCCCGTGTACAGGCGGTTTCCAACGAGCTGGGCGGCGAGCGTGTGGATATTGTGCTGTGGGATGATAACCCGGCACAGCTGGTAATCAATGCGATGGCACCAGCGGATGTTGCTTCCATCATCATTGATGAAGAAACACATGCGATGGACGTTGCTGTGGCTGAGGAAGCACTGGCAATGGCGATCGGCCGTAGCGGTCAGAACGTACGCCTGGCAGCGGAACTGACCGGTTGGCAGCTGAATGTGATGACCGAAGAAGAGGTTGCAGAGAAACAGCAGAGTGAAACTGGCTCTGTACTGGAATCCTTCATTGAACACCTTGACGTTGATGAAGACGTCGCTGAAGTGCTGCTGGAAGAAGGCTTCACCACCCTGGAAGAGGTGGCCTACGTACCGGTAGAAGAGATGCTTGAAATCGAAGGCTTTGACGAAGATATCGTCGAAGAGCTGCGCAAACGTGCCAAAGACGCGCTGCTGAACCTAGCGATCGCAAGTGAAGAGCAGCTGGACAAGGCTGAACCTGCAGAAGACCTGCTGGAGATGGACGGCATGGACCGTCACCTGGCATTCCTGCTGGCCGCTAAAGGCATCGTGACCATGGAAGATCTGGCCGAACAGGCGGTTGAGGATCTGCTGGACGTGGAAGGCCTGAACGAAGAGAAAGCTGCGGAATTAATTATGACAGCGCGTGCGCCTTGGTTTGAGGACCAGGACTAACACGGGCCGGCGGAATAGGAGAACCCAAAATGGCAGAAGTAACAGTAAAACAGCTTGCCGATGTGGTTGGTGTTTCCGTTGAACGTTTGCTGACTCAGATGCAGGAAGCAGGCATTAATGGAAAAAACGAAGAGTCTGGCGTATCTGAAAACGAACGTCAGGCATTGCTGGCATTCCTCAAGCGTAGCCACGGCGAAGCGGCTGAAGAGGGTGAACCCAAAAAGATCACCCTGAAGCGCAAGACAACCTCCACTTTGAAAGTGGCAGGTGCTTCCGGTAAGAAGAAAACCGTTAACGTTGAAGTACGTAAAAAACGTACTTACGTTAAGCGCGACGTCGCTGAAGAACAGGCGGTCGATCAGGCTAAGCAGGCGGAAGCTGAAGCACAGGCAGCTGAAGAAGCTCGCGTAAAGGCAGAAGCTGAAGCTAAGCAGCAGGCGGAAAAAGCGGCTGCGGAGAAAGCGGAAGTAGAAGCACGTGTAGCTGCAGAAGCGGAAGCAAAACGTAAGGCAGAAGCGGAGGCTGAATTGCGTCGTAAGCAAGATGAAGCTCGTATCGCGGCCGAGCAGGCTGCTAAGAAAGCAGCGGCTCCACGTCAGGCGCAAGAGCGCACTACTCAGGGTGATGACCGTAAGAAGAAACCAGGCCGTGGTCCGGATAAGAAACCGGGCGGTGGTAAAGGCGGTCGCTTCGACGATAAGAACCGTCGTGGTGGTAAGCTGAGCCGTAATAAGAACGCGCGCGGTGGTGCAAACCGTCACGCGGCACGTTCTAATAACGCTCACGGCTTTACCGAGCCAACTGCACCTAAGGTAATGGAAGTCACCATTCCAGAGAGCCTGACCGTCGCCGATCTGGCGAAGAAGATGAACGTCAAGGCCGCTGAGGTGATCAAAGAGATGTTCAAGATGGGCGCGATGGCGACCATCAACCAGGTGATCGATCAGGATACCGCTGTACTGGTGGTTGAAGAGATGGGTCACACGCCGAAACCAATGCAGGAAAATGCAGTGGAAGAGGCGCTGATGGAGAGCATCCAGGCAGCTCAGGGTGAGCAGGAAGGCCGTGCACCGGTTGTTACCGTAATGGGTCACGTAGACCACGGTAAAACCTCTCTGCTGGACTACATCCGTGCCACTCGCGTAGCAGCGGGCGAGTCCGGTGGTATTACCCAGCACATCGGTGCATACCACGTAGAAACCGACAACGGTATGGTGACCTTCCTGGATACACCGGGACACGCGGCATTTACTGCGATGCGTGCACGTGGTGCCAAGCTGACCGATATCGTAATCCTGGTGGTTGCAGCGGATGACGGCGTAATGCCTCAGACCGAAGAGGCGGTTCAGCACGCGAAAGCGGCTGGTGTACCTCTGGTTGTTGCGGTCAACAAGATCGATAAAGAGGAAGCTGATCCGGATCGTGTTAAGAACGAACTGGCGCAGCGCGATGTTATCCCGGAAGACTGGGGTGGCGACGTGATGTTTGTAAACGTTTCCGCGAAATCCGGTCAGGGCATCGATGAACTGATCGAAGCGGTTCTGCTGCAGGCAGAAGTCCTTGAGCTGACCGCATCTCCATCCGCACCTGCACAGGGTGTTGTGGTTGAGTCCCGACTGGATAAAGGTCGCGGACCGGTTGCAACCCTGCTGGTTCAGAACGGTACTCTGCGTAAAGGCGATATCGTACTGGCAGGTCTGCACTACGGTCGTGTACGTGCAATGCTGGATGAGAACGGTAAGCCGATTGACGAAGCGGGTCCGGCGATTCCGGTTGAGATCCTGGGTCTGGACGGCACCCCGGATGCCGGTGACGAGTTCACCATGGTATCCAACGAGAAGAAAGCACGTGAAGTTGCGCTCTTCCGTCAGGGTAAATACCGCGAAGTTAAGCTGGCACGTCAGCAGGCGTCCAAGCTGGAGAACCTGTTCGCCAACATGCAGGCTGGCGATGTGAAGTCACTGAACATCGTTCTGAAGGCAGACGTACGTGGTTCCCTGGAAGCACTGTCCAACGCACTGGAAGATCTGTCCACCGACGAAGTAAAAGTGAACATCGTTTCCAGCGGTGTAGGTGGTATCGCGGAAACCGACGCCAACCTGGCAGTTGCCTCCTCCGCACTGATGATCGGCTTTAACGTCCGTGCAGATGCACAGGCGAAATCGGTTGTTGAGCGCGAAGGCATCCAGCTGCGTTACTACAGCGTAATCTACGACATCATCGATGATGTGAAACAGGCGATGGGCGGTCTGCTCTCCCCTGAGTTCCGCGAGGAGATCGTGGGTATCGCTGAAGTACGTGACGTCTTTAAAGCACCTAAGATCGGCGCAGTTGCAGGTTGTATGGTTACTGAAGGCACCGTATACCGTAACAAACGCATCCGTGTCCTGCGTGACAACGTGGTTATCTACGAAGGCGAGCTGGAATCCCTGCGTCGCTTCAAAGATGCCGTGGCAGAAGTTCGCCAGGGTATGGAATGTGGTATCGGCGTGAAGAACTACAATGACGTTAAGGTCGGTGACCAGATTGAGGTCTTCGACACCGTCGAAGTTCAGCGTACGCTGTAACAAGCAGTTCCAATAGGACACTATGGCTCGAGAATTTAGTCGTACACAACGGATCGCGGACCAGGTACAGCGTGACCTGGCCCAGCTGATCCAGTTTGAAATCAAAGACCCCCGCTTAGGGATGGTTACCATCAGCCACGTTAAGATCGCTAAAGATCTGGGTTACGCGGATGTATATGTAACTGTGCTGCCGCTGGGTGGTAAAGATGAAGAGACGGCCATCAAGGATTCACTTGCGGTGTTGAACAACGCCGCAGGTTTCCTGCGTGGTGAGCTGGCACGCAACATCAAGCTGCGTGTCATGCCTTCGTTGCGCTTTCACTTCGATGAAACTGTGGAGCGCGGCCGCCACCTGCACGGTCTGATCGAAAGTGCAGTACGTCTCGAAAACGCAAAAGATCAAGACAAGGAGTAATCCGTGGCGCGAAGACGCAATCGTGGTCGCGCGATCGACGGTATATTCCTGCTCCACAAGCCTGCAGGTATGTCCTCCAATTCCGCATTGCAACGCGTAAAGCGTATTTACGGTGCGGCTAAAGCGGGGCATACCGGCGCGCTTGATCCTCTTGCGACCGGTATGCTGCCGGTCTGCCTCGGTGAAGCAACCAAGTTTTCCCACTACCTGCTGGATTCCGACAAGCGTTATATCACCACTGCCAAGCTGGGTATTCGTACGGATTCCAGTGATGCGGATGGTGAGGTGATCGCCACAGCGCCGGTGGGTGATGATGTCACCGAAGCGCGTATCCAGACGCTGCTTGAGGAGCACTTTGACGGTGAGATCGAGCAGGTACCCTCCATGTTTTCCGCACTCAAACATAACGGTCAGCCGCTCTATAAGCTTGCCCGTCAGGGGGTGCAGGTGGAGGTTAAACCGCGCAAAGTTACCATCTATGATATTAAGATGACCGGCTTTCGCGGCGATGAGGTGGATCTGGAGGTGCATTGCTCCAAAGGGACCTATATCCGCTCGATTGTCGAAGACCTCGGCTTGATGCTGGGCTGCGGAGCGCACGTGCAGATGCTGCATCGTCTGGATGCAGGACCGTACAAAGCACCGGATATGTTGACCCTGGAACAGCTGGAATCGCTGGCGCAGCCGCGCACCGAAGGGGAAGAGATAAAAAGCATACAAGCCCGACTTGATCAGGTATTATTACCGCCTTGGACTGCGCTGGAAGGTGCGCCGGAGCTGGAATTAAGCCCGGAGGAGGCCGAACGTATCGGTCACGGTCAGCGGATCAGGTTGAGCGATGTTGATGCTGCGCCAGAAGTGCTGTTGTTCGCTGAGAACAAAAGCCGTTTTCTGGGTATCGCAGAGATCGATGCTGAGGGCGTACTGCGCCCCAAACGTTTGATCGCATCTGCGCAGGCAGAACAGTAACAGATATTGCTGGTTGGCTACGGCGGACCGGCAGTTTTGGCGTTGTACTGGAAATATGCTCGGTACATCGTTTCTTTTAATCGAACGGCATACGTCGTTTGCATATTATTTGGAGATAACATCATGGCTCTGAGCACAGAGAAAAAAGCGGCAATCGTTGCAGAATACGCGCGTGGCGAAGGCGATACTGGTTCCCCAGAAGTTCAGGTAGCACTGCTGTCTGCTAACATCGAAGGTCTGCAGGATCACTTCAAAACCAACAAACACGACCACCACTCCCGTCGTGGTCTGATCCGCATGGTTAACCAGCGTCGTAAGCTGCTGGACTACCTGAAAAAGAAAGACGCTGATCGCTACCTTGAGCTGATCAAACGTCTGGGTCTGCGTCGCTAAGATGTTTCCCTGGGGCCATACATTGTATGGCCCTAGTTTTATCAGCGCACCGGAAGCGCTGGTGTAGCCTGAGGCTTAGAGGCTCCATTCATCCGGCCCGTACTCATTTGTGCTTTTCGGTGCAGAGCGTCGTGAAGCAAGAGCACAACTGAGTACTGGCTAGTTTTGACGGCATGATGGATCTCAGGTGAAGGCTTTTGAACGGATACAATGAACATACGTTAAAAAGAAAAGCACTGAGGAATAGAGATCGTGCAAGCAATTACTAAGACGTTCCAGTTTGGTCAGCACGAAGTGACTGTGGAAACAGGTCGTGTAGCCCGTCAGGCAACCGGTTCTGTTGTTGTTACTATGGGCGGTGTACAGGTTCTGTGTACCGTTGTTGGAGCGAAGAGCGCAAAAGAAGGTCAGGACTTCTTCCCTCTGTCCGTACACTACCAGGAAAAATACTACGCAGTAGGCCGTATCCCGGGTGGTTTCTTCAAGCGTGAAGCGCGTCCTTCCGAGAAAGAAACCCTGACTTCCCGTCTGATCGACCGTCCTATTCGTCCACTGTTCCCGAAAGGCTTCATGAACGAAGTACAGGTTGTTTGTACTGTGATGTCTGCGGATAAGGTAAACGATCCGGATATCGCTGCAATGATCGGTACTTCTGCGGCACTGGCCCTCTCCGGTATCCCGTTCCAGGGTCCTATCGGTGCAGCGCGTGTAGGTTTCACTGAAGACGAAGGTTACATCCTGAACCCAACTTACGAAGCGCTGGCTTCCTCTGAGCTGGACATGGTTGTTGCAGGTACCAAAGACGCAGTTCTGATGGTTGAGTCTGAAGCACAGGAACTGACCGAAGACGAAATGCTGGGTGCTGTACTGTTTGCGCACCAGGAGATGCAGGTTGTTATCGATGCGGTTAACGAACTGGCAGCGGAAGCAGCTAAACCAACTTGGGATTGGCAGCCAGCGGAGAAAAACGAAGCCCTGATCGCGCAGGTAACTGCAGCGGTAGGTGCAGGTATCGAAGAAGCGTACCAGGTTGCTGACAAGATGCAGCGCCAGGACGCTCTGAAAGCGCTGCGTGTAAAGGCAGTTGAAGAAGTAGCGGGCGACGAAGAAGGTCAGCCTTCTGCGAAAGAAGTTGAAGGCGTTGTTAGCTCCCTGGAGAAAGCCACTGTACGTGGTCGTATCCTGGACGGCGCTCCGCGTATCGACGGTCGTGACAACAAGACTGTACGTGGCATCAACGTAGACATTGACGTACTGCAGGGTACTCACGGTTCCGCACTGTTCACCCGTGGTGAAACTCAGGCGATCGCAACCTGTACTCTGGGTACCAGCCGTGACCAGCAGATCATCGACGCAATCGAAGGCGAGCGCAAAGATGCATTCATGCTGCACTACAACTTCCCTCCATACTCCGTAGGTGAGTGTGGTCGTATGATGGGGGCGGGTCGTCGTGAGATTGGTCACGGTCGTCTGGCACGTCGCGGTGTAGCTGCGGTACTGCCTTCGCAGGACGAATTCCCATACACCATCCGTATCGTTTCCGAAATCACTGAATCCAACGGTTCCAGCTCCATGGCTTCCGTATGTGGTGCTTCCCTGTCCATGATGGACGCAGGTGTGCCGCTGAAAGCACCGGTTGCTGGTATCGCAATGGGTCTGGTGAAAGAAGACGAGCGTTTCGCTGTCCTGACCGACATCCTGGGTGACGAAGACCACCTGGGCGACATGGACTTCAAAGTAGCGGGTACCGAATCCGGTGTAACTGCGCTGCAGATGGACATCAAGATCACCGGTATCACCGAAGAGATCATGGAGATCGCACTGGAGCAGGCTTACCACGCACGTAAGCACATCCTGGGTGAGATGGCTAAAGTGATCGGTTACGCGCGTCCGGAGCTGCCTGACAACGCGCCAGCGATGACTCAGCTGAAGATCAACCCAGAGAAGATCCGTGATCTGATCGGTAAAGGTGGTGCGACTATCCGTGCCCTGACCGAAGAGACCGGTGCGATGATCGACATCGATGACGACGGTACCGTTCGCATCTACGCAGACAACAAGCAGAACGCTAAAAACGCGATCGATCGCGTAACTGCGATCACTGCTGAAGCTGAAGTAGGTCAGATCTACGAAGGTAAAGTGGTACGTATCGAAGACTTCGGTGCATTCGTGAACATCCTGCCGGGTAAAGACGGTCTGGTACACATCTCCCAGGTTGCTAACAAGCGTATCGACAAAGTGTCTGACTACGTGAAACTGGATGACATCGTGAAGGTTAAAGTCCTGGATGTTGACCAGCGTGGTCGTATCAAGCTGTCCATGCGTGATCTGGAAGCGGATGACGCAGTAAGCTAAGTCAGCTTACCTGCTGAAATAAAAAGCCCCGCATTGCGGGGCTTTTTTGTGCCTGTTGTCCCGTCCTGAATAACGTTGACACTTTTCGATCATCAAATCGGAAGGTGTTATGAAATCAAGAACTAAGCGTAC
>CANMWJ010000033.1 GCA_947501565.1 uncultured Marinobacterium sp.
GTACGCTTAGTTCTTGATTTCATAACACCTTCCGATTTGATGATCGAAAAGTGTCAACGTTATTCAGGACGGGACACAAGCAATAAAAAAGGCCGGTAGGGGAAACCTACCGGCCTTTTTTTTATCCGCTATTTACGCTCAACTGCGTGGCGCGTAAACAAACACGTCGGAGTGCATATCCGCTTCGTTAAAACCGCGTGTTTCAGCCGCATCCAGCAGCGCGTACACCATCGCCGGAGAACCGCTGGCGAAGATCTCAACGTCATCAAAATCGCTGAAATCTTCCAACACGGCTTCAGGCAGCAGTCCGGTGCGGCCGTTCCAGTTCGGGCTGTTTTCCGGTTCGCTTACCACCGGCACGAAAGTGACGTTGGCGTGCTCCGTCTCCCACTGCTGCGGCAGACGCTCATGGTACATATCCTCTTCGATACGTGCGCCCCAGTAAATGTGGATCGGATTTGGCACCTGATTGGCCAGCAGGTGTTCCACCACACTTTTCACCTGTGCAAAGCCGGTGCTGGCCGCCGCAAAGATAAAGCGGGTATCCGGGTCCAGCGTTTTAGCCTGCAGGAAACAATCTCCTTTCGGTAACTCCAGCTCCACAGTTTTTTCGTTCTGCAGGTGCGCCATGATCGCGTTGGACATCTCGCTGTCCGCGATATGACGGATATGCAGTTCCAGATCACGCCCCTGCTCGGGCGCCGAGCCGATGGAAAATGAAGCCTGCTTTCCATCTGGCAGAATGATGTCGAGATACTGACCGGCGTTGAACTCTATCGCCAACGTACCGGTAGCCGGCAACTGCAGGCGCACACGGTAGACGTCGTGATTCAGTTTCTCGATCCCTTTAATATCACTAACCAGTTTCTTCACCGATTGCTCTCCGGGGGCTTTAAGCCCTTCAATATTCACCCATAAATCGGTCAGAGGTATTGCCGTACACGCAAGCACCCTGACCCGTTCCGCGGCGCTTTTATTATTATGTAGTATGGCCTGTGGATAACGCTGTTGGACTTTACCCGCCAGCAGATCAACTTCACAGACCTCGCAAACGCCGTTGCGACAACTCTTACGCATACGGTAACCCGCACGCTCAATCGCTTCCAGCAGGGTTTCATTGGCGTCGATCTCAAACGGCGTTACCTGCCCCTCGAGATTGAGCTGAAACCCCGTATCACTCATGACAAAATGCCAAGTTCATCCCAGATGGCGTCCACACGCTCTTTCACAGCGTCGTCCATCTTGATCGGTTCGCCCCACTCGCGGGTGGTTTCACCCTCCCACTTGTTGGTGGCATCCATCCCCATCTTGGAACCCAAACCGGAAACCGGCGAGGCGAAATCGAGGTAGTCGATCGGCGTATTGTCGATCATCACCGTGTCGCGCTGTGGGTCCATACGGGTCGTGATCGCCCAGATCACGTCGTTCCAGTCGCGCGCATTGACGTCGTCGTCGCACACGATCACAAACTTGGTGTACATGAACTGGCGCAGGAAAGACCAGACACCCAGCATCACCCGCTTGGCGTGTCCCGGATACTGTTTTTTCATCGTCACGACCGCCATGCGGTAGGAACAGCCCTCCGGCGGCAGATAGAAATCCACAATCTCCGGGAACTGCTTCTGCAGGATCGGCACAAACACTTCGTTCAGTGCCACACCCAGGATCGCCGGTTCATCCGGCGGACGTCCGGTGTAGGTACTGTGGTAGATCGGACGATCACGGTGGGTGATACGCTCCACGGTAAATACCGGGAAGCTGTCCACTTCGTTGTAGTAACCGGTATGGTCGCCAAACGGACCTTCGTCCGCCATCTCGTCGGGATCAATATAACCTTCAAGGATAAACTCGGCACTGGCGGGCACCTGCAGATCACTGCCGATGCAGTTCACCACTTCGGTTTTACCACCACGCAGAAGACCCGCAAAGGCATACTCCGACAGGGTATCCGGTACCGGCGTCACTGCACCCAGAATCGTCGCCGGATCAGCGCCCAGCGCGACGGCTACCGGGAACGGTTTGCCCGGGTGTTCTTTTTTCCACTCGCGGAAATCCAGCGCGCCACCACGATGTGCCAGCCAACGCATGATCAGCTTATTTTTGCCGATCAGCTGCTGACGGTAGATACCCAGGTTCTGCCGTTCTTTATTGGGCCCACGGGTAATCACCAATGGCCAGGTCACCAGAGGACCGGCATCACCCGGCCAGCAGGTCTGGATCGGCAGCTTGTTCAGATCAACATCCTCGCCTTCGATCACATGCATCTGGCAAGGCGCTTTCTTGACCACCTTCGGCCCCATGTTCAGCACCTGCTTGAACACCGGCAACTTCTCCCAGGCGTCTTTCATGCCTTTGGGTGGTTCGGGTTCTTTCAGCTGGGACAGCAGTTTACCGACTTCGCGCAGGGCTTCGACGGTCTCTTCGCCCATACCCATCGCTACACGCTCAGGCGTACCGAACAGGTTCGCCAGCACCGGGTAATCGTAACCTTTGGGATTCTCAAACAGCAGGGCCGGACCGCCCGCACGCAGGGTGCGGTCGGAGATCTCGGTCATCTCAAGATTGGGATCGATCTCCTGCTTAATGCGCTTCAGCTCACCACGCGCCTCCAGCATCTGGATAAAGTCGCGCAGGTCTTTGTACTTTGGTGTCGCCATGCAAATAACCTATCTAACAGCCACAAAAAAGGGCAAGCGAATGCTTACCCCTTTTCTACGAAAACGGTGTTATTTCCGTTTCATCGACAGGAAGAATTCGTCGTTTGTCTTGAAGTCTTTCAGCTTGTCGATCACGAACTCGATCGCGGCGGAATCTTCCATCGGATCCAGCAGCTTACGCAGAATCCACATACGCTGCAGTTCGTCTTCAGAGGTCAGCAGGTCTTCACGACGGGTACCGGAGCGACGGATATTGATCGCCGGGAATACGCGCTTCTCTGCCACTTTGCGGTCCAGGTGAACTTCAGAGTTACCGGTACCTTTAAATTCTTCGAAGATAACCTCATCCATCTTGGAACCGGTGTCTACCAGCGCCGTTGCGATGATGGTCAGGCTGCCGCCCTCTTCGATGTTACGTGCTGCACCGAAGAAACGCTTCGGACGCTCCAGCGCGTGGGCGTCCACACCACCGGTCAGTACTTTACCGGAGGATGGGATTACGGTGTTGTAAGCACGGGCCAGACGGGTGATGGAGTCCAGCAGGATCACCACATCTTTTTTGTGTTCGGTCAGGCGCTTGGCCTTTTCGATCACCATCTCGGCAACCTGTACGTGACGGGAAGGCGGCTCATCGAAGGTCGATGCCACCACTTCACCACGCACGGTACGCTGCATCTCGGTCACCTCCTCCGGGCGCTCGTCGATCAGCAGGACGATCAGGTGGGTTTCCGGATTGTTGCGGGTGATGCTGTTAGCGATGTTCTGCAGCATCAGGGTCTTACCGGCTTTAGGTGGAGAAACCACCAGAGCACGCTGACCTTTACCCATCGGGCAAACCAGATCGATAACACGCGCGGTGATATCTTCGGTACTGCCGTTACCCAGCTCCATACGCAGACGGTCTTGTGCGAACAGCGGCGTCAGGTTTTCGAACAGGATCTTGTTCTTGGCGTTTTCCGGCTTATCGTAGTTAATCTCGTTAACTTTCAGCAGCGCGAAGTAACGCTCACCCTCTTTAGGCGGACGAATCTTACCGGCGATGGTGTCGCCTGTGCGAAGGTTAAAGCGGCGGATCTGGCTGGGGGAAACGTAGATGTCGTCTGGACCGGCGAGGTAGGAAGAGTCGGCTGAGCGGAGGAATCCGAAGCCGTCCTGCAGGATTTCCAGGACACCGTCGCCGTAGATATCTTCACCGCTTTTGGAGTGTCTCTTCAGAATGGCGAAGATCACATCCTGTTTGCGGGAACGGGCGAGGTTGTCCATGCCCATACCTTTGGCGATATCCAGCAGTTCAGGAACGCTTTTCGTTTTTAATTCAGTAAGATTCATAAGCTAAGGGAACGCAGCACAAGGCTTTGTTTCGAATGGATGGATGAATTTTGGGAAGATTTAGAAACCAGACAGGACCACCGTCAAAAAGGACGCTGACGGGCTGTCGATGTAGAGACTATAAAAGGTTGTGCGTATGCTGTCTATAGCATGTAGGAGAAAATGTGGTGTTTCGTCAACACCACATTTTCAAGACCCTGTACTTACAGGCTGCTGTCGATGAACGCGGCCAGCTGGGACTTGGACAGAGCGCCCACTTTAGTCGCTTCCACGTTGCCGTCTTTGAACAGCATCAGGGTTGGGATACCACGGATACCGAACTTCGGCGGAGTTTCGTTGTTCTCGTCGATGTTCAGTTTGCAAACTTTCAGCTTACCTTCGTAATCCTTGGCGATCTCTTCCAGGACAGGTGCAATCATTTTGCATGGTCCGCACCATTCTGCCCAGTAATCAACCAGTACCGCGCCTCCGGCTTTCAGGACTTCCTCTTCAAAAGAGGCATCGGTAACGTTTACGATGTTCTCGCTCATGGGATACTTTCTCCAATGTACCTGGTGCATTTGTAAATAGTAAGACGAATCATGATAACACCCCCAAGGAGCATTTGGTAACCACCTTACACCATGGTTGGACACCGCCGGGGCGCCTTTACCGGCACTTATGTCAGATCAATTTCTTCTATTTCTATAACACGCATCATACTGTTTTCGCATGTTCTGGCAGGCCAGTTCTGGTACCCTTACAGCCAAAATTTGCTAAACCATTTGAGGCACCGTACGCATGCTCGAGCAGGACTCTGCGAACGATAAAAGCCAGGACTCGAGCCTCCTGGCAGCCATAGACCTCGGTTCCAACAGTTTTCACATGGTCGTCGCCCGCCACACCCAAGGCGAGCTGAAAGCGATCGACCTGATGTCGGAAAAAGTGCAGCTGGCTGCGGGACTGGATCACACCAAAAACCTCTCCCAGGAAGCGCAGCAGCGCGGGCTGGATTGCTTGAGCCGCTTCGCCCAACGTATTACTTCGCTACCACGCAGTGCGGTACGTATCGTGGGTACCAACGCCCTGCGAGAAGCGAAGAACGCCAACGAATTTATGGAACAGGCCGAGCGCATTCTCGGCACTCCGCTGGAGATCATCGCCGGTCGCGAAGAGGCCCGCCTGATCTATCTCGGTGTCTCCCATACCCTAGCGGATGATATGGGCAAACGCCTGGTGATCGACATTGGCGGCGGCAGTACCGAATTCATCATTGGCGAGCGCTTTGAACCCCAGGAGCTGGAAAGCCTGCACATGGGTTGCGTCAGCTTCAGTAAACGCTTTTTCCCGGATGGTGAGATCAGCGAAAGTCGGTTCAACAAAGCCAAAACCGCCGCGATGCAGGAACTGCTATCAATCCGCAGTCGTTACCGCGAGCTGGGCTGGAGCAGCTGTGTCGGGTCATCCGGCACCATCAAGGCCGCACGTAATGCATTGATCAGCTGTGGTTTTTCCGCCGAAGCGGTGACCGCCGAGGGACTCAACGCCCTGCAGCAGAAACTGCTGTCTTACGACAACGTATCGGATATCGATATAGAATCGATCAAACCAGAGCGCCGTGCCGTATTGCCCGCCGGTATCGCCATCCTGTGCGGCATCTTTGAATCGCTTGGGATCGAGGAGCTCTACTTCTCCGACGGTGCCCTGCGTGAAGGCCTGCTCTACGACATGACCGGTCGTCTGCACCATGAAGATGTACGTGAGCGCACCATCAACGCACTGGTGAACCGCTACCACGTCAATCTGCACCATGCAGAGCGCATTGAAACCACCGCTCTAGTGGGCTGGGCTCAGGTCAAAGACAGCTGGCACCTTGAGGAACCGGTATACCACGACATGCTGAGCTGGGCGGCACGTACCCATCAGATCGGCCTGACCATTGCGCATAGCCAGTTCCACAAACACAGCGCGTACCTGCTGAACAACTCCGACCTGCCCGGTTTTACCAAGCTGGACCAGCAGCTGGTCGCCGTACTCGCCCGCGGCCACCGTCGCAAGTTTCCTAAGGATGAGTTCAAGCAGCTGCCGAAGAAGATGCAGGAGCCATACAAACGCCTCTGCATTCTGCTGCGCCTTGCGGTACTGCTTAACCGTAACGAAGGCACCAGCCGCCTGCCAGCCATCACCTTCACGGCTGAAGGCAAGAAACTGATCCTCAGCTTTCCGGACAACTGGCTGGAACACCACCCACTGACCGCAGCGGATCTGCAGCAGGAAGCAGACTACCTCAAGGTGATCGACTACAAACTACGTATCGCCTGAGAAACCTGCAAACACTGTCTTGTCCTGATATAGGTTGACACTATTTCAGGTTAAAAACGCCCGATGCACTTCATCGGGCGTTTTGTATTTT
>CANMWJ010000034.1 GCA_947501565.1 uncultured Marinobacterium sp.
GAGATGGAAAGTATTGCAGCTGTAAAGCAGCTGGTTCTGGATCACAAGTTGATCACCACCATACTGTTTGTGGTGCTAGTCGTTTCGAGAACGACACGGGAATTATGTTCGTAAACTTCTTTCAAACCAAATACTTCACATAAGATTACATTGGATAAACTGAGTCCCAAGGAATGTTTATGCTCCGACCTTACGCTCTTTTACTGACGCTGTGCTTTTTAGTCTTTCATACCCAGGGGATAGCGTTCGCAGATATACAAACGGATATTGGAAGGCTCCAACAACAGATTGAGCAGATTGGTGAAAGTGATAACGGTGCAGACCGGGTACGAAAACAACTGTTAATTAAAAGTATCACTACTCTGCAAAGCCTTGATCAGTTACAGATCCAGATTAGCTCTTTACAAAAAGAGATCGATAGCCAGCCTACTCAAATAAAGGAGCAGCAATCAAAACTCGATAAAGGGCCTCCAACCATCGCAATTAAACGTGCTGAGCAGCTAACTGAAGATGAGCTAACTCAACGACTTACTTCTATCAATGCACGAATACTTGAACTTGAGCGCGATATGGCGCTGCAACAGCAAGCGAAATCACTTGCGGAGCAGCGTCAGCAGACGATTAGAGAAGAACTGACCGGGCTTAAACTGTCACTGGATGTCTCTGAAGGTGCAAAACCAGCAGATTTTGGCGAACTGCGTCAGCAATTGGCGAGTTACGAGTTTACAGTTCGTCAGCTGCGTGTACAGGCGTTGGAATTAGAGTTATTAGTACTTCCTAATCGTATTCAGATTGCGCAAATTATCTGGCAGCAACTGGAGAACGAGCGCCTGCAGCAGATTTCTCTTCGCGAACAGCTTAGTGACCTCAAACAGTCTCGGCAGCAAAGTGAAGCTGACAAAACCCAGCAGGAGCTAGATGACGACTTGACAGAGTCTAAGGCTCCGCCTGTTCTGGTGAACGCATATAATGAAAACCAGCAGTTGTCTACGGAATTGCGTACGCTGTTGCGCTTTATCGGGCAAACAGATAAAAAACGCCTCCTGCAACAGCAGCGACTAACGTCACTAAGCAGTACTTTCCGTTCTATCGCTCAACAATTGGAGCTAGAGGTTAGTCATGTAAGCCCAGAGCAAAGACGTTTTATCTTCAATAACCGAGAACCTTTAGATACCCGCCAAACTGCTAATGCGATCAATCTCTTGCGATTGGAGACCACGTTGTTAGAGCAGAAAAAGCATGATGCGGTTACTCAGCGGAGCCAGGTACCGGCATCAATTCAGGCAGAATTGGATGATAATCAACAGCAAATCTACCGGGATATACTTGAGGATCGGTTACGCCTGATAGCACGCTTGAACGATGCGTATGCTCAGCAAGTGAGTATCCTGAACCAGCTACTCAGTATAGAAAAACAGATAAATCAGCAGATCGAAACCAACAGCGAATTGCTGACGAAACAGTTGTTGTGGAATCCAGTCTCCAACCCAATCAATCTGAAGTGGCCTGAGGAAATCATTATAGGTATCGGGCAGACTCTGGAGCGCTGGAATGCCGAACAGGCGGATCAATTATTAAGAACCGATCATACAGCAGCTTTACGTCTGATTATGCTGTTTTTCCTGGTCAGCATTATTCTCTGGCTAAGCCGATATCACCGTATTCAGCGTAAACGTTGGGGGCAGCAAATTGGGAACGTGGTACATGACAGGTTTCACCACAGCTTACAAACAATGTTGCTTTCAGTTGTTACCGCACTTCCACTGCCACTTACACTGTGGGTCGCCAGTCGATCTCTAATCAATCCCGGTCACCAGGATGCAGAAACGATTTCTACCATGCTTATTGCTGCAGCTGTGGCAACTTGGGTTATTCACAGTCTGCGTAATTGGCTAAAGGCGCCTGATGGTCTCTTTGCCGCTCACTTTGCAATCAGCGATATCCTGGTAAGAGCTTTGCGCCATCGCTTGGGTATTCTCTATGTTCTCGGCTTACCACTGTTACTAATTCTCATCTACCTATGGAATATTGATTCCGATGAGATACGTTCCGGGCCCCTGCGTTTAGTTATGCTGGCTTTGATATCAAGCATCCTATTGTTATGGGCTAGCCTGTGGCGGGTAAAGCAACAACTTAATCAGCTGACTGAATCGTCTAGTTGGTGGTCTAAATCCGAAATTTGGATCTCCATCCTGGTTCTATTCAACTTGGCGATGCTTGCTATGACCATTACAGGTTATACGTTTACCGTTAACTTTATGGTTTACGCGGTTCTTCAGATGCTGATGGTGCTTTTGATTGCACTGGTGTTTTACAAGCTGGGAATGCGATTGGTATTAATCTCAGAGCGTAGATTGGAGTTTGATAGGGCGAAAGCGCGCAGAGCGGAAATACTGGCAGCCAGGGAAAAACAAGAGGAGGAACCTCCTCTTGAAACCAATTATCTGAATTTGCAGACCGTATCGGAGCATTCTCGTACGTTGTTGAAAACGGCTACTGTCGTCGTGCTTGCAGCGATGTTATGGGGGCTGCTGGGTGAACTTTTACCATTCTTTGGTGCATTGGATAATGTAGAGCTTTGGCGTACGCTTTCAGAGGACGGCGAAACCGCGCGCCAAATTACACTCAAATCGGTGTTTTTTGGGGTCGTCATTCTCTGTTTAAGCATGTTGGCTGCATACAATCTGCCTGGGCTTCTGGAGCTGTTGATTCTCAGAAACATGGAGCTGACACCTGGGACGGGATACGCGATAAGCACATTGATCAAATACGTTTTGATTATGGTCGGTGTGTTGGGGGCGTTTGCCAGCTTTGGATTGGAGTGGGGCAAACTCCAGTGGCTGGTTGCAGCGCTTGGCGTTGGGCTTGGCTTTGGTTTGCAGGAGATAGTGGCAAACTTTGTATCCGGTTTAATTATTTTGTTCGAAAAGCCCGTCCGGATTGGTGACACAGTGACTATTGATAACCTGACGGGCACTGTTACTAAAATACAGATTCGAGCGACAACGATAGTAGACTGGGATCGTAAAGAGGTAATCATCCCAAACAAAACATTCATTACCCAGCAATTAATCAACTGGTCGTTGACTGATTCTATCACCCGTATTGTGATTCGAGTCGGAGTTGCATATGGGTCAGATACTGAATTAGCACGGAAGCTGTTGATTGAGGCTGCACTTGAAGAAGAACGAATCCTGCGAGATCCAAAACCAGAGGCCTTCTTTACCATGTTTGCAGATAGCACTTTGAACATGGAGTTGCGTCTTCATGTCAACGCTATGTCTGACCGACTGGAGATGACACATAAGGTGAATACCAAGATTGCTCAGAAGTTTAAAAAGGCTGGTATTGAGATTGCTTTCCCACAGCTAGATGTTCATATCAATAGAAAGGTATAACTGCTGAGACTTAATATGTAAGCTCTTACTGTTCAGTAAAGGCGGGGCAAACCAATGTGGTATCCCCGTTTTCACCTCCAACGAAAAAAATGCTTTTATCATCGTCCGACCTGTACGGTAACTCAGAGACATGCCTGAGTTTTGTTCCATGGCACAAAGTCTGTGCCTATGCAGAAATAAATGTCTAATCTAATGAGCCGCAATGAGCCATGATAACGCCCATACAGTCTCTGTGAGCTTTGCATTGAATGAACTACGCCCTCGTAAACTCACATAGTTAACTCTAAGGAATGCAGATAAGATTAAGGACATTAGGATGGCAGATATTATATGCCCACGTTGTCAGGCCTGAATGGATAGATAGGATTACTTTACTTGCCCTCAAAATCTACAACATACTTGCCCCTGCAAGTATGGGGGCGTTCGGCGGGTACCGTCGACGGAATCCCCCGCAGCGAGGAACGAGCGGAGAGGGGTGAGAGCCCCTGCCCTGAGTGAAGATATTGAGTGAAAAGGGTCAAGCTGGATCGCAGAAATTGCGAAGCTAATTTCGAGAAGAGCTTGATGCTTTGAGCCAATTTCGTAGCGGCGGGCGCGCTTTGTAAAAGCGCCCTTTTGAGGGCAATAATCCTATCAATGACCGGTAGATCAATTAAAGCCCAACGGTTTAACCAATCCGGCAACCGTGCGCAATGGGCAACTGACGGGAAATAATTGGGATCTGTGTAGAATGACTAGACGCCATCTCCGGTAGCTAACTGAGTCAAAAACCGTGTGCGCTGGTAGTCCAAACTCAGCCGCGCAGGATCACATTCATGCCTACGCATGTGGGACGGCTTTCGCTCGCCACAGGCTTCACAAATATTCGAAGATTCCTGTTCAAGCTGATCAATTAGTGCGCTGATCTCATCATCGACATACGCGGGTACGTCGACATACAGTCGCAGTGCCCAGAACTTTTCTTTGATCTGTCGTACCGTAATGTTATCTGGCTTGACGCCCATCTCATTGAGCTTATTGGCCAATGTGATAAACAACGGCAACCAGCCTGGGCCACATTCGAACCCCCAATCGCCGAAAATAGTGCCCTTCGAATACTGCCGATCGTAGATAGGAAAACGCGCTGCAAGAAGTGTTTCTAGCTCTAGTTCCATATCAAGTCAGCCCCCTTCTAATCCCCTTCATTTTGCCCAATCCCCACAACAGTCATTGCTTCTTACAGCGGAGCCGATTCCGCTCATCAATGCAAAATACGGGACGAGAGCGGTGCGATGTCACCGTTAAGCGCGGCGATTTTCATCATCGCGTTGCCCACCTCTAAGTCGTAGCGACCTGGATAGCCATTCACGAAGAAACCTATCCCTTTCAGTTGATACACACTGTTACACGTAAAAACCTGCATATCTTGGAGATTGAACCCTGTGAGCCAACTCGACCGCATCGCAGTCCCGGCAGGGAAGCGACCTTTGTAATCTTCAACCACAAGCGCTGTCATCAAGATGGGTATCACGTCCTGGTATGGCGGACATACCCCCGTCTTAATATCGTTCGAAACATCGTGCAAAGTCCAGCATTCCACGATGCCGCTGATAGTTCTATTCATATCCTCTCTCGCTCTGATTGTTTGGAAACCCGAAGTCCCCCTCTACATACCGTTTTTCCTCTCGATACGTGCCAGAGGCCAAGGCAATAGCGTGTGGTTCGCCCAGACATCCATTCGTAGATACGTTTCAAAAAACACTTCGGACAAGAGAGATAAAGGAAAGAGAGGCGCCGACAACCTAGGCAAATTGATATTTGATGTGCGATAAAGCTGAATAACATTATTTGTGATGCTCATTAAGGCATCAGGCCTTTCCGTTCGGCCGCATTCGCGCTCATTTAGTAACTCGACCGCTTTTCTAACACTGCCAGCTAATTGCCCAAACGTTATCGGTTTTCGTAGCTCTCTTCCCGAAAAAAAGCCGCCTTCTCGCCCATGCAAGAAGATTGTCTTGTCCTGATATAGGTTGACACTATTTCAGGTTAAAAACGCCCGATGCACTTCATCGGGCGTTTTGTATT
>CANMWJ010000035.1:0-2500 GCA_947501565.1 uncultured Marinobacterium sp.
CCGGATTTGCCTAAACTCTCAACCTACAACCTTAAACGCGGACAACCAACGCCGCGCTGGCCTAGCCTTCTCCGTCCCCCCATCGCAATTATGAGCGGTGCAGGAATATTAACCTGCTTCCCATCGACTACGCATTTCTGCCTCGCCTTAGGGGCCGACTCACCCTACCTCGAATAGCGTTGGATAGGAACCCTTGGTCTTCCGGCGGGGAGGTTTTTCACCTCCCTAATCGTTACTCATGTCAGCATTCGCACTTCTGATACCTCCACGGTGCCTTACAGCTTCCGCTTCAACGGCTTACAGAACGCTCCTCTACCATGCACAAAGTGCATCCGCAGCTTCGGTGTCATACTTAGCCCCGTTATATCTTCCGCGCAGGCCGACTCGACTAGTGAGCTATTACGCTTTCTTTAAAGGGTGGCTGCTTCTAAGCCAACCTCCTAGCTGTCTAAGCCTTCCCACATCGTTTCCCACTTAGTATGAACTTTGGGACCTTAGCTGGCGGTCTGGGTTGTTTCCCTTTTCACGACGGACGTTAGCACCCGCCGTGTGTCTCCCGTGATTGAACTCATGGGTATTCGGAGTTTGCATCGGGTTGGTAAGTCGGGATGACCCCCTAGCCGAAACAGTGCTCTACCCCCCATGGTTAGACACGAGGCGCTACCTAAATAGCTTTCGAGGAGAACCAGCTATCTCCGAGCTTGATTAGCCTTTCACTCCTATCCACAAGTCATCCGCTGGCTTTTCAACGACAGTCGGTTCGGTCCTCCAGTCAGTGTTACCTGACCTTCAACCTGCCCATGGATAGATCGCTCGGTTTCGGGTCTAATCCTAGCAACTGAACGCCCTATTAAGACTCGGTTTCCCTACGGCTCCCCTAAACGGTTAACCTTGCTACTAAAATTAAGTCGCTGACCCATTATACAAAAGGTACGCAGTCACCGTCCGAAAACGGCTCCCACTGCTTGTACGTACACGGTTTCAGGTTCTATTTCACTCCCCTCACAGGGGTTCTTTTCGCCTTTCCCTCACGGTACTGGTTCACTATCGGTCAGTCAGGAGTATTTAGCCTTGGAGGATGGTCCCCCCATGTTCAGACAGAGTTTCACGTGCTCCGCCTTACTCGATTTCACAATCTATAAGCTTTCGTATACGGGGCTATCACCCACTATGGCCACACTTTCCAGAGTGTTCTACTAGCTACAAGATTGCTTAAGGGCTAATCCCCGTTCGCTCGCCGCTACTTAGGGAATCTCGGTTGATTTCTTTTCCTCCGGGTACTTAGATGTTTCAGTTCCCCGGGTTCGCCTCTCTAAACCTATATATTCAGTAAAGAGATACCTGTAAACAGGTGGGTTTCCCCATTCGGAAATGTCCGGATCAAAGCTTGTTTACCAGCTCCCCGAACCTTATCGCAGGTTACAACGTCCTTCATCGCCTCTGACTGCCAAGGCATCCACCGTGCACGCTTAGTCACTTGACCATATAACCCAAAGGGGTCTGATCTAATGACCGATTCGTAACGATTACTACCTATTGGCGTTTGTACTCAGTACAAAACAATCAATAAAATTTGAATCAAATCTAAGTTGTTAAAGAGCGTTTAAAGCAAAAAAGCTTTAAAAGATAAGTCAGTCAGACGCTTCTGAGTGAGTTATGTTTTAAAACTCTTTGGGATCCATCCGTTAAGTCGTCTTAATGAATGGTGGAGCTATGCGGGATCGAACCGCAGACCTCCTGCGTGCAAAGCAGGCGCTCTCCCAGCTGAGCTATAGCCCCATCGATTAAGCGCAACCTTATGCGAACATAAAGTTGGTAGGCCTGAGTGGACTTGAACCACCGACCTCACCCTTATCAGGGGTGCGCTCTAACCAGCTGAGCTACAAGCCTATAATCCAGTCACCTAAGTAACCTTCTCGCTCTCTTTACATACTGATCAGATAATTCGTGTGAACGCTTGCCAGGACTCAGCAATCGTTTAAGGAGGTGATCCAGCCCCAGGTTCCCCTAGGGCTACCTTGTTACGACTTCACCCCAGTCATGGACCACACCGTGGTAACCGTCCTCCCGAAGGTTAGACTAGCTACTTCTGGTGCAACCCACTCCCATGGTGTGACGGGCGGTGTGTACAAGGCCCGGGAACGTATTCACCGCGACATTCTGATTCGCGATTACTAGCGATTCCGACTTCACGCAGTCGAGTTGCAGACTGCGATCCGGACTACGACCGGTTTTCTGAGATTAGCTTACCCTCGCAGGTTCGCGGCCCTCTGTACCGGCCATTGTAGCACGTGTGTAGCCCTACACGTAAGGGCCATGATGACTTGACGTCGTCCCCACCTTCCTCCGGTTTGTCACCGGCAGTCTCCTTAGAGTTCCCACCCGAAGTGCTGGCAAATAAGGACAAGGGTTGCGCTCGTTACGGGACTTAACCCAACATTTCACAACACGAGCTGACGACAGCCATGCAGCACCTGTCACTGCGTTCCCGAAGGCACCA
>CANMWJ010000036.1 GCA_947501565.1 uncultured Marinobacterium sp.
TCCCCATGTGAGAGTAGGTCATCGCCAAGCACTTATTACGGAAACCCCGGTCTCGATGAGGCCGGGGTTTTTGCTTTTCTGCACCTGTCTGATACAGGTGCTTGCCATCACTCAGTTGGACGTGGGTTTTCCTGTCTGCCTGTCTATCTGCTGGTTAAGCCCTGCCTATTTCCAGTCTCTCCAACATGCCCCAGATGAACTTTATGTGACACCTAGTGTGCAATAGTCGACTTTTCAGCTTGGATTCATTGAATGTTCATACATTTATCATTGTGGATAAAACGAGGAGCAGAGCAATGAAATACATAGTTAAGTCATTCATGGGGCTGCTGGCAGCGGTAGTTTTTGCGGGAAGCGTAACAGCCGACACAATCCGTCCGGTACGGGATTTCGATGATGATTGGGAAGAGCGTGTCTTACGCTTTACCCCTTCTCAGTACGATGAGCGTACTGAATAACAGGGGCCATCAAGAAGAAGTATCTAAAAACCGCGCACAAAGCGCGGTTTTTTAGTGCCTTGTACTTGCGTATCCAAGGGTGTGATAAATATATAATCAAAACATAATGCAAATCGTTATCAATAAGATTGACTATTCTCTTTTGTGGTGCGAGAATTGCGCATCGTTAAGACGCATCAGCCTAATACTTCTATGGATCGAAGGGGGTGGGTCTTAGGTACAGGGGTAGGTGGTACCAGTTGCGGATATCTGTGCTGTTATTTAAATAGTAACGTACGCGTAACATAAGCGTAACAGGATCGGCCTAATATGCGTGCCGTTCGTGGCGGGAATTAAATTCACTCAAGGGATCTGAGTGATATTTAAAAATTAAGTTCAGAGTTCTAGTTTTTTGAGATGTCGATGAAGATTTCAGGTTTTATCTTGGGAGCCTTATTTGTAGCGGCTTCAGCGAATGTAAACGCAGATATTAAATTAAACCTGAGCGAAGGTATTTCGATGCTGGCTTTAAATGGAGTTGAAGCATCTTCTGATTCGGGCTACGTGATGTTGCCTGATGGTCAGAACCAGATTGTTGTGAAATACGCAGCGGAAATAAAGACATCGGCAGATGATTATGAGTTGGAAAGCACCGAAGCATTCGTGCTTCGCTTTGAAGCTTCCAAAACAGATATGTCTTTGAGTGTGCCTGTTATCCGCAGTATGCGAGACCTGGAGCGCTTTGAGAATAGCGCTGCATGGGGTTTGTCAGATGCAACGGGCAGCGCCATAGAGTTCCAGTCTGCGGCATTGGTCAAGGAAGGCTTTCAGTTGGCGCGTGACTATGAGCGTGAGCTGATTGAGTTTAACCAAACTAACTCACCGGCAGCGCTTAAAACACAAAAATCTACTTATTCTGCATTTTACGGAAATCAACCTGTAAAAAAACCAGTGAATAATAGCGTTGAGCAAGCGGGTGAAGAAGCAGCGAATATGCCCGAAGAGATGCTGAAATATTGGTACAACCAGGCAGATTCAGAAACGCGCAAGCGATTTAAAGCCTGGCTTGCTCAGTAACGCAGATTCTAAAGCGATGTTTTCTATGCATTAAAAGATATCGCAATAAAGTAAAAGTTTTAATTTGGATTTTCGCCCATCGAAATGGGTGCATGGATTGCTTTGCTCAAAATTTACTAATTTCAAAAATATTTAGTTCTTTTATCTGGAGAAAAGGAAATGAAAAAGCTGATCTTGGCTGCTGCTATCACTGCTGTATCTGCAAGCACTGTTAACGCTGCGACTATCTACGAAGGTAAAGGCCTGACTTACAAGCTGAAAGGCGACTGGCAGGTTCAGCTGCGTGATAACGCTTCTAAAACCAAAGATGCAGAAGTTGAGTTTGACGACCTGGAACTGAAAAACTCTGTAACTTACGATCTGGGTAACGGTCTGAAAGCTTTTGGTCAGCTGGACTTCGGTTTCAAAGATGCTGCTGAAGGCAAGCAGAAGGGCGACAAGCTGGAAGAAGCTTACGTAGGTCTGGACTTCGGTTCCGCTGCAGTAGCTATCGGTAAGCAGAACAACGCTTCCGACGAGTTCGGTGTAGAAGGTGCTTACGAGCACGCTGTATCTGAAGATGCGTTTGACGCTGCTGGCCAGACTGACGGCGACGACGTTATCCGCATGGACGTAGAAATGGACAACTTCACTCTGGTTGTTTCCACTGAGCTGGAAGCTGAAGGTGAAGACTCCGCTGGCGATGCTTCTTACGAGCTGTTCGCAGCAACTGAAGTTGCTGGTGTAGAGCTGGCTGCTGCTTACCAGTCTATCGACAAGACTGCTGGCGACGTAGACACTTGGGGTGTTAGCGCTGCGACTAAACTGGGTCCTGTAGCTCTGGCTGCAGACTACAGTGTTCAGGATAACGGTACTACCGACCTGGCAGTTTACAACGTAGTTGCAAAATTCAAGGCGTCTAAATCTACTACTATCGCTGTAGGTATGACTGAAGAAGAAGTTTCCTCTACTGCTGACGAAACTCAGGTATACGCGAACGTAACCTACAAGTTCCCAGCTCAGAAGAACGTAAGCATCTTCGCTGAGATCTCTGATGTGGACAACAGCAGCGACCTGGATCTGGACATGCTGGCAGGTATGCGCATCAAGTTCTAATTACTTGATCGTTCGCACCAGATACCCACCCCCTTCTGGGGATCTGGTGTAAGCCTTACAAGGCCGGTTTGTCCGGCCTTTTGTTGTTTTTATCCTTTGGGCCAACTTCGTGTTGGCCTTTTTTTATGCACCTTATAGTGGTTTTCGCCAGGCAAATGTCTTTAGCAGGTGTTTGGTCTTTGGGTCTGTTATTCATCTATCCTGCCCTCGTAACCCTCGTAACCCTCGTAACCCTCGTAACCCTCGTAACCCTCGTAACCCTCGTAACCCTCGTAACCCTC
>CANMWJ010000037.1 GCA_947501565.1 uncultured Marinobacterium sp.
CCACAAAGAATACTTTGCTGGTGAGAACGCGCTGAAAGCGGGTGGTGCGAAAAACACCTCTAACCAGTTCAACTAAGCGAAAGCCGCTTTAAGGAAACCGCTCTGGTTTATCAGGGCGGCTCCCATCTCTGGACATAAAGGCGACCCTTATATAAGGTGTCGCCTTTTTTATGAATAGGGTTGTTTCTGAGGAAGCCGCGCATAGGCTGAAAGCCCCGGATTTATTCGCAGGCCGCCTAACCGACTAAAGAAGCTAATAGCTTTTTACGCTAGAATTTCTAGCATGCTTTCTACTGCAAACCGATTAAGTGATTTCGAATATGACTGATACACCTGCTTTTCTTAAAGACGCTAAAGATCTGTTAACCCAAAAAGGCTTTGCTACCAGCAACACTTGGTATCATGGCACCTCATCGGCGCTGGTTGACTCAATCAAAGAGCAAGGCTTAAAGCGCTCGGGTGATCAAGCGCTTAATGCTGCCGCGAAGAAAACCATGGCGACTATCGGTAATAGCTACACTGAAACCGTCGAACCGGTATTTTTGACGCAAAGTAAAGAGCTGGCGTATTACTGGGCGGAGCAAACGGTACGAAACCGCAGCGTGCGCATTGAAGGAAATGAACAACCGGTCGTATTAGCCGTGACATTCCCGGAAGAACTGAATACCCGGGTAAAACCCGATGTAGGCGCTGCCAGCCTGCTGCTGGTGAAAGAGGGTGAGCACTTTATTGCAAACCTAGCTGCGATCTATGAGGCAAATGGTTTCACTGCTCCAGAAATCGACTTGGGCAAGGCCGACCGAATGGAATACCTTCATAAATTGGGTATGGCCTATTTTGACGATGATATTGACGCTTCCTGCGTTGATACCGTTACTGCCTGATCTGCAGCCAAGTGCGCTGCATATGAGCTCTCGCTAGATAACAAACTTTTCGATAAAGGGTGCGTAAGCGCCCTTTTTTATGTCCGGTGATATCTGCGGCCTCAAACTATTCACCAGATTATTCATCACGACTCTAGCATTCACTATGCCTTCCCTACTCACTTCATTAATCACCGCTAAGCCAATATCAGCATCTACGCTTAAATCTGCGTTATTGACAAGATATACAGCCAGGTTGAACGGTTAATTAGTACCAAACAGGCATAATATTTGTGCACTAGCGTAATCAATCTATTTGAGCATGATACGCGCCTTAGCTTTTCTTAATTGCACCATAAATAACCCAATCCCCTTTACTACTGCTTAAACATCAAGCGACATAAGGCTCAGTACATCATCAGCCCACCACCTTTTGATCCTCAGTTTGAGATCAAAACCAATACACCGAGCAAAAAAACAACCATAACCCATTGAATTACCGCACTTTTAATAGAAATGTAGTAAAGAAAAACTAAGATCTTTTAGTCATTAAAATATACATTCTTATAACTACATTTCTTGTAAAAGTTATCAAAGTGACGCTAGACTAAAGTCTGTAGAACTTCCGACCCAGCCCCTTAAGACCCTGTAAATACAGGGCTTCACCACTCCTAATTCAAATCATACCTTGTAGTGAATTTACACGCCTTTCGTAAGCCGGCATGTAGTCAAACTACAGTTTTGCTGCTTCGCACAAATGCGCATTGACGCTCACGTGAAGGACACGCATTATGCTTTCCAACAACGCCATACCGCCTTTATTTTTAAATAGTGGGACTGGCAAAGAAATTTGCTCTTGAGCGGGTTTCTTATAAGAACTGAGTCAAGGGAATTGGAAGGGGCTTCGGCTCCAACCCTATAACTATAATCATTGCCTAACAGGTCACACTGTAGAGGATTAACCATGTCTACACTGAACAAAGATATCGACAGCATCTCCGCACTGAAAGCGAATGCCGGTAGCCCTTGGGATGCCATCAACCCAGAATCTGCTGCGCGCATGCGTGC
>CANMWJ010000038.1 GCA_947501565.1 uncultured Marinobacterium sp.
CGAGACCGGGGTTTCCGTAATAAGTGCTTGGCGATGACCTACTCTCACATGGGGAAGCCCCACACTACCATCGGCGCTAAGGCGTTTCACTTCCGAGTTCGGGATGGGATCGGGTGGTTCCACCTTGCTATTGTCGCCAAGCAAAACTGGCTAACAACTTGAGGATCTGATTCAAGTTTTACGTAATTCTGTGTTTTGTACGCTGTACAACCGCTTTCGGTGTAATCATCAATCGGCCACCAAACGCCTTTGGCGTTATATGGTCAAGCCTCACGGGCAATTAGTACTGGTTAGCTTAACGCCTTGCAACGCTTCCACACCCAGCCTATCAACGTCGTAGTCTTCAACGGCCCTTTAGGGGACTCAAGGTCCCAGTGAGATCTCATCTTGAAGGAGGCTTCCCGCTTAGATGCTTTCAGCGGTTATCCCGTCCGAACGTAGCTACCCGGCAATGCAATTGGCATCACAACCGGTACACCAGAGGTTCGTTCACTCCGGTCCTCTCGTACTAGGAGCAACTCTTCTCAAATCTCAAACGCCCACGGCAGATAGGGACCGAACTGTCTCACGACGTTCTAAACCCAGCTCGCGTACCACTTTAAATGGCGAACAGCCATACCCTTGGGACCGGCTTCAGCCCCAGGATGTGATGAGCCGACATCGAGGTGCCAAACACCGCCGTCGATGTGAACTCTTGGGCGGTATCAGCCTGTTATCCCCGGAGTACCTTTTATCCGTTGAGCGATGGCCCTTCCATACAGAACCACCGGATCACTAGAACCTACTTTCGTACCTGCTCGATGTGTCTATCTCGCAGTCAAGCACACTTCTACTCTTACGCTCATTGCATGATTTCCGACCATGCTGAGTGTACCTTCGTGCTCCTCCGTTACTCTTTGGGAGGAGACCGCCCCAGTCAAACTACCCACCACACAATGTCCCCGATCCCGCTAAGGGACCTGGGTTAGAACCTCAACATTACCAGGCTGGTATTTCAAGATTGGCTCCACACACACTGGCGTGCATGCTTCAAAGCCTCCCAGCTATCCTACACAAGTAATATCAAAGTCCACTGTGAAGCTATAGTAAAGGTTCACGGGGTCTTTCCGTCTAGCCGCGGGTATACGGCATCTTAACCGCAATTTCAATTTCACTGAGTCTCGGGTGGAGACAGTGTGGCCATCGTTACGCCATTCGTGCAGGTCGGAACTTACCCGACAAGGAATTTCGCTACCTTAGGACCGTTATAGTTACGGCCGCCGTTTACCGGGGCTTCGATCAAGAGCTTCGCTAATGCTAACCCCATCAATTAACCTTCCGGCACCGGGCAGGCGTCACACCCTATACGTCCACTTTCGTGTTTGCAGAGTGCTGTGTTTTTAATAAACAGTCGCAGCCACCTGGTATCTTCGACCGCCAACAGCTTAGAGAGTAAATCTCATCACCGTCAGCGGCGTGCCTTCTCCCGAAGTTACGGCACCATTTTGCCTAGTTCCTTCACCCGAGTTTTCTCAAACGCCTTAGTATTCTCTACCTGACCACCTGTGTCGGTTTTGGGTACGGTCGCATCATAATCTGAAGCTTAGAGGATTTTCCTGGAAGTATGGCATCAACCACTTCAGCTCCGTAGAGCCTCGTCATCAGTTCTCAGTCTTAAGAG
>CANMWJ010000039.1 GCA_947501565.1 uncultured Marinobacterium sp.
TGGCGGAACGGACGGGACTCGAACCCGCGACCCCCTGCGTGACAGGCAGGTATTCTAACCAACTGAACTACCGCTCCAGTCCGCCGCTACAGTGACTACTGCCCCGTAACGAGGTGCGAATTTTACGGCTTTTGCTTGGCTTGTCAAACGTTTATGTAAAAAAAATCACATAAAATTATGGTTGTTCAAATGCTGTTCAAGTCATGGCTATTTAACCATCAATTTACGCACTAAGACGCCTAAAAACCGGCCAAGTCTATCAGTCACCAGACACAAAGAGCGCTTGAACAACTGAAATCCATAAGGATAGAGTAAGGCCAACAGTCTTATCCCGAACTCAGGATTTTATGTCTACACACTCTGTGACTGCTGCGCTGGATCGTTTTATCGAAAAGCAGCAACAACTACAAACTAAACCACCGCTCACCGTCTACGATGCGAAATGGCCATCCGCCTGTTACACAGAAACGGTACAGGACGGCACAAAAGTTACCTGGCGACCCGTTCGACAGACTGAACCTCAGGATATGTTTGAACGCCTGGGCAACGCGCTGGAGGTTGAGGTCCATCCTGATCTGGTTGCATACTTCAGCCGTTATTGGTCCGATCCCCTCCCCGCCCGGGCAAGCGATGGCGAACTCAGCCTTTTGCAGGTCTGGAACGAAGAGGACCTGGAGCGCCTGCGCAGCAACCTCATTGGGCATGCAATGGCGGTCCAGAAACAGAAACGCCCACTGACATTTTTCTTCGCCTGCACAGAACCTGATGGCGATTATTTTCTTAGTATCGATAATGAATCCGGCGAGATCCTGCTTGAGCAACCCGGTAAGAAACCGTTGCGTAAACTTGCGGACTCGCTGGCCGACTATATAGATTCGCTGGAACCCCTGCTAATTCCTGACATGGAGTAACCTTATGTTCAAGTCTCTTTTTGCTGCCCTTCTCTCTATTACTGTTCTTACAGGCTGTACCGGCTTACCCGCTCAGAATCTGAAACTGCACCCGGAGGTTTCCGCGTCAAAACCACTCCCTGTTAACACACGCGTTGAGGTCCGGATTGAAGATACACGTGCATCCGCGTTGGTGGGCCAGCGCATCGACCGCCTGAAGAATACAGCTCCGCTTTCTCTTACCGATGCAGAGGAATCACTGACGCATGCGGTAGAACACGCTTTAGAAGACATGGGTGTGACCAACTTCAGCAGCGGTGGATTTGTACTGACGGTGTACCTCGACAAGCTGAACTACAACGCGTCCATGGAAAAAGCAGTGGTGCAGGAAGTCGCTGCTGATTCAGAGATCCGCGTTAAAGTTGAAAAGGGGAACCGTTTCTACACCGGTAGATACACCACACAAATGACCCGTACCTTCGTCAACACGCCTACCCCTGCCGATAACGAAGAGCTGATGAACGCTCTGGTTGCCGATACACTCGGTCGCGCTTTTAACGATGAAAAGCTGGTGAACTTTTTGCGCTTCAAATAACAGCGCCATCCCGGAAAACAAAAAGGCCGTAGCAGAGTGATCTGCTACGGCCTTTTTGTTTTAACTGTCCCGTCCTGAATAACGTTGACACTTTTCGATCATCAAATCGGAAGGTGTTATGAAATCAAGAACTAAGCGTAC
>CANMWJ010000040.1 GCA_947501565.1 uncultured Marinobacterium sp.
AGCACCACAAACAGTATGGTGGTGATCAACTTGTGATCCAGAACCAGCTGCTTTACAGCTGCAATACTTTCCATCTCCGGCATCAGCCAGCTCTCCTGAAACGAGACCGGCCAAATCGCCGGTCTCAGTATACTGTTACATCATAGTTCCTGAGCTGAAACCCAGGATTACAGGTCATCGATCACCGGACGAAAACACAGGCGCCCAAGGTTGATCCATACCGGCCCCAACAGCAGCGACATCGATATGACCGACAGTGCCAGCTGATAACCTGTATCGCTGATAATCGCGGCCTGCAACCCCACTGCCGCCAACACAAAACTGAACTCTCCAATCTGCGCCAGCACGGTGCCGCCGTAAAAGCTTTCCCGCCACTTGTAACCTAGCCAGCGGAGAATCAGCCCATTCACCAACGTACCGACAACAAACACTGCGATCACCACCAGGCTCACCTGCCACCAGTGTTTGAGCACGAAGTCCAGATCCACACTCATACCGATGGCCAGGAAGAACAGCGCCACGAACACCACTTTAAACGGCTCCAGCTTGTGGTGAACCCACTGGGTCTCACGTGCAGCCGAGATCAGCATGCCTCCGATAAAGGCACCCAACGCCGTTGATAGCTCCAGCACCCCAGTCAACAACGCCAGACCGAAACAGATCGCCAGCGCGGCAAATACCTGAATCTCATGATCGGAGCGGATCTGTTCACCGAACGGCAACTTCATCTGGCGACCACTGAAGATCCAGACCAGCAAGCC
>CANMWJ010000041.1 GCA_947501565.1 uncultured Marinobacterium sp.
ATCGCTGCCTGTTCTAAATCCTCGGGCTTGCGTAGCAGATACTCTCCTTTCAATATCCCATTCACCCTCTCCGCAAGTGCATTCTGGTAACAGTCATAACCATCCGTCATCGAACACCGCACGCCGTGCTTCTTGTGTACGGCTTGGTACCGCTTTGAACAGTACTGTATGCCTCTATCAGAATGGTGGATAAGCCCCTCACTTCCGTGATAACCGTGCAAGGCTTTCTGGTAAGCCGTGACGACAGACTCTGCTTTCAGATCACCATGTACGTGATAACCAACAATTTTGCGTGAGTACGCATCCGTCACCAGGCTGAGGTAGGCTTCGCCATGCCGCACCGGGAGATACGTAATGTCTGCTACCCAGATCTGTTCGGGCCGCTTGGCTGTCACTTGCCCTGCATGTGGCTTGAGCAAGTTTGGGTGACACCAGAAACGATGATTGCTGTGCGTCGTCTTGTGATATGCCCTGCGCCGCCGAACCAGCAAACGGCGTTCCCTGAGCAGTTCAAAGAGTTTATCCCTACCGATTTTTAACTGCGTCTCTGTATTCAACAGGTGCAGCAGTTTACG
>CANMWJ010000042.1 GCA_947501565.1 uncultured Marinobacterium sp.
ATCCACAGCAGGTCAGCACCGGCATTGATCGCTTCGATGCAGTCGAATACGCAACGCTCGTGGCCAGTACCGGAACGGAACTGGTACAGACCGGAAGGCAGACGCTTAGGACGAACCAGTTTGCCGTCGCGGCTGATCAGTACGTCACCTTCTTTAGTGTCTTCTGGTGCAACTTCTTCAACGTCCAGGAAGGAGTTGTATACGTCACCCTGGTCGCCTGGCTCTTTAACTACAGCGATCTCTTTGGTCAGGCCAGCACCTTCGGAGTCGGTACGTGCAACGATCAGACCGTCGTCAACACCCAGTTCCAGGAAAGCGTAACGCAGTGCACGCAGCTTAGCGTGGAAGTCGTTGTGAGGTACGGTTACTTTACCGTCCTGGTGACCACACTGCTTCTCATCAGCAACCTGGTTTTCGATCTGCAGGCAGCAAGCACCGGCTTCGATCATCTGCTTAGCCATCAGGTAAGTCGCTTCAGCGTTACCGAAACCAGCGTCGATGTCTGCAACGATTGGCACTACGTGCGTTTCGTGGTTGTCGATCTGGCTCTGGATGTCAGCTTCTTT
>CANMWJ010000043.1 GCA_947501565.1 uncultured Marinobacterium sp.
CACAGCCATCATCGCTTCTGGTGCCACCCAAACTTGCTCAAGCCGGATGCAGGGCAAGTGAAAGCCAAGCGGCCCGAGCAGATCTGGGTAGCTGACATTACGTATCTACCCGTGCGGCATGGCGAAGCCTACCTCAGCCTGGTGACGGATGCGTACTCACGTAAAATCGTTGGTTATCACGTACATGGTGATCTGAAAGCAGAGTCTGTCGTTACGGCTTACCAGAAAGCCTTGCGCGGTTATCAGGGAAGTGAAGGGCTCATCCACCATTCTGATAGGGGCATACAGTACTGTTCAAAGCGGTACCAAGCCGTACACAAGAAGCACGGC
>CANMWJ010000044.1 GCA_947501565.1 uncultured Marinobacterium sp.
GCGTAGACAGGCTCGAACTGCCGACATTCTGCTTGTAAGGCAGACGCTCTCCCAACTGAGCTATACGCCCACTAAGGCTGGCCATTTAAAATCCTCTCGGCACTCTGAGAGGAAGTGGCGGAACGGACGGGACTCGAACCCGCGACCCCCTGCGTGACAGGCAGGTATTCTAACCAACTGAACTACCACTCCTTAGTGGTGGGCGTAGACAGGCTCGAACTGCCGACATTCTGCTTGTAAGGCAGACGCTCTCCCAACTGAGCTA
>CANMWJ010000045.1 GCA_947501565.1 uncultured Marinobacterium sp.
GACGTACGTAAAGTACACCCGAATGCGAAACTGGTTTACAACAACTCCCCATCTTTCAACTGGACGCTGAACTTCCGTCAGCAGACTTACGATGCATGGGCTGCTGAAGGCAAAGACGTTTCTGCTTACGACCGTGACAACCTGATGTCTGCTGAATACGACGGTTCTGAACTGTCTGATGCTGCTGATGCACGTGTTAAGACGTTCCAGGCTGATACTGCTCGCGAAGCGAACGTATTCCACCACCTGATCACCCTGCC
>CANMWJ010000046.1 GCA_947501565.1 uncultured Marinobacterium sp.
GGGCTTCCCCATGTGAGAGTAGGTCATCGCCAAGCACTTATTACGGAAACCCCGGTCTCGTTGAGGCCGGGGTTTTTTGCTATTAAGTGTAAGCCTCTGTTTTTTAAGCTTTTCTTAACGAAAAAAAACTTAAAAAAACGATTGACACTTACACGGCGCACAGTAAAATATGCGCCTCGCTTGAGACGAAACGCAAGCGACGCTCTTTAACAAATTGATCAGATAATTCG
>CANMWJ010000047.1 GCA_947501565.1 uncultured Marinobacterium sp.
CTCCTTAGTGGTGGGCGTAGACAGGCTCGAACTGCCGACATTCTGCTTGTAAGGCAGACGCTCTCCCAACTGAGCTATACGCCCACTAAGGTTGACCATATTAAAACTCTCACGGCACATTGTGAAAGAGTCCTCAACCCGAAGGTTAAGAGTGGCGGAACGGACGGGACTCGAACCCGCGACCCCCTGCGTGACAGGCAGGTATTCTAACCAACTGAACTACCGCTCC
>CANMWJ010000048.1 GCA_947501565.1 uncultured Marinobacterium sp.
TTTTTTACTACGCGGATCCCATGATCGCGTTTGAGGACATCAACCACGGCTTCAAAGAAATCCGCTTTCTGCTGCACTTCAGCCAGCTTCTGCTCAAGCTCTTTGATCCGTTGCTCTGGTGTTGGCTTTAAGGGTTTATCAGACATCGTGTTGGCAAGGTCCATTGGTGTTCCTTTAGACCAATTTAGCCTGCCATGTTTGCGGAGCCAAACCAATACGG
>CANMWJ010000049.1 GCA_947501565.1 uncultured Marinobacterium sp.
CCAGACCAGTCCATGCACGAAAAAACCTCTGTTGCTGGCCTGGTAGAAGAGCTGTACACCTTCCTGCGTCAGGCTGACGCACGTGAACTGGGTGGCCTGTTCCGTGAACTGGACAAAGCACGCGAAGCGGGCGATGCAGCTAAAGAAGCTGACATCCAGAGCCAGATCGACAACCACGAAACGCACGTAGTGCCAATCGTTGCAGACATCGACGCTGG
>CANMWJ010000050.1 GCA_947501565.1 uncultured Marinobacterium sp.
AATTAGCTCAGTTGGTAGAGCGGGACCTTGCCAAGGTTCAGGTCGTCGGTTCGAACCCGATATTCCGCTCCAATCTCGGGAAAAAACCTTCAGCAGCAGCTGGAGTCGGTCTCTGCAAAGAGCTGTATGTTGCGTCCCATTCGTCTAGTGGCCTAGGACACCGCCCTTTCACGGCGGTAACAGGGGTTCGAACCCCCTATGGGAC
>CANMWJ010000051.1 GCA_947501565.1 uncultured Marinobacterium sp.
ATTAGCTCAGTTGGTAGAGCGGGACCTTGCCAAGGTTCAGGTCGTCGGTTCGAACCCGATATTCCGCTCCAATCTCAACGAAGAAATATCTGAAGCAATTCAGAGTCGGATCTGAAAAGATCTGAAGTTGCGTCCCATTCGTCTAGTGGCCTAGGACACCGCCCTTTCACGGCGGTAACAGGGGTTCGAACCCCCTATGGGAC